>CACWHI010000001.1 GCA_902760595.1 uncultured Eubacteriales bacterium
TTTTCATTGCAGATACATTCTACAACAAAATGGAGCTTTCTTCCACCTCCTCAGTGGTCGAATGCTCCATTTTTGTGCTTCGGGTTGTGCAACAGCCCCATCTTTTGCCTTATTCTTCCTTCGCCTCGAGCACGCGCAGGCCGGCGACCTGGGAGACGGGCATGGAGAAGCAGATCGCGCCGGCAGGGGTCTCGGGCCCCGCTTTTTCAATGATCGCGCGCATGATGTCCGCCTTGTTGGCGGCCTTGGCTACGATCAGCACGACCTCTTTTTCGTTGGCCAGGGTCATACCCATGAACTTCTGGGAGGTCTGGATCCCTGTGCCCTTGGCGGCGATCACGGTGCCGCCACCCGCGCCGGCGGGCCAGGCCGCTTCCATGACGTCGTCGGAATGACCCTCGTTCATAATAACGTAAATCAGCTCGTAATCGTAATTCATATTCGGTGTCCCTTCGCCCGCAGTCTGGTGTTCGGTAAAGTGCGCTAACGTGGCCGCGCCGCCTACGCTTTTGATGGGCACGGCCATCATGATGCCGTTGCCGGGGATGTCGATATACATTTTCAGCTTGGTCTCCCGGATCAGGCGCCTGGTGTTTTCCGGGCTCGCGATGGTGCCGATGACCGCCTTCTGCGTGGGTGTGAGGCCGCTGAGCAGCAGGTGCTGCGCGGTGGCCGTGCCGTGCCCGAGCATCGTCAGCGAGATGTTCAGCTTCAGCGCTTTGAGGATCGAGGAATACTGGTCGCGCTTGTCGCGGTCCAGGATCGCTATCACATAATTCAGCTGCATGTCAGGCCTCCCAGAGCTCGATGATGTCGTTGTCGGTATACACGGGAGCCTGCTTCCTGTGCAGTCCGCGCCTGGAGGAGAGGACGGAGATCACGCCCATGATCTGGACGGTGATCAGCGGCATCATGGCCACCATGGACACGAGGCCGAAGGCGTCCGTCATCACGTTGCCGCCCAGCGCCTGCACGGTGCCCATGGCAAAGGGCAGCATGAAGGCCGCGGTCAGCGGACCGCTGGCGACGCCGCCGGAGTCGAAGGCGATGGCGGTGAAGGTGCTTGGGACCAGGAAGGAGAGCGCGAGGGAGATCAGGTAGCCGGGGACGATGAACCAGAGGATCGAGAGCCCGGAGATCGCGCGGTACAGGCTCAGGCTCATGGCCGCCGCGACGCCGATGGAAAGGCTCAGGCCCATGGCCTTCGCGGAGATCGCGCCACCGCTCAGCTCCTCGACCTGCTTGTTGAGCACGTGCACGGCGGGCTCGGCGTTGATGATGAACCAGCCCATGACCGCGGCGAGCGGGATCAGCATATACTGGAAATCAGACTTGGCGATCTGGTGTCCCAGCATGAAGCCCAGGGGAGAAAAGCCTACGTTGACGCCCGTCAGGAACAGCATGAGCCCCGCCAGCGTCAGGATGAGGCCGATCAGGATCCGGAAGAAGGGGCGGCGCTTCAGCCGCAGCGAGATGACCTGGAAGATCAGGAAGAAGACCACAATAGGCAGCATAGCCTTCCCAACTTCTTCCAAGGTGCCGGGGATCGCCTTCAGGTATCCGGTGCCCAGCGCCACGGTATCGCTGTAGCTGACAGGGTCCATGGTGACGCTGGTAGTGGAGACCGCGCTGTAGATGAAGCCGAGGATCAGCACCACTAATATCGGCCCGACGGAGCAGAGGCCGACCAGGCCGAAGCTGTCCTCCTGGGCCTTGGCGTCGCTGCGGATGGAGGCGACACCGACGCCCAGCGCCATGATGAAGGGCACGGTCATCGGACCGGTGGTGACGCCGCCGGAGTCGAACGCGACGGCAATGAAGTCCTTATCGGCGAGCAGGGCGAGGACGAAGATCAGCCCATAGAAGCCCACCAGCAGCCAGCGCAGCGAGATCTTGTACAGGATGCGCGCCATGCTGAGGGCCAGGAAGCCGCCGACGCCGACCGCGACCACAATGATGAGCACGGTCGTGTCGATGGCCGGCACATTGTTGGCCAGCACCTGCAGGTCGGGCTCGGACACAGTGATGGCCACACCGAGCAGGAAGCTGACGATCAGGATCAGCACGGGATTGCGGCTCTTGGTCATCGCCGCCCCGATATGGGTGCCGATCTGCGTCATGGAGATCTCGGCGCCGACAGAAAACAGCGCCATGCCGATGATCAGGAAGGCCGCGCCGACCAGGTACGCGAGCATCAGGTCGGTCTGCAGCGGCACCCAGAACGCCGACAGCAGCGCTACGATCAGCACGATGGGCAGCACCGACGCCACCGCTTCTTTGGTTTTGTCGATCAATACGCTTTTATTTGGCACGGGGAACTCCTTAAATGGGGCTGCATTAGCAGCCCCATCAATTTATTTGACAACGATATTCAGCAGCCTTCCGGGAACGAACACGGTCTTGACGATCTGGCGGCCGGCGATCAGCTTCTGCACCTCTTCGCGCTCGGGCAGCTGGGCGAGACCCTCGTCCCGCGTCATGCCGCTGGGAGTCATGATGCGTCCGCGCACCTTGCCGTTGATCTGGATGGCGATCTCCACGGAGTCGGCCACCAGGTAGCGCTCGTCCCAGGCGGGCCAGGGCTGGTGGTGCAGCGGCTCGCCAAAGCCGCAGCGCTGCCAGATCTCCTCGCAGATGTGCGGGCTGACGGGGGACAGGATCAGCAGCAGCGCCTTCAGCTCGCCGCGGGTGATGCTGCCCTTCTGATAGATCGTGTTGACCAGCGACATCATCTGGGCGATGGCGGTGTTGAACTTCATCGCCTCGTAGTCCTCGCTGACCTTCTTGATCGTCTGATGGACGGGCACGAGCAGGTCCTTGGAGACGTCCTCGCTGTCAGTCAGGATCTCCTGCAGGCGCCAGACGCGGTCCAGGAACTTCTTGCAGCCCCTGGCGCCGTTGGTGGACCACGGGATCGCCTGGTCGAAGGCGCCCATGAACATCTCGTACATGCGGAAGGCGTCCGCGCCGATCTCGTCGACCATGTCGTCCGGGTTGATGACGTTGCCGCGGGACTTGGACATCTTCTCGCCGTTCTCGCCGAGGATCATGCCATGGCTGGTGCGCTTCTGGTAGGGTTCGGGCGCGCTGACCAGGCCGAGGTCGTGCAGGAACAGGTGCCAGAACCGGCTGTACAGCAGGTGCAGCGTGGTGTGCTCCATACCGCCGTTGTACCAGTCCACGGGCATCCAGTAGTCCAGGGCTTCCTTACTGGCGAAGGCGTCCCTGTTGTGCGGGTCGCAGTAGCGCAGGAAGTACCAGGAGGAGCCTGCCCACTGGGGCATGGTGTCGGTCTCGCGCTTGGCGTCCCCGCCGCAGCAGGGGCACTTCACGTTGACCCAGTCCGTCATGCGGGACAGGGGGCTCTCACCGGAGTCGGTGGGCTCGTAGGCCTCTACCTCCGGCAGCAGCAGCGGCAGGTCGGATTCCTTGAGCGGAACGGTACCGCACTTCGGGCAGTGGATGATCGGGATGGGCTCGCCCCAGTAGCGCTGGCGGGAGAATACCCAGTCGCGCAGCTTGAAGTTGATCTTGCGGGTACCGATGCCCTGCTCCTCGAGCCAGTCGATGATCTTCTTCTTGGCCTCGGCCACGGAGAGGCCGTCCAGGAAGCCGGAATTGACCAGCACGCCGGTGGCAACGTCCGAATAGCAGGCCTCCTGCACGTTGCCGCCCGCCACCACCTCGATGATGGGCAGGCCGAACTTCTTGGCGAAGTCCCAGTCGCGCTCGTCGTGGGCGGGCACGGCCATGATCGCGCCGGTGCCGTAGGTCATCAGCACGTAATCGGAGACCCAGACGGGGATCTCCTTGCCGTTGACGGGGTTGACGGCGCGGATGCCCTCGATGCGGACGCCGGTCTTGTCCTTGGCCATCTCGGTGCGCTCGAAGTCGCTCTTCTTGGCGGCGGCCTCGCGGTAGGCGAGGATGTCCGCGTAATTGGCGATCTGATCCTGATACTTGTCGATCAGCGGATGCTCGGGGGAAATGACCATGTAGGTCGCGCCGAACAGCGTGTCGGGGCGGGTGGTGAACACCTTCAGGGATTCTTCCACGGGGGTCAGCCTGAAGTTGACCTCCGCGCCCTCGCTGCGGCCGATCCAGTTGCGCTGCTGCACCTTGACCCGGTCGATGAAATCCACGTTCTCCAGGCCGTCCAGCAGCTTCTGGGCGTAGGACGTGATGCGCAGCATCCACTGGGACTTGACGCGGCGGGTGACCTCCGTGCCGCAGCGCTCGCACTTGCCGTCCACGACCTCCTCGTTGGCCAGGCCGCACTTGCAGGAGGGGCACCAGTTGATGGGCATCTCGGACTTGTAGGCCAGGCCGTTTTCGTACAGCTTCAGGAAGATCCACTGCGTCCAGCGGTAGTACTCCGGGTCGGTGGTGTTGACCTCGCGGTCATAATCGAAGGAGAAGCCGAGCTTTTTGAGCTGGCTGCGGAAGTGGTCGATATTTTCCTTGGTCACCTTGGCGGGGTGCACGTGATTCTTGATCGCGTAGTTCTCGGTCGGCAGGCCGAAGGCGTCCCAGCCGATGGGATACAGGACGTTGTAGCCTTCCATCCGGCGCTTGCGCGCGATGATATCCAGCGCGGTGTTGGAGCGCGGGTGGCCTACGTGCAGGCCCTGGCCGGACGGATAGGGAAATTCGATCAGGCAGTAATACTTGGGCTTATCGGACCGGTTTTCAGCCCGAAACGCGTGCTGCTCATCCCAGAGCCGCTGCCATTTGGGCTCGATCTGCGAGGGTACGTAGGGTGCAACGTTCATAGTGCATGCCTCCTTTGAAAGTCCGTTCAAGTATAATTCAAATTCGGGGATTTGTAAACCGCAAAATCGCCCGTGCTTGACAACCCTCTCCGCCTCCCGTATAATTTCAGAACAACTGAACAGCAGGCACAGGTGCGCGGCAACGCGCGGCGGCCGGACGACACCGGCCGTCATGGGAAGCGGATGAGATGTCCGGACTGTCCCAGCAACCGTGAAGCGGACGAGGCGGCATGAGCGCGGGAGGACCGCGCCCGGTCACTGTGTCCTCCCGCCGGGCCGGGTGAGCGGCCGGGAGGGGGCATGGGAAGACGCCGGCCGAGGATGAGGCAAAGTCGGGAGACCTGTCTGTGCCCTGGATGGATGCGCGGCCCTGGGGATGGCGGCGCGGCATGAAGATGTCAAAACCCTCCGCTGTTCTTTTGCAATGACACCGCTCATTGCGGTGAAATGGAGGGAAACAGAAAATGAAAAAGCTGTTGAGCACCGTTCTGGCGCTGAGCTTGCTGTGCCTTTGCGCAGGCGCCGCGGCTGAGCCGCTGACCCTGACGGATATGACCGGGCGCGAGATCGCGCTGGCGGAGCCGGCGAAGCGGATCGTGGCCCTGACCGCGTCCAACGTGGAGATCCTGTACGCCATCGGCGCCGGGGATACGTTGGTGGGACGCGGCGAATACTGCGACTATCCGGAGGAGTGCCTCGCGCTGCCGGTGGTGAATTCCGGCGCGGAAACGAATATTGAGCAGATCCTCGCCCTGCAGCCCGACGTGGTGATCATGGACACCATGGGCCAGACCGTGGACCAGGTGGAGACTCTGCAGAGCGCGGGCGTAAACGTCATCGTGACCAGGGAAGCGGGCATCGCGGGCGTGTATGAGGCCATCCGGCTGATCGCCAAAGCTGTGGGCCGGGACGCCGAGGGCGAAGCCGTGGTCCAGGGCATGAAGGACACCTTCGCGGGCCTGACCAGGGTCGGCGAGGGCAAGACCATCTATTTCGAGGTCAGCCCCCTGCAGTGGGGCCTCTGGACCGCCGGCTCCGGCACCTTTATGGATGAGATCGCGGGCATGCTGGGCCTGACGAATGCCTTTGCAGACCTCGAGGGCTGGGCAGGCATTTCCGAGGAGCAGCTGCTGAGCCGTGACCCGGACTATATCGTGACTACGACCATGTATTACGGCGAGGGCCCCACGCCCGTGGAGGAGATCATGGGCCGCGACGGCTGGAGCGGGCTGAAGGCTATCCAGGCCGGCCGGGTGTTCAACGCGGATTCCAACGCCATCACCCGTCCCGGCCCGCGCCTGGCGGACGCCGCGAAGGCGCTGTATCAGTTCATTCTCGAGCACGAAGCCGCTGAGCCGGCTGCGTAACCTATGAATACGGGCGCGCCGCGCGCGCGGCGGGGAGCGATCGTCCTGTCAGGCCTGATCCTGACGGGCGCCGTTTTCATGCTCTGTCTGTGCGTGGGCTCCGTGCCCATCGCTTTTCGGGATACGCTGGACGTCCTGCGCGGCGCGCTCACCGGCGCCGCGCGGGAGGATTATATCGGCGTCATCCTGCTGCGCCGGCGGCTTCCGCGCGTGCTGTGCGCGGGGCTGATCGGCGCTTCTTTGTCGCTCTCCGGCGCGGTCATGCAGGGACTGCTGCGCAATTCCCTGGCGGATGGCTCGACGCTGGGCGTGTCCTCCGGCGCGTCCCTCGGCGCCGCGGTGGCGATCGTCACCGGCTTCAGCGCCACGGTTGGCGAGCTGTCCGGCACTACGCTGATGGCCATCCTGTTCGCCGCGCTTTCCCTGGCGGGGGTGCTCGGTCTGGCCTACGCGCTGGATAAGAGCCTCTCCACCCAGACCATCATCCTGCTGGGTGTAGTCTACGGGATGCTGGTCAGCGCGCTGCTGACCCTGCTCATCACCTTTTCGGGCGAGAAGCTGCGCACCATCACCTTCTGGACGCTGGGCTCCCTGGCCTCGGTCACCTGGGGCTCGGTCGGGCTGCTGACAGGCGCGTTTATCGTGTTCAGCGCCGTGCTGCTGCCCCACGCCCAGGCCCTGGACCTGTTCGCCCTGGGGGAAAGCCGTGCGGCGCACCTGGGCGTCAGCGTGCGGCGCACGAAGGTGGTCTGCATGGCGGCGGTATGCGCGCTGTGCGGCGTATGCGTGTCCGTGGGCGGCGGCATCGGCTTCGTGGGCCTGGTCACCCCGCATATGGCGCGGCTGGTGGTGGGTCCCTCCCATAAGCGCCTCCTGCCCGCGTGCCTGGTGGGCGGGGCGAATTTCCTGATGCTGTGCGACCTGGCGGCCCGCACCCTGTTCAGCCCGCGGGAACTGCCCATCGGCGTCATCACCTCCATCATCGGCGCGGCGGTGTTCATCGCCCTGTATGCGAAAAGGGGGCGGCACGATGCGGAGGCTTGAGGCGCGGGACCTGTCCGTCAGGAGGGGCGGCAAAAGGCTGCTGCGCGGCGTGAGCTTCAGCCTGAACGCGGGCGACTGGCTGGCGGTGGTCGGCCCCAACGGGGCGGGCAAATCCACCCTGATGAAGGCGCTGGCGGGGGAATGGGCGTACACCGGCGCGCTGGCGCTGGATGACAGGCCGCTGGGGGCGCTGAAGCCGCGGGAGCGCGCGAGGCTGCTGGGCCTGATGGACCAGGGCGGCTTCAGCCAGTTTTCCTTTACCGTGGAGGAGGTCGTGCGGATGGGCCGCTATCCCTACCGCCAGGGCTTCCTGCACGGCGGCGACCCGGACGAGGAGCAGGCGGTGGAGCAGGCCCTGGAGGATACCGGAATGGCCGCGATGCGGCACCGGAGCGTGCTCACGCTTTCCGGCGGGGAGCAGCAGCGCTGCGCCCTGGCCCAGGCGCTGTGCCACCAGCCCGAGGTACTGATGCTGGACGAGCCCGCGAATCACCTGGACCTGAGCTACCAGAAGGAGCTGTACGCGATCACGGACCGCTGGCGGCAGCGGCCCGGCCGCGCCGTCATCACCGTGCTGCACGACCTGTCCGCCGCCCGGCGCTTCGCCACCCACGCGCTGGTGCTGCGGGAAGGCGCCCCGCTCGCGTTCGCCGCAGCGAAAGAAGCCCTCTCTGACAGCAATCTTCGCGCCGCGTGGGATATGGACGTGGCGGAATGGATGCGGGAGATGGGGAAGAGCTGGGATGAGGAAGAGCTGGGATGAGGAAGAGGGTTAAGGCAGAAGGGCGAAGGGTTAATGGAGGAAGTAGGAGTTAGGAAGTAGGAAGTAATTCCGCTTGGATAACTGGGCGCTTGAGGAGCGTCCTTTTTCGTCCCGTGAAGAGTGCCAGGACGAACGCTTTTGCTTCAGCTTGTGCATTTCAGGCGATTATGGTATAATTCCTGGCGATATCCGGGAGACCGGTGATTATTGTTTTGCATGACAGGAGGGGCAAACCGTGACGATCGAGGAACGGTATACATACTGGCTCAGCCGCGCGGACGCGCCGGTACGCGCGCAGCTGACGGCGATGCGGGACCAGCCCGCGGAGATCGAGGACGCGTTTTACCGGTCCCTCGCCTTTGGCACCGGCGGACTGCGGGGCGTGCTCGGCGCGGGCACCAACCGCATGAACGTGCATACGGTGGCGCAGGCCTCCCAGGGCCTGGCGGATTATGTCAACGCCAGCTTTCCGGAGGAAGCACGGAAGATCGCCATCAGCTACGACTCCCGTATCCAGTCCGACGAGTTTGCAAGGACCGCGGCCGGCGTGTTCGCCGCCAACGGTATCCGCGTGTATATTTATCCGGAACTGATGCCCACGCCCTGCCTTTCCTACGCGGTGCGCGCGCTGGGCTGCGCCGCCGGCGTCATGGTGACCGCCTCGCACAATCCGGCCAAGTACAACGGCTACAAGGTCTACGGCCCGGACGGCTGCCAGATCACGACCGAGGCTGCCGCAGCGATCCTGAAGGCAATCGACCGCCTGGACGTGTTCCGGGACGTGCGGCGGATGGATTTCGACGCGGGCATGGCGGAGGGGCGGATCAGCTGGATCGGCGAGGATGTTTACACCGCCTTTGTCAGCGAGGTGAAGGCCCAGACGCTGCTGGGGCCGGACGATCACGTGGACCGCGATATCGCCATCGTGTACACGCCGCTGAACGGCACAGGCCTGAAGCCGGTCACGCGCACCCTGCGCGAGAGCGGCTATACCAGCATCTGCGTGGTGCCGGAGCAGGAGCGGCCGGACGGGCATTTCCCGACCTGCCCCTACCCGAATCCCGAGATCCGCGAGGCGATGGAGCTGGGCATCTCGTGCGCTGAACAGCACCATGCGGAGCTGTTGATCGCCACGGATCCGGACTGCGACCGCTGCGGCATCGCCGTGCGGGAGGCGGACGGCGGGTATACGCTGCTGACCGGCAATGAGACGGGCCTGCTGCTGTTCAGATATATCTGCGAGCGCCGGAAGGCCCTGGGCACGATGCCGGCCCATCCGGTGATGGTCAAGACGATCGTGACGACGGACCTGGCGGAGCGGATCGCCCGGGATTACGGGGTAGAGACCGTCAACGTACTGACCGGCTTCAAGTTCATCGGCGAGGTGATCGGCCGGCTCGAGAAGGCGGGCCGGGCGTCGGATTATATCTTCGGCTTCGAGGAAAGCTACGGCTACCTCTCCGGTACGTATGTGCGCGATAAGGACGCGGTCAACGCCGCCTTCCTGATCTGCGAGATGTATGCCTGGTATCATGCCCGGGGCGTGAGCCTGACGGAGGCGCTCGGGGACATCTACCGGCAGTACGGCTACGCCCTGAACACGCTGCACTCCTATACCTTCGAGGGCAGCGCCGGCTTTGAGCGGATGCAGGCCATCATGGCGAGCCTGCGGCAGGCGAAGGGCCGTTTCGGCGGCTTGGAGGCGGCGGAAACGCTGGATTACGCCGAAGGCCTGGACGGCCTGCCGAAGTCGGACGTGCTCAAATACCGGCTCACGGACGGCAGCACCGTGGTGGTGCGGCCATCCGGCACCGAGCCCAAGATCAAGGTCTATATCTCCGCGGCCGCAAAGACGGAGGCCGAAGCCGCCGAAAGGGCGGAGGCGATCCTGGCGGCGGTGGAAAGCTATATCAAGTCCTGATAACTGATTTGGAGGAAATATGCCCAAGAAGAAAGCAACTTCGACGACCTACCCGATGATCCCGCTCAGGGGGCTGATGGTGTTCCCGCGGATGATCCTGCACTTCGACGTGGGCCGCACGTCCAGCGTGACTGCCCTGGAAAAGGCGATGATGCAGGACCAGCAGCTGGTGCTGACCGTGCAGCGGGATGAGGAAAAGGAAGACCCGGGCTTCGAGGATCTCTGGCCCGTCGGCATGCTGGCGACCATCAAGCAGGTCATCAGCCTGCCTGGAGACGCCCTGCGCGTGCTGGTGGAGGGCAAAAAGCGCGTGCTGCTGGAGGGCCTGGACACGGCTGACGGCGCGACCATGGCCGTATGCGCGGCAGAGCTGCCTGAAACGGATGATCCGCTGGAGACGGAGGCCCTGTACCGCGGCCTGCGCGACGCGCTGCAGCGCTATATCGATTCCGGCGCGTCCGTATCCCCGGAGACCCTGCGCGCCATGGCCAACGTGCGCGACGCGGCAGCCCTGACGGACCAGGTGGCCGCGAACATCCTGACCAAGTATGAGGACCGGCTGGAGCTGCTGCAGGAGCTGGACACCAATAAGCGCGTCGAAAAGCTGATCGTGACCCTGATGCGCGAGACGGCGCTGACCGAGGTGGAGCGCTCCGTGCAGGCCCGGCTCAAGAAGCTGGTGGACAAGAACCAGAAGGATTATTATCTGCGCGAGCAGATCCGCGCCATCCAGGAGGAGCTGGGCGACCAGGACCAGAGCCTGACTGAGGACCTGCGGGCCAAGGCGGCCAAGCTGCCCCTGAACGACGAGGCGAAGGAAAAGGTGGAGCGCGAGCTCAGCCGGATGGACCGCATGGCCCCCGGCAGCCCGGAGATCGTCATTTCTCAGACCTATGTGGAGTGGATCCTGGATCTGCCCTGGGGCAAGTATACCCAGGACACGCTCGATATCAAGCGCGCCCGCAGGATCCTGGACGAGGACCACTACGGGCTCAAGAAGGTCAAGGAGCGCATCATCGAGTACCTGGCGGTGCTGGCGCTCAGGCACCAGACCGAGCAGGACCCCGTGATGCGCGGGCCCATCCTGTGCTTCGTCGGCCCTCCCGGCGTCGGCAAGACCTCCATCGTGCGTGCCGTCGCGAAGGCCATCAACCGCAAGTTCGTGCAGATGTCGCTGGGCGGCGTGCGCGACGAGGCGGAGATCCGCGGCCACCGGCGCACCTACATCGGGGCGCTGCCGGGCCGCATCATTTCCGGCCTCAAGCAGGCGGGCTCCATGAACCCGGTGTTCCTGTTCGACGAGATCGACAAGATGAGCAACGACTTCCGCGGCGACCCCGCCAGCGCCATGCTGGAGGTGCTGGACGCGGAGCAGAACAACGCCTTCCGTGACCATTACCTGGAGCTGCCCTTCGACCTGTCCCGCGTCATGTTCATCACCACGGCTAACACCCGCGAGAGCATCCCGGAGCCGCTCCTGGACCGTATGGAGATCATCGAGGTGCCCTCCTACACCGAGGAGGAGAAGCTGCAGATCGCCAAGCGCCACCTGGTACGCAAGGAAGCGAAGGAATACGGCATCCCCGCGAAGGCCGTGCGCATCAGCGACAGCGTGCTCAAGACCGTCATCGAGGATTATACCCGCGAGGCCGGCGTGCGCATCCTGACCCGTACCATCGGCCAGGTGATCCGCAAGTGCGCGGTGGATATGCTGGAGAACGACAAGAAGTCCGTCACCGTGACGCTGCCCGTGCTGCGGGAATACCTGGGCGCGGCGCGCTACCTGCGCGACCTGCCGGAAAAGAAGCCGATGGTGGGTGTGGTGAACGGCCTGGCCTATACCGCGGTGGGCGGCGAGATGCTGGCGGTGGAGTGCTCCGTGCTCAAGGGCAGCGGCGCGCTGGAGCTGACCGGCAAGCTCGGCGACGTGATGAAGGAAAGCGCCCACGCGGCCCGCAGCTGGGTGCGCGTGCACGCGGACGAATTCAGGCTCGCGGACGACTTCTATAAGACCAGCGACATTCACATCCACGTGCCGGAAGGCGCGGTGCCCAAGGACGGGCCCAGCGCGGGCGTGACCATCACCACTGCCATGGTAAGCGCCTTGACCGGGCGTCCCGTGCGCCAGGACGTGGCCATGACCGGCGAGATCACCCTGCGCGGCCGGGTGCTGCCCATCGGCGGCGTCAAGGAAAAGGTGCTGGCCGCCTACCGCGCCGGCATCAAAACGCTGATCCTGCCGCGGGAGAACGAAAAGGATCTCGAGGACGTGCCGCCTTACGTGCTGGATACCTTCCGCATCGTCTACGCGGATGAGATCGCGGACGTGCTGCGCGAGGCGCTGGTGACCCCATGAGCATGGAGATCAAAAAAGCGGAATTCATCACCAGCCTGACCGGGTACCGTGACTTTCCGGGCAAGGGCCTGCCGGAGATCGCGTTCGCGGGGCGGAGCAACGTGGGTAAAAGCTCGCTGCTCAACAGCCTGACGCGGCGGCGCGGCCTGGCCAAGGTCAGCGCGACTCCGGGCAAGACGCGGCTGATCAACGTGTTCAGGGTCAACGACGCCTGGCACCTGATCGACCTGCCCGGCTACGGCTACGCGCAGGTGGACAAGAATGAAAAAAAGCGCTGGGGCGAGATGATGGACGGGTACTTCAACCGGTCCGACGCCCTGCGCCTGACGCTGCACCTGGTGGACATCCGCCACGCGCCCACGAAGGACGACCTGACCATGAACGCTTTCCTGCGCTCCAGCGGTCTGCCCTTCTATGTGGTCGCCACCAAGCTGGACAAGATCAGCCGTGCCCAGAGGCTGCCCTGCCTGACCCTGCTGTACCGCGCGCTGAGCGTGCAGCCCTGGCAGGTGCTGCCCTATTCCTCCGAGACGGGGGAGGGACGCGACCAGCTGCTCGCTCTGATCGAACAAACGCTCATTCAGGAAAACAGCGCGGAGCCCGAATGACAGGCCCGTCAGCGGGAAGCGGCTGATGATGCGGAAATACTGCCTGTATACAGAGCTGACAACAGAATAGAAAAAGCGGGGCTGTTGCACGCCGGTCGTGAAACAGCCCCGCTCGTATCATCGGGATCAGGCCTGATTGCCGTGGAGCTTTTCGTGCATCTCCTGGGCATAGCTGTCCGTGAGGCGGAACCTGCGGATGAAGAAGACCAGGGCGATGATAAGGCCTGCCATCGGCAGGACGGTCATCAGCAGGCGCAGGCCGGTCAGGGTCTGAGCGGACTGCTGGATGATCTCACCGGTGTCTTCCGTATCGCCTACCAGGCCGATCAGGTCGATGCCCAGGCCGGTCAGGAACACGGCCAGGCCGGAAGCGGCTTTGACCACGAACGTCTGCATGGAGAAGATCACACTCTCCTCGCGGCGCCCGGTCTTCATCTCGCCGTAATCCACGGAACTGGACAGGAAGACGGTGGTCAGGACGGAAAGGATGCCGTTCGCCATGAAAGCCAGCGCGCCGGGCAGGGCCAGGATCAGCAGGTTGTGAGTGATCCCCATGAGACAGAGGACCAGCAGGATGGCATACCCGGTCACGGCCATGAGGCAGGCGATCCTGAAAATGCGTTCGTTGGCGATCTTCCGTCCCCTCAGGAGCGGATAGACTACCATCATGCCCAGGATCTGGCAGGCGCCGCCGATGGTGCTGAACAGGGTGTAATCGCCCTTCCAGCCTGCACCGCCGAAATCATACTTGAAGAAGTAGATGATGAAGTTGCTGGTCAGGTACAGCGCCATGTTGATCAGGACGATGGTCACGACCACCACGATCGCCTGGTCGTTCTTGAACAGCGCGGAGAACATCTCCCGGACGGAAACGGTCTCCATTTTGGAGGCGGAGCGTTCCTTCATGAAGAGGCAGCAAATGATCTCGGTGACGACGAAGATCACGGAGACGATCAGCGCGACCCAGCGGAAGCCTTCCCGCTCATTGTTGCCACCCAGTATGCCCACCAGCAGCATGGTGCCCATGGCGATCAGCGCCGAGCCGACGCCCGCGCAGGTGCGCCCGACCACGGACAGGTTCTCGCGGTCCTTCGGCGTGTCCGTCACAGCCGGGATCATGGACCAGTAGGGGATATCCATCATGGTGTAGGTGACGCCCCACAGGATATAGACAACGCTGAAATACACCATCATCTGTGGCTCGCCCAGCTCCGGCGCGGCAAACAGCGCGTACAGCACGAACGCGTTCAGCACGGTGCCGGTGAACAGCCAGGGGCGGAAGCGCCCAAAACGCGTTTTTGTTTTCGCCACGAGCACGCCCATGAAGGGATCGTTCAGGGCGTCAAACACGCGGGCGATCATCAGGATCAGCCCGACGAACGTGGCGGGAAGATGCAGGATGTCCTGGTAGTAATACATGACATAGCTGGCGGACAGGGCATAGACCATGTCCTTGCCCACGGCGCCAATGCCGTAGGCGGCCTTCTGGCCGAATGTGAGTTTCATGGGGGAGCCTCCTTAATGATCATGACAGGCAGAGCCCGGTTTGCAGATGATTATACCGGATCGGGCCTGAAGAGTCAAGCCGCGGCAAAGCAAAAGGCGCGGTCCGGGGAGCCGCCTGTCTGTAAACGTTTTTCATCTTTATTGACGAAAACTGCTTTTCGTAATAAAATTGTTCTGATTCATGTGGAACGGGAGTGATTTGCGGATGTTGGTACTGAAACGCCGGTTGGCGCTGCTGGTGATGATGGCGGTCCTGTGGACGTCGGCCGGAGCGATGGCTGCCGGGCAGCCGGAGATCACCCTTGCGGACCGGAACGGGCAGCAGGCCGCCATGACCCCGTTCACGGTCGACGGCGTCAGCGCCTGGTGGGCGCAGCTGCCGCCGGAAAGCGGCTTCGACCAGCTGAGCCTGACCGTAGACGGAACCGGGTACGTGCCGGGGGATGGTACCCCGGTCGACGCCCCGGACGCGGGCGAAAGCCCGGATCAGGCCGCGTACATATCGGTCATGGCCCAGAACGCCAGGGGAAGCTGGCAGGAAGCGGCGCGGCTGTACGTATCCCGTTCGCCTTATACACCGGCGGCGGAGCGCTCCTATCGCAACGTGCGCGCCGTCGGGAAATGGGGAAGGATCAGCGGGAGTACCCGCCTGCTGGACGATCCGGGCGCGTCCGGAAGGACGATCGGCACGCTGGAGGACAGGACGCGGGTGCTGGTGCTGTACACCTGCCGCTCGAAAGGCGTGGAGTACGCCTGCGTCCAGGTGGGCAGCGAGGCCTGCTTCGTGCGCTCAAACAGTGTGCGCATGCTCAGCGACACGGTGAACCTGGCGTTTGACCTGCCTCAGCTTTCGGAGCGCAGGAACAGCGGAGACGTGAAGCTGGCGCGCGCCGCCTATAAAACGAGCATCCGTTCGGCGCTGGGCAGCGCCTCCGACGCGGTCCTCGAAACCGCGCCGGTGGATACCGTGATGCTGGTGCTGACCAGCGTCAGCTTCAAGCGTGTGCTGTATGACCTGGTGTACCGCCTGGATAACGGCACGATGGGCTTCGCGCACGACAGCCAGCTGGCCGAACTGAGCGCGGAGGAAGCCGCCGCGGCGCTGGCCGCTCCGGGGGAAAGCCCCGCGGGGCCGTACACGGCGCGGGTCCAGACGCAGACGGCGCTGCGTGTTTTCCCCGCCGCGGACGCCGGTGTCGCGGCCCTGCTGGAGGCCGGGACGGATGTGACGGTATACGCCCGGGTGGAGGGGGACTCGGAGACCTATTGCCTGGTGGAGGTTCAGGGCACGCTGGGATACGCGGCCGGCTCGGCGCTCTCCGGAACGGTTGAAGCGGCAGCGGCGCCGGAACCTGTGACGGTGCGGGCGGACCTCTCCGACGCCCTTTACGGGAGCACATATGAGATCGCGGTTCACGAGGCGGTGCTTTATACGGAACCCGCATACGGGAGCGCCGCCGCGCGTGTGATATACGGCGAACGGGTGAGCTGTACCGCTGAGCGGGACGGCTGGATCCGCGTCAGTACGGAAAATGGGGCCGAGGGCTGGATGCCGCGGGCTTTCGCGGTCCGGCTGCGGCTGGGAGACGATGATGAATAAACGGTTGATTCTGAGACTGCTGTGCGTGATGGCGGCCGCCCTGCTGCTGGCCGCCGGCTGCGCCGCCGCGGAGGAGGGGGAGACCCCGCTCCAGCTGCTGATCGTATGGACGGACGGCGAAGGCGCGGAGCAGAGCGAGGTCGTGTGGCAGGCGGCGGAGGACAACGGCCCGGTATTTACGGTCGAGATGCCGCTGTCCAGCCTGCCGGAGCTGCAGCTTTTCTCCTCCCTGGCGGACGTGCCGGAGGCTGAGCCGGAATGGACGCCGGTGACAGCGGAGCATAGCGCCGCCCCGGACGGGACGGAGCTGCTGACCTGGCCGGTCGGCGGCACTGACAGCGGGCGAAGCGCCAAGCTGTATATCTATCTGACTGCCGCCCCGGGGCAGGAGCCTGAGCCGCATAGCGCCACGGAGCTTCCGGCGGAAACGCCTGAACCCGCCTTGCAGGCGCCTTCCGGCGCGGTCACGGTCGTCGTGCATTACCAGACCGCGGACGGAACGCCGGTGGCGGAGGATGACACCGTCATGGGTGAGCGCGGCACTTCGGTGCCTGTCTACGCGAAAGCGCTGGACGACGGCTGGATCATCGTCAGCGATCCGCTGACGTACGTGGATATCGCCGCGGACGCCCCGGATACGCTGGAAACCGTCTTCCTGTATACCAGACCTACGCCCACGCCGGCGCCGCCCGAGGTGCGGCTGACGGTGCATTACCGCGACGTGGGCGGCGTGCCAGTTGCTTCCGATACGGTGACCACGCTGCCGGGCGGGACTGAGCAGCCCGTGTACGCGGTCCCGGAGGACCTGAAGCCGGATTATTACCCGACCAGCGAGTCCGTTCAGCAGGTGGCGCTGAATACGGAGGGCAAGCCCCAGGAGATCATCTTTTTCTACACCTATCAGGCGCCCGCGACTCCAGCACCCGCCTATGTGATCGTCCGCTATACCGACGCGGAGGGCAACGCCGTCGCGCAGGAGGGCCGGCTGAGCGGGTCTCCCGGCCAGGAGATGGTCGTGTACGCCGCGCCTGAGCAGCTGCGGGATTTCTATGTGCTGGAGGGTGAGGAGACCCAGAAGGCGATCCTGCCCGAGAGCGGCGAATCAGCGATCGTGACCTTCATCTACCGGCTGGAGCTGCCGCAGACGGCGCCGCCGACCGCGACGCCGGAGCCGGAGATCACGCCGACGCCCCAGCCCGCCCGGACGATGGGGTTCGTTCAGGTTTCGTACGTTTACCAGGGCAACTCGGCCCTCGACTATTCCGAACCGGTCACCGTGTATGAGGGACAGACCGAGCTGAGCGGGGCGGAGGGCGTTCGCAACGGCTACCGCCTGCTGTCCGCCGGCAGCGTTACGGTGACCCTGGACGCGGAGGGCCGTGTCCAGCCGAATCAGGTCACCTTCGTGTACGTACCCGAAAACAGCGAAGTCGTCATGCCGGAGCTCATCGTGCAGTATTTCGCCGAGGACGGCACGCAGGTCGCCACGTCGACCCTGCTGACCCTGCACTTGGGCGAAAACGCGGTGTACGCGTCCCCGGTCGACCTAAAAGATGGATATGAGCAGATCACGCCTTCCTTCACCGTGAACGTGGACGCGCAGGGAAAAGCGGACGCGGACGCAGTGACCTTCTATTACCGCCAGACCCGGCCCAATGACGACGGGAAGGACAGCTACCAGGTCCTGCCGTACAGCGGCTATGCCCGGGCCAAAAACGATTCGGTCAACCTGCGCTCTTCCCCCTATACCGGCAATGACAGCAACGTCATCGGAAAGATCAGCAAGACGGACGTGATCGAGCTCAAGGGGATCGCCACCGTCGGCGGGAAATGGTTCTACGTGAGCGTCAACGAGCGCCAGGGCTATGTCAGCGCCAGTGTCGTGACGGAGCTCTCCGACGCGGACGTACAGGTGCTTCTGGGCCTGAACGCCGGCGAAAACGGTGATCCGGCGGACAGCGGGATGATCGAACGCTGGGCGCAGACCGCCAAAAAGGTCTGGTTCCGCGCCGAGCCGAACGGCAAGAAGCTCAAGGAGCTGAGAAAGGGCACCCGCGTCTTTGTGGACGAGATGACGGACGAGGACGGAACGCTCTGGTGCCGCGTGCGGTACAACGGCAAGGAAGGCTATATCATGTCGGAGTACCTGGATATCTATTCGGCCGCCGAATCCCAGAACCTGCAGCTCTCGCTCAAATCCCCGGTGCCTACGCACACGGTGCAGGCGACGCGGGTGCCCACCTCGACGCCTACGGTCTTCATCCCGACCGCGACGCCCACGGCGCCGCCCCTGACGCCCACGCCGGTCATGACGGCGACGCCGCTGCCCTATACCGGGTACGCGGTCACCAATACCCGCGCGGTGATCCGCAGCGGCCTGAGCACGGACAATCCGGCGCTGGTGACGCTGAACGGGGAGACGCTGGTGATGGTGCAGGGGCAGACCTATGTGAACGGCGTCTGCTGGGATTCCGTGCGCGTCGTATCCAGCGGCGTGACCGGCTTCGTGGAGGACGACAGGCTGTTCCACGTCACGAACGAGGTGGCGAGGGACTACCTGGAGATCCTGGCGACGCCGACGCCTGCCGCGACGCCCGAAAACACCCCGATCCCCTTCACCGGCTATGCCCTGATCCTGATGGACGGCGTGCCGATGCGCCAGCAGATGAACAGCAACGCGCAGATCATCTCCGTGCTGAACGCGGGAACGGTGATCAGCGTGCTGCGCCAGAATACCGCCGAGGACGGCGCGAGCTGGTGCCTGATCCAGAGCGGCATGTACTTAGGCTATGTACGGCGGGACATGCTGCGCCAGATGACGGATATGGAGATCGTCACCTACCTGGAGGCGAACCATTCCCGCCCGACCGCTACGCCCGCCGTGACCCCGACGCCCAGGGCGCAGAGCGCCATGGCCTCCTGCTGGGGGATCATCAAGCCCGACCGGGCGAACCTGCGTTCCGAGCCGAGCCTGACCGTGGGCACCTCGCTGCGCCTGATGAGCCGGAATGAGTTCGTGCAGGTCCAGGGCAGCTTCCTGGGCGACGACGGGGAGGTCTGGCAGCAGGTCATGTTCAACGGCCTGGTGGGCTATCTTCGCGCGGATTATGTGCAGATCCTCACCCAGGGCGAGCTGACCAGCGTCGTCACCAGCGAGGAGTTCAAGAGCGCCAATACTACGGAGACCACCGTGACCGGGGCGGATTCCATCCAATCCTACGAGACCTACCTGGCCAACCAGTGGAACAATCCTTCCGTTTCCGCGTCCTATGAGCCCTTTAACCCCTATACGACCCCGGCGGCTGTGGCGTCCGTGGCGACGGAGATCCCCGTGACGCCCTCCATCACGATGCCTCCGACGCCGCAGTCCACGATCATCATCGATCCGGACCGCACGCCCCAGCCCAACGCAGGCGGCAGTATCTCCTTCGGCGCCGTGTTCATCGGCGCGGCGGTGCTGGCGGTCGGCGGCGGCGCGGTCTTCGCCTGGCAGGCGTTCCGTGGCAAAAAACGCCGTCAGGCGCTGCAGCGGGCCCAGGCGATCCGCCGCAGGCAGCAGAAGGCGGACGCGCAGCCGGAGGAGGCGCGCCGTCCGAGGACCTACCGCCGGGACGCGCCGGCAGGCTATGAGATCGAAGGCAGCGCGAGGCCCATGCCCGCGGGGACCCGAGGCGCGGGAGACGAGGGCGAGTATATCCCGCCCGTCGCGCGCCCCGCCGCCGCGCAGGAGGCCGCGGACGGCACAAGGCAGTTCAGACGGCCCGAGCTGAGGACACAGACACGCGCCGAACGGCCGGAAATGGCGCGGGACGCGGAGCCTGAGGCGAGGGAGAAGACGCCTCCCACCGGACGCAGGCGAAGGACGGAACGAAATCACTATGACGAGGACGGGTTTTGACAGATGACGCGATACAGCAAAAACCTGACAGCCGCGGCGCTGGTGATCCTGTGCATGACCGTGCTGTGCGCCGCCGCTCTGGCAGCGCCGGACTGGGTCGACCTGCCGCAGGAGCTGCTTGACCGGCTGGATGAGGCGGGTGAAACCGTTATCGAGCCCATCGCGCCCGTGCCTGAGCATGTGCGGAAGCTGCTCCGGGTGGCGCGCGCGGAGCTCGGCTACCGGGAAGAGCGCGGCAACGTGACCAAATACGGCCAGTGGGCGGGCAATCCGACGGCCGAATGGTGCGCCGAATACCTGTGCTGGTGCGTGGACCAGGTGGACCAGCAGACCGGCGGCAGGATCCTGACTGTCTATTATCCCCGCTACAGCAGCAAAAACATCGGCATGCGCTGGTTTTTGAAGGAAGGGCGCTATATCGCGCGGCGGGGAACGGTCCCGGGCTGGGGCTCCCAGTGGTATACCGCCAGCGGGGAGGCCATCGGCAAAAACGGGTATGTCCCGCAGCCGGGCGACTGGGCGTTTTTCGCGCAGTCCTCGGCAGGCGATACCACGCACGTGGCCATGGTGGAATTCTGCACCCGGGACCGGGAGGATACCGTCCGCGTCTATGCGCTCGAGGGCAACAAGCCGGACCGCGTGCAGGAAACGGCGTATAAGCTGACAGAGGAAACGATCCTCGGCTACGGTACGGTGTTTGACCTGGCGGACCTGGTGATCAAGGGCGGCTGCGAGGGCAGGAAGGTGACGAACCTGCAGCAGATGCTGTGCGACGTGGGACTGCTGAGCGGGACCTATGTGACGGGCACCTATGGAAACCACACAGCGGATGCTGTCAAGGCCTTCCAGAAGGCGCAGGGCATCGAGCAGACCGGCGTCGCCGGCCAGCAGACCCAGCTGGCGCTGCAGCGGTATACAGAGCGCTACCGCGAGGAGCATCCCGAATACTGGGAGGTCGTGGAGGACGACGAGCCGGTCAGCTTCGGAACAAAATGATTCCGGGCGCCATGTGATGATCAGCCTTTGACAGAAGGGAGTTATACCGGGAACTATGCCGTCTTATCAGGACGAAAACCAATACTTCACCCGCATGGGCGGTCAGCAGCCCGCGGAGCCGCAGCGCCCCGCGGGCAGCGTGCCGCCGCCCGTACAGCTCGACCCGTCGCTGTTCGGCCCGGACGAGCCGCCGTATTACCCTGAGCAGGGCTATGCCCAGCAGCCGGGCTATATGCCGCCAAATGTCCAGCAGGCGCCGGGCCAGCCGCAGCCGGGCTACACCCAGCAGTCGGGCGCAGTTGCGCCTGACGGGAGCTATCCCTACCAGCAGCCGGGCGTCCCGCCTCAGCGGATGGCCGGCCAGGCGCCGCCCGCCTTCCAGGAGGTGCCTCCTGAGGAAGAGGAGGACGGGGACGAGACGCCTTCATCCGGAAACGGCAAGTGGAAGACCGTGAAGGTCAGCGGGAAGCCCGGCTACCATGTGCCGCGCACGGGCGTCGTTTCCAGAAAGAAGCGCTCCGGCGTGCCCTATGTGCTGTTCGCGGTCGTCGTGCTCGGCATCACCGCCTTCGCAGCCATCCGTCACTTCGCGCCTCAGGAGGCGATGTACGGCTATGTTTCGGCCGGCGTGCTCTCGTCGCGCTATACGGGCAGCGCCATGGTGGTGCGCGACGAGACCGTCTATACGCAGGAGAGCATCTCGCAGATCGATTATACCGCCGAAGAGGGAACGAACGTCGACCGCACCACGGTCATCTGCACCGTATACACCTCCGGCTTCAATACCCGTGAGCTGACGACGCTGAAGCGCTTCCGCGACCAGATCAAGGATTATCACAAGACGCTGATCTCCTCCTCCGGCGCGGCGCGCGACGCGAGGCTGACGACCCTGGATACGCAGGTGCGTGAGCAGGCGAAAACGACCCGCCAGATGATCCGCGAGGGACGCGGCAACCTGCTGAACCAGGAGGACCTGCTCACGGAGACCCTGCAGTCCCGCCAGAGCTACCTGCGCCAGAAATACCCGGACGACCAGAAGCTCTCCCGCCTGTACGACGACGAGAACAACCAGCTGCAGCGCATTTCCAGCTGGACCAAGCAGTACGCCGCGGCCTCGGACGGCATCGTCAGCTTCTATATCGACGGCTACGAGCCGGTGCTGAACCTGGGCACCTACCTGAGTTTCTCCCCGGGCGAGGTCCGGAACATGTACAACGGCTACATCCCGGCCAATCCGGCGGCGACGCGCAACACGGTATCCATTTACCGCCTGATCAAGGACGGGCGCTGGGCGGTGCTGATGCTGTGCGACGACCGGGACTGGACGCCTATCACCGGGCAGACCTATAAGCTGCTCATCGAATCCTTCGAAAATACCGTGGTGGACGCGACGGTGGAAAGCTTCACCCGGGCCGGCGGGGAACTGCTGGTGCGCCTGAGCGTGAACGCGGGGGACGTGCGCGATATCCTGTATATCCGCTCCTGCCAGGTGCAGCTGGGCGAGAATGTGGACAGCCTGACGGTGCCCACCCGCGCTCTGTATACCCAGATGGGCCAGACCGGCGTGGTCATCGTGGACGAATACGGCAACAACTATTTCACGCAGGTCACGGTCATCTCCACCCAGGGCGATATCACCCATATCGTGCCCAAGAACGCGGGCGTGCTGTATGAAGGCATGCTGGTGAAGCTGTTCTGACCGCGGCTGACATCGTTTTGCCAACATCCCGTACCGATTCGGGCAGAAATGGCGTTGAAGTCCGCGTAAAAACGGCGTAAAATACCGCATGACGGCGTGAAAGTGAATACCATACATGAGACAGCGCCGCCGGACAAGGAGGATACTTCATGAAGGAAGGCAGACCGGAAGCCAAGCCGGTCATCACATATCTGATCATCGTCACCGTGATCATGATCCTCGCGAACGCGTTTCTTTTCCCGCGCATCCTGTCCGCGAGCATCGAGGAGATCTCCTACACGGATTTCCTGAGTCTGCTGGAGAACGGGGAGAAGGGCTTCAGGATCACGGAAGCGAGCCTGAACGACACGCACCGGACGCTGCAGTTCAAGGCCGAAAACCCCACGACGCATGAAACGAGGTTTTTCGTCACCAATATCTGGCCGGACGATGAGAGCCTGCTCACCAAGCTGACGGCCAACAATGTCAAGATCGTTGTCCAGATCCCGACGCAGACGAGCCCCATCCTGGCGTTCCTGATCTCCTGGTTCCTGCCGATCATCATGTTCATGATCATCGGGCAGGTGATCCTGCCGAAGATCATGCGCGGCGCGGGCGACCAGAACGTGCTGTCCTTCGGCAAGGCGAACGCGAAGATCTACATCGAGTCCCAGACCGGCAAGACCTTCGACGACGTGGCCGGGCAGGACGAAGCCAAGGAGCAGCTCAGGGAGATCGTGAGCTACCTGCACGATGGCGACCGCTACCGCCAGATCGGCGCGAAGCTGCCCAAGGGCGCGCTGCTGGTGGGCCCTCCGGGCACCGGTAAAACGCTGCTGGCCAAGGCTGTCGCCGGGGAAGCGGGCGTACCCTTCTTCTCCATCAGCGGCTCGGAATTCGTCGAAATGTTCGTCGGCATGGGCGCGGCCAAGGTGCGTGATCTGTTCAAGCAGGCCACCGAGAAGGCCCCGTGCATCGTGTTCATCGACGAGATCGACACCATCGGCAAGAAGCGCGACGCGGCCGCGGGGATCTCCGGCGGCAACGACGAGCGCGAGCAGACCCTGAACCAGCTGCTGGCGGAGATGGACGGCTTCGACGCCGCGAAGGGCGTCGTGATCCTGGCCGCGACCAACCGGCCGGAGATCCTGGATCCCGCCCTGCTGCGGCCCGGCCGCTTTGACCGGCGCATCCCCGTGGAGCTGCCGGACCTGAAGGGCCGCGTCGCGATCCTGAACGTGCACGCCCGGGACGTCAAAATGGCGCCTGGGATCGATATGTCCGCCATCGCCCGTGCCACCTCCGGCGCGTCCGGCGCGGAGCTGGCCAACATCATCAACGAGGCGGCGCTGCGAGCGGTGCGCGAGGGCCACGACCAGGTGACCCAGGAAGACCTGATGGAAAGCGTGGAGACCGTGATCGCCGGCTACCAGCGCAAGGGCGCGGTCATCTCCGACCGCGAGAAGCGCATCATCGCCTATCACGAGATCGGCCACGCACTGGTGGCGGCGAAGCAGAAGAACGCCGCGCCGGTCACCAAGATCACTATCATCCCGCGCACCAGCGGCGCGCTGGGCTATACCATGCAGGTGGAGGAGGATGAAAAAGTCCTCCTGAGCCGCGACGAGGCCATGATCCAGCTGGCAACGCTGACCGGCGGACGGACGGCGGAGGAGATCGTGTTCAATTCCGTCACCTCCGGTGCGTCCAACGATATCGAAAAGGCGACGCGCCTGGCCCGCGCCATGGTGACGCGGTACGGCATGTCCAGCCAGTTCGATATGGTAGCGCTGGAGACCGTGACCAACCAGTACCTGGGCGGGGATACCTCCCTGGCCTGCAGCGCGGAGACCGCCGCGCGGATCGACCAGGAGGTCAACGATATCATCCGCCAGGCGCATGAGACGGCGCGGCAGATCATCAACGACAACCGGTGCAAGCTGGACGAGCTGGCCGAATACCTGCTGGACCGCGAGACCATTACGGGCGAGGAGTTCATGGCGATCCTGAACCGGCCCGAGCGGCTGGAGGAAGCCGAAATACCGAAGCTGAACGGGTAATACAGACTGCCGATGACTGCGGCCGGCCTCTGAACGGGCCGGTCCGCAGTCTGTTTTTGAAGGGGAGAGAAGCTTGAAGGACCAGAGGGCTTACCGCCGGATCAAGCGCCGTATCTTCGATATCATCCAGCTGGGCAACGTCAGCGACTGGCCGAGCAGGGTGTTTGATTACTTCCTGGTCGCGGTGATCGTCGCCAACATCCTGGTGATGTTTCTCGAGACCTTTGACAGTCTGCGCCGCTACCAGGGCCTGTTCGACGCGGTGGAAAACGTGACCGTGGCGGTATTCTGCGTGGAATACGCGCTGCGCATCTGGACGGCGGAGTTTTTGTACCCGAAGGTCGGCAGGCTGGAGGCGGTGCGCCGCTTTCTGCTGTCCTATGACGGCATCGTGGAGCTGCTGACGATCCTGCCCTTCTTCTTCCTGAGCGGGGCGGTGGCCTTCCGGATGCTGCGCGTGGTGCGCATCTTCCACCTGTTCCGCATCAACGCGACCTACGACTCCTTCAACGTCATCACCTCCGTGCTCCGCGAAAAGCGGAACCAGATCGCATCCTCGCTGTTCATCGTGCTGATCCTGATGCTGGCGTCCTCCCTGTGCATGTACAGTGTGGAGCACCAGGCGCAGCCGGATAAGTTCGCCAACGCCCTGTCCGGCATGTGGTGGAGCGTCAGCGCCCTGCTGACAGTAGGATACGGCGACGTGTATCCCATCACCACCCTGGGCAAGGTGATGGCCGTCATCATCTCCTTCCTCGGGGTCGGCGCGGTGGCCATCCCCACCGGCATCATCTCGGCCGGCTTCGTGGAGCAGTACGGGAAGGCGCAGGGCAAGGGCACCGTGCTGGAGGGGCTTGAAGCCATCCATGTGCAGGCGGACAGCCGGTGGCTGGACCAGACCGCCGGGACGGTCGAGCGCGAGGCCGGCGCGATGCTGCTGGCGGTCAGGCGCGGGGGAACGACCCTGCGTCCGGACGCGGGTTACCGCGTGGCGCAGGGCGACGAGCTGCTGCTCAAACGATGATGTCACTGTTCGCGGAGTGAACAGTGACCGCATGGGGGACTTGCGTCCCCCTGCGGGATCCGCGCCGTACATGCCGCTGCCGCGGATTTGAGCAGAGGGTGTTTTCCCTCAACACGCCCCTCAGCAAGGCCAGAGCGACACTCAGCCCTTCCGCCTTCGGCCGGCTTTGCCAATCCGGCGAATGAATCGCCGGACGGCAGCGGACTTCGCGTCGCTCTGTCCCAACATATTTCTTTTACATCTTGTCTTATGCCTGCTATATGCGCCCCGTGAGTGGTGATGCGCTGACGCAAACTGCTTGACAGCGGCGGCTTTCTGTGGTTCAATATACGCGAAAAGGCCCGGAGCACGCGGATACTGCAGCATAGAAAGGCGGTCATCGTATGTTGAGGCGCACAATCGTATTATGTATGGCGGTCTGTCTGATCATGACAGGCTGTCTCCATGCCGCGGCGGCAGCGGAAGGGAGCGCGAATCAGCTTTCCTCCCGGCTGGACGCCGCTTTTGCGTCCGGAAGGGCGACGCTCCGGGAGATCCCGCTGGCCGGCCTCACCATCCGGCAGGAGGATGTCGTGGTCCCGCCGGGCTTTGAAAGCGAAGCACAGGGAGACCAGCTCCGGCAGTGGATCGACACGCTCTATGTCGTGTCCCTGTCGCCTGACGGGACGACGGCCATGCTGACGGACGGGGATCAGCTGCTCGCATGGCGTCAGGGAAAGCTCAGGGTGATCCTGCAAAGCGCGGCCCGCGGGGTCGAGGATGCCAACGGGAACCTCACCTCTCTCTGGAAGAGCCCGTACAAGCGCTACTTCGGCGGCTATGCCACGGAGGTCGCCTGGTCCCCGGACGGGCGGTACGCGGTGATCACCAATGGAAGGACCGTGCTGATCAACGCGCGTATGGAGTATAACCCGCACCTGATCGATATGGAAACGGGCGAGGTATTCCTGGTCGCCGCCTACGGCAAGAACATGTTTAAAGATAAAACTGGCGCGGCCGTGTCTGCCTGCTTCAGCCGCGACGGCCGGTACGTCTATTATATGCTCTACGGCAATGCCCATGGCGCGCGGACGGCCCTGGTGCGCTATGATCTTCAGACCGGGCAGCTGGAGCCCTGCCTTTCCGCCTCAGACTTTGATTATTACGGGAATCTCTGTGAGCTGAAGGACGGCTCCTTCCTCATCATTCAGGATGTCAAGACCCCGAAACGCGAGCAGCAGCGGCTGGCCCGCTATCTGCTGACCGGCTCGGGCTGGATGCGCTTTCCCGATAAGACACTGGCGCCGGCAGCGAGCGCTGCCTATGTAAACCGGATGGTGTATGCGCCTGACTCCGGATACGCGCTGGTCTCCTATGTCAGCCGCGCGCCGTACTTCCGGCGCTTCCGTCCCGACCAGGGGTATAACGGTCTGAATGAATACTGGGCGTTCGATGCCAGGAGCGGCGGCGTGGTCCCGCTGACCTGGGAACAGATGACTGAAATCGGCAACAGCGTCATGAGCGGAAAAATACAGCCGTCTCTGAATTATGAGTATATCATGGCAATGGCGCTGTCGCCGGACGGCGAATATGCCCTGTTTGAGACAGCCCTGAACGGGGGCTGGCACCTGCGCCTGGTGCGGCTCAGCGATATGAGCGCGCTGGAGGTGGGCGGGATCGATCCGGAGCGTCTGGTGACGCTGCCGGCTGACCGCGCCAGGATCGAGTGGAACGGCGACGTGCTGCTGACACTGATGCGCGATCGAATGTGTTCTCTTGTGATTGAATAAAGCATACGGATCTGCACGGCGCTGCCTGAGGCAAGGAGGAAACGGAAGCCAATGAAAATCGTACTCAAGAACCTGACGAAAATCTTCCCGAGCCGGAACAAGAAGGTGGGCGGAGAGGTCATTGCCGTCAACGATTTCGATTTTGAGATCCCGGACGGCAAGCTGATCGGCCTTTTAGGCCCCTCCGGCTGCGGAAAGAGCACCACCCTGAACCTGATCTGCGGCCTGGAGCCGCCCACCAGCGGCCAGATCTTCTTCGGCGAGGACGACGTGACCCATCTGCCGCCGGAAAACCGCGGGGTCGGCCTGGTATTCCAGAATTACGCCCTCTATCCGCACCTGACGGTGGAGGAGAACATCATGTTCCCGCTGCAGAACCTGCGCGGCAAGGACCGGCTGACCCGCGAGGAGATGCAGCAGCGTGTGCGGCAGGCGGCGAAGCTGGTGCAGATCGACCAGCTGATGGACCGCAAGCCCAGCGAGATGTCCGGCGGCCAGCAGCAGCGCGTGGCCATCGCGCGCGCCCTGGTCAAAATGCCGCGGGTGCTGCTGCTGGACGAGCCCCTGTCCAACCTGGACGCGCGCCTGCGCCTGCAGACCCGTGAGGAGATCCGCCGCATCCAGCAGGAAACGGGCATCACCACCATCTTCGTCACCCACGACCAGGACGAGGCTATGAGCATCTCTGACATGATCGTGGTCATGAAGGACGGCATCGTGCAGCAGATCGGGCCGCCCCAGGAGGTGTACGACGACCCGGCCAACCTGTTCGTGGCGCAGTTCCTGGGCACTCCGCCGATCAACGTGTTCAACGCGGCCGTGAAACGGGAGACGCTGTATATCGGCGACGAGGCGGTGCTGGAGGTTCCCGGCGTCGGCGACCGGCCCGTTTCGGCGGCCATCCGCCCCGAGGGCTTCATCCCGAAGGCGGGGGGACGGTTCGTCAGCAAGCTGGAGCGCGTGGAGGTCATGGGCCGCGACACCAGTGTGGTGTCCACCCATCCCGAAAGCCGGAATACCTTCATCCGCTCCATCGTCCCCGCCAACGCGAAGCTGGCCGCCAGCGGGGAACGGGTGAGCTTCGACCTGTACCCGAATAAGGTGTTCATCTTTGACGCGGAGACCGGCGAGCGGATCCGCTTTAAGCTGAAGGACGGGGACGCGCAATGAAAAAGAACGACCTCAAGGGCTGGCTGTACCTGCTCCCGGCCATGCTGTTCTTAGGCGTATTCATGGTCTATCCGCTGTTCGACGTGTTGGTCTATTCCTTTGAGGAGGGCTACAATTCCGCCTCCCAGACCTATCACGGCGTGGGCCTGTACAATTACGCCTATGTGCTCCGGGATCCGTATTTCCTGCAGGCGGTGCGCAACACCTTCCTGCTGGTCATCATCACGGTGCCCGTCTCCACGGGCATCGCCCTGCTGATCTCCCTGGGGCTCAACGCCATCAAGCCGCTGCGCAACCTGTTCCAGACCGTGTACTTTCTGCCCTATGTCACCAATACGCTGGCGGTGGGCCTGGTGTTCATGATCCTGTTCAAAAAGACGGCTTATACCGACGGCCTGGTCAACCTGATGATCAAGTGGTTCGGCGGGCAGTCGGTGGACTTCATCGACGGGCCGTACTGGGCCAAGATGTTCGTGCTGTGCTTCTACACCGTCTGGGTGGTCATGCCCTTCAAGGTGCTGATCCTGACCAGCGCGCTGGCCAGCGTGAACCCGGACTATTACAGCGCCGCCAAGATGGACGCGACGCCCGGCTGGCGCGTGTTCACCAAGATCACGCTGCCGATGATCTCGCCCATGATCTTCTACCTGGTGATCACCGGCTTTATCGGCGCGTTCAAGGCGTATTCCGACGCCATCGCCCTGTTCAGCACGGACCTGAACGCCGCCGGCATGAACACCATCGTCGGCTATGTGTACGACATGCTGTACGGCAACAGCGGCGGTTATCCCTCCTTCGCTTCGGCCGCGGCGCTGATCCTGTTCGCGATCGTCCTCACGATCACGTGCATGAATCTGCTGATCAGCAAGAAGCACGTCCATTACTGAGGGAGGCGAGACGATGCAGACGAAACTGGATTACAAGCGGGTGGAGCGCAACGCGGCGCTGCGCCAGCGCTGCTTCACCGTCATCGATTACGTGTTCCTGACCCTCTGGGCCGTGATGGTGCTGTTTCCCTTCTACTGGATGCTGCTGACCTCCGTCAAGAGCTACAGCGCGTACAACTCGGAATACATCCCGCAGTTCTTTACCCTGTCGCCGACCTTCCAGAACTATGTGGACGCCTTTACGGCGGTGCCGCTGGCCAAGTACTTCCTGAACACGATCATCTTCACGGTGCTGACCACCGGGCTCATGATGGTCGTCATCATCCCCGCGGCCTTCGCCTTCGCCCGGCTGGAGTTCAAGGGCAAGCAGCTGGCCTTCACCGTCTTCCTGTCGCTCATGATGATCCCCAACGAGCTGGTGGTGATCACTAACTTCGTCACCATCACCAACCTGCGCCTGCGCAACACCTTCACCGGCCTGATCCTGCCGTCGGTGACCTCGGTCTTTTACATCTACCTGCTCAAGGAAAGTTTTGAGCAGATCCCGGACGAGCTGTACCGGGCGGCGAGGGTGGACGGCACCACGGACTTCGAGTACCTGACCCGCGTCATGATCCCCATCAGCAAGCCGACGCTGGTGACCATCGTCATCCTGAAGGTCATCGAGTGCTGGAACTCCTACGTCTGGCCGCGGCTGATCACCGACAATCCGAATTACTACCTGGTGTCCAACGGCATCCAGGAGATCCGTGAAAACGGCTTCGGGCGCGAGAATATCCCGGCTATGATGGCGGCGGTGGTCGTCATCTCCGTGCCGCTGATCATCCTCTTCCTCGTGTTCCATAAAAAGATCATGGCCGGCGTGTCCAGGGGAGGGCTCAAGGGATGAAAAACCGAAAGAAGCTTCTGGCGCTCCTCCTGCTCCTCAGCCTGTGCGTGACGCTGACCGGCTGCCACGGCTCGCAGAATTCCAGCGCCTTCGTGATCCCGCAGCAGCTGGATGACAGCCGCAGCTTTGAAGTGACCTTCTGGGCGAAGAACGATACCAACAAGGTGCAGACCGCCGTATATGAGAAGGCCATCTCGGACTTTGAGGCCCTCTATCCGAACATCAGGGTCAAAATGCGCCTGTACTCGGACTACGGCCGCATCTACAACGACGTCATCACCAACATCGCCACGAAGACCACGCCGGACGTGTGCATCACCTATCCGGACCATATCGCCACCTACCTGACCGGCAGCAATGTGATCGTGCCGCTGGACGAGCTGTTCGACGACGCGCGCTACGGCCTGGGCGGGAGCGAGCTGCGCTTTGACAGCCCCAAGCGCGCGGAGGTGGTGCCGCAGTTCCTGAACGAGTGCGTCATCGGCGGGCATTATTACGCGCTGCCCTACATGCGCTCCACCGAGGCGTGCTACATCAACAAGACCTATGTGGAAAAGCTGGGCTATACCGTGCCGGACGTCCTGACCTGGGACTGGATCTGGGAGGTGTCCGACGCGGCGACCGCGAAGGATGAGGAGGGAAACTACCTGGTCAACGGCCAGAAGGTGATGATCCCCTTCATCTACAAATCCACGGACAATATGATGATCCACCTGCTCAGGCAGAGCGGGGGCGGCTACTCCACGGATCAGGGCGAGATCCTGATCTTCAACGACGTGACGAAGCAGCACCTGCTGACCGTTTCCGAGCACGTGAAGAACGGGGCGTTCTCCACCTTCAAGATCTCCAGCTACCCCGGCAACTTCCTGAACGCCGGGCAGTGCATCTTCGCCATCGACTCCACGGCCGGAGCCACCTGGATGGGCACGGACGCGCCGCTCATGGATATCGCCGCCGACAAGGTGGTGCCCTTCGAGACGGTGGTGCGGATGATCCCTCAGATCGACCCGGAGCAGCCGCGGATGATCTCGCAGGGGCCGTCCATCTGCGTGTTCAACAAGACGGATCCCCAGCAGGTGCTGGCCAGCTGGCTGTTCGCGCAGTTCCTGATCACCAACGAGGTCCAGATCGGCTATGCCGAGACCGAGGGCTATGTGCCCGTCACCCTGAAGGCGCAGCGGACGCCGGAATACCAGGATTACCTGAGCCGGTCCGGCGAGGACAACGATACGCACTATTACGTCAAGATCGACGCGACCAAACTGCTGATCGATCACACGGCGGATACCTTCGTGACGCCGGTCTTCAACGGCTCCGCCTCCCTGCGCGACGCGGCGGGGCAGCTGATCGAGGAGGTCGCCAAGGCGACCAGGCGCAAGAAGACGGTGGACGACGCCTTCATCGACTCCGTGTATAACCAGGTGAACTCCCTCTACCGCCTGGACCAGATCGCCGTGTCCAGCGGCGCGGAGGAGACCGATACGGAGGATATGGGCCCCCTGCCAGGCACCGCGGTGACGCTGCTCTGCGCGCTGGCGGCGGCCTGGGTGCTGATGGGCGTGTACGCCCTGCGGCAGAGGCTGAAAAAACGTAAAACCTGACAATTTTCTATTTACTTCAAGGGGAAAAGTGGGTATAATAAGGGCAGTTCCCGAAGGAACTGCTGACTGTGTCAGCGTTTCCCAATTGAGAAAGGAGATTGATACCTATGAAAAAGCTGATTGCGATCTCTCTGATGCTGACTGTGCTTGCCGGTGCCTGCGCCGTGATGGCGGAAGGCGCGGCGGTCATGAGCCATGCCGACTATGTTGCGGCTGAGCTGGATACCGAAGTGACCGTGGAGACCTATGTCCAGGCCAAGCAGAGCTGGTGGGACAACAAGGCCACTATCTACACCCAGGCTGCCGACGGCGCGTATTTCATCTATGAAATGCCGATCTCCCAGGAAGATTACGACAAGCTGGTTCCCGGCACCAAGATCAAGGTGACCGGCTACAAGGCTGAGTGGAGCGGCGAGGTTGAGATCACCGATGCGAAGTACGAAGTGGTGGAAGGCGACACCTTCGTTGCCGAGGCTGCTGACGTGACTGCGCTGCTGGGCACCGACGAGCTGGTTGCCCATCAGAACGAGCTGGTGTCCTTCAAGGGCATGACCATTGAAGCCTATGACGAGACCGGCGCGGCTTTCGCTTACAAGAATGCCAACGACAAGACCGACGACCTGTATTTCAAAGCTTCCAAGGACGGCAAGACCTATGACTTCTGCGTGGAGTTCTATCTCTGCGGCAAGGATACCGACGTGTACAAGGCTGTCGAAGCGCTGAAGGTCGGCGACGTGGTCGATATGGAGGGCTTCCTGTACTGGTACAATGGCGCGAACCCCCACATCACTTCTGTGAAGGCCGCCCAGTAATCCATTGCTCAGCTGACTCCTCCTTCGGGAGGAGTTTTTATGTTTCAGTTGAGGATGCTAAAAGCATAGAGGAGATCGAGCATTGTTTGAAGCCGTATTGAAGGAGATCCGGGATCACGACACTATCATCCTCCACCGCCATCATCACCCAGACGGGGACGCGCTGGGCAGCCAGATCGGGCTCAGGCACCTGATCCTGCGTAACTTTCCCGGAAAGCGCGTGTACATGGTGGGAGATGAGGCGGGCCGCTATGCCTTTATGGCCGGCTCCGTGATGGATGAGGTCGACGACACGCTGTACCCGCGGGCGCTGGCCGTGATCCTGGATACGTCCGCGCGGGCGCTGATCAGCGACGAACGGTATCAGCAGGCCCACCGCACGGTCCGGCTCGACCACCACCTGTTCGTGGAGAAGATCGCGGACGTGGAGGTGGACGACAGCAGCTATGAAAGCTGCTGCGGCCTGGTGACGGGCATGGCGATGGAATGCGGCTGGGCCCTGACCCCTGAGGCCGCGACGGCCCTGTATACCGGCATGGTGACGGACTCCGGCCGCTTCCGCTACGACGCGACCACAGCCCGCACCTTCCGCCTGGCCGCCTGGCTGATGGAGCAGCCCATCGATACGGAAAAGCTGTACCATGACCTGTATGCCATGGACCTGAAGGAGCTGCGCCTCCGGGCGGCGTTCGTCGGCAGGATCCGCCTGACGGAGCGGGGCGTCGCCTATACGATCACGACGGCGGAGGAGCTCGCGGCGCTGGACTGCGATTCCTTCACCGCGTCGCGCGGCATGGTCGGCGTGATGGCGGACGTGCGCGGCGTGGATATCTGGGTCAACTTTACGGAAACGGACCGGGGGATCCTCTGCGAGCTGCGCTCCGGCCCGTACAACATCAACCCGATCGCGGTGAAATACGGCGGCGGGGGACACGCGAAGGCCAGCGGGGCGACCCTGAAGAGCTGGGACGAGGTCCACAGCATGCTCGACGATCTCGACAAGATGATGGGAGGGAACGCATGAACCGGGAAATCATCCGGCAGATCACGGAAAAGATCGAAAGCTATGACAGGATCATGCTGTTCCGCCATATCCGCATGGACGGCGACTGCGTGGGCGCGACCAAGGGCCTGCGGGAGATCCTGCGGCTGACGTATCCGGACAAGGAGATCCTGATCGTGGACGGCCAGACCTCGGAATTCCTGGCTTTCGTGGGCGAGGACGACGCGCCCGTGCCGGACGGGTATTACCGGTCCGCCCTGGGCATCGTCATCGACGTGGCGGAGCGCTCGCGCATCTCCAATCAGAAATACGCGCTGTGCCGTGAGCTGATCAAGATCGACCACCATATCGAAACGGATCCCTACGGCAGGATCAATTGGGTGGAGGAGGACCGCCCCTCCGCCTGCGAGATGGTCGCCGCGCTGTACGCCGCCAACCGGGAGGCCTGGAAGATCAGCCCCCTGGCCGCGACCTATGTTTATCTGGGTATGGTCACGGATACGGGGCGCTTCCGCTTCGGCGGCGTCAACGGCGACACTATGCGCCTGGCCGGGATGCTGCTGGACCAGGGCGTCGATACGGAGACCCTGTACGCGCAGCTCTACCTGAAGGATTACGAATCCCTGAAATTCAGGGCCTATGTGTACGAGCACATGGAGCGCACGCCCGGCGGCGCGGCATACATCTATGTCGACCGTGACATGCAGCGGGAATTCGGCCTGAGCTTTGAGGCGGCCTGCAATGTGATCAGCTACCTGGAGGGCATCCGCGAATGCCTCTGCTGGATCGCCTTCATCGAGAGCGACCATCCGGAAGACGGCATCCGCGTGCGCCTGCGCTCCCGCTTCATGACCATCAACGACGTGGCGGAGCGCCATCACGGCGGCGGCCACGCCTGCGCCAGCGGCGCGACGGTATACAGCCGGGAGGAGGCGGAGCAGCTGGTCCGCGAGGCGGACGAATCGGTCAGGAAATACAAATCCCAAAACACAGGATGGCTGTGAATCAATAACAGAGGCCGCTGCGGAAACGCAGCGGCCTCTGTTCTGTTATATAGCCCAGTTTTACTTGGTGTAGGTGCAGCCCTTATCGAATTCGATGGTGCCGTTGTAGTTCTTGATGGTACCGGTCACGGTGATGGTATCGCCTTCGGCCAGGTCTTCGCCGCCGGCAAGACGGTAGCATTGCACGGTATAGCCTTCCAGGCTGGGAACATCGATGTTGACAGTGATGTTCTTATAATCAGCGCTGTAGGCGGAGGGGATCGCGGTGATCACGCCGGTCATGGTGGATTCACGGCTCATGGCAGCGCCGGCTTCCAGCGTGTAGGCATAACCGGCCACGCGGGCGCTCTGGCAGGATTCCACGGGGATGACGACGCAGCCGGCGTCGAACTCGATGGTGCCCTTGTAGTTCTTGATCACGCCGAAGACGCCGATCTCGTCGCCTTCCTTGAGCTCGGCAATGCCCTCGCCCTTCAGACGGTAGCACTGGATGATCTTGTCAGCCAGGTCGCCCACCTGGATGTTGACGGTGATGTTGCCGTACTGCTCGCTGTAGGCGGAGGGGATGGCCACGACCTTGCCGTGCAGCGCGGTGGCGCCGGGCAGCTTGGCCTGGTCTTCCAGCGTGTAGGCGACTTCAACGATCTCTTCTTCGGTCAAGATGTCCAGGTTGATGGCGGCGGGCACGAAGCGGTCGAAGGAGATGGAGAGGCTGTCGGTGCCGTCGGTGATGGTGGCGGTCAGCACATAGTGCACTTCCTTGGTGTTGTCTTCATCCACGTCGATCTTTACCATGCCGTTGTCGAGGCGGGTGACGGTGATGGTGTCGGAATCGGTGGTCCACTCAACGATGTAGGGATCACCGTCAGAAGGCACGGAACCCACCAGTTCATAGTCCTTCGGGGTGCTCTGGGGCTTGTTCTTGTACATGAGGTTGATGTAGCTGCGAGCATCCTTGAGACCCTGGTTTTCTTCAGCGACGGCAGCGCCGATGCTCAGCACCAGGCACAGCGCCAGAAGCAGTGCAAACAGTTTTTTCATGTTCATTCTCCTTTGTGTTAGTCCAGGAAGGTGATATTGTCCTTGTTGAAGACACGGATGCAGTAGTTACCGTCATACTGGTGCACGAAGCCGTGCACGTTGATGACATGATCGCCGATCTCCTGATCCGGCAGCGCAGAGGCATATGCTTTGATGAACTCTTCGCCGCAGTCGGACATTTCGAGACAGTAGAGGCCGTTGATATCGTTGTCCACGACCTCGGCGTAGCCGCTGAAGGATACGGAAGTATCCAGCAGCAGATATGCGAGATCCCAGGTCACAGCGCCTTCATCGGTCTCAATGACTTTTTCAGTCTCGAAGGCGTCTGAATCGATCTGCGTCCAGGCGGGCTCATGCCCCTGGCTGACGACCTGGATGTTGCCGGGATCATCCGGCTTCATCATGCGGTAGGTCATGCCGGAGACCTGCCAGGCCTGGCCGGCTTCATAGTACTGCATGGTGCCGATGATGCGGGCTTCATTGCCGATCCTCAGCACTTCCAGTCCGCCGCCGCTCATGTTGAAGCCATAATAGGCGGGCAGACCGTAGTACATTTCTGTTTCCGGATCATAGCTTTCCAGATACACCGTATTGCTGTGGTTCGCGGTGATGACGGCTGTGAAGGCGACCTTCTTGCCCTCGTATTCCTCCGGATTCAGGCGCAGCTCGCGCAGCGTGACCTCGATCGCGTCACCGTAAAAGAAGTCTGGATCCGGTTGACCGGAATAGATGTTCTTCTTGAGCGCCCGTGCGCTGGCAATGGCAGCCATGCAGGTATCGCCGTAACGGTTCTGCGCGGAGGAATTGGCGATGGCCAGCCCGTTCTGCAGCAACTCGATGTTCAGATTGCGGTAGGCTGTTTCCCCGGGCGGCTGGTACCAGACCCATACGAGATAGCGGCTTCCGGTCGTATCCCGATTCCAAGTGGCCGTATCCGATTCGATCAGGATCTTTTCGGCGCTCTGCAGTCTTTCACGGGTGAACCGGGTGGCGGCCTTGCCGTATTCCTCGATCTTGCCGCTGGATTCCGGGGTGTTGCAGCCGATGTACCGGGCCTTCAGGATGCCGTTGTCCGGCCAGCCGGGAATGGAAAAGTGCGTCGTGTCTCCATCGACATAGAGGTATACGGTGGCTTCGGCCTGCAGCGTCTGGCCGGCGGTATCAGGCTGCACAGCGGCTGCGTAATCGGTCTCAGCGGTCTCTGCCGCGGCTCCGGCACAGCTGAACAGGATCAGCAGTGCCAGGAGCATCAGGCATAAAACGTTTTGACGTTTCACGGCCTTACAGGCTGTAGTTGCACTTTTCCACAGCTTCGTTGAAGGCCTTCTGGATCTCGGCGTCAACATCGGTGCCGTCGGGGATGGTCAGGCACTTGGTCAGCAGGCCGGCGACCTCGTCACGGGCGGTGGAGGAGCCGTTGAACGCGGGAGAGGTGTAGTAGGCGTCTTCCTGCTCAAGGCAGACCTTGGCGCTCAGGGCGGACACGTAGTCGCCGCCGTCGGCCTTCGCCAGGAATTCAGCGTAAGCGGGGTTCTGGGCCACGGACTTGATGACCGGCACATAACCGGAGGCCATGGAGAACTCAGCCTGGAAGTCAACAGTGGTGGTCAGGTACTTCACGAACAGCCAGGAAGCGATCATTTCCTGCTCGTTGGCCTTCTTGAAGATGCAGACGCTGGGGCCCTGGGAGATGACCTTGCGGTTGTCGGGATTTGCCTGGGGGATGGTGGCGATGCCCACTTCGAAGGGATAGTTGCCGTCATCGCCCTTGGCGGGACGCTGGTAGGTAGCACCGGCGGAGGAGCCGATGGACATGTAGCTCTTGATCTCGGAGGTGGAGGTGAACAGGCCGGAGGTGTAGGCGCCGTACAGCTTCTGGGTGGTCAGATAGCCTTCCTGGTACCACTCGCGGAATTCCTTGATGAAGGCCTGGTTTTCAGGCGTGTTGAACAGGAAATGGTCGCCGGTGGCGCTGGTGTAGGGCGTGCCGAGCTGCTCGGTCATGGTGATGAACCAGTTGCCTTCGGAGTCATAGCCCAGCGGGATGGACATGGGGTCGATGGCCAGGATCTTCTCGCAGACCTCAGCGACCTCGTCCCAGGTGGTGGGGACCTTCAGACCGTTGGCGTCGAAGAAGGTCTTGTTGTAATAGAGGACCTCGGTGGACTTGGAGAGCGGCATAGTGTACATCTTGCCGTCGCCGAACTGCAGGCCTTCATTGTAGTAGCCTTCGATGAAGTCGGCCTTCTGCTCCGCGGTCAGGCCCAGGATCTCGGTGGTGCCGTCCGCGCGGGTGACTTCGGCAGTGCTGTCGATGTAGCCGTCCAGGGTCTGCACGGCCTTGGCCAGGTTGTACAGGGCCACATGGTCCGGATAGCAGTAGGCGATGTTGGGCTGGGTGCCGACGGTGATCTCGGTGGATACCTGATCGCGCACGTCGTCATAGCTGCCCACGGAGGTATACTGCACATGGATGTTCGGATACAGCTTGTTGAACTCAGCGATGTACTGGTCCACCACGGTCGTCAGGTTGCTGCCCATCGTGTGATAGAAGGTGATGGTGACTTCGCTGCCGTCATAGGCGGGAGCGGATTCGGCGGACGCGATGCCGGCGATGCCCAGCAGCATCATGAGCGCCAGGAGCAGGGATACAAGCTTATTCATCTTGGTTTCCTTCCTTCCATTTGTGGATGTAGTATTGTATGTATCAGGCTTTTGCCAGGATACCGATATCAATCAGCCTTTGATGCCGCTGCGGCTGACGCCGGACATGATATACTTGCGCAGGAACACGAAGACCAGGAACAGGGGGAGCGATACCAGGGCCACAGCGGCCATCTGTACCGGGTAATTGACATCGCCCGTGGTATCGGTGAAAGCGTTCCTCAAGCCGTTGGTGATCAGGCGGTGGGCTTCGTCATTGGCGACCAGGCGCGGCCAGATATAGCTGTTCCAGGCGCCCATCATCTTGAGGATCGTGATGGAGATCAGCGTGGGCAGAGACAGGGGCACCATGACCTTCCAGAGGTATTTGATGTCGCTGGTGCCGTCCACCTTGGCGGCCAGATACAGTTCGTTCGGGATCTGCAGGAAGTTCTGCCTGAGCAGGTAGATGTAGAACACGCTGACCAGGAAGGGGACGATCAGTACCGTATAGGTGTTGCGCCACCCCAGGTTGGTGACAGTGGCAAAGTTGGTGATCGTGAACAGCTCACCGGGGATCATCATGGTAGCCAGGAGCGCCGCGAACAGGAGCTCCTTGCCCTTGAATTCCAGCCGCGCGAAGGCGAAGGCGGACAGCACGGTGATCACCAGGGAGAGCAGGGTGCTCACGATGCCGACGATCATGGTGTTCTTGAACAGGGTGCCGAGATTGGCGGTGGTGAAGGCGTCCGCGTAGTTGGTCCACAATACCTGCTGGGGCCAGAAGGTGGGCGGACTCAGGCGGTACTCCGTCAGGGACTTGAGGGAGGAGTTGATCATCCAGTAGAAGGGGAAGAGTACGATGCCCGCCATGATGAACAGGAACAGATAGATGCCTGCTTTCCCCAGGAAGGCGCCGATCTTCTGCTGTATGGAGGTCTTCTGGATATCGCGGGCTTGCATGACCCGTGTGGTTTGCTCTGCCATCGCACTCACCTCCTCAATAATGAACCCGTTTTTTGCTCACCCAGAGGTTGATCAGCGTGACCACCAGGATGATGCCAAACAGGATCAGGGCGGCGGCACTGGCGCGCCCCTGGTTGTTGCTGGCCAGGGAATCATAGATCAGCCCGACCATGGTATTCAGCCGGTGCGGGGCATGGACAGGCCCCATGCTCTCACCGTATATACCGACGATGCTTGTATATTCCTTGAACCCGGCGATGAAGCCGGTGATGATCACGTAGGCGAGCATCGGGGAGAGGAGCGGGACGGTGATGCGCCACAGCACGCGCCAGCGGGGGGTGGAATCCACCTTGGCGGCTTCATAGTACTGCTTGTTGATGCTGGTCAGGCCTCCCAGCAGGATGAGGATCTTGAAGGGCAGGGCGTTCCAGACGATATAGACGATCAGCACGAACATGTTGGCCCAGTAATCCGAGCCGCTGTTGATCCAGTTCACCCAATTGCCGCCGAAGAAGCGGATGACGTCGTTGATGATGCCGTAGCTGCTGATCAGCGGCCTGCGGGTGCCTACCGAACCGATCACGTTGAACATGGCGGCAAAGACCATGCCGATGGCGATGGAGTTGGTGACGTAGGGCAGGAAGAAGATGGTCTGCAGGGCTTTCTGCAGGGGCTTGATGGCATGCAGTGCGACCGCGATCAGCAGGGCGAGCACGGTGGAGACCGGCACGGTGATCAGGCACAGCAGCATCGTATTGCGGAGCGCCGATTGGAAATCAGCGTTCTGGGCGACCTTGGTGAAGTTGCCCAGGCCGACACGGAAGGAGGTCTCGCCGCCGATGTTGGCCAGTCCGCTGTAATCCTCCATGAAGGCCATGGCGACCGTGTTAATGATGGGCCATACGGTGAACACGAGCAGCAGCACGATCGCCGGTGCCAGGTACAGCCAGGCCTTCCATTGCTGTTTGCTTTCGACCATATTTACTTCACCTCACACTCGATGCGCTCCGCGGCGTCGTCATGCCTGAACAGGAAGGTCTTGTGCGGCTTCAGTGAATAACGGATCGTGTCGCCTTCGACGGTGATATGCCTGTCGGCATCCTTCAGGGTGCGGATGACAGGATTGATGGAGGCTTCGTGACTGCTGAGGAAGCTGGTGGCGTGGCCCATGACCTCGATGTCCCTGAGCTGGCAGACCAGCGGGCCGTCCTCGGCCACGTTGAAGCCCTCCGGGCGCACGCCGATATAGACCTCCTGGTCGGGCACGCCCGCGGCTTCCAGCACGGCCGCGTCGCCGATGTACACCTTCCCGGCCTGTACCCTGCCGTTGAACACGTTGATGGGCGGCGTGCCCAGGAAGCGGGCGACGAACAGGTTGGCGGGGTTGTCGTACACATCCTGCGGCTTGCCGATCTGCTGCACGAGGCCGGATTTCATGACCACGATGAGGTCGGAAATGCTCATGGCCTCCTCCTGGTCGTGCGTGACGAAGATGGTGGTGATGCCGGTCTCCTTCTGGATGCGGCGGATCTCCTCGCGGGTCTGCAGGCGCAGGCGCGCGTCCAGGTTGGAGAGCGGCTCGTCCAGCAGCAGCACCCGCGGCATCTTGACCAGGGCGCGGGCAATGGCCACGCGCTGCTGCTGGCCGCCGGAAAGCTCGCTGGGCTTGCGGTCCAGCAGCTGGTCGATCTGCACCAGCCTGGCCGCCTCGTAGGCGCGCTCAAGCATCTGCTCCTTCGTGGGCCTGTCCGCGCCCTTCAGGTTCTCCAGCGGGAACATGATGTTCTGCTTGACCGTCATGTGCGGGTAGAGCGCGTAGTTCTGGAACACCAGGCCGATGCCGCGGTTCTCCGTGGACAGCTCGGTCACGTCGTCGTCTCCGAAGAAGATCTTGCCGCTGCTGGGCTTCAGCAGGCCGCTGATCATGTACAGGGTGGTGCTTTTGCCGCAGCCGGAGGGGCCCAGCAGGCCGATCAGCTTGCCGTCCGGGATCTCGAAGTTGAAGCTGTTGACAGCGACGACTTCCTCATTGGATCTCTTGTTGCGGCTGGGAAAGATCTTGGTCAGGTTCTGCAGGACGACTTTCATGGACGCACCGTACCTCCTTCTGTTCGGCTCAGTAGGTTTCCCTGAGCGCTTGCTCCGCGGCGATTTTTTCCTTGTAGGCGATCATGGCTTCGGGGGTATCAAAAATCATCTGGCTCATGTAGTCGACGACGACCGTGTTGGCCAGAAGATCATGGATCATGGAATTCGTCGGCGTGAAGAACATCACGCCGAGCTCGACGATCAGGATCAGCGCGAGGATGATCGGCGCGATGATGCCGATGGCGCCCCAGTAGGTCATCATGATGAGGAGCACCGGGATCATGATCTCGATGGTATACTTGCCTAAAAACGCGCGTACGAACAGCGTCACGGTGTTCACGCGCACCCCGTCCGTGCGCATCAGCGCGAGGCCGAAGATCTTCTTGCCCAGGGTGCGCCCGTCGCCCAGCTTCAGGGGAAGGACGAACTCCCACAGCAGGATGCCCAGCAGGATGGACAGGCTGACGATCAGCTGCGACAGGGTGCGGATCATCTGGTAGGCCTTCATGGCGGTCTCGTCCTGCCTGAGCGCCTCGTAGGCGGCGTTCAGCTCGGTCAGCTGGTCCTCGGTCAGCGCCTGGTACTCCTCATAGGAGACGTCCAGCTTGACCTGGTACTCGTCCTCGATGCCTCCGTACCGCGCGGTGAAGGTCTGCTGCCAGCCGTCGTATCCCGTGGCCCAGGAGAGGAGGAACGCGAACAGCACGGTGATCACGCCGGTCAGGATGATGTCAAACAAAAAAGCGGAGATTCTTTTCCACATGCTGGCCTTCTGCAGATCATACACCATGCGGAAAATCGCCTCCCTTACGATAAACTCAGGGTCACAAAACAAGGTGAGTACATTATACAGAATTATCGCGGGAAAGTCCATAATATTACGAAGATTTAAGGATTGGCGCAGGACCGGACGCTCGGACGCGAAAATGGCGTCCTTTCAGTTTGCAGCGCGAAATATCTGTAGCAAAAACCATCTCGCGCGAAGCGCCGCAACAATTAAAGAAACCTCTGAGGCGGAGCCGAGGGTACGGAAGCGGCCGCGCCCAGTGGGCGATGAAGGCCGGTGAAGTCCCAGTGAACCACAGAGTATAGAGTGCGGCAGCGCTCTATACGACAATGGTGAACTGGTGAACTGTGTTTCTTCCGCCACTCATCACTCATCACTCCTCACTCCTCACTCCTCACTCCTCATTCCTCCGTCCTCGCTCCGTCTTCCCTGCCGCGTTGAAACTTCGCTGTTGCACAAATGAAAAAAAGCGTGTATACTGTATGCGTATCTTTCTGATGATTGGAGGGCGAAGGTATGGAATGCAAGATTAAGACGGATGTTGGCACCATTTATATTTCCGAAGACGTGCTGCTCAAGGTCGTTGGATACGCGGCCCTGGAATGCTACGGGATCGTTGCCATGTCCTCCAAGCGGGCGAAAGACGGCATCGTGGAATGGCTCGGACGGGAAAACCTGAGCAAGGGCGTGCAGATCCGCATGGTCGACGACCAGCTGAGCGTGGACCTGTACATCGTGGTCGAGTACGGCGTTTCCGTGTCCGAGGTCTGCAAGACCATCGTCGAGGTCGTCAAGTACAAGCTGGAAAGCATGACCGGCGTGAAGGTGCGCGGTGTCAACATTTCTGTGGAAGGAATTCGCGTATAATGATTGAGGTTAGTACGATCGACGGTTTGATGCTCAGGGAAATGGTGCTGGCCGGCACCTCCCTGCTGGAAAAGAACCGCGAGAAGGTGGACGCGCTCAACGTATTTCCGGTGCCTGACGGCGACACGGGTACAAATATGACCCTGACCATGACCTCTGCGGTCAAGGAAGTCAACGCCAAGGAGTATTCCAACGCCGGCGAGGCCGCCGCCGCACTGGCCAAAGGCGCGCTGAGGGGCGCACGCGGCAACAGCGGCGTCATCACCAGCCAGCTGTACCGCGGCTTTGCCAAGGCGCTGGACGGGGTGGACGCCATCACGCCGACCCAGTTCGCCGCGGCGCTGAAGCGCGGCGCGGATACGGCGTACAAGGCCGTCATGCGGCCCAAGGAGGGCACTATCCTGACGGTAGCCCGCGTGATCGCGGAGGAAGCCGTCAAGCAGGCGGAGCAGGAGCCGGACAGCTATGAGGCCCTGTTTAATAACATCCTGAGCACGGGAGAGGCGATCCTGCAGCGGACGCCGGACATGCTGCCGGTGCTCAAGCAGGCGGGCGTCGTCGACGCCGGCGGGCGCGGCCTGATGCATATCTATACGGGCTACGCCGCGGCGCTCAGGGGCGAGTCCATCGACGTAGCCGACGCCGAGGAACAGGCGGCCGCGGACCAGCAGCAGGCGGCCGCGGAGACCGGCTGGGCCCAGAGCGCCTATATGTACGGCGTGCGCTACTCTATCGTGAACATCGGCAAAAAGGCCGTGCAGTCCGATATCGACCTGCTCAAGCGCCAGCTGAACCGCATCGGCGACTGCCTGAACATCGAGGGCGACCTGAAGCGCCTGGGCGTGCGGGTGCAGACCAACGACCCGGGCAAGGCGCTGCAGTACGGCCAGATCCTGGGCGATCTCGTCGATCTGGAGGTCACGAACCTGAAGGTGGCCGCCCAGCCTGACGAGCCTGCCGAGGAAGCGCAGCCGGAGGCACCGAAGGAAAAGAAGCCCTACGGCATGATCGCCGTGTCCCTGGGCGAGGGCTTCTCCGCGATCTTCAAGGACCTGGCCATCGACGCCATCGTCGAGGGCGGGCAGACCATGAACCCCTCCATCGAGGACCTGGCGAAGGCCATCGAATCCGTCTCAGCGGAAACGGTCTTCGTGTTCCCGAACAACGGCAACGTCATCCTGGCCGCGCAGCAGGCGGCTGAGATCTCCGAGGGCCGCGTGATCGTGATCCCGACCAAGAACGTGGCCATGGGCATCGCCGCCGCGGTCGCCTTCCAGCCGGACCTGTCTCCGGAGGAGAACACCGAGAAGATGAGCCAGGCCGCCGAAAACGTGCGGACCGCGGCCATCACCTACGCCGTGCGCGACAGCGAGTTCGAGGAGCTGCATATCAAGCAGGGCGATATAATCGGCCTGGCGAACGGCAAGGTGACCGACAAGGGCGACAGCGTCCGCGACGTGGCCATCGCCGTGACCGGGCAGATCGTGACCGAGGACGACAGCCTGATCACCCTGTACTACGGCGCGGATACCAGCAAGGAGGACGCGCAGGCGCTGGCGGACGAGTTCGCCGAGCTCTATCCCGATTGCGACGTGGATATCCAGAACGGCGGCCAGCCCCTGTATTTCTACCTGATCGCGGTGGAGTAATGCTGTAAGCGGCGCGGGATCCCGCGCCAACATGTCCTGTTCATTCCGCTCTGTGCAAAACGACGCTGCACAGAGCTTTTTTCGAGGTGAAGGCTTTGTTTGATACAGTGATTTTTGATCTGGACGGCACCCTGAGCGACAACAGCGAGGGCATCACCGCGTCCATCCGGTATGCGCTGGGCAAGATGGGACGGCCCGTCCCCGGGGACCTGCGGCGGTTCATCGGCCCGCCGCTCAGGATGAGCTTCCAGCGCTTCTGCGGCATGACCGACGCGGACAGCGCCGAGGCGACCCGCCTGTACCGGGAGCGCCACGAGGTCATCGGATACCTGGAGAACAACCTGTATCCGGGCATCCGCGCGCTGCTGACGGCCCTCCGGCGCCAGGGCGCGTACCTGGCCGTGGCCACCGGCAAGCCCCAAAAGATCACGGAAAGCATCCTGAAGCATTTCGGCGTCTATCACCTGTTCGACCAGGTGGAGGGCTCCCAGCCCAACGCGGTGACCAACCAGAAGTCCGTGCTGATCGCCCGCGTCCTTGCCCGGCATCCCGGCAGGGCCGTGATGGTGGGGGATACGGAGGACGACATGACCGGCGCGGCGGAGGCGGGCATCGAAGGCATCCACGTACAGTACGGCTTCGGCGGCGACTGGCGGCCGGAGGCCATGCCTTCCGTGCCCGACGTCGCGGCGCTGAGCGAGGCGCTGCTGGGTTCGGTGCCTGAATCCCGGGGCGTGTTCATCTCCCTGGAGGGGCTGGACGGCTGCGGCAAGACCACTGTGGCGAATCGCCTGGAAACGCTGCTGCGCCAGTACGGCTACCCGGTGGTGCACACGCGGGAGCCGGGCGGCTGCCCGATCTCTGAGAAGATCCGGGAGCTGCTCCTGTCCAAGGAAAACGGCGAGATGACCGCGACGGCGGAGGCGCTGCTCTACGCGGCGTCCCGGTACCAGCACGCGCACGACGTGATCCTGCCGGCCGTGCGCCGCGGCTGCGCCGTGATCAGCGACCGGTATGTGGATTCCTCCCTGGCCTACCAGGGCGAGGGCCGCGGCCTGGGCATGGACGCGATCCGCGCTTACAACCAAAAGGCGATGGAGCTGTGCATGCCGGATATCACGGTCTACCTGCGGCTGGACGCGGAAACCTCGCTGCGCCGGCGGCTGGCGGAATCGGAGCCGGACCGCATCGAGCGGGAGAAGCGGGAGTTCTTCGAGCGCGCCGCCCAGGGCTTTGACCGGCTGGCGGAGCAGGAGCCGGACCGCTACCTGACCATCGACGCCTCCCGGAGCGTGGAGGCCGTCATTGGGGAGCTGAACCGGTTGCTTCCTGAATACCTGGTCCGGGGAGGCTTCTGGGCATGAGGATCGTCGTGGGGATGTCCGGTGGCGTCGATTCGTCCGTGGCCGCGCTCCTGCTGAAGGAGCAGGGGCACGAGGTGATCGGCGTGTTCATGAACAACTGGGACGAGCAGGACGAGAACGGCGTCTGCACCGCGGAAAGCGACTGGCAGGACGTCCAGCGGGTCTGCGAGCTGATCGGCATCCCTTATTATTCGGTGAACTTCGCGAAGGAATACTGGGACCGCGTGTTCACGCTGTTCCTGAATGAATACCGCGCCGGGCGGACGCCGAACCCGGACGTGCTGTGCAACCGGGAGATCAAGTTCAAGGCGTTCCTGGACTACGCGCGCAGCCTGATGGCGGTCAGAATGGCGACCGGCCACTTTGTGCGCACCAACGGGCTGGGCGACCTGCTCAAGGGCGTCGATCCCAATAAGGACCAGAGCTATTTCCTGTACATGCTCAAGGCCGAGCAGCTGCTGCAGAGCGTCTTTCCCGTGGGCGGCATGACGAAGGCCGAGGTCCGTCAGCGCGCGAAGAAGGCCGGGCTGCCGGTCAGTGAAAAAAAGGATTCGACCGGCGTCTGCTTTATCGGCGAGCGCCGCTTCAAGCAGTTCCTGGCGCAGTACCTGCCCGCGCAGCCCGGCGATATCGTGCTGCCGGACGGCACCGTGGTCGGCAGGCACGACGGGCTGATGTACTATACCATCGGCCAGCGGCGCGGGCTGGGCATCGGCGGCGGCGGGGACGGCCGGCGCTATTTTGTCGTGGACAAGGACCTGGCGCGCAACCGCCTGGTCGTGGTGCAGGGCGAGGACGACGCTCGCCTGTACCGCGGGGAATGCGAGTGCGAGCAGGTCACCTTCATCCGCCAGGCGCTGCCGGTGGATACGCCCTGCCGCCTGACGGCCAAGGTGCGCTACCGCCAGCCCGACCAGGCCTGTACGGCGGAGCTGGGCGGCGACGGCCTGCTGCGGCTGACCTTCGACGAGCCCCAGCGCGCGGTGACCCCCGGCCAGAGCACCGTGCTCTACGACGGGGAGGTCTGCCTGGGCGGGGGCATCATCCGCTGATGCTGATTCTTTCGACCCTATTGCACTTTTAGCTAATTTATGGCATAATCAAATTAGCTAAACGAGAGAAGGCAGCGGCATGAGCGAAGCGATTGCGACGGCAACATCGACGGAGATGCAGAATAACTTCGGAAAATATCTCCATATCGTGATGAATGGCGGCGAAGTGATCGTCACCCGAAATGGAAAAGAAGTCGGGCGGTTTATCCCGAGGAGAGCGGCCGTATCATACCTGACCGATTCCCTGACCGGCATCCTGTCTGAAAACGCGGACCTGGATCTGGCAAGGGAAGAGAGGCTGAAAGCGAAGTATGAGAGCGCTGATTGACGGAAGTATCATCCTGGATGTTTTACAGGGCCGTGAGCCGTACCTTGACGCCTCTTCAAAGATCTGGAAGCTGTGCGAAACCGAGCGGGTCGAAGGCTTCGTTTCCGCGCTGACTTTTGCCGATCTGGTCTATGTCATGCGAAAAGAACTGGATCCGGACGGTGTCCAGGAGGTGTTAAAGAAGCTGACGCTCATCTTTCATTTCACTGACCTGGAAATTACCGATTTGACGGAAGCGGCCGGGATGAAGCGGAACGACTACGAAGACGCCGTGCAAGCCTCGACCGCAATGCGCATCCACGCGGACTGCATCATCACCAGAAGTATAAAAGACTATCTGAAAAGCGCGGTTCCAGCCTATACGCCCGCGGAGTTTCTGCAAAGATTGTTTTACTCCGGCAAATAGACATTTCCCGGATGACGCGCCGCGCCAGCGTTAACCCGCTATTCGCTATTTGTTAAATCTCACCGATTCTCTGTACGGGAAGGGTGAATTGTGCTATAATAACTCTCCCGGCGGTTCAGCGGTACTCGACGGGACAAAACTGAACTGTACAGGGAGGAAATATGACCGGACCACTGATTTTAGCCTCCGAGTCGCCCAGGCGGAAAGAGCTGCTGACACAGGCGGGGATCACGTTCACGGTGAAAAGCGCTCACGCGCCGGAGATCAAGGAAGGCCTGCCGGACGAGGTGACCGTGCATAACGCGGTCGCCAAGGCGAAAGCGGTGTGGGAGCTCCATCCCGGGCGCGCCGTGCTCGGCGCGGATACGGTGGTGTATGTGGACGGCCGGGTCTTCGGAAAGCCGAAGGACGCCGGCGAGGCCCGGCGTATGCTGGAACAGCTGAACGGGCGCTGGCATCAGGTGTATACCGGCGTCGCGCTGATCGCGGACGACGGGACCGTCCGCACCGCCTGCGCGGTGACGGATGTGCATTTTGTCGAAATGACGGCGGAGGAGATCGAAGCCTATATCGCCACGGGCGAGCCCTACGACAAGGCCGGCGCGTACGCGGTGCAGGGCCGGGCCGGGTATTATATCGACAGGATCGAGGGCAGCTATTCCAACGTGATCGGGCTTCCGCTTGCCACGGTGCGCGGGCTGCTCGGCAATATCAATAATCATTGACGATGGGATTGGAAGATAGAGACTATGGCAATCATTGCGCCTGATATCGGAATCGACCTGGGTACATCCAATACGCTGGTGCATGTACGCAGAAAAGGGATCGTGATCAACGAGCCGACCATCCTGGTGGTGGACAGCCAGGGCAAGCACGCCGTCAAAGCGATCGGCGAGGACGCGCGCGCGCTCCTGGGCCGCACGACCGGCGAGGTCTCCGCTGTCCGCCCGCTGACGGACGGCATGATCCGCGATTTCGAGATGGCGGAATATTTGCTGCACTTTTTCATGCGCAAGGCGATCGGCGTCTCCCGGCTGGTGAAGCCGCGCGCCATCGTGACGATCCCCAGCCGCATGTCGCCCATCGAGCGCCGCGCCGTGCGCCAGGCGGCCCTGTACGCTGGCGTGCGCAAGAACGGCCTCAACCTGCTGGAAAAGCCGTTCGCGGCGGCCCTCGGCTCCGGCTTGCCCGTATTTGAGCCGGTGGGCAGCATGGTCGTGGATATCGGCGGCGGCACGACAGAGGCCGCAGTCATCTCCCTGGGCGGCATCGTGGTGTCCCGCTCCGTGCGCATCGGCGGGGAAAAGATGGACGAGGCGGTGGCCGCGTATATCAAGAGAGATTTCAACATGCTCATCAGCGACCGCACCGCGGAGGAGGTCAAGATGGACCTGGGCGCCGCGCTGCCGCTGAAGGAGGAGCGCAAGGCGCTGATCCGCGGACGCGACCTGATCACCAACCTGCCGCAGACCGCGGAGATCTCGAGCACCAAGATCTACGAGGCGCTGAAGCCGACCTGCGACGCGATCCTCGCGGCGATCCAGTTCGTGCTGGAGCGCACGCCCCCGGAGCTCTGCAGCGACATCATGCGCGACGGCATCCACCTGACCGGCGGCGGCGCGCTCCTGTTCGGGCTCGACCAGTACATCGCCTCCGAGCTGGGCATCAAGGTCTACCTGGCCAAGGATCCGCTGTCCTGCTCGGCGGTCGGCGTGGGCCAGCTCACGGAGAATTTCGACATGCTTCACCGGATCGTGCGCAGCGCGTTCCTGCGCGACGATACTGAGGAGTAAGACGAATGGCAAAGAAAGAGCGTAAGCAGCGGAAAGCGAAGGAGCGGCGCGGGAGCTTCGGCCGGAACGTGATGATCTTCGGCGGAAGCGCCCTGCTGCTGATCGTGATCGTGATCATGCTGCTGGGGAATTTCTTCGACCAGCCGATCCTGGACAAGCCGGCGGAGATCATCTCCAATATCATGACCCCGATCCAGAACGGGGTCTCCCGTGGCATCAGCTGGGTCACGGGCTATTTCCGCGCCATGAAATACCGCAGCAACCTGGAATACGAATACGAGCAGGCGCTGCTCAAGCTGGAGGAGCTGCAGGACCAGGCCATGCTGGCCGACGAGTACGCCGCGCGCCTGAACGCGTATCAGGACCTGAGCATGGAGAGCATCGGCAACGAGGCCATGCATCCTTTGTCCGCGACGGTCATCGGCCACGACACGGGCAACTATTTCTCTACCCTGGAGCTGGACAAGGGCACCCGGGACGGCGTGCAGAACTATATGGCCGTGGTCTACAGCGGCGGCCTGGTGGGCTATACCTACGACGTGCGCGGCGCCAGCTGCAAGGTGGCGACGATCATCGACAGCGACACCACCATTCCCGCCCTCATGGAATCCAGCCGGGACCAGGGCTCCGTCAAGGGCACCTACGGCCTGACCGGCGAAGCGCTGTGCCGCATGTACTACCTGCCTGAGAACCACCTGCCCCGCACCGGCGATATCGTGGTCACCTCGGGCGTCGGCATGCCGTTCCCCAAGGGGATCCCCATCGGCACCGTGCGCGAGAGCACCCGCGGCATGGAGGACAACAAGCAGTATGTGGTCATCCAGCCCATCGTCGATTTCCAGCATCTCGAGTATGTGATCATCTACCGCTATATCCCGTCCTACGCGGAAACGGCGCAGCTGAGCAACGATACCAGCATCCAGACCACGCTGGTGCCGCTGTCCACGGCGCGCCCACTGCCGGAATTCGCGACCGGCGTGGGCACCAGCTTCGAGGAAGCGGGCCTGACGACGCCGATCCCCGCGGAGGAGACGACGCCGGAGCCCGAGGTGACCGAGACGCCCGCGCCCACGGCTGAGCTGTCTCCCACGCCGGGCTTCACGGTGGCGACGCGCTCTCCCGAACCGAACCTGGAGTACAACCGTTCCACGCCGACGCCGGTGGGCCCGACCCCGAGCCCGACGCCGGTGCCGACGCCGACGCCCATTCCCGAGTTCGATATGGACGCGCAGCATTTTGAGGAGGAAGAAGAGGATTGAAGCAGTTGATCCGGCCGCTGCGCGTCGTCATCCTGACGCTGATCAGCTATCTCCTGGACGTCTGCGTGATGCGGCATCTGTATATCGGCCCGGTCACGGCGAACGCCTGCCTGGCCGGCATCGCCATTATCACGGTGAGCTACGGGAAGAAGGCCGCCTTCTGCGCCGGGTGCATCATCGGCATCCTGATGGAGTGCATGCTCTCCAGCGTGCCGGTATTGTACCTGCTCAGCTATCCCATCATCACCATGCTGTGCGCGCAGTGGTTCGCGGATCTTTCCGACCGCCAGCGCGAGCGCCGCAAGCTGGCCGTGGCCATGGAACGGCAGAACCATGAGGTCACCCGCCTCAGGGCGCTGTATCTCAACAAGATCTCCAACGGCGTGAGGAGGGTCGTGCAGTTTTTCCGCAGGGACGAGAACATGAACCCGTACCTGCGCATCCCGCTGTGCGCGTTCACGGCGGCGATCCTGTTCAATGCGGTGCAGGTGGTCTACGGCTACATCTCCGACTTCGGCCTGGACAGCGGACACATCTTCCGCGCGCTGGCCTCTTCCCTCTATACGGTCGCGGTCGCCATCGTGCTGATGCTGCCGTACAGGGCGTTTTTGAAGGTGCTGGGCAGGCGGAACCGGCCCGGCTATTTGAATGAAGGTGAACAGGCGTGAAGCATAAGCACAGCAGAAAAGAACGAACGGCGAACATGACCGCCCGCTATCTGGTGTTTTTGGCGGGGATCATCCTGAGCGGCGTGATGCTGGTGGCGGGCCTGTACCGCCTGCAGATCGTGAACGGCGACTATTACGCCGAGCGCGCGGGCACCCGGTCCAACAAGACCATCGTGCTGAAGGGCACCCGCGGCATGATCACGGACGCCGAGGGCGTGATCCTGGCCAAGAGCGAGAAGATCTACAACGTGACCTTCCAGCGCGACAATTCCCAGTCCAGCACGTCCCAGTACAAGGCGTTCACCGACGCGATCATCGAGACCATTTCCATCCTGAAAAAATACAACGGCGATATCTCCGTCACCTTCCCCATCGAGCGCGACCCCGAAACGGGGGACTGGGTGTTCAATTTCGGCAAGGGCATCTCCGAGGAGGCGACGGCGACCCGTATGAGCCAGTGGCGCTCCAACCACTACCTGACCTCCTCGCGCTACGCGACGGCGGAGGCCTGCCTGGAGCGCCTGAAGACCCGCTACCAGATCCCGGAGACGCTGGATGAGGAGACCATGCTCAAGGTCATGGCGGTCTACTCGGAAATGCAGATGAATATCTTCAACTCCCTGCCCGTGGTGATCGCCAAGGACGTGGCCTTCAGCGCCGTGGGCGAGATCGAGGGCCGCAGCGTGCTGCTGCCCGGCATCGCCATCGAGGTGGGCGAAAAGCGCATCTACCCGCGCTCCACGCTGGCCTCGCAGATCATCGGCTATACCGGCAAGATCCAGAGCTATAACTCCTACTATGAAAACTACCAGGCCTCCGGCTACGCCCTCAACGACGAGGTCGGCCTGGACGGCATCGAAAAGAGCCAGGAAAACTGGCTGACGGCCTGCATCTCCGAGCGCCAGGGCAGCCGCGTCATGGAGCGCGACAGCAACGGCAAGCTGACCCGCCAGATCAGCTATACGGAGCCGAAGGACGGCAACAACGTGAAGCTGACGCTGATCGCCTCCTACCAGCAGCGCGCCGAGCGCGCGATCCAGGAGAACGTGGAGTACATCCGCGATACCCAGGAAGAGAAGATGCAGGACGGCGACTGGCTGGAAACGAACAAGGAAAAGATCAACATCCGCGACTGGGAGGAGGACCCCGTCCGCCTGGCGGAAAAGGGCGTGCTGATCGTCATGGACGTGCATAACGGCAAGATCCTGGCGATGGCGCAGTACCCGACCTACGACCTGAACGCCATGGTGGCGGGCGGCGAAGCGGCCCAGGCCATCGTGGCCGACAAGCGCGGCCTGCTCATGAACTACGCGATCCAGACCCGCGCCGAGCCCGGCTCCACCTTCAAGATGGTCACCGGCCTCGCGGCGCTGACCAACGGCGTCATTACGCCCTTCACGCAGATCAGCGACGGCGGCCGCTTCATGAAGTACACCCGCAACCTGGCTGAAGCGCCGACCTGCTGGACCAACCACCCCGAGAAGCACCGCGACCAGACCATCGTCGAGGGGCTGACGAACTCCTGCAATTACTTCTTCTATACCCTCGGCTCGTATCTGTACGGCGACGAGGGCACGGACCGGCTGTACAAGTACGCCGCGCAGATGGGCCTGACCACCAAGACCGGCGTGGAGCTGAACGGCGAGCTGCGCAGCATCGTCGGCAACCAGACCAACCTGTACGATACCAGCGCCCCGCTGGCGGACCAGGTCACAGATACGCCCATCATCGTGGCCAACGCCATCAAGACGCATATCCGCAACTTCGCGTCCAGCTACGGCATCAGCTACGACGACGAGCGCCTGAACCGCTGCATCAAGCAGCTGATGGACATGGCCATCAACACCGGCTCCGACTACTGGGTCCTGGAAGCGCAGAAGATCTTCATGAACGAGCTGGCCATGACGCGCAACATGGTATACATGTCCGCGCTGATGAGCGACCTGTGGAACTACCTGAACACCATCAAATGGGGCGGCAGCCTGGAGATCCAGATGGCCATCGGCCAGTCCATCACACTGGTCACCCCCGTGGCGGAGGTCCGCTATGCGGCCGCCCTGGTCGACGGCAGCGTCTGGAACCTCTCCCTGATCGACTCCATCACCTCCCCGGAGGGCGAGATCCTGTCCAAGCGCCAGCCCCAGCTGTTCAACAAGCTGGAAGGGGTGGAGGAATACCTGCCCTTCATCAAAAAAGGGATGAAGGGCGTGGTCGACGAGACCGGTACCGCAAAGCGATTCTTCAAGGACTGGAAGTACCAAAACGATATCTGGGCGAAGACGGGCACCTCCCAGATCACCGTGGGCAAGATCAAGATCGATATCGAGAACAACGCCTGGTTCGTCTGCCTGACGCCCTTCGACGAGCCGCAGCTGGCGCTCGTCTCCTACATCCCGAACGGCTATTCCGGCGGCTATTCCTCTATCGCCGCCCGTGAATGGATCGAATGGTGGATGAACGAGAACAACAAGGTCATCTCGGACATCTCCCTGACCGCGGGCAACGAGCTGACGCCGTAACGGAGGACCAGAATGGGACGCGCTTATTTGATCGTATCCGGCAAGGGCGGCACGGGCAAGACGACGGTCTCCACCTCGCTGGCCCTGGCCCTGGCCCGCATGGGCCGCCAGGTGCTGCTGTTTGACGGCGACGTGGGGCTCCGCTGCTGCGACCTGCTGATGGGAATGGAGGACCTGATCGTCTACGATGCCGGCGACGTGCTGGAGTGGCGCTGCACACTGGAGGAGGCGGCAACGCCGCACCCGCAGTGCCAGACGCTCAGGCTCCTCTCCGCGCCGCAGATGGCTTCGCCGGGCGATATGTCCAAGAAGGCCATCGCCTCGCTGATCGCCGAGGCCAGGCAGAGCTATGACGACATCCTCATCGACTGCCCGGCGGGCATCGGCAGGGGACTGAAGAACGTATGGCAGGCCGCCGACGAGGCGATCCTGGTGGCGACGCCGGACGACGCGAGCCTGCGCGCCGCCGAGCGGGTATCCAGCCTGCTGTTCGAGCGCAGGCAGCTGCACGCGGGCCTGATTCTGAACCGCGTCGACCGTTTCCTGATCGGCGTGAAGGAGGAAAAACGCCCCGGCGACATCGCCGCGGCGCTGGATCTGCCGCTGATCGGCGGGATCCCGGAAAGCTACGACGTCTACCGCGGCATCCTGATGCATAAGACGGCGCTGGAATGCGACGCCGCGAACGTGCGCCGCGCCGTCACCCGTATCGCCCGGCGCCTGGCCGGGCAGAACGTGCGCTTCCCGCGCTTCTACCATGTTATTGCTCCACCAACTAATTCCTGACAGGAGTGAGCTATGGATACAGTATCCCATCGCCGAACGAGGGCGCACCTGGACTGGCAGCTGCTGGCGGTCAGCTACGCGCTGGCGCTGTTCGGCATCATCAATATCGCCATTGCCAGCTTTGACCCTGATAAGGGCACCAACCTGTCGCTGCTCAACTACATCGTCAACTCCAACTCCGCCTCCTGGCAGTCGATCTTCACGCTGGTCTCCCTGATCGTCGTGTTCGTCGTCGTCGCCATCCCGCTGGACTTCTACAAGGCCCGTGCCAGGCTGATCTATTACGCCGTGCTGGGGCTGCTGCTGGTCACGCTGGCGGCGGCGACCGCCGTATCCGGCATCAACGCCTGGCTGAAGGTGGGCTGGGGCCGCACGATCCAGCCCTGTGAGTTCGCGAAGCTGTCCATCCTGCTGATGCTGGCCAGGGAGCTGTCCGCCAGCGACAAGCCTATGGGCACCTTCCGTGAGTTCATGCGCATCAGCATGCTGTTCGGCATCCCCGCCGTGGTCACGCTGGCCCAGGGCGAAACAGGCACCGTCATCGTCATGGGCTTCATGTTCATGGTCATGATCTTCTTCTCCGGCGCGGATATCCGCATCTTTCTGTTCCTGCTGTCGGTGGTGCTGGCGGCGGTCGGCGTGTTCTTCGGCTACGCGCTGCTTTCCAACTCGACCGATTACCGCGTGCTGCGCATCCTCTCCTTCCTGGACCCGCAGAAGTATTACAACTCCGCCGGGTACCAGATCCTGTATTCCCAGATGTCCATCGGCTCCGGAGGGCTCAGGGGCATCGGCATGTTCGTGGTCGGCTCCATCAGCCAGCTGGACTTTGTGCCCGAGGACCATACGGACTTCATCTTCTCCAGCCTCGGCGAGGCCTTCGGCTTCATCGGCTGCTGCGTGGTCATCGGGCTGTATTTGTACCTGCTGATCCGCCTGCTCTGGCTGGCGCGCTTCACGCAGGACAAGTTCGGCCAGCTGATCATCATCGGCGTGATGGCCATGCTCTTCCTGCATTTTTTCGAGAATATCGCCATGTGCGTCGGCCTCATGCCGATCACCGGTATCCCGCTGCCCTTCATCAGCTATGGCGGCAGCAACTTCATGACGAACATCGTCGGCATTTCCCTGGCGGTCAACGCGGTCAAGAGCCGCACCAGCTCGAACCGTGTCATCTTCCAGGAGGCGCCCCGCAAGCGCAAGCGCCATCGCCGGCTCCGCAAGCAGGAGGCGTAAAAAAAGATTGACAGCCGCGAACAGCGGTGATAATATACAGGCGCGGTGAAGAACCGCGCAAGCTCTCCAAAAGTGTCTTTCAGGGCAGGGTGTGATTCCCGACCGGCGGTAAAGTCCGCGAACCGATCCCCAACCGGATCGGCCGACCCGTGTGAAACTCCGGGACCGACAGTACAGTCTGGATGGAAGAAGACAGCTTTGATACGCTTCGTATCTTGCTCGCCTCTGAAACGCTTTCGGGGCGAGCAATTTATATGGGAGGCGTATACCATGACCAGCAGAGCAAACAGCAAAACCAACGTATTCAGCACAGCGAACCTGACCCGCATGGCGATCCTGACCGCGATCGCCTCGATCCTCTTCCTGATCGAGATCCCCGTGGTCGCCTTCTACAAGCTGGACCTGTCCAACATCCCGGTCCTGCTGGGCGCGTTCTCCATGGGCACGCTGCCCGGCGTGATCATCCTGGCGCTCAAGAGCCTGATCGGTCTGCTGCACTCCTCGTCAGCGGGCGTCGGCGAGCTGGCGGACTTCATCATGGGCGCGGCGCTGATCATTCCCGCGTCCCTGATCTACCAGCACAGGAAAACGAAAAGGACGGCCATGATCGGCCTGGCCGCCGGCACGGTCTGCATGATCGTCACGTCGATCCTGGTGAACAAGTGGATCATGCTGCCGTTCTATATGGGCGCGTTCCATATGGATATGGACAGCATCATCAAATACGCGAACGTCGCGGCGGTGGACAGCGAATGGAAGCTGCTGCTGCTCGTCACCGGACCGTTCAACCTGCTGAAGGGCATCGTGCTGAGCGCGGTGACCGGCATCATCTACAAGCCGCTCTCTCCGCTGCTGAAGGGACGCAAATAACACTGAATTTAGGGTAACTATGGAAACAGTCGTTTTGACCGGCGTCATCCGGCACGGCAGGGGAAAAGGCCACCTGGCGGGCTTTCCCACCGCGAACCTGCAGGCAGAGCAGAGCGCTCTGCCTGCTTATGGCGTATATGCCAGCGTATTCGCTGCCGAGGACGGGAAGCTGCTGCCGGGGGTCACGAATATCGGCACCCGGCCGACCGCGGACGAAAGCAGCGTGCCGACCGTGGAGACATGGCTGCCGGGGTATCAGGGAGACCTGTACGGCGAGCGGGCCTCAGTCGTCCTGCTGAGCCGGCTGCGGGAGATCCGCGCCTTCCCGGACATGGCGGCCCTGAAAGCGCAGATCGATCGGGACGCCGCGAAAGCGGACGAGGAATCGCGCCGGTTCATCGCGCGGGCGGCGGTCTCCGGCTCGGCCGCGGATACGCGCGGCATCGGCGCACGCATAGCGCCGAATCTGGAACGGGGCGACGTCATCACGCTGACCGGGCCGTTAGGCGCGGGCAAGAGCGAGTTCGCCCGCGGCATCGCTCGCGGACTGGGCGTCGAGGGCACCCTGCCCAGCCCCACGTTCACGATCCTGAATGTGTACGACCGGGGAAGGCTGCCCCTCTATCACTACGACTGGTACCGCATCGAGGACCCGGAGGAGCTGCTGGCCATCGGCGCGGAGGAGCACCTGCCCGGCGACGGCGTGACGCTGGTCGAATGGTCCGAGCAGGCGCCGGAGCTGCTGCCCGAAAAGCGGCTCGCGGTACAGATCATCCCGCTGGATGAAGAACGCAGGATCGTGTATTTTGAGCCGACAGGCGGCTTCAGGCCGGTCGGCGGATGGATGACGGAGTAAAACACCATGCTGATCTATCTATTGGATACCTCCGGCCCGACGGCCGGTGTCGCGCTCTGGCAGGACGGGGAAATACGCTATGAAGCGGTGGTCAGCAACCAGCTGACGCACTCCGAGGCGGCGCTCCCGATGACGGAGGAGGCCTACGCCAAGGCGGGGCTGAAGCCGGAGGAGACCGATTACTTTGCCGTCGTGTCCGGCCCCGGCTCCTTCACCGGGGTCAGGATCGGCGTGACCACAGTCAAGGCGCTGGGCAAGGCGTTCGGGAAGCCCTGCGTCGCCGTATCGGCGCTGGAGGCCATGAGCCGCGGCCAGGGCCTGACCGACGGCGTGATCTGCCCGATGCAGAACGCCCGCCGCGGACAGGTGTACGGCGCGGCCTTCGACGGCCTGACCGGACGCCGGCTGCTGGAGGACCAGCCGCTGGCGCTGACGGAGCTGATCGGACGGTGCCGGGAGCTGGCCGACGGGCGCCTGATCCTGGCGGCCGGCGACGGGATGACGGCTTACCGCAAGGAGCTGGAGGCCATGGCGCTGCCCTCCCTGCGGTTCGCGGACGCGGCGCACGCGTATCTTCGTCCGGCCGCGGGGGCGGTGCTGGCCTCCGAGCGGCTCGCCGAGGCAGTCGACGCGGATCACCTGAGCCCATGCTACCTGAGGCCGCCCCAGGCGGTCCGGCAGAAGAACCTGGTGGAGAGGGCGAGCCATGAATGACATCACTATCCGGCGGATGACCCTGGAGGACGCGAAGGACGTCTGGGCCATCGAGAGCGCCACCTTTCCCACGCCCTGGAGTCTGCGGGACTTTGAACACGAAATGAGCGCGAACCCCTGCGCGCGCTACCTGGTGGCGATCAAGCAGGGCGCGATCATTGGCTTTGCGGGTATCCATATCATCCTGGACGAGGGACATATCACGAATATCGCGGTCACCGCCGCAGAGCGGGGAAACGGATATGGCAAAGCCCTGACCCGGGCGCTGCTGCAGTACGCCGCCAATCTGGGCGTGCAGTACGTGACGCTGGAGGTCAGGGAAAACAACGAGACAGCCAAGTCCCTGTACCGGTCGCTGGGCTTCATCAAGGTCGGCATCCGGAAGAAGTATTACGAAAACCAGACCGACGCGCACATCATGGTGACAGATAAAATGCCGCCTCCGGATCCGGAGTTCACGGAAGCGGAGACGGTGTTCGAGGACGATCAGAACAGCATATAATCACATTCGAGGCGGCCGTTGTAGAAACGCCGCTTTTTGCTTGCCCTGCGGCCGAAGGCGCGCTCGAAGGACGGGTTGCCGCACAGCACCGCTAAGTGCGACTGCGGGTGCCGGTCCAGCAGGCCGCGCATGCCCTTGTACAGAGCCAGGCACTGCTTCTGGTCGCTGAGGCGCTCGCCGTAGGGCGGATTCGCCAGAAACTGCACCTTCTCCTCCGGAAGCTGGAGCGCGTTGAGGTCCGTCACGCTGACCTGGATGTATTCATCCATGCCGGCCTGGTGGATATGGTTCCTGCACAGCTCGATCGCTTCCGGGTCGATATCCGAGCCCGTGATGGCGGGCAGCTTCTCCGGGGTGAACGCGGCTTTGGCCTCGTTGCGGTAGCGCTCCAGCAGCTTCTGGTCCACCTTGGGCCAGGTCTCCATCAGGAAGGAACGTTTCAGGCCGGGAGCGCGGTTAGAGGCCAGGAATGCGCTTTCGATCAGCAGTGTGCCCGTGCCGCAGCACGGGTCGTGCAGGGGCGTGGTATCCCGCCAGCCGGAGAGCATCGCCATGGCCGCGGCTAGGGTCTCCCTGAGCGGCGCCTCGCCGTTCCAGGTCCGGTAGCCGCGCCTGTTCAGCGCGTCGCCGCTGGTGTCGACCATCACGCGGGCCTGGTTCTGGTGGATGGAGATATGGATGGGGAAGCGGGGCCCGCTTTCCGCGCACCAGCTTATATGGTAATAGGCCATCAGCTCTTCCGTCAGCGCCTTCTTGACGATGGCCTGGCAGTCGGACGGGCTCATCAGCTGGCTGCGCGCGCATTTGCACGAAACGGGAATCGTCGCGTCACGGGGCATCAGCTCCTGCCAGGGGCTGCCGCGGACCAGGCGGAAGAGGTCCTCAAAGCTCATCACCGGACCCTCCGCCATCAGGATCAGCACGCGGTCCGCCGTCCGCAGCCACAGGTTGGCTTTGAAGGCGTCCTCCAGCGTGCCCCCGAAGCGGACAAAGCCGTTTTCTGTCCGGGCTTCGTAGCCCAGCTGCTCCAGCTCACGGTGCACGATGCCCTCGAGCCCGAAGGCGGCGGTAGCGATCAACGAATAATTCATTCAACTTCACCCTTTTCAAAACGCGCTTTTCAGTGTACAATAGAGAATACATAGCAGATACGGCCTTGGGCCGCATGAGGGTTTACAGGAGGTGCAGATATGAATCGGCGGATACTGTGGATCGTGCTGGACAGCGTCGGCGCGGGCGCGCTGCCTGACGCCGCGGCGTATGGGGATGTCGGCGCGAATACTTTGGGACATATCCAGGAAAAAAGAGGCCTGCGCATTCCCAATATGCGTACGCTGGGCCTGGGCAGCCTGCCGGGCCTGGGCATCCCGCCCGTCGCGCATCCGAGCGGCGCCTACGGGCGCGCGTGCGAGCGCTCCAAGGGCAAGGATACGACGACCGGGCACTGGGAGATGGCCGGCGTCACGCTGAACAAGGCCTTCCCGACCTATCCGGACGGGTTCCCGGCAGAGGTGATCGCGCGCTTCGAGCAGGCCATCGGCACGAAGACCCTGGGCAACAAGCCCGCGTCCGGCACCGTGATCCTGGACGAGCTGGGGGAGGAGCACCTGAGGACCGGCTATCCGATCGTCTACACCTCCGCCGACAGCGTGTTCCAGATCGCGACCAACGAGCAGATCTACCCGATCGAGCGTCTGTACGAGATGTGCCGCATCGCCCGCGCTCAGCTGGTGGGCGAACACGGCGTGGGCCGCGTCATCGCCCGTCCCTTTATCGGCGACAGGAGCGGCGCGTTCACGCGTACGCCCCGCCGCAGGGACTTTTCCCTGGAGCCGCCGCAGGACACCGTGCTGGACGTGCTGAAGGCCGCCGGGCTGCAGGTGAAGGGCGTCGGCAAGATCGAGGATATCTTTGCCGAGCGCGGCCTGACCGCCTCGAACCACGCGGCGGGGAACCCGGCGTGCATCGACGCGACGCTGGAGTTCATGCGCGAGGATTTCGAGGGCCTGTGCTACGTGAACTTAGTGGACTTCGACAGCACCTACGGCCATCGCCGGGACCTGCAGGGCTACGGCGAGGCGCTGGAGTACTTCGACCGCCGCCTGCCGCAGCTGACATCCCTGATGAACGACGAGGACCTGCTGATCATCACCGCCGACCACGGCTGCGACCCGACCTATTCCGGCACGGACCACACGCGCGAGTATGTGCCCATCCTCTGCTGGTCGCGTTCCATCAACCGGCCCGTGGACCTGGGCACCCGCGCCACCTACGCGGACATGGCGGCGACCATCGCTGATTACTTTGGCCTTCCGGAGCGCTTCGGCGCCACATCCTTCTGGCCGCAGATGAAAGGAGAATGACAGGATGATGACATTTGGCGAGATCCAGGCGGCCGCTGAAAAAGCGCGTGCCGTCATCGGGACCGCGGATACGGCGGTCGTGCTGGGCAGCGGCCTGGGTGATTACGGACAGACCTTCGAGCATGTCAGCCGCATCGCGTATACCGATCTGCCGGGCTTCCCGGCCAGCACCGCGCCGGGGCACGCCGGGGAATTCATCGGCGGCGACAAGAACGGCAGGCACGTGCTGATCATGAACGGCCGTTTCCACATGTACGAGGGGATCCAGATGGCGCAGATCGCGCTGCCTGTGCGGCTGCTGCGCCTGCTCGGCGTCAAGCGGCTGATCCTGACCAACGCGGCCGGTGGCGTCAACCTGTCCTTCCATCCGGGCGAGCTGATGATGATCACCGATTACATCAACCTGACCGGCCAGAGCCCGCTGACCGGCCCGAACATGGAGGAATTCGGCCCCCGCTTCCCAGACATGAGCCACGTGTTCACGCCGGCGCTGCAGAATATCTGCCGCGAGGCCGCCCGCGGGATGGGCCTGATCCTGCGGGAAGGCGTGTATTGCTGGATGCCGGGGCCCTGCTACGAGACGCCCGCCGAGATCCGCATGCTGAGGGTGCTCGGCGCGGACGCCGTGGGCATGTCCACCGTACCGGACGCCATGGCGGCCTGCCATGCCGGCATGGAGGTGCTGGGCATCTCCTGCATCACCAACATGGCGGCCGGCATCCTGGACCAGCCGATCACGCACCAGGAGGTACTGGAGACCGGACGCCGCATCCAGAGCAGCTTCCGCGGGCTGATCGACCGGATCATCGAGAGCATCTGAGTAACAACGCGGACATCATTGAATGAGAGGCTGTATCAGCCTCTCATTTTGTGTAGAAGGTGCAGCCGCCGATGAACTCGCGCAGGATCGACAGGGGCGGGATCTCGTCCCACACAGTCTTCGGCGCGGGCACCAGGTAGTGCAGGATCTTGAGGAGCCGCCTCGATACAAGATAATTCGGGTTCTCCGGCTCGATCGTGTCCAGCAGGTCGTAGGCGATGTTCCGGAGCACCGGCAGCTCGTAATGCAGCACCGAATTGAACACGAAATCCGCCTGCTCCTGGTAGGGAAAGATCCATCTGTTCTCGCCGGCGCGGACGTTCGGCCACATGCTGAGGGTCTCGTCCGGATGGGTGCCGCGGAACTGGTAATCCCTGACGATACGCCGCAGGAGCCGCGCGTCCGTGGTGCGGATGCGGTTGTGGCTGTCCATATTCAGGCAGGTCAGCTCGCTGATGTAGATCTTTGAGATGACGCCCGGGTCAAAGCAGCCGTTCACCTCCGGGTTCAGCGCGTGGATGCCCTCGATGATCAGCACCTGGCCGTCCGCCATGCTTACCGGCGGGTAAAACGCGTCTCCTGCCTCGCCCTTGAAGGAGTAGCGGGGCAGGCGCACGCTTTCGCCGTTCAGCAGCGCCTGCACGCAGCTGCGGAACAGGCCCACGTTGATGGCGTCGATGTGCTCGAAATCATACTCGCCGTTTTCCTGGCGCGGGATCTCGGCGCGGGGCCGGTAGAAATCGTCCAGGGAGATCAGCATGGGCTGCAGCCCCAGCACGCGCAGGTGGATGCCCAGCCGGTTGGCGAAGGTGGTCTTGCCGCTGGAGGAGGGACCAGCGATGAACACGGCCCGGCTGTGCCGGCGCGAGATCTGGTCCGCGATGTGGGCGATGGATTTGTCCTGCAGCGCCTCGTTGACGCGGATGAAGGTGCGCAGCTGGCTGTTCAGGATCATCTCGTTCAGGTCGGCCACGTCCGTGCAGCACAGGATGCGGCACCACTCGTTCGATTCCTTGAAGGTGGCCAGGTGCTTGGGCAGCTTCGCCGCGGCGGAGGCGCCCTCGATGCGCTCGGCGGGCTTCGGCATCTGGAGGATGAAGCCGGGCTTGTTCAGCTTGAGGGCGAAGACCCGCGAATAGCCGGTGCTGGGCAGCATCTTTCCATAGAAATACTCGCTTACGTCCTGGCAGGTATACATATACAGATGCTGATAGGGGCGGAACTTCAGGAGCCGGACCGTATCCTCCTGCCCGAGGGAGCGGTAGTACTCCACAGCCTGGCTGCGGGTCCAGCGCTCGATGGTATAGGGCAGATCGGCCCGGCAGATCTGGTGCATTTCGCGCTCCAGGCGCCGCAGCTCCTCACGCGTGACGACATGCCCGCGCACCGTGACGTAGAGCCCGTAGCCGAGCGAGTGCTCGATGCGCACCTGGTGCTCCGGCCAGACCCTGCGGGCGGCCATCAGCATGACGAAGCGCAGGCTGCGCTCGTAGATCCGCCGTCCCTCGTCGTCGGCGTAGGTGAGGGCTTTCAGGCTGACGGAGCGGATGAGCGGGGCGTTCAGCTCCAGCACGACGCCGCCGTTCATGGCGCCCAGGACGTTTCCCGGGTGCTCGGTCAGCTGCCCGACGGCCTGCTTCAGCGTGGTCCCTTCCGGAAACTCGGCGCCGCGGCCGTCTATGGTGATCGTGATCATCATGCGCCTCCCTTCTCCTGCGCGTCCAGCTTCTGCTGCCATTGCAGCAGCTTCGTGTTGACGTATGCGGGACTCTGCTCGTCCGTGAGGACGGTCATGCGTTCCAGATAACGCTTTTTATCGGGATGGGTTATGACGTTCATTTTGACATAGTACAGGCCGTGGCTTTCACACCTGGCCAGCGCCGTATAGCGCTGGGCGCTGTAGCGGTAATACCCGGCGGCCAGCGGGTTCAGGTGACTGCATACCGGGCAGGGGGCCTGAGAGCCGTACCTGGTTTTCAGCATCGTAGGCACGCCGCGGCTGAGGCGGTGCACGGACACCATCTGCCTGCGGCGGCGGTCCTGATGGGTCAGCTGCTTTGCCTTCAGCTGGTACTGCATGAGCTTGTCGGTGGACTTGATCCGCGCGTAGACCAGCGCGGTGTAATAGGCGTCGTTCAGCGCGTTGTGGAATTCCCGGTCCTCGGAGGGCTCGATCTCCAGCGCCTCCATCGCGTGCTTCAGGGATTTGCGCTCGTTGGGCGTTCCCAGCTCGTCGCTGAACAGCTTCTGAATATCGCAGATCGGCGGCAGCGGCGCCTCGCACGCGAAGTAGCGCACGTTCTGCTCGAACACGGAGATGTCGTCGCACCCCCAGGTGAGCAGCACGCAGTCGTCGCCGCACCAGTCGATAAAGGTCTCATACGCGTCCTGGAACACGGGCGCCTCGTCCACCTGCTCCTGCGTGATGTGGGTGATCTTCTGCACGTGCGGATTCAGCCGGCGGTAGCAGGTCGGCTGGATCAGCTGGTTGAAGGTGTCCACGATCTGCCGGGATTCATCGAGCTTCACAGCGCCGATCTGGATCATCTCAAACAGCAGCTGGCCGCCGGACTGCCGGTAGCCGCCGCTGCGGAAATTGGTAGGCTGGTTCCATTCGAGATCCAATACGATCGCTTGCATGTGAGGGCTCCTTTTATTCATTGAGTGAGGCGAGCGCCCTGAGCGCGGCGTGATGGCCCGCGAGCGCGCCTGTGGAAAAAGCGATTTGCAGGTTGTAGCCGCCGGTGTGGGCGTCGACGTCGATCAGCTCTCCGGCGAAGAAGAGGCCGTCCCTGCCCTTCACCGACATGGTGGCCGGATCAAGCGAACGGATATCCACGCCGCCGCGCGTCACCACGGCCTCCGCGATCGGATGCGTGCCGAAAACGGCGAGGGGAAAGGCCTTCAGCAGGCCGCACAGCGTCTCCCGCTGGGCCGCGGTCAGCTGGTTCAGGCGCGCAGCAGGGTCGATTCCGGAGACGGACAGGAGCAGCAGGCCCATCCGCTGGGGGAGCAGCGCCTCCATGAGCGTCTTCAGCGTCCGCTTGCCCGCTTCGGCGATCTCACGCTGGAAGCGGTTCCGCAGCTGCTCGTCCGTCAGGCCGGGCTTCAGGTCGATGGATACGCGCAGGTCATCTGGAAGGGGCTGGGGGAGATGGCAGCTCATTTCGAGGGCGAGGGGGCCGGAGATCCCGTCGTGGGTGAACAGCATCTCGCCCAGCTCGGTATACACCGTCTTTTTGCCCCGCGCCGCGGTCAGGCGCACGTTTTTGAGCGACAGGCCCTGCAGCTCGCCCGTCCAGGCGTCTGCAGTCAGCAGCGGGATCAGCGAGGGACGCCTGGGCTGTGTGGGTACGCGCAGCTGTTCCGCGAAGGCATAGCCGTCTCCCGTCGAGCCGGTGGAGGGATAGGAAAGGCCGCCGGTGGCGATGACCAGGCACTGCGCGCGGACGGCGCCGTCGGGGAGCGTCAGGCGAAAGCCGCCCTCCGGCTCCTCCGAAATGCCGGTGACCCGCGAGTTCAGCCGGAACTCGCACCCCGCTTCGCTCAGCGCGCGCTGCCAGGCCTTCGTCACGTCGGACGCCTTGTCGCTGACGGGAAACACGCGCCGTCCGCGTTCGACCTTCACGGGGCAGCCGTGGTCCTCCACGAGCCTCATGGTATCCTGCGGAGAGAGGAAGCTCAGCGCGCTGTACAGGAACTTGGGATGCTCGGGTACCTCGCGCAGGAATTCCTCCAGCGTGGCATCGTTGGTCAGGTTGCAGCGCCCCTTGCCGGTGATGTACAGCTTCCGGCCCAGCTTCTCGTTTCTTTCGAGGATCAGGGTCCGCGCGCCGGCCCTGGCGCTGAAAAGGCCCGCAGCCATGCCCGCCGCCCCGCCGCCGATGACGGCGACCTCGGTATAGACTGTGCTCATTTCCGTAAATATACGCTGTTGCGCGACCAGACCTCTTCGAGTCTGGTCAGGTGCTGGTGCAGCTCATCCCGCTTTTTCAGCCCCAGGGCCACGATGAGGGCGTTGATCAGGGAGAGCGGAGCCGCCAGCGAGTCGACAAAGGAGGGCATCTCCGTGGATGCGGTCAGGCACAGGTCCGCCTCGTGGTTCAGGGGGCTGTGCACGCTGTCGGTGATGGCAATCACCCGCGCGCCGGCGCTGTGCGCGTAGCGCATGGCCTCCACGGTCCGGGTGGAGTAGCGGGGGAAGCTGATGCCGATCAGCACGTCCTCCGGCTGGATGCGCAGCAGGCCCTCGAACACGTCGGCCAGGCCCGTGGAGACCTGGGACACGTTATCGAAGATGAAATTGAGGTAGTAGGTCATGAACTGGGCCAGCGGCGCGGCGGAGCGAAGGCCGAGGATGTAGATGTGGCGCGCGCCGAGGAGCGCGTTCACCGTCTGATCGAAGGCTTCCCGGTCGATCAGCTCGATGGTCCGGTGGATATTGCGCATATCCTCCTTGAGCACCGTCTCCAGGATATCCTCCTGCGGCAGCTCCGCGCCCAGGGAAAAGCGCTCGTCCGTGGTCAGACGCTTGCGCACTTGGTACTGCAGCGCTTTGAGCAGCGCGGGGTAGCCTTCGTAGCCCAGGGCGTTGGCGAAGCGAACGACCGTACTCTCCGATACGCCCACCTCGCGGGCCAGCGCCGTGGCGGTCATCGTGGGGACACGGTCATACCGCGTTTCGATAAAGGCCGCGATGGCCCGGTAGCTTTTGCTGAGGCGGCAGTGACGGATGTTCAGTTCACTGATCAGGCCGTGCGTTTCAGCGGGCATGGCAGCTCTCCTGTGGGTCGAGGGTGAGGAATCGGTCTGCCTGCGCGTTCATATCCGAGTAGCCGCCGAGGACGCTGACCGTCAGGTATCCCTGGCGCAGCAGGTCGTAATCGGTGCCCGGCTCAGGCGTTTCCATGGGCAGGCCGGCGCTCAGCCAGAAATAGTCCTGTCCCCGGGGGCTCGTGCGGCGCTCATAGGTGTCGCGGTAGAAGGCCTGCGAAACGGGGCAGTACCGGATGCCCTTCCAGGAATCTGCGGGGAGGGCGGGCGCGTTGAGATTGACGACGGCCAGGCGCGGAAAACGGTCCAGCCGGCAATGCTCGGCCAGGGTCAGCGCCCGGTCCGCCAGCGCGGCGGTCATTTCTTCGTCGGCATGGGGCATGATGGAGACCGCGAACGCGGGGATCCCGTGCATCGCGCCTTCCCGGGCCGCGGCGATGGTGCCGCTGTAGAACACGGCGCAGCCCGCGTTTTCGCCGTCGTTGATGCCGGAAACACACACATCGGGCCGGCAGTCGCACAGCTCCAGGGCGATGCGCACGCAGTCCGCCGGCGTGCCGGACACGGCCCAGGCTTCCGCGCCTTCCAGGTCCGGCACCCGGTGCACCATGATCGGCGTGTTCAGCTGGATGCGCTGGGATGCGGCGCTTTGCTGGGCAGCCGGAGCGCAGCAGAGCACCCGGTGCCCGCGCCGGACGGCCTCGCGGACGAGCAGCCTCAGGCCGCTGGAATCAATGCCGTCGTCATTGGTCATCAGAATAAACATAGGCTTTCCCTTTTTCAGAAGAGTGCGTTGATAAACTCCCTGGCGTCAAAGGCCTGAAGATCGTCGATCCCTTCGCCGACCCCGATGTACCATACGGGAATATTCAGCTCACGGCGGATGGCGATAGCGATGCCGCCCTTGGCGGTGCCGTCCAGCTTGGTCAGGATGATGCCTCCGATGTCGGTCGCTTCCTTGAACTGCTTGGCCTGGCTGATGCCGTTCTGGCCGGTGGTCGCGTCCAGCACCAGCATGCAGCGCATGGTGGCCTCCGGGTACTCGCGGTCGATCACACGGCGCATCTTGCCCAGCTCGTCCATCAGGTTCTTTTTGTTGTGCAGGCGGCCGGCGGTGTCCACGATCAGCAGGTCGATATGCCGGGCCTTCGCGGACTGCACGGCGTCGTACACCACGGAGGCGGGGTCCGCGCCGGCGGTGGAGCGGATGATCGGCACATTGGCGCGCTCGGCCCAGATGGCCAGCTGCTCATCAGCCGCGGCGCGGTAAGTGTCCGCGGCGGCCAGCATCACCGTGCGGCCGACCTCCTGGAAGCGCAGGGCCAGCTTGCCGATGGTGGTGGTCTTGCCGACGCCGTTGACGCCGACCACGAACATCACCATGGGCCAGTGCAGGTCGGGACGGGGAATATTCATCTCGTCTACCAGCAGGCCCTTCAGGATCTCCCTGGCCTCGTTGGCGTCCTTGATGTTCTTTTCTTCCACTTCCTTGCGCAGGCGGTCGATGACATCCTGCGTTGCGGGCAGGCCGACGTCCGCCAGGATCAGGATGTCGGTCAGCTCCTCGTAGAAGTCCTCGTCGATGACGCGGGTGTTCTCCACCAGCGTATCGACGTCCTTGGTGAATCTGTCACGGGTCTTTTTGAGCCCGTCCTTCAGCCGGGCAAAGAATCCAGCCATATGTATGCCTCCAAATCAGTTGGGATAATCCGCGAGGTTGACGGATACCATGCGGGACACGCCCTTTTCCTCCATGGCGACGCCGTACAGCGTGTCGCAGCTTTCCATAGTGCCCTTGCGGTGGGTGACCACCACGAACTGCGTGGTCTTGGCGTACTCGCTCAGGTACTCGGCGAAGTTGGAAATGTTGGAATCGTCCAGCGCCGCTTCGATCTCGTCCAGAATGCAGAAGGGCGTGGGCTTCAGCTTGAGCATGGCGAACAGGATCGCGATGGCGGTCAGCGCGCGTTCGCCGCCGGACAGCAGGGACAGGAGCTGCAGCTTTTTCCCGGGCGGCTGCGCCACGATCTCGATGCCGCAGTTCAGCGGATCATCCGCCTGCATCAGCTTGAGCTCGGCCTGGCCGCCGCCGAACAGGCGGACGAAGGTCTCCTTGAAGTAGGTGCCGAGCTTTTCAAACTCTGTGGTGAAAATGCCCTCCATCTGCCTGAGCAGGCGCTTGATCAGGCCCTCCAGGTCGTCCCGGGCCTTCAGCAGGTCGTCGCGCTGCGCCGTCAGCTCCTTGTAGCGGGCCATTTCCTCTTCATAGGCCTCGATGGCGGAGGTGTTCACGGTGCCCATATCGCGGATGCGGGAGCGCAGGGAGGCGACCTCCTGGTCCGCCTTGCCAAGCTCGAGCGGCGTTTCGGAGCGGTACTGCTGCGCGTCGGCGTAGCTCAGGTCGTAGGCGTTGAGCAGGTGGTCGGTCATCTGTGTCAGGTCGCTCTGGGCCTTGCTCAGGGACAGCTCCGTCTTATGCAGCTGCAGGCTGTCGTTCTCCGACTGCTTATGCGCTTCCTCCAGCGAACGGTTGAGCTCACGCTGCTCGGCCAGCTTGGCGGAACGCAGCTGCTCCAGCTCCTCTACTGTTTTCAGCGAGCTTTCGTGTTCCTTCCGCAGGGACGCTATGCGCGTCACGGCTTCCTGAGAGGCGGCCGTCAGCTGTTCGATCTGGTCGGAGAGGGCGCTCAGGCGGGTTTCCGCCTCGTCGATGCGCCGCGTGATGTCAGTACTGCGCGCGGAAGCGTCACGGAGCTGGCGGTTGACCGTGTCCAGCTGATGGGTGAGGGCGCTCAGGGAGAGCTGCCGGCCTGTGACCTCGGCGCGGGCACCCTCCGCCTGGTCGCGCAGCTGGAGCATGACCTGCTGCAGCGCGGCAGTCTGCTGCTCCAGCTCCTTGCTGTCCGCGTCGGCGTCCACGGCGGCGTTCGCCTGAGCGAGGTCGCGGTCGATCTCCGCCACCGCTTCCGTCAGCTGCGCTCTGGCCGCTTCAGTCTCAGTGACGCGATGATAGAATTCAGCGCTGTCCTGCTCGTCGGCCTGCACGCGCTCCTTCAGGCGCGCGCACTGCGCCACCAGCTCCTGCAGCTGCGCGGCGCATTCGGCCTCGTCGGCCTTCAGCTGCTGGCGCTGGCTGTTGATGTCGAGCAGCTTCGCGTTCTGCCGCTCCAGATCGGCCTTCTGGGCCTGCACACGGTCGCGCAGATCCTTGATCTCGCGCTCGCGGCCCAACAGGGACACGGCCCGGCTCTGGGTCGTACCGCCGGTCATGGAGCCGCCGGAATGCATCACATCGCCGTTCAGCGTCACCAGCCGGAAGGCGTGGCGGCTGGCGCGCATGATGGGAATGCCATGGTCCAGCGTATCCGCGATGACCGTCCGGCCGAGCAGGCTTTCCATGATGCCGCGGAACTGTGGATCATAGCGGACCAGCTCGCTGGCGACGCCGAGGCACCCGGGCATGGACAGCAGACGGCGCTCCTCTGGGCTGAGGGTGCGGCTGCGGATGCTGGAGATCGGGAGAAAGGTGGCGCGTCCCAGACGGTTGACGCGCAGGTAGTCGATGATGCGCTTGGCGGTATCCTCGTTATCGGTCACGATGTTCTGCAGCGCGCCGCCCAGCGCCATGTCGATCGCGGTCTCCAGCCGCGCCGGGACCTCGATCAGGCGCGCGAGGACGCCGTACACGCCGCGGTCCTGACGCGCGAATTCCAGCGCCTTCTTGACTGACTGCTGGTAGCCGGTCATGTCGCGCGCCATTTCGTCCATCAGCCTCTGACGGCTGATATCGGCCTGCAGACTGATATTGGCCTGCTGCGCGGCCGCGTTGGCGGCCCTGGAGGCGTCCGAAAGCGCGGAAAGCCGGTCCAGAAGGGCATCATGCTGTTTCCTGGTCTCGTCCATCCGCTCCTGCGCCTGTCCGCTCTCCTGTCGGTCGCGCTCCTTCTGCTCCTCGAGCAGCGCGTGCTGCGCGTTGAGGCCGGTCAGCGCGGCCGTCAGCTCGTCGATCCGGCTGAGCATCTGCTCGCGGATGGCGGCCTGGCGGGACTGCGCCTCGCGCGCGTCCATCTGCTGGCGGACGGCGTTGAGGATCGCGGCCTTGTGCCGGTTCAGCTGATCCTCGGCCTCGTCTGCCTTCTGCTGCGCGTCGTTCGCCGCCGCGGTCGCTTCTTCCAGCCTGGCGGAGGCGAGCGTGGTGTCCCTGGTCAGGGCGGACTGCTTCTCCGTATCCTGAGCCTGCTGCGCCGTCAGGCGTTCCAGCTCCTGCCGGAGCTCCTCCAGCGTGGCGACGATCTGCTCGCGGTCGTGGGAGGCTTGCTCCAGCTCATGCTGCGTACGTTCGGATTCGATCTCCGCGTCGTGCGTCTCCTGCAGCTGGGCGCTGTAGGTGAGCCGCGCTTCGGAGACCTCCTGCTCGAAGGCGGTAATCTCGGTATCCAGCTCGTCCCGCTGGGTGGTCAGGGAGGCCAGCCGCGCCTCGTCGCTCAGGACGGCGTCCCGGAGCTCTTCCAGCGCAGCGGTCAGCTGGGTGATGCGGTCGTTCAGTTTGTCGCTGCGCACCAGGAAGAGGTTGGCCTCCAGAAAGCGGATCCGGTCGAAAAGGGTCCGGTATTCCTTGGCGACCTCCGCTTCCGTGCCGAGCTTGCTCAGCCGCTTTTCGATCTCGTCGATGATATCGTAAACGCGGCTCAGATGCTCCGCCGTGCGGGCGAGCTTGCGTTCCGCCTCTTCCTTGCGGACGCGGTAGGTCATGATGCCCGCTGCTTCCTCGAAGACCTGGCGGCGGTCCTCGCTCTTCTGGGAGAGGATCTCGTCGATGCGTCCCTGACCGATCAGGGAGTAGCCCTCGCGCCCGATGCCCGTGTCCCTGAACAGCTCCTGGATATCCCTGAGCCTGCAGGCCACATGGTTCAGCTGGTATTCGCTGTCCCCGTTGCGGTAGACGCGGCGGGTCACGCAGACCTCGGCGAAGGAGCTTTTCAGCTTCCCGTCCTCGTTGTCGAACAGCAGGGAGACCTCGCAGAACGAGGAGCGCCGGCGCTTCTGCGTGCCGCCGAATATGACGTCCTCCATGCGCGCGCCGCGCAGGGTCTTGGGGCTCTGCTCGCCGAGCACCCAGCGCACGGCGTCGCCGATATTGCTCTTGCCGGAGCCGTTGGGGCCCACGATGCCCGTGATGCCCTGGCCGAAGATGATCTCTGTCCGGTCGGCGAAGGATTTGAAGCCGTTGAGTTCAAGCTTTTTCAATTTCATTGGACGGGTTTTCCCTCCAATGAAGCCAGCATCGCCGCGGCCGCGGCTTGCTCGGCGCGTTTTTTGCTCTGGCCCTGGGCCTCGGCGGAGCTGCCGTCGTCCAGGCAGACGCGTACGGTGAATACCCGCGCGTGGTCCGGTCCCTCCTCGCGGACGAGCTCATAGGCCGGCACCTGGCGGCCGCGGGATTGCAGCACCTCCTGCAGGTGACTCTTGGCGTCCTCGGTCGGGTTCTGCTCCTCAGGCCAGAAGCGCTCGATCACCTCGCGGGCACGCTCAAAACCGCCGTCTAAATAGACGGCGGCCAAAACAGCCTCCATCGCGTCGGAAAGGGAGCCGTCCTGTTCACGGATCCCGGACGTATCGCTGCCGTGGTCCATGACCATATAAAGGCCCAGGCCGATCCTGCGCGCGATATCGGCCAGGGCCTGCTCGCAGACCAGCCGCTGGCGCATCCGCGTCAGCGCTCCCTCCTGCAGCTCGGGGTGGCGGAGATAGATCCTGTGACTGATCAGCAGCTGAAGCACCGCGTCCCCCAGAAACTCCAGGCGCTGGTTATTCGGCGCGCCCAGCGAGGGATGGCGCAGCGCCAGCCTCAGCAGCTGCTCATTATGGAATTGATAGCCGATGGTGTCCATCAGCCGGTGTAACTGCTCCATGCGGTTCCTGGGGCGGCTGCTTACTGATGCGCGTCGATGTAGCTGACGACGTCGCCCACGGTCTTCAGGCTGTTGATGGCGTCATCCTCCACGGTGATGTTGAAGGTGTCTTCCATGTCCATGATCATGACCATCACGTTGGCGCTGTCCGCGTGCAGGTCCTCCACCAGGCGCTTGTCGGGGGTGATGTCGCTGACGTTGAGCTTGAGTTGCTTGGCGATCATGGAAGCTACGGTGTCAAAAGTCATTTTGGGTTCCTCCTGTTTTCTCGGTACGGTTTATTGTTTGTTCAGCTGGGCTGTGATCTCGTCGACCAGGTGATGGTCGACCATGTTGACGGCCTGGCGGATGGCGCAGGCGATGGCACGGGCGTTGCTGGAGCCATGGGCCTTGATGACCGCGCCCTGTACGCCCAGCAGCGGCGCGCCGCCCACCTCAGAATAGTCCATCTGCTTTTTCACGCGGCGGAAGGCGGGCTTCGCGATCAGGCCGGCGATCTTGCCGCGGGTGTCGCTCATCAGCTCGCGCTTGATGATGCCCATCAGCGTGCCGGCGACGCCCTCCATGAATTTCAGGATCAGGTTGCCGTAGAAGCCGTCGGTCACGGCCACGTCCGCCACGTCGGCGGTGATGTCGCGGCCTTCCAGGTTGCCGATGAAGTTGAACGGTGCCTTCTCCATCAGCGGATAGGCGGCCTTGACCAGGGCGTTGCCCTTCTCGGCCTCCGCGCCGATGTTGACCAGGCCGACGCGCGGCGCGCTCAGCCCGCGCACCGTGCGCATGTACGCCTCACCCATGATGCCGAACTGCGGCAGGTACTCGGGCAGGCTGTCCACGTTCGCGCCGCAGTCGATCAGGCAGAAATAGCCCTTTCCGTTGGGCAGCAGCGGCGCGAGGGCGGGACGTTCGATGCCGGGAATGCGGCCCAGGCGGAACATGCCGCCCGCCAGCGTCGCGCCGGTCGAGCCTGCGGAAACGAAGGCGTCGGCGGCGCCTTCCCGTACGGCCAGCATGCCCTGTACCACGGCAGATTGCTTCTTCTGTCGCACCGCCATGACAGGCGCGTCATGGTTGGTGATGATGTCGGGCGTATCGACGACGGTGATCCGGTCGCGGACGTCGTCCGCCCCCTTGAGCAGGGGCTCGATCAGCGAGGCGGTCCCCGCCAGGGTGATCTTCAGTTCACTGTTGGCGCGAAGCGCTTCCAGCGCGCCGTTCACCGTACAGTCCGGCGCGTTGTCGCCGCCCATGGCGTCAAGGTATACATGGCACATGCAGCAAGCCTCCTTAGCAAGATGTCCGCAGGGCCGCTTCGGTCTGCAAACGAGGATATTCTAACATATTTTAATGCCTATTTCAAGACGGCGCGGCATCGCTTTCGTCAATATAGGCCAGGTCGGCGGTCAGCCCGTCTGTACCGAGCTCCGTAGCCGGGAAGATGGCGCGGGTCTGCTCCAGCCAGGTCTCGGGATCCGGCATGGCAGGGCTGTAATGCGTCAGCCAGAGCCGGCGGGGCCGGGCCTGGCGGGCCAGCGCGGCCGCCTCATGCATCAGCATATGCCCCTTCTGCTGCGCCGATTCGCCCTTTTCGGGATCGCCGTACATGGCCTCTGCGACCAGCAGGTCGGCGTCCTCGGCCATTTCGGCGATGGCGGGCACAGGCCGCGTGTCTGTCGCGTAGACGATGGTCAGCCCCCGGCGCGGCGGCCCCATCACCTGGTCCCGCGTATAGCGCACGCCGCTGTATACCGTTTCCGGCTGCTTCTGCAGGACAGACCAGCAGGGGAGCGGCACCCCGTTTTCCCTGGCGCGCGCCGGGTCGAATTTCCCGGCGCGGGGCAGGTGGAGCCTGTAGCCCAGGCAGGGAATGCCGTGCTGCAGGGGAAACGAGGTGATAGTCATGCCGAAGAGGCTGAGGCTGTCCGTATCGCGGGCGGAAAGCGTCTTCAGCTCGATGGGGAAGGGCAGCTCCGGCGCGATGACCCTCAGCCCGTTCACCACGCGCTCCAGGCCTGGAGGCCCGGCAATGATCATGGGTTCCGTCCTGCCCTGGTTGCCGACGGACAGCAGCAGCCCGGGCAGGCCGCTGACATGGTCCGCGTGGTAATGCGTCAGCAGCAGCAGATCGATCGCCTTGAAGGACATGCCCGTGCCGCGGATCTGCACCTGCGTGCCCTCTCCGCAGTCGATCAGCGCGCTGTGGCCGTTCCAGGATACGAGCAGGCTCGAGAGCGCCCGGTCCTTGAGCGGCATCATTCCGCCCGTGCCGAGCAATACGGCTTTGATCATGCGGACCTCCTTCCGGTTCCTGAGGGGGAAAAGTGAAAAAGACTGCTCACGCAGTCTTTTTCAGCTTGTAGCACGTCATCAGCGACGGTCGGCTTCCTTGATCTTGGCCGCCTTGCCCTGAAGGCCGCGCAGATAGTAAAGCTTCGCCCGACGGACATGACCGCGGCGGATGACCTTGATGGAATCCACGCGCGGGGAATGCATCGGGAACGTGCGTTCGACACCGATACCATAGGAGACGCGGCGAACGGTAAAGGTTTCACGGCTGGAGCCGTTGCGCTTTGCGATCACCACACCCTCGAACGCCTGAAGACGCTCGCGGCTGCCTTCAACGACCTTCACAAAAACGCGGACAGTGTCGCCCACGCGGAAGTCAGGCAGATCGGTACGGAGCTGCTGCCGCTCGATAGAACGGATAATTTCACTCATGTCAGTTTCCTCCTTCCCTCATAGACGTTCTTACGGCCACCGGAATCCGGTTTTGCGCCGCAGCGGACCGCCCGTTTGTCACAAAGAGTATATTAACACAAACATGGGCCTCCGCGCAAGTCTTTTTTTAAAAAAATCCGTGAAAAGGAGCATCTTTTCATCACCGCGGGATTATGCTATAATCAGCATGTCTCGATTTATAAAGCATTCCGACAAACGATCAGTCATCAAAGAGAGGATTGGAGTATGAAAAGGATCATCGTTCTGATAACGCTTATGGCGATCGCGCTCTGCCTGTGGACGGCCTGCGCGGGGGAGGAGACGAAGCTCGTCGGCGAGCCGTTCCCGGAGTTCGCGTTCACGGACGCAGACGGAACGGCCTATACCGCCGCCGGGCTGCTGGAGGGGAAGAAGCTGCTGGTTCTGCATGTGTTCGCGGCCTGGGATACCAACGGAACGCCGCAGCTGCCCATGATGGAGGACGTATACCGGCGGCATCAGGACCAGATGGCGTTCGCCGCCGTGGCGGGCATGTATGAAGAGTCCCCCGAAAGCGTCGCGCCCTTCCGCGAGGGCAGCTCCGCCGTCATTGGCGTTGCCCCGCAGGAGACGGTTTCGTCTCTGAATCTGGCCGATCTGCCGGCGACGCTGTTCATCGACCGGTCCGGCAGACTCGCCTGCCTGTACGACCGCGCGTTCAGCAAGGCCGAGGTATTTGAGGGCGTTGTCAGCGCCCTGCTGGACGACGGCTACGACGGTACGCCGGTCGCGTCCTACGGCGCGAGGGTGACCGATGAAACCAATCAGCCGGTCGCGGGCGCGGAGGTCACCTTTGAAAACGAAGCTGGGACCGTGAAGCTGCTGACGGACGAAAACGGCGTCGCGGAGCTGCCGCTCGGCAAGCGGAGCGAAACGCTGATCAAGGTGAGCCAGGCGCCGGCGGGGTACCGCGCCAGCCTGAGCGCCTATGAGCGCATGAAGGAAGACGCCTCCTTCGCGCAGCTGCAGGTAGCGCGGTCCTCCCTGATCGATATGGCCGGGGTGCCGGAAATCACGGACCTCAGGACCGACGGCCCCTATACGCTCGACAACATCCGCAGCTATGTGGTGGGCCTGGACCAGCCGGTGCAGCTGGCGGACGGCACCAGCAGGCAGGCGATCAACTTCGACAACGCGGCCACGACGCCGGCCCTGTCGCCGGTGCTGGAGGAGGTCAATCGACAGCTGATGGTCTACGCGTCCATCGGCCGCGGCTTCTCCCAGAAATCCAATCACTCCACCGAGATGTACGAGCTGACCCGCGACAAGGTGCTGCAGTTCCTGAACGCGGACCCGAAGAAGTACACCTGCTTCTACGTCAACAACACCACGGACGGACTCAATAAGCTGGCCTCGGCCCTGATCACCAGCAAGGATGATCTGGTGCTGACCACCCGCATCGAGCATCACGCCAACGACCTTTCCTGGCGCGAGCGCTGCAAAGTGGTCTACGCCGAGGTGGACAGGCAGGGCAGGATCATCTATGACGATATCGAAAAGCTGCTCAAGGAAAACAATGTCAAATATGTGTCCGTGACCGCCGCGTCCAACGTGACCGGCTATGTGACGGACGTGCACCGCGTGGCGAAGCTGGCCCACCAGTACGGGGCCAGGATCATCGTGGACGGCGCGCAGATTGTCGCGCACCGGCAGTTCTCCATGCTCGGGGAAACGGAGGAGGAAAACATCGACTTCTTCGTCTTCTCCGCGCACAAGATGTATTCGCCCTTTGGCGGCGGCGCGGTGGTCGGCCTGACGGAGGTGCTGGACCAGCACATGCCGCAGTTCTACGGCGGCGGCACCATCCGGATCGTCGGCGACGACTGGCAGAACTACAAGAGCGCGCCCGCCGTGTACGAGGCCGGGTCGCCCAACTACCCGGGCGTCGTGGGCATGGGCAAGGCTATCGACATCCTGACCGAGGTCGGCTTCGATGGCATCCAGGCGCATGAACAGGTACTGAACCGCCATCTGATCGACGGCCTGCGCAAAATGGACGGCGCGATCATTTACGGCGACGCCGACGATATCAGCGACCGTGTGGGCGTGGTCTCCTTCAATTTCAGGGACGTGAACTCCTACCTGCTGGCGCAGAAGCTGGCGGAGATCGGTGGTGTCTCCACCCGCCGCGGCGCGTTCTGCGCGAACCCGTACGTGTGGCGTCTGCTGGGCATGACGGACGACGAGGTGCACCAGTATGAGGACTGCAGCGCCCTGAAGACCCCCGGCATGATCCGCGTCAGCTTCGGCATCTACAATACCGAGGAAGAGGTCGACGAGATGCTGCGCATCCTCCCCGAGGCCATCGAGGCGGCGAAGGCGGAGGAGGAACGGATGATCGAGGAAGGGGAGCTGTAATACAAGAAAGGTTCTTCGATACCGGTCAGAGGTACACATAACAATTGCTTCATCCTGAACAAGATAGTTCAGCGAATCCGTCGTGAAAGATCTCCCCCCGTGTCTGCTGTCTGCCTTCATACATCGCTTGCGTATACGTCAGCACGGAGGAGATTTTTCGCTCGGCCCCTAAACGGGGAGGGGCCGGCTCAGAATGACAGCGTGTATTGAAGCATAAAAGTCTCTGATGCGGTAGTGATTGTTTCGCCTTGTCTCACAACAGACTGCGGAAAGCCATATAGCGCACAGCACCGCAACGTTCAAAAAAACTCCGCACTAAGTGGAGAAAATGCCGAAAAACAACAGCGAGAGAGTCCTCAAACATTCCTAAAGCCCAAAAGTGTCATCCTGAACAGGGCGAGAGAAACGAGCCCGTCGTGAAGGATTTCTCCTGTGTCTGCCTTCATGTACCGCTTGCGTATACGCCAACACGGAGGAGATTCTTCGCTCGGCCCCTAAACGGAGCGGGGCCGGCTCAGAATGACAGCGTGTGTTGAAGCATAAAAGTCTCTGATGCGGTAATGATTGTTTCGTCTTGTCCCACAGCAGACTGCGGAAAGCCATATAGCGCACAGTATCGCAATGCTTAAAAAAGCTCAGCACGAAACGGAGAAAATGCTTAGAAACAGCAGCGAGAGAGTCGTCAAACAATCCTAAAGCCCCAAACATGTCTGTCATCCTGAACAGGGCGAGAGAAGCGAGCCCGTCGTGAAGGATCTCCCCCCCCCGTGTCTGCTGTCTGCCTTCATACATCGCTTGCGTATACGTCAGCACGGAGGAGATTCTTCGCACGGCCCCTAAACGGGGAGGGGCCGGCTCAGAATGACACAACCGTTGAATAAACGAAGAAACGCCTAAAGTACCAAGCAAAAGAGCAAATCACAGGCATGTCATCCTGAACCGCCCCGCCCTCGCCTGCGGGGCGAGTGAAGGATCTGTTCTGTAGCAGAATGAATCAACAAATATCTCTATAGGTACTTATTCGGCCGTCTTCCTTACAAAAGAACTTTTGTAGTATTGAATTGAGATCAACATACTCGGCGGAGGGTTTTTGACAAGGATGCACTGATATACGAAGGACTGCTGTAAACAGAACAGTGTTTACGCGCTACAGGGCGCGCGATTCAACCGCCCGCTCTGTTGGTGTAAATTAAATTCTGCCTGTACAATACCGGCCCGACAGGCAGCCGGGGATTTCCCTAATGGAACAACATCAATAACATCCGTGTGTGCGTGCCGGTGTGTTACCTGTGCTTATTCCTTCTTCGCTTCTGCTGGGGCTTGTCGGCGGGCTTGTCGCCGCGCAGGGCGAAGAGCTCGTCACGCAGCTTGGCGGCCTTTTCGAAGTCCAGCTCGCCGGCGGCGGCCAGCATCTTATCCTCCAGCTCCTGGATCATCTGCTGCTTTTCGTCGTCGCTGAGCTCGCCGGGCAGGCCGTCGGAGACCTTGTCGGTGATCTCCAGCAGTGCCTTGACGGCTGTGTGCACGCTTTCCGGGGTGATGCCGTGCTCCTCGTTGTAGGCCTCCTGGATGGCGCGGCGGCGGTTGGTCTCGGCAATGGCGTTGACCAGGCTGTCGGTCATGGTATCGGCGTACAGGATGACCCGGCCGTCCACATTGCGGGCGGCGCGGCCAATGGTCTGGATCATGCTGGTCTGGCTGCGCAGGAAGCCCTCCTTGTCCGCGTCTAAAATGGCGACGAGGCCGACCTCGGGCATATCCAGGCCCTCGCGCAGCAGGTTGATGCCCACCAGCACGTCGAACACGCCGGTGCGCAGGTCGCGGATCAGCTTGCTGCGCTCCATGGTCTCGATATCGGAGTGCAGGTACCTGACGCGGATGTCCAGGCCGTGCAGGTAGTCCGTCAGGCTCTCCGCGTTCTTCTTGGTCAGGGTGGTGGCCAGCACGCGGTAGCCCTTCGCGATGGTGGCGTTGATCTCGCCCACCAGGTCGTCCACCTGGCCGGTGGCGGGGCGAATGATCAGCTTCGGGTCCAGAAGGCCCGTGGGGCGGATGATCTGCTCCACGATCTGGGTCGCCTGCTGGCGCTCATAATCGGCGGGCGTGGCGGATACGTAAATGATCTGGCCCACGCGCTGGTCGAACTCCTCAAAGCGCAGGGGGCGGTTGTCGAAGGCGGAGGGGAGCCGGAAGCCGTAATTGACCAGGGATTCCTTGCGCGCGCGGTCGCCCGCGTACATGCCGCGGATCTGGGGCACGGTCACGTGGCTTTCGTCGATCAGGGTCAGGAAGCCCTTGGGGAAGTAGTCCAGCAGGGTATAGGGCGCGTCGCCGGGCCGGCGGCCGTCGAAATACCGGCTGTAATTCTCGATGCCCGCGCACATGCCGACCTCGCGCAGCATCTCGATGTCATACTTGGTACGCTGCTCGATGCGCTGGGCCTCGATCAGCTGATCGGCGGCCTTGAACTCGCGCACGCGCTGCTCCATATCGTGCTTGATCTGTTTGAGCGCGTCCTCCCGCCCGATGATATTGGTGGCGTAGTGGGTGGCGGGAAAAATGCCCTTGTGCTGCACGGTGTGCAGGGCGTGGCCGGTGGTGGCGGCGAACTCCGTGATCCGGTCGATCTCGTCGCCGAAGAATTCCACGCGCACGCCGTTCTCGAATTCCGCGGCGGGCATGATCTCCACGGTATCGCCGCGCACGCGGAAATCGCCGCGGGAGAAGCCGATGTCGTTGCGCGTGTACTGGATCTCCACCAGCTTCCTGAGCAGGGCGTCGCGGTCCAGCTTCATGCCGGGCCTCAGCGAGATCATCTGCCCCTCGTACTCCGAGGGGTCGCCCATGGAGTAGATGCAGGAGACGGACGCGACGATGATGACGTCCTTCCGCTCCTTCAGGGCGGCAGTGGCGCTGTGGCGCAGGCGGTCGATCTCCTCGTTGATGGAGGAGTCCTTCTCGATATAGGTATCGCTGGAGGCAATGTAGGCCTCGGGCTGGTAATAATCGTAGTAGCTGACGAAGTATTCCACCGCGCTGTCCGGGAAAAAGGCCTTGAACTCGCTGCACAGCTGAGCGGCGAGGGTCTTGTTGTGCGCGATGACCAGCGTCGGCCGCTGCACCTTTTCAATGACAGAGGCCATGGTGAAGGTCTTGCCGGAGCCGGTGACGCCCAGCAGCACCTGGGCGCGGTCGCCGCGCAGCACGCCCTCCGCCAGCGCCTCGATGGCCTGGGGCTGATCGCCGGAGGGCTTGTACGGGGCTTTCAGAACAAATTTGTCCATGATATCTCACCTGTGGTCGAAGCGTTCGTAATAGCGCAGCAGATTTTTGCCGGCGATTCCTTCCAGTATTTCGCCGGTGATGCCGCGGCGCTCAAAGGTCTCAAACAGCGCGGGCAGGTGGCCGGGATGCTCCAGGCCGGGCACCTTGACCTCGATGCCGTCAAAGTCGGAGCCGAGGCCGACCATACCCTCGCCGCCCAGCTCCAGCATGTGCAGCATGTGGTCCGCCAGGGTATCCAGCGTGCACCGGCCGTCGTCGCTCAGAAACCAGGGGTAGAAGTTGAGCCCCACATAGCCCCCGGCCTGAAACAGGGCCTTCAGCTGATCGTCCGTCAGGTTCCGGGCGTGGCCGCACAGGGCGCGGCAGCAGGAGTGCGAGGCCAGCGGCACGATGCCCATTTCCAGGATATCGTAGAAGCCGTGCTCGTTTAAGTGGGAGGTGTCCGGCGCCATGCCGATGCGCGCCATTTCACGCACAGCCTGCCGGCCGAAGGGGGTCAGACCGTCCGTAGCATTGATCTTCGCCGGCGTCCCAAGCGCGTTCAAATGATTCCAGGTGATGGCGGCCATGCGCACACCGCGATCCCGCCATTCGGCGATGGCCTCCAGGCTCGTGCCGAAGATCTCGCAGCCCTCGATGGACAGCATCACCTTCACCCGGCCGTCCTCCGCCTCCCGGGGATCGAAGGCCTGTACCCAGCCGGCGTCCTTCAGACGCTCGAACTCCGCCAGCATACCGTCGAACAGGCGGCGGACCGTTTCAGGGCGAGGATCGCCGCCGACGAACAGCGCCAGCGTCTGCAGGCTGATCCCGCCGCCGTTCAGGCGCTCCATGGTGACGTCCGAAGCCTCGTCGGGATACCGGACACGCCGGTACAGGGTGTCGCAGTGTGTATCGCAGATCAGCATAGTCGTCTCCTTGTCAGAGGATAATATGGCACGATCCTATTCTATCACAGTTTGTCCTCAGGGGCAAACACGCTTTCAAAAGAACGGAAAACATGATATAATCCGGGCGGATATAAATGAGCGGCAGATTCGCGGGGGAATGAGCATGGACTATCAGTGGCGTTACCGGTCGCCCCTGGGCGGCATGACGATGGCCGGCAGCGGGAAAGCGCTGACCGGCCTGTGGTTCGACGGACAGAAATACTTTGGCTCCGGACTGTCGGAGAGGAGCCCGGAGCGCGAGACGCCGGTGTTCGTGCAGACCGTCCGGTGGCTGGACCAGTACTTCGGCGGACTGATCCCGGAGGACGCGCTGCCGCTCCGCCTGAACGGGACGCCCTTCCAGCGCGCGGTATGGCGGCGCCTGCTCGGCATCCCGTACGGGCGCACGGTCACCTACGGCGAGCTGGCGCGGGCCGTTGCCGCTGACCTGAAGCTGCCGCGCATGTCGGCGCAGGCGGTGGGCGGCGCCGTCGGGCGTAACCCGGTCTCGCTGATCGTGCCCTGCCACCGTGTCGTGGGCCGGGACGGACGGCTGACCGGCTACGCCGGGGGCCTGGACAGGAAGGCGTACCTGCTGCGGCTGGAACGCAAAGGGGAAGACGGTGCTTATTCGAGCCGCGTTTTGTTGTAGGTCGGCCCCAGGTTGGCGTACCGCCGGGTGATCCACTTGGCGATGCCGTCCAGCCCGGGATAGATCATGCGCTCGGAAATATTGATGTAATCGAGCTTGTCGCGGATCTCCAGCTTGATCTCCTTGGGGATGATGATGCGGGAGAAGCAGCCCTGCAGCGCGGGCAGGGACGTAATGGCGATGGCCGGATCAGTCGTCAGTGAAAACAGCGCGTACTGGTTGGCGATACGGTTCACGGTGCTGGCGGGCTCGAAAAAGAAGGCGTAGGGAGCCCGCGAAATGGTATTGAGCACCTCGTAGTTGGAGCCGATCTTATCCAGCATGTCCATGGTGAAGATGCTGGTATTGCGCTCGATCAGCCGCTCGCGCAGGGCGGCGGGCAGGTGTTCGTTGATCCTGTCCACATCGGCGCACCAGATGACGCCGTCCTCCCCGTAGAGGTCGATGGCCTCGGTAGCGAAGTGGGCGGCCACGAGGGGGGAATAGGACCAGTCCAGCAGGCGGGTGGGCAGCCCGAACTGCTGCGCCAGCGCGGCGGTCTGCCAGAACGAACTGATGCCCTGCAGGTCGGCATAGCCGTACTTGCGGAAGGAGCGCAGCATCTGCTGCTCCAGCCCGAGGTTGTGCGGACAGGCGCGGTTCAGCGCGGGCTCCATGGTCCATTTCGCGTTGCCCATGCCGCGGTATACGCGGTTATCCCGGTATCGCATCAGCTTATCGTTCCAGGTATCGCTGAAGATCTCGTTCTGCAGCTCGATAAAGCTGTGGACAGTCGTTTCTTTCATGAAAGCTCCTTTAAGAGATAAGGCCGCGCATGTGCTGGAGATAGGGCTCCGGTATGTGCGCGGCCTGAAGTGTGATATGGGTTACAGCTCGATCCGGATGGAGGGATGGCCGGTCAGCTCGGCGGTGCGCCGGTCCGGCTGGCCGACGCCGGCATAGAGCACGGGGCGGCCCTCGCTGACGCGCTTCCCGGCGTCATCGACCACCAGGAGCGTCCTTTCGTCCACGGGCAGGGTGACGGTCACAGACTGTCCCGCGGGGACGTGGACACGCTTAAAGGCGCACAGCCTCGGGTGGTCCGGCGCGTGCGCGCTGTCCTCGTTCTGGCAGTAGAGCTGCAGCACCTCGTCGGTGTCCACGGCGCCGGCATTGCGCAGCGTGGCGCGGACGGACAGCCCTTCACCGGTCTTTTCAGAGACCGCTTCAGCCACGAAAACGTCGCCGTAGGTGAGGCCGTAGCCGAAGGGGTACAGCGGGGAGCCGTTGATATAGCGGTAGGTACGGCCCTTCATGCTGTAGTCGGTGAAATCCGGCATGTCCCGCAGCTGGCTGTTGTAATAGAAGGTGACGGGCAGCTTGCCGGAGGGGGAGACGCGGCCGAACAGCAGATCCGCCACGGCTTTTCCGCCGTGCGCGCCGGGATACCAGCACTGCAGGATGGCGTTCGCCTTTTCGCCCGCTTCGCCCAGGTCGATGGCGCTGCCTGCGGTCAGGCAGATGACGGTCGGCTTGCCGACCGCCAGCACGCGCTCCATCAGGCGGCGCTGCGGAGCGGGCAGCAGCAGGTCCTTCTTGTCGGCGGAGCCGTAGGGATTGCTGGTGTCGCCCTGTTCGCCCTCCAGGGTCTCGTCCAGGCCCACCACCAGCACCACGGCGTCGCTGTTTTCGGCGACGGTCAGCGCCTCGGCGGTCCGGTCGTCCAGGTCGTCGGACAGGTTGTCCGTCTTATCCTTCCACAGGTGGCAGCCCTGGGCGCACAGTACACGCGCCTTGCCCTCCAGCGCGTCCTGGATGCCGTTCTGCAGCGTGATATAGCGACTGGAGGAGCCGTGATAATTGCCGATCAGGGAGGCGACGCTGTCCGCGTTCGGGCCGATCACGCCCACGATGCGCAGTTTTTTCGCGTCCAGCGGCAGCATGCCGTCGTTTTTGAGCAGCACGCAGGCCTTGCGCGCCGCTTCCTCGGCCTTGGCGAGATGCTCCGGGCTTTCGATTACGCTGTAGGGGATCCGATCGTATTCGCTGCCTTCGCCTAAAATGCCCAGCATGTAGCGGGTGGTCATCAGACGTACGGCGCACTGGCGGATGGTCTCCTCACTCACCTTGCCGGCCATGCATGCGGCCAGCGCCGACTGATAGGTGCAGCCGCAGTTCAGGTCGCAGCCGGCGTTTAGGGCCATCGCGGCGGAATCCACCGCGTTGTCCGTCACGTGATGGCCTTCGTGGAAGTCACGGATCGCCCAGCAGTCGGACACGAAATGCCCCTCGAAGCCCCATTCCCCGCGAAGGCGGCGCATCAGGTCCGCGTTCGCGCAGCAGGGCTCGCCGTTGGTGCGGTTGTACGCGCCCATGACGGCCTCGACCTTCGCCTCTCTGACGAGGGCTTCAAAGGCGTAAAGGTAGGTCTCCGCCATGTCCTTTTCGGACGCGATGGCGTCGAAGGAGTGGCGCAGGTCTTCCGGCCCGGAATGCACCGCGAAGTGCTTGGCGCAGGCGGCGGCCTTCATGGTCTCGCCGTCTCCCTGCAGGCCGCGCACATAGGCCTTGCCGGTTTCCGCGGTCAGGTACGGATCTTCGCCGAAGGTCTCCTGGCCGCGGCCCCAGCGCGGATCGCGGAAGATATTGATGTTGGGGGACCAGAAGGTGAGCCCCTTATAGATATCCCGGTCGCCGTGGGCGCTGGCGGCGTTGTATTTGGCGCGGCCTTCGGTCGCGGCGATATCGCCCAGTTCCTTCACCAGCCCGGGATCGAACATGGCGGCCATGCCGACGGCCTGGGGGAACATGGTGGCCATGCCCGCGCGGGCGACGCCGTGCAGGGCCTCGTTCCACCAGTTATAGGCGGGCACCCCCAGGCGCTCGATGGCGGGCGCCTGGTAGCTCAGCTGGGATACGGCCTCCTCCAGCGTCATCTGCGCGACGAGGGCTTCGGCGCGTTTTTTTGCTTCTGTTCGGTTCATATTGCGTCTCCTTTCGCTGGTTGAGGGGGCTGTGCCTGCGTGTGATCCAGCGGCTGCAGCATCTTTCTGTCACAGCGGCGGTAGAGCAGCAGACACAGCACCAGGGAGACCGCTTCCGCGATCACGAAACACCACCAAACGGCGTCCACCGTCCCGAAGAGGGCCTTCAGCAGGTACGCGACCGGCAGCAGGACCAACAGCTGACGGCAGATGCTCATGATCATGCTGTAGGTGCCTTTGCCGACGGCCTGGAACACGTTGCTCAGCGTGATGCCGATGGCCGCGGGCAGGAAACACCAGCTGATGGTCCGCAGGGCGTTCACGCCCATTTCACGCATCTGGCGGGCCACCTCGGGCTCCGCGTCCGAGTCGAAAATACTCATCAGCATGCTAGGGAACAGCTGGAACACCAGCATGCCGACCAGCAGGATGCCCACAGCCCAGGTCAGGGAGACCCTGACGGCTTCATAGATGCGCCGGCGATTGCGCGCGCCGAAATTGTAGCCGACGATGGCGATCATGCCGGAGCCGAGGCCGAACACCGGCATGAAGACGAAGGACTGAAGCTTGAAATAGACGTTCAGCACATTCACGGCCGCGTTGCCCTGGGCGAAGCTGCTCAGCAGGCCGTTCAGGCCGACGTTCATTACGGAGCCGATCGCCTGCATGACCGTGCTGGGCAGGCCGACCGTCAGGATACCCGCCAGCAGCGCGGCATCGGGCCGGAAATCGGGGAGCCGCAGGCGCAGCTCGTCATTTTTGCGCTGGTTCAGGAAAAGGCCGAGCCCGGCGCTGACGAACTGGCCGATGACTGTCGCCACGGCGGCGCCGGCGACGCCCAGGGCGGGGAAGCCCAGTAGGCCGAAGATCATGATCGGGTCCAGCACGATGTTGGTGACCGCTCCCGCCAGCTGCGTCATCATGGCGTTGACCGTGTTGCCGGTCGCCTGCAGCATGCGCTCGAACAGGATCGCCATAAAGATCCCCTGGCTGAAGATGGTGACGATGGACAGGTAGGAGACGCCCATTTCACGGATGCCCGCGGCGTTCTGCAGGTTGTCTGAAACCAGCGTATTCAGCAGCGCCGGCGTCAGGAACAGGCCGACGGCCATGAAGATCAGGCACCCCGCGCCTTCGATCAGCATACCGTTCCAGGCCGCTCGCCGCGCGTCCTCGCGCTCGCCCGCGCCGAGCTTGCGGCTGAGCAGGCTGCTGATACCGACTCCCATGCCTGTGCTCAGGGCGATCATCAGCATCTGTACCGGGTATACCAGCGATACGGCGGTCAGCGCGTGCGGGTTGTATCTGGCCACGAAGATGCTGTCCACCACGTTGTACAGGGCCTGTACGATCATACTGACCATGATCGGCAGGCCGACCTTGGGGACGAGAGCCTTCATAGGCATATCGCCCAGCATCCTGGAGCGTTCCGACTGCTGCATGTTGTTCCTTCCTTCAGGTGCCGGGGTTTCTTCATTAACGGCACATCGTACATTATAACAGCTTTTAGCGAAAGCACAAGAGAAAAACGGCCTGCGCCTGAATATTCACAACATTCGATCAGCGTCCGGACGGATTTGAGAAAAAAAGAAGGGCGCTGCCGTACAAAACAGTCCCTGCTCATATCAAACGGAGGAATGATCATCCGAATCCGGCCATGACGTCCGCGAAGCGGGTCTGGTAAGCGGCCTGCTCCTTGATCAGCTGTTCTTGATTGGCCTTGACCTGGGCCTCTGTCAGGACGGTCGACGAGACCCACTTCAGCCGCCTGAGCGCCTTCTCGCTCTTGACGACCAGCTTGTTCATAGGCCGGCCCGATCCGCAGCAGGGCAGCGCTTCCACGCGGCTGAGATAGCCGCTGGTGATGATGCCGTAGGTCTCATAGATCGTGTCGTTGGCGATGGGGCCGATGATCACATCCGCCTCCATAAGCCGGTCCGGCCGGCCGGCGCGGTTCGTGAAAATGTAATCGAACCAAATGGTGTTCCGTTCCAGCCGGTGCACGCACAGCCCGGCGGCATCCAGCTCATAGGCGTTGACATAGGTGCACGCGCCGCGCCACAGCTGCGCCTACCGTCCCGCGAACTCGGCGTTGGGGGTCAGATAAAAGCCCTGGCCGAAGTCCGCGCTCTTTCTGCCGCGCTTCAGGTCCGGGCTTCGGATCTCTTCGAAGCCTGTGTGGTATAAGCGGATGGAGGATGCCGCGGGCATTATTGCGCCTCCTTCGGAGGAGCCGTAAGGTCTGGTCCTTTATACTCGAGACAGAGCATGGTCAGGTCGTCGAACTGCGGCGCGGTGCCTACGAAGGCGCCGACCGCGCGGTCCACTGAGGCAAGGATCTCCTGCGGCGGTGCGTCCTCCGCTGACCTCAGGGCCTCGAGCATGCGCTCCGTGCCGAACATCTGCTCATTCGCGTCCGTCGCCTCCGCTACGCCGTCCGTATAGACGAACAGTCTGGCGCCGGGCTCCAGCTGGATGTCATATTCCCTGTAGCGCACGCCGTCCATACCTCCCAGCACGAAGCCATGCCGGTCCTTGAAGAGCTCAAACCGGCCGCCGGCGGCTTTAAGCGCGGGGTACTCGTGCCCGGCACTGGCGGCGGTCAGCCTGCCGGTCGAGATCTCCAGCGTGCCCAGCCAGACGGTGACGAACATTTCCTCCGGATTCCGGGCGCAGATCTGGCTGTTGACGATCCGCAGGACCTCCGCCGGGCTCTTCTCACGGGTCGCCATCTGGTGGATCAGCGAGCTGGAGACCATCATGAAGAGCGCGGCGGGGACACCCTTGCCGGAGACGTCGCCGATCACGAGCCCCAGGTGATCGTCGTCGATCAGGAAGAAGTCGTAAAAGTCGCCGCCAACCTCCTTCGCGGGTTTCATGCTCGCGAAGATATCGAATTCTTTCCTGTCCGGAAAAGCGGGAAACTCCTTGGGCAGTACGCTGGCCTGGATGCGCGTCGCCAGCGCCAGCTCGGTGCCGATGCGCTCCTTTTCCCGCTCGAGGGCCTGGCGCGCGTGTACGGTGTGTACGAGCTGGATGAACGACGATATGATGAATACCAGGATGAGCCCGAAGGGAAGCCAGAGGGGATGTGTGACGAGGCCGAGCTGATACAGCAGATAAGAGCAGCCGAAGCTGAGGAGCGCGAGCCCGGCGCTGACCAGGACGCCCAGCTGTACCTTCAGCCGAAGGAACAGCAGCATGACCGCGGCACACGCCAGAAACAGGAGGGCGAGCTGCGGCCAGTCGGGCAGCTCCCGCTTGAAATTCTTTTCGATCAGGCTCTGGATGACGTTTGCCTGATACTCGACGCCAAACATCTGGGAGCCGTTGTCGATGGCGGTGAAATAGGCGTCCTGCAGGGCGGTGGCGTACGGGCCGATCAGTACGACCTTGCCCGCCCAGTAATCCGGCGGCACGCGGCCGCTGATGAGCATGGCGATGGATACGCCGTCGTAATATGTGCCGGGCCGCGCGGTAAAGGGCACATAATAATGCCCGATGCCGCTGACAGGCGGAGGGGCAAAGGATTGTCCCTGCCGCTCCAGGTATTTGCGTGCGGCCTCGGCGGCCATGGAATAGACGCGCCTGCCGCTTTCCGGCTCCACGTACAGCAGCGCGTGGCGCAGGATGCCGTCCTGATCCACCATGGCGTTGATATGGCCCTGCGTGGTGGCGTTTTTCAAAGCGTCGTACGGCTCGTCATAGCTGAGTATGGCGGAGCTGTCGATAGCGGTCGCACGGCCGTTCTGCCAGCTGATCCTTTCACCGAAACGCGCGACGGTGGCGGATATCACGCAGCCGAGGTCTTCAGCGGCCCTGGCGAGGCGTTCGTCGGCTTCCGGCTGCGTGGTACCGGCGTACAGCACGTCCACGGCGACGGCGGCGGGCAGCTTGTCCGGATCGGCCGCCAGCGCCTCCAGCGCGGAGGCCATGACGTTCCGGTCCCACGTGTTGTACGGCCCCAGCTGATCCAGGGCGTCCTCGTCGATACCGATGATGATGATATCGCCCGAGCTGACGCCGGGCCGTTGGTAGGCGGCATCCTGCGCCCATTTGTCCAGGCGCTGCAGGATGCCGAGGCCGACCAGCAGGGTGACGGCCGCCGCCGCAATCAGCGCGGCCAGGAATCGCTGCGATCTTTTCATGGATTCACTCGTTTCCGTTCATAGAGCTCGGCAGGCGGGGAGAATAGCAGTTGTCACGGTTCCTCGGTGGAAGGCGGCTCGCTGGTGTCGGGATCGGGGTCGTAGACCTCCAGCTCGCCGAGATTCTCCGTCAGGGTGTAATTGCCCGGTTTGGCGGTTCCCCAGGTGATGCTGTAGGTGTTCTTGACCTTGCCGATACTGGTGATCTTCCCCGTGGCGGTGACGGTGGCGGTTTCACCGTTGACCAGGCCGGTGATGGTGGCGGTGGCGTTGGTCAGTTCGGAGCCGTCATAGGGCATTACGGCGGAGCCTGTGGTGACCGTGGCAGATGCGCGGCTGACGGTCAGCTCGCCGTCCACGGTGCGGATATTGGAGAAGTACGCCGTGACGTTATTGGAGGAGCTGTCCAGGATCGTATAGCTGGACACCGTATTGGCGGACGTGCCGGCGTCGGTCTGGCTGCCGGAGGCGGAGGCGCTGCAGGTAAAGCCGCCGGGCAGCCCGGAAACGCTGACGTCGCCGGCGGTGAGCGGCGTACCGTCGTAGGTTTTGCCGGCGGAACCGGCGGTCAGGGTGATGGCGGCAGTGTTGCTGGTCACCGTCAGCGTGCCGGGCTTGGTAGTAATGGTGTAGTTCGCGGGATCCGGCTCTAAGGTGTAGGCGAAGCTGTTTTCAGCGCTGCCTACGGCGGTGAGCGATCCGGTGACGGCGACGTTGATCCCGTCGCTTCCCGCCAGGCCGTCGACGGTGTATTCCGGATTGGTCAGGGCGGTCCCGTCATAGGCTTTCGTGGCGGAGCCGGAGGTGATGGTCAAGGCCCTCGGCGTGACCGTCAGCGTACCCTTGACTGTGCTGACGTTGGAGAAATTGGTGGCGACGTTGTCACCGTTGCGGTCATAGATATGATAGGCGCTGATAATGCTATCTTCGGTCCCGGCGGCGGTTCTGAAGCCTGTGACAGTCGCGGAATGGGTAAAGCCTGCGGGGAGCCCGGTCACGGTATACTCAGTGGTGGACAGCGCGGTTCCGTCATACTGCCTGCTGGCGGAGCCGGCGGTGAAGGTGATGGCCGTATCGTTGGGATTGATGATGATGTCGCTGCCGGGCATATGGAAGATATAGTTATCCATCGAGCCGCTGACCATGCTGAGCTCGGCGCCGCTTGAAAATACGCCCACATTGGAATACCCGCCGCTGGATTGGACGCTCAGCACATCCCCCCAGGGGAACTGAACGCGCCAGGTCTTTTCATTCTGCTGCGTGATTGTGCGCGGAGCCCCGTTGACCTTGGCGGTGCCGTAGTGCGTGTTTCCGTCGTATTTGTAGCTGCCTTCCACATAGACCTCCAGAGATAACGGCGTCACGCTGAGGGTGCCGTTCACCGTCGTGATATTGGTGAAGTTAGCGGTCGCGTCCTTGCCAGAGGCTGTGTGCGTGATCGTATAGCCGGCGACTGTGCTCTCGCTGCTGCCGACATTCGTCTGGCCGCCGCCCGCTTCCGCGGTACAGGTAAAGCCGGTGGGAAGGCCCGACGCTGTGACGGTGGCGGTCAGGGCGGTTCCGTCGAATACCTTGGTTTCGCTGGAGGCCGTGAGGGTGATCGGCGTATCGTTGGCCGTCACGGTCAGTTTGCCCAGGTCTTCAGCCAGGGTATAATTGGCCTGGCTGGCCGAGCCCCAGCTGATGTCATAGGTATTGTCCGTGGTCCCGACCTCGGCGATGGTCCCGGTGGCGGTCACGGTGACCTTACCGGTATCGGCGCCGGCGAGGCCGGTGATCGACGCCTCGTCGCTGGTCAGCGCCGTCCCGTCGTAAGCCTTGGCGGCCGAACCGGTCTTCACTGTGACTGTGGCCGGGGTCACCTTCAGCGTTCCAAGCACCTCTGTTACGGTATAGTTTGACGACTTTGCATAGCTTCCCCAGTCGATGGTATAGGTGTTCACGGCTTCACCCGCATCGGTGATGCTGCCGGTGACGGTGACCTCGATGGGCTGACCGTAAACACCGCCCTTCACGGACGCTACTGCATTGGTCAGCGCTGTGCCGTCATAGGTTTTTTCCGCCGAGCCGGTGGTGACGGTGATCTCCGCGGGGGTCACCGTGAGCTTGCCCGGGCGGGTCTGGATTTCGTATAAGCCTTCGAGCTCCGGATAATTCCAGTAAACGTTGAAAGAGTCATCACTGGTGCCGACGTCGGTCTGTGAGGAAGCGTGTGTGATGCTGACGCCGTGCTGCGCGTTGTCCATACCGTAGATGCCGGTCCAGTGAATGGTGGAAACGGCCGGATACCCGTCGTATACCTTCGCCACGTTGTCCGACCAGATCTCCAGGATGGCCTTATTGATCGTCAGCGTGCCGGGCACCAGCGTGACATTGGTGAAGTAAGCGGTCACATCTTTTCCCGCGGAATCAGAAATCGTATAGGATTCAATGGTGTTGGGGCTGGAGCCGACCTCCCAGGCCTGCTCGCCGGTGATATTGGCGGTCAGGCTGAACCCGTCCGGCAACCCCTCCACCGTGTACTCGCTGTTGGTGACGACGCAGTCCCAGGGCCGGTAGCGCATGCTTCCGTCGCCGGAAGTGACGGTGATAGGAGTATCGTAAGCGATGATCTCCAATAGGCCAAGCTCTTCCGTGATCGTATAGTTGTTCTTTTTCGCGGTATCCCAGTCGATGCTGTAGGTGTTTTCCGTCGTACCCACGCCGGTGATGCTGCCGGTGGCGGTGACGGTGGCCTTTTCCTTGTTGACCAGGCCATCGATCTCCGCCTCGGGACTGGTCAGCGGCGTACCGTCATAGCCTTTGCTGGCTGAAGAGGTGACGACGTTCAGGGGCGCTTTGCTGACGGTCAGGTGGCCGATACGCGTGTCGATATTGGAGAAGAAGGCGGTCACGTCTTCGCCGTCAGCGTTGTAGATCGCGTACGATCCGACGGTGTTGTTCGTGCTGCCCGCGTCTTTTCGCGAGCCCTCGGCTTTCGCTTCGCAGGTAAAGCCGTCGGGGACGCCTTTGACAATCACGGTGGAGCGCTTCAGCGCTTTGCCGTCGTAGGTTTTCTTGGCGGAGGCGGGCGTCAGTGTGATGTGGGCGGTGTTCGGCGTCACGGTCAGCGCGCCGAGCTCCTCCGAGATGACGTAGTTGTTCGGATCGACGCCGCCCCATTGGATTTCGTAGGTGTTGAGGCTCTCGCCGACGGGCGTCTGCGCGCCGGTGGCGGTGATGGTGATGTTTTCATCCAGGCGGACGGGGGTGTAGTGCGCCTCCTCGCCGTTCAGCGCGCGGCCGTTGTAATTGGTGACGTCCGTGTCGATGGTGATGCGCACGTTGGTGCTGTTCAGCATCAGCCGGTCGGCGGCGGCTTCGTCGATCCGCAGGTCGTCCTTGACGGCTGTGGCCTGGCTGACAGCGGTCAGCGCGCCGATCCTGCCGCGGATGACGTCTTCGTTCCAGCCGGTGTCCGCGCAGGCCTGGGCAAGCAGGCCGGGGTTGGCGGCGTACAGCCGCAGCAGATCCTCCGGGATCTCGGCTTCGGTAATGTTATCGATCCTGAATTCAATGCTCTGTTCCCCGTCGGCGTTGGAGAGGAGCACCGACAGCTTCTGGCCGGCATAGAGCTGCAGCTCGCGGGTTTCGCCGGTCAGCGGATTGGTGCCATGGGTCCAGATGACGCCGCTGACGCCGTACAACGTCTGGCTGCCCGCCGCTTCGGTGACCACGTAGGAGGCGTTCCGCCAGCGCGGCGCGTTGCGCTCGTAGCCCGGATAGGTGATCAGCTTCGCGTCCGGCTCGGTGAGCGGCGTACCGTCATACTCCTTGGCAGCGCTGGCGGTCCATGCGGTCAGCGGCGCGGGATCGACGGTCAGCCGGCCGTCCACCTTGTCGATGTGGGGAAAATGGGCGGTGACGTTCTCGCCCTGGGCGTTGTAGATCGCATAGCCGGCGATGTGGTTCACGCCGGTGCCCGCGTCGGTCTGGCTGCCGTTGGCGGAAACGCGGATGCCGAAGTCTGCGGGGAGCCCGTAAACCAGCACGTCCGAGGGACGCGTCAGGGGCTGGCCGTCGTACAGCTTGCTGGCGCTCTGGGCCACCAGCGTCACCGTGCCGTTCCATTGCCAGTCTCCGTCCGCCGCGTAGGGGTTCTCCTGCTGCGCGGGCTCGCCCGTGTTGATGAGCACGGGGCTGGCATCATTGACGCGGTTCCTCAGGGCTTCGTCGGCTTCGATCTCGGCATTCACATAAGCGGGCAGGTCCGCCGCCGTCATATCCGTCAGGGCCGGAGCGGCCTCGATCAGGCCGTCCTCGTCCGGGTCGATGAGGGTGGCTTTCTGGCCGGCAGAGACGTCAAGCCGTCGCTGCGTCCCAGAGTCATCCCGGTAGGAGAGCTGCGCGACGCCTTCCAGCACGCCCAGCGTGGTGATCTGTCCGCCGGCAGACTGCTTCGCGTTCAGCACTTCCGTCAGCTGTCCGGACGGAGCGCCTTCCGCCAGTGCCGACTGCTCAGGATCCTCCCCGACGCTGACGAAAACGATGGTGCCGCGGATGCCGACCACCATGGTAGAGGTCTGGATGTCCAGGCTCTCGTTTTCATTCAGCTTTTCCTGGACGTCCAAAAGCAGACTGCCCTGGGTGAGCTTCATTACCAGGGAGTTGGCGTTCTTCGCGAACTCCACCCGGCTTTCAGCGTCCAGCGTCAGGATCTTGCTGCTGTCCAGGCTGACGGCGGCATAGCTCTCCGGGCCGGTCTTCATGGATTCCCCACTGTTGAAGCGCGCGTTTTCCATGATGAAGCGAGGCTTGCCGGAAGCGTCTTCAATCTCCACTGTGCCCGAATAGCGCAGCAGGCGCATGGTGATCGCGCTGTAGCTTTCCGCGGCACCGGTCCCGTATAAGGCGCATGTCAGGATCACAAGAAGAATCATGATCCGGGTGAGTAGTTTCGCGTTCATGGGCTGATCCTTCCTTTCTGTCCGGCCGCTTCGCCGGAGGGGCTTCATCTGATGAATCTCTTTCCAGCACCAAATCCTTTTCACATTATACCAGACGCAGGCGTTCCGCGCAATAAGGCCGTGAAAATATCCGCCACAAATGACGGCCGGGGCTGCTGACGATGATGCGCAACAGCCCCGGGGGTTTGATGAATACTTGTTCAATTATGCCTCGGCTTCCGCCTGCTGTGGAATACGCTGGCTGTTCAGGTAATTCTGCAGGCTCCCGCGGTAGCGGACGCTGGGATCGAATTTGCCGGGACCCTCCTCGCCGCCGAAGGCGAAGGGCTGGCTGTAAAAGCCGTCTTTCCTGAACTTGACCGCTTTGATTTCCATGCTTATATCCTCCTGTTACAGCAGCGCCTTGACACAGGCCTCCACGTCCGCCATGTCGGCTGTGGGCTCGAAGCGGGCGACCACGTTGCCGGAGCGGTCGATGATGAACTTGGTGAAGTTCCACTTGATATCCGGCTTCTTGTCCCAGTCTGGATCCGCCTTGGCGAACATGCCTTCAAGAAGCGCCTTGTAGGGATGCTCGTTGAAGCCCTCGAACCCCTTCTGGGACTTCAGCCAGGTGTACAGCGGCAGCTCGTTCGCGCCGTTCACGTCGGACTTCTTCATCTGGGGGAAGGTGGTGTTGAAGTGCATGGTGCAGAACTCATGGATCTCATCGTCGGTCCCGGGCGCCTGGCCGCCGAACTGGTTGCAGGGGATGTCCAGGATCTCGAGACCCTGGTCGTGATAATCCTTATACAGCTGTTCGATCGGGGCGTACTGAGGCGTAAAGCCGCAGCCGGTGGCGGTGTTCACCACCATGATGACCTTGCCTTTGTAGTCCGCTAAGTTCAGCTGTTCGCCCTTGCCCGTGGTGATCGTGTAATCATAGATCATACATCTTCCTCCATTCCGTGTAATGCCTTGTCAAGCAGCCTCTTCAGCTGCATCAGCTCGTCCGGTTCCAGCGGGAGGCAGCCCTGCATAGCGCGGGGCACGGCCAGCGCCCGCTCCTTCAGCGCCTCGCCCTCTTCTGTCAGGGACAGGAACAGGGTCCTTTCGTCATGATCCGGCCGGACCCGCTGAATATAGCCCAGCCGATCCAGCCTCTTCAGGAGCGGAGCCAGCGTGCCGGAATCCAGGCACACCTTCCTGCCCAGCTCGCGCTCCGTCATTCCGCCATATTCCCACAGCGCCATCATGACCACATACTGCGTGTAGGTCAGGTTCAGGGCTTCCAGCGGCTTGCGGTACCGCCGGATCACCTCTTTTGCGCAGGCGTACAGGGGAAAGCACAGCTGGTTGTCCAATCGGATGCTCTCATAGCTTTGAGCGGCTTGCTCGGCTGATGTCATACGTCGTAATATCCTCTCAATATGGCGATGGAGCTGCCGCTCCTTGGGACAGCCCCTGACTGACGATCAGAACCGGACCGTCTCGGGCGCTTCCGTGAAGGAAGAGAAGGTCGCGGTCGCGTTTTTGAAGTACAGCATCTGCATATTGCCGTCGTCCGCGCTGTACATGGCCTTCAGACTGGGCATCTTTTCCAGCATGGCCACCTTGACGTCCCGGGAATCGTCGTTCACCAGCTCGCCCGCGACGCGGAGCCATTTGCCGTCCTTGAAGGCGCACACTTCGACCTTGGGGTTGGCGGCGATCTGTTTGGAGACGGCCTTGACCTTGCCGGTCTCAATGTAGAGCCTGCCGCCGCAGAGTAGCACGGTCCCGAAGGGACGAACACGCGGCTGATCCCTCTCGACCGTCGCGAGATAGTAGGTTCCCGCTTCGCTCAGAAACTGACATACTTTTTCGATGCTTTCCATACTTGCTTCCTCCTCACTGCTTGTTTCTGGACGCGCGCGCTTTAATTGCGCGCAACCATAATCCCTATTATACTCAACCCGGGAGACCTTTCAATATGCAAATCGGCATAAAAGTATCAAATCGAGAGAAATACATTAAAGTTTCTCATGGAGCAGCTTGAAAAAAACTCCCGGCCGTCGTCTTCGGTCCGGGAGATTCTTTTGCGGTTATAGACTTTTTTACTCTCGACCTTTCTGGTCACGGGGGAGAAGGTCCAGGTGATCCTCTTCTTCGCCGCCAGCTTCTTCTTTGCTTTCTTGCTCAGCTTTTCCCTGGGGATGAATCGCTCCATCTGAATCGCTTCCTTTCTCAAATGCGGGATCTTCCTTTGACATCATAACACAAGGGACCGGATTCGCGCAATCATCTTTCAACGGATTGCCAATGCGCGCAGAGCGGTGATATAATACAGGACGCAAGCCCATGGATTGGTCATGAATGACAGAGAGGCAGTACTGTGAAAACCATTAAGAGCGTTTACAAGATCGGCAACGGGCCGTCCAGCTCCCATACCGTCGGCCCGTTTCACGCAGCGGAGATCTTCGGCCAGCGCTGGCCCGGAGCGGATCATTTCAGGGTCACGCTGTTTGGCTCCCTGGCCTTTACCGGCGAGGGCCACGGAACAGGCAAGGCGATACTTTCCGCTCTGCCCGGAGCCCAGGTGGTGTTCAACCGGGAAGAGCAGGACCTGCCGCACCCCAACACGATGCTGTTCGAAGCGTTCAGGGACGGCAGGCTCATCGGCTCCAGCCGCATATTCAGCATCGGCGGCGGTTCCATCCGCATCGACGGAGAAATGTCGGAGGATGAGCTGGAGGTCTATCCCCAACGGAACTTCACAGAGATCCTGCAGGCCTGCAAGCAAGGGGGGATCAGCCTGGCGCAGTTCGTCTGCCGCATGGAGGACGACCGCCTGAAGGAATATTTAGCGAAAGTCTGGGAAGCGATGAAGGACTCGATCCGGCGCGGCCTCGATGCCGAAGGCACGCTTCCCGGCGGGCTGGGCGTGGCGCGGAAGGCCAAGCTGCTGCTCAAAAAGCGTTGCTATAACGAGAGCGCCGACGTCACCATGAACCGGGTCATCGCGGCTTATTCCTACGCGGTCAGCGAGGAGAACGCCGACGAGCATATCGTGGTCACGGCACCCACCTGCGGCAGCTGCGGGGTGCTCCCCTCGGTACTGTATTACATGCAGACGGACCGCGGCTTCCCGGAGGAAGAGATCCTGGACGCGCTGGCGGTGGCGGGCATGATCGGCAACGTGATCCGAACCAACGCCTCCATCTCCGGCGCGGAGTGCGGCTGCCAGGCGGAGATCGGCAGTGCCTGCTCCATGACCGCGGCGGCGCTCGCGTCGCTGTACGGCCTGAATATCGACCAGATCGAATACGCGGCTGAGATCGCCATGGAGCACAACCTGGGCCTGACCTGCGACCCGGTGAAGGGCCTGGTGCAGATCCCCTGTATCGAGCGCAACGCCGTCGCCGCCATGAGGGCTATCAGCTCCGTCAACCTGTCGCGCTTCCTGTACTCGACGCGGAAGATCTCCTTCGACGAGGTGGTCGCCACCATGTACCGCACAGGCAGGGATATGGATGAGAAGTACCGCGAGACCTCCCACGGGGGCCTTGCCCAGATCTATCAAGACGCGGACCCGGCAAGGGAAAACTATTACTCCGGCAATTAAACGTTTGCAGAAAGATGCGCCGTGCAAAGTGCTGGATTGCGCGGAGGAGGAAGGCGATGCCGCAGCATCGGCGACTGACGACGACAAAGCAGCCAGCGCTTTGAACAAACAGATTTCGGAAATGTTTCGTTGCCGGAGTAATAATTCCCGGATCTGGCTGACCGGATGATTTCTCTTTGCTCTTTTCTTGACAATCACAGGGTTAGCCGATATGATATCTGGGCATTGCTTTGTGGATCGAGGAGGAGGATTTTCCATGAAACCTTTGATCGGACTGACGCCGTCTGTCAGTGATAATAAAAAGCAGAACGTTCAGAACCGCGATTACGCGGACGCCGTGTACCGCAGCGGGGCGCTGCCGGTGATCCTGCCGCTGACGGTCGACCGCCAGGCGCTGGACGGTCTGTTCGAGCGGCTGGACGGCATCGTATTCACGGGCGGTGCTGATCTGACGCCCTCCCTGTACGGGCAGGAGAAAAAGGCCGTTTGCGGGGAAACGGAGCCGCTGCGCGACGAGATGGAAATGTATCTCCTGCGCCGCTGTATCGCTGAGAAAAAGCCCATGCTGGCGATCTGCCGGGGCTTCGAGCTGCTGAACGTGGCGTTCGGCGGGACCCTGTACCAGGATATTGAAACGGAGCGCTTTGGCTCGCTCGTCCACCCCTGCTATGACCGGCCTGCGGATCAGGTGCACGGGGTGCGCGTTGAACCGGGTACCGCCCTTAGAAACATAGAAGGCGCTGACGAATTGCGCGTCAATTCGCGGCATCATCAGGGCGTGTGTCAGGTCGGCGGAGGCCTGAAGGTATCCGCTTACGCGACGGACGGACTGGTGGAAGGGCTCGAATGGCCGGAGCATCCCTTTGCCATCGGGATACAGTGGCATCCCGAAACGCTGTCGACCTACGCGCCGGAAGCGCAAAGCCTGTTTAACGCGCTCATAGACGCGGCCGGACGGAGGCAGGGAGAATGATCCGGGAAATCGCCCTTGTCGCGGACCTGCACGGAAACGTGCCCGCTACCGAGGCGCTTGAGAAAGATCTGCTGCGTCGGGGCATCGATACCATATACTGCCTGGGCGACATCGTGGGGAAGGGCCCCAGGTCAGCCGAGACCTTCGACTGGGCTGTAGCCCATTGTCAGGTGATCGTGCAGGGAAACTGGGATTACGGCGTCGGCGAAAAGCTGTTTCCGAACGACCAGTTCTACTATGACCAGCTGGGTCCGGAGCGTATGCACAGGCTGCGGGAGTTCCCGAGGGAATTCAGCTTTTCCCTGAGTGGGAGGAAGGTCCGACTGATCCACGGCAGACCGGTGATGAAGAGCCTGCTGACGCCTTCGGCCAGCTCGGACTGCCTGCTGCCGCTGTTTGAACCGGATTATCAGGTCGTGGGATACGCGGACGTGCACCGGCAGGGCATGCGGATGGTGGAAACCCAGGGCATCCTGTTCAATACCGGCGCTGTGGGGAATCCGCTGGGCGTTACGATGGTCCAGTACGCGATCATGCGCGGCGATGATACGGACAGCCAGGCAGCGCTGGACATCAGCTTTGTGACGCTGCCGTATGACCGTGAGGCTGCCATCCGGGATACGGAGGCGGCGGCGCTGCTGCCGAACGGGGAACTGTTCAGCACGGAACTGAAAAACGGGATCTATGCCCGCGCGCATCTGAAGGGGAAAAAGTGATATGCCCAAACGGATCATCATCACCGGAGGCTCTTCCGGTATCGGGGAAGCGCTGGTGCGCCGGTTTACCGCTGACGGCTGGATCGTGGCGTTCACCTGCCTGACGCATGAAAAGGAAGCGCGCGCCCTGTCTGCCGAGACGGGCGCGCTGTGCTGCGTCTGCGATGTCCGCGACGAAAAAAGTGTGGGGGACGCGCTGGGCTATTTCATGAAGCTGATCCACCGGCCGGACGGACTGATCAACAATGCCGGCATCGCCCAGAAACGGGTCCTGGAGGAGATGCCCCTCACAGAGTGGGAGGACATGATGAACGTCCACCTGCGCGGCGCGTTCCTGTGGAGCCGGGCGCTGCTGCCCGCGCTCAGGGAAACGGGAGGATCGATCCTAAACATCTCCTCCATCTGGGGGCAGACCGGTGCGTCCTGTGAGGCGGGCTACTCCGCGGCGAAGGCCGGCCTGATCGGTCTGACCAAGGCGCTGGCGAAGGAAGCGGCTCCGCAGGTGCGGGTCAACGCCATCGCGCCGGGCGTGATCGAAACGCCGATGCTCGGCGGCTACAGCGAAGCGGAGCTGGAGGAGCTGCGCGGACGAATCCCGCTGGACAGGCTCGGGAAGCCCGGGGACGTCGCTGACGCCGCTGCGTTCCTGATGTCGGAAAGGGCGTCATACATCACCGGACAGGTGCTGGCGGTCAACGGAGGACTGTACTGTTAATCAGCCGTTCCGCCGCTGCAGCCATTCCTCGCGCGTCATATAATTGACCCGGTTGTCTTCCACAGTGCCCATTTTGGTGTGATACCGGGTGTATCCGCAGAGATGGAAGCCGAGCTTTTCCTGCAGATGCGCCGAGCGCTGATTGAACACGAAATGGCCGCAGAAGATGACGTCGAGCCTGACGTCCTCGAACAGGTAGCGGATCACCTCGCGGACGGCTTCGGGCATCAGGCCCTGGCCCCAGTAATCCCTGGAGAGGATAAAGCTCAGTTCCCGGCAGCGCAGCGCGTCAAACTGGGGGAAAGCTTCTTCGTTGTATCTGGGGATCCCGAGGGTGCCGATGGCCTTGCCTTCACGCTCGAGAGCGAAGGCGATCCTGTTGGCGATCAGGCCGTCCAGCATGGCCTGGGATTCCTGGAGGGTCGTATGCGGCCTCCAGCCGCACATCTGGCCGACGCCGTCCTGGGAGGCGAAGGCGTAAAGATCCTCCAGATCCTCCTGCCGCCAGGGGCGGAGCGTCAGGCGTTGCGTGCGCAGTACGGTTTGGCTGATATCGATCGGTGGATTCATGGTCACAGCTCCTTCAGCATCAGGCATTCGTTCAGCATGGTCCCATCCTTCAGGCGGATGGCGTTGGGCCGTATTCCGTAGGGACGGAAGCCCATCTTATCGTACAGCGCTCTGGCGCGGGTGTTTCCCTCGATATAGTCAAGCTCGAGCTGCGTGACACAACCGCGCTCCTTCGCGACACGGATCATTTCCGAAAACATCCGCGTGCCGATCCCCAGCCCCCAGTATTCCCGGATCAGCGCGATCGCGACGGTGCCGCGGTGGCGTGTTTTCAGGCTCCGGTTGAATACGATGTTCGAGGTACCGACCACCCGTTGATCGGCCAGGCACACGAGCATGGCCTCGTTCGGGCTTTGATTGATATGTTCAAACATCTGCTTCTCGAATTCCGGCGTATACCGGTCGCATTCCTCCGGATACCGGAGAATGAACTCGGTCTCGGCGGCGGAAAGCCGGAGGTATTCGAGCATGCCGGGGATATCCTCGTCCCGCGGGCTGCGCAGCAGGGCCGGACGTCCGTCCTTCAGAAAAAAGGGGATTTCGCCAATGATCATAGGGCGCTCCTCCGAAAAAGGGTGATGACCGGACTATTGTAGCTGATTTCCGGAGGATAATCAAGCGGAACGCGCAATTCAGAAAAAATACAAACTTTTGCGTTGACAAACGCAGGCACTCTGAGTACAATTCCATTGAAGAAACAGGAAGGAGCCTGCTCATGAAGCTGTTGACCATCTATGGGTATTATTACTTTAGCTTTGCCGGTGCTGTTCCGGCAGGGCTGATTTGGGTTGACCGCTGATGGGGCCATGGCATCGTTTGTAAGCCCGCGGGAACCCGCGGGCTGTTTTAATTGAGGAGGAAACACGGCATGATCGTTATTCTGAAGGAACATCCCAACCCCAAGCAATTGGACAACCTGAAAGCCTGGCTCACCAGCATGGGCCTGAAGATCCATGAGAGTGACGGTGTGAACCATCAGATCCTCGGCCTCGTCGGCGATACCTCGCGTGTCGATATCGACCTGATCCAGGCACTGGATATCGTGGAGGACGTGAAACGCATCCAGGAGCCCTATAAGAACGCGAACCGGAAGTTCCACCCCCGCGATACGGTGGTCACTGTGGGCGATACCAGAATCGGCGGCGGACATTTCGCGGTGATCGCGGGCCCCTGCTCAGTGGAGTCGGAAGAGCAGATCGTCGGCATCGCGAAGGCGGTCAAGGCGGCAGGGGCGACCCTGCTGCGCGGCGGCGCGTTCAAGCCCCGGACGTCGCCCTATGCCTTCCAGGGCCTTCGCGCGACGGGGATCGAGCTGCTGCTGGAGGCAAAGCGTGAGACCGGCCTGCCGATCGTCACGGAGATCATGGACCTGAGCCAGCTCAACCTGTTTGAGGACGTGGATGTGATCCAGGTCGGCGCGCGCAACATGCAGAATTTTGAAATGCTGAAGGAGCTTGGCCATCTGCACAAGCCGATCCTGCTCAAGCGCGGGCTGGCCAACACGCTCCAGGAGCTGCTGATGAGCGCGGAGTACATCATGTCCGGCGGAGACTGCGAGGTGATCCTGTGCGAGCGCGGCATCCGCACCTTCGAGAACTATACGCGCAACACGATGGACGTATCCGCTATCCCGGCGCTGCATACGCTGACGCACCTGCCCGTGATCGCTGACCCGAGCCATGCCACGGGGAGGAGCGCCATGGTCCGGCCGATGGCCCTGGCGGCCGTCGCCGCCGGCGCGGACGGCCTGATCATCGAGGTGCACAACGACCCGCAGCACGCGCTGTGCGATGGGCCGCAGTCCCAGACGCCGGAGGAATTCGCCGGTACGATGGAGAAAATCAAACAGGTCAGAAAGCTGCTCTTCGATGGAAACGGAGGCGTGGAGTAATGGCAGTCGGAATCGTGGGCCTGGGGCTGATCGGCGGCTCCATGGCGCGGGCGGTCAAGCAGGCGGGGTATCCGGTATATGGCACCGATATCGACCGGCCGGTGCTGCTGAAAGCCCGGATGCTGGAGATCGTCGATGAGGAACTGACGGATGATAACCTGCGCGACTGCTCTGTTGTGATCCTGGGCATCTATCCCGGGGCGACAGTCGAATGGCTGCGCGCGCACGGGCAGTACATCAACCGCGAAACAGTGGTCATGGATACGTGCGGCGTCAAAAAGGCGGTATGCGTGCCTGCCTGGGAAATCGCGGACCGGTACGGCTTTACCTTCGTGGGCGGACATCCGATGGAAGGCGCGGCGAAGATCGGCTTCGACCATTCGGACTCCGGTATGTTCCATAAGGCGTCCATGATCCTCTGCCCGAGGGAGGACATCACGCTGGAGCCTATGAAACGCCTGAAGGATGTGCTGGACGCCGCCGGGTTCGGCCGGTATGTGATGACCACGCCGGAACACCATGATGAAATGATCGCGCTGACCAGCCAGCTGGCCCACGTGGTGTCCAGCGCGTACGTGATGGCGCCGAACTGCCTGAAGCACCAGGGCTACTCGGCCGGCAGCCTGCGGGATATGACCCGGGTGGCCTACCTGAATGAGGTCATGTGGTCGGAGCTTTTCATGGACAACCGGGAAAACCTGCTGCGTGAGCTGGATGGCTTGATAGAACACCTGCAGGAATACAGGAACGCCCTTGAGAGATCAGACGCGGCGGCGCTGACGGCCCTGCTGGCCAGGGGAAGGATGATCAAGGAACGGATGAACGGAGAGGAAGAACGTTCATGAGAGAGATCATGATCGATACAAACGAGCCTTACCGCGTCCTGATCGGCGGGGGGCTGCTGCGGGATGCCGGCGCTCTGATCCAAAGCCTTGAGCGTAAGCCCGGCGCCGTCGCGGTCATCACGGACAGCCATGTCGGGCCGCTGTACGCGGAACGAATGGAGGAGTCGCTGAAGGATTTCCGCCATTATGTTTATACCGTGGACGCGGGAGAAGAAAACAAGACGCCGGAGACGCTGATCGCGATCCTGCGGAGCATGGCGCAGCATGAGATCACACGGGCAGACCTGGTCGTCGCGCTGGGCGGCGGCGTGGTGGGTGATATGGCTGGGTTCGCTTCGGCGGTATACCAGCGCGGCATGCGGTTCATCCAGTGCCCGACCACGCTGCTGAGCGCCGTGGACGCGTCGGTCGGCGGCAAGACCGCCGTCGACCTGCCGGAGGGGAAAAACCTGATCGGCGCGTTTCACCAGCCGGCTATGGTGCTCTGCGATACCGATACGTTTCAGACGCTGGATCCCGCCCGGATCGCGGACGGGGCGGCTGAGATCGTCAAGCACGCGGCCATCGCCGATGAAAAGCTGTTTGACGTCATGGCCGCACAGGACTGGCAGTCCGACATCGACGCGATCGTGGCCAGGAACGTGGAGATCAAGCGCTCCTTCGTGCTTCAGGATGAGCACGACCTGGGCCAGCGCCAGATGCTGAACTTCGGGCATACCATCGGCCACGCGGTCGAGGCCTGGAGCCGGTTCCGCCTCTCTCACGGCCAGGCGGTCGCTGTCGGCATGGTCATGGAAACGCGCGCCGCCCGCCGGCTGGGCATGACGGAGCTGGCGGAGGACGCGCTGATCGGGATCCTGGAGGCGAAGGGACTCCCGACAGCCGTTGACGCGACGGCGGAGGACATCCTTGAGTTCGCGACGCGGGATAAGAAACGGCAGAGCGGAGCGGTGACCGTTGTCGTGCCCGACAGGATCGGACACGCGCGTCTCGAACGTCTGGATATGGGACGGTTCCGGCAGTACGTTGAGGCGGGCCTGCCATGAAAAACGTACGCGTCTATCCGTTTCAGGGAAGGAACACGATAGAGGTCCCGTCCTCCAAATCTGAGCTGCACCGGCTGCTGATCGCGGCGGCTCTGTCCGACCGGGAAACCCGGATCGGCTGCCGCGCCGTCAGTGAGGACGTGCGGGCGACCGTCCGCTGCCTTCAGGCGATGGGAAGCAGGATCACTGAGTTTCAGGATGCTCTGGTGGTTGCGCCGATCGGAGCGGACACATCGGCGTCTCTGCCTGTGCTTGACTGCGGGGAGAGCGGCTCCACACTGCGCTTCCTGCTCCCGGTCGCCGCGGCGCTGAGCGGCGCCCGCTTTGAGGGAAGAGGCAGACTGCCGCAACGGCCCATTTCCGAGCTGAAAGCAGAAATGGAAGCCCATGGGGTGCGCTTTTCCGAGGTGGCATTGCCTTTCAGCGTCAGTGGGCGTCTGACCGGCGGCGCGTTCACCTTGCCCGGACACGTCAGCTCGCAGTATGTCACCGGACTGATGCTGGCGTCGCCTCTTCTCGGCGGATCGGAAATCCGCATCGAAGGCCGGCTCCAGTCGGTGGATTATGTCCGGATGACGGCGGATGTGATGCGGCGGTTTGGCGTACAGGTGGAATACAGCGGCTCTGTGATCCGCGTTCCGGGCGGCCAGGGCTACCTGACCCCGGGCACGGTCAGGGCGGGGAGTGACTGGTCAGGCGCGGCGTTTCCGCTGTGCCTCGGCGCGCTCGGCGGGCCGGTGAAGGTGCAGGGCTTGACCCGGGAATCACTCCAGGGGGACCGGAGGATCGTGGACCTTCTCGCTCAGGCCGGCGCGGATGTGAAATGGGCGGCTGACGGCTGCGCGGCGCGGAGGGGCGGCCTGCGGGGAATCGAGGTCGATGTGTCCGATATCCCCGATCTGGCGCCTGTGCTGGCCGCTCTGCTGATGCACGCGGAAGGAAGGTCGGCGCTTCTGAACGCGGAGAGGCTGCGGCTCAAGGAATCGGACCGCCTGGCGACGACCCGCGATATGGTGAACGCGCTGGGCGGTCAGGCTGAAATCGAAGGAAACAGCCTGATCATCCAGGGAAGGCCGGACTGCCGGGGCGGCGAAGTGGACGGAGCGGGCGACCACCGCATCGTCATGGCCTCTGCTGTCGGCGCAAGCGCCTGCAGCGGCCCGAGCGTGATCACGGGAGCGGATGCCGTGGCCAAGTCCTGGCCGTCGTTTTTCGAGGATATGATTCAGTTGGGAGGGCGGTTTGATGTCGTCGACGCTGGGTGAAAAGGTGCGTATCTCGCTGTTCGGGCAGTCCCACGGGGAGATGATCGGATGCGTAATAGACGGTCTGCCCGCAGGCGAAGCGGTCGATGCTGAAGCGCTGCAAGCCTTCATGAGCCGGCGCGCGCCGGGCGGGGCTTATACCACCAGGCGCAGGGAAAGCGATGAGGCACGCGTCGTTTCAGGGCTGTTTCAGGGCAAAACCTGCGGCGCGCCGCTGTGCGTGCTGATCGGGAACACGGATACCCGCTCCGCCGATTATGAATGGATGAAGGAAACGCCGCGCCCCGGTCACGCGGACTATCCGGCGGAGATCAAGTATAAGGGATTCCAGGATTACCGGGGAGGCGGGCATTTCTCCGCCAGGCTCACGGCGGCCCTGTGCGCGGCCGGCGGGATCGCGCTGCAGATCCTGAGCCGCCGCGGGATCGACATCGGCGCGCACCTTCTCTCGGTCGGAGATATCGCGGACGAGGCCTTTGATCCGCTGCTGGTCAGCCATGAATGCCTGCGAAAGGCCAGTACGGGCTTCCCGACGCTGTCGGAAAACGCGGAGAAAAGCATGAAGGCGCTGATCGATCAGGTTCGCGCGGAAGGGGATTCCGTGGGCGGCGTCGTGGAATGCGCGGCCATCGGGCTGCCCGTCGGCGTGGGAGGGCCTGTGTTTGACGGGCTGGAGAACAGGATCGCCCAGGCGGTATTCGGGATCCCGGCTGTCAAGGGCATCGAGTTTGGCACCGGCTTCGCCGCGGCGCGGATGCGCGGGCACCAGAATAACGACCCGTACGAATGGCGTGACGGTCAGCCGGTATTGCTGAGCAACAACGCCGGCGGGATCCTTGGCGGCCTTTCGGACGGCGCGCCGGTCATTTTCCGGGCGGCGTTCAAGCCGACGCCGTCCATCGCGCAGGCGCAGCAAACGGTCAGCCTCTCCGCGAAGCGGGACGCGATCCTGGAGATCACCGGCAGGCACGATCCCTGTGTGGCGGTGCGGGCCGTCCCGGTCGTCGAGGCCGCGGCGGCGTTGGCCGTGCTGGACCTGATGGAAATGAATTGAATGGGAGGATACACTGATGGAGCTTGCTGAACTCCGCGACCGGATCAACGAAGTGGACGCGGCACTTCTGCCGCTGTTCCTGAAGCGCATGGAGCTGTCCGAAGAGATCGCCGGTGTCAAGAAGGAACAGGGCTTGCCTGTGTATAACGCGAAAAGGGAACGCGAGATCCTTTCCTGGGCGTCCCGGGAAGCCGGCGGGATGGATGATTATGCGCGACTGTTTTTCAGCCATCTGTTTGAGCTCTCGCGCTCCCATCAGCTGCAGCTCATGGAGGGGGCCGGACCGGGGATAGTCCCGCCGGTCGCGGACGAAGCCTTTCCGCAGTCGGCTGTGGTGGCGTGCCAGGGGATCGAAGGCGCTTACTCTCAGATGGCGGCGGACAAGGTATTCCGGTTCGCGGATATCATGTATATGAAGACCTTTGACGGCGTTTTTCAGGCGGTGGAAAAGGGCCTTTGCCGGTTCGGCGTGCTGCCGATCGAAAACAGCGCGCACGGCTCGGTGACCAAGGTCTACGACCTGATGCGCAGTCACCAGTTTTCCATCGTCCGGGCCGTCAAGCTGCATATCCATCACCACCTGCTGGCGAAAAAGGGAACGAAGCTCAGCGATATCCGGGCGGTCATCTCCCATGAGCAGGCGATCGGACAGTGCAGCGCGTTCCTGGACGGCCTCAAAAACGTGCAGATCAGGCTGTGCGAGAACACGGCGGTGGCCGCGCAGATGGTCGCTGAGAGCGCTGACGGCACCCTGGCCGCGATCTCGTCGGAGGAATGCGCGCAGCAGTATAACCTGGATGTGCTGAAAACGCATATCCAGAACACTGATAACAATTATACGCGCTTCATCGTCATTGAAAAAACCGCGAAGGTATATCCCGGCTCCAACAAGATCTCGCTGATGTTCAGCCTGCCCAACGTGCCGGGCTCCCTCAGCCGTGTCATGTCCAGGTTCTCCTGCGGGAACCTGAATCTGTCCAAGCTCGAGTCGCGGCCGGTGGAAGGCACGGATTTCCATTATGTGTTCTATACGGACCTGGAGGCCAGCGCGGGGGATCCCGCCGTCAGGCGGCTGATCGACAGCCTGAGCCGCGAGCTGCCGCTGTTCACCTTCCTCGGCGCTTATCAGGAGGTTTAACTGATGTCCTTTTATCTGATCGGTCACCCGCTGGGCCACAGCTGCTCGCCCGAACTGCACGCCTATTTCGGCAATGAGGATTATTTCCTGAAGGACCTGGCGGAAAACGAGCTGAAGAGCTTCGTGCTCAAGGGCGATTACGACGGCCTGAACGTGACGATCCCCTTCAAGCGCAGCGTCGCGGCCTATATGGATGTGCTCAGCCCGCGCGCGGCGGAGACCGGAGCGGTCAATACCGTCGTCAGGACGCGGGATGGACGGCTGATGGGAGATAATACCGACATTGACGGGATGGAAAAGCTGATCCTCAGCGTCGGCGTGGAGCTGGAAAACCGTGACGTGCTGATCCTCGGCACGGGGGGCACCGCGCATACTGCCGCCTATCTGGCGGCGCGGCATCACGCGCGGCAGGTCCGGCACGTGTCACGGAACGGCGAATTGAACTATCAGAATATTTATGAACTGTGCCGGGATGCCGAGGTGCTGATCAACACGACGCCCGTCGGCATGTATCCGGACCTGCAGGACTGTCCGGTGGACCTGGAAAGGCTGCAGGGCATCAGAGCGGTGATCGACGTCGTGTATAATCCGCTGCGTACCGCACTGACGGAGCAGGCCCGCAGGCGGGGCATCCCTCACATCAACGGGCTGAGGATGCTGGTGGAGCAGGCCAGGGCCGCGGAGCAGCTGTTCTTCGCGCGGGAGATCACGGACGAGGAAGCGGACGCGGCTTATGAAAAGCTCTGCCGGAGACATACGAATATCGTGCTGATCGGGATGCCCGGCAGCGGCAAGACCAGCGTCGGAAGGCTGCTGGCGGCCCAGTCGGGACGGGCGTTTTATGACACGGACCAGATGATCGTGAACGCCTGCGGGATGGAGATCCCCGCGATATTCGAGCAGTACGGCGAGGCGTATTTCCGCGGCAAGGAACAGGAAGCGGTACGCGAGGCCGCCGGGAAACAGGGCGTCATCATCGCGGTCGGCGGCGGCGCGCCGATCGCTGATGTGAACAAGGACATGCTGAGGAGGAACGGCCGCGTCTACCTGCTGGAACGCGCGCTGGCGCAGCTGGACCGCAGCGGCAGACCGCTTTCCAGCTCGGCAAAGGTCCTTGAAAAAATGTTTGAGGCACGGATGCCTCATTATCTGTCTTTAGCGGATCAGACGGTCAGCAATCATGAATCGCTAGAGCACTGCGCCCAGCTGATCGGGGAGGATTTTCACGCATATGCAAGTACTGGTGATTAACGGCCCGAACCTGAATATGCTCGGTATACGCGAGCCGGATATCTACGGACGGAAGACATTTGCCGATCTTGAGAATTATATCCGCGGCGAAGCGGCCAGGCTCGGTGTGGATGTGACGCTGTTCCAGTCCAATCATGAGGGAGCCATCGTGGATGCCATTCAGCAGGCGCTGGGAAGGTACCAGGGGATCCTCATCAATCCCGGAGCGTACACGCACACCTCCGTAGCCATCCTGGACGCGCTGAAGGCGGTGCAGCTCCCGACGGCGGAAGTGCACCTGTCAGACATCAGCACGCGCGAGGCGTTCCGGCAGTTTTCCTATGTTTCCCTGTATGCGCAGAAAACGATCTGTGGAAAAGGCTTTGAGGGTTATTCCGAAGGCCTGGAATGGCTCGCAGGGAACGCATAAAACGAGGGACTGCCGCAAAACGATTTGTGGCAGCCCCTGCTAATACTCTTATGATGATATTACCACTTGGCCTTCAAAGCCGTAGTGATCATGGACTGGTGCGCGCTGTCGACGACCCCTGAACCGGAGGTCTTGCTGCCGGTAAAGTGGATGCAGAACTGACCGTCGAAATTGTTGTTCTTGATCGAGTAATCGCCGTGCGGCTCGCCATACATGCTGCCGGCGTAGACATGTCCGATATACTTGACGAGGACCGCCCGGCGCACATAATTGATCTTTCCGCCGTAGGCCGCCTTCATGATGGCCGTATCCGCGGCTGTCAGCGGCTCCGCGTCCAGATGATTGCCCGCGTACAGGCGCTTGCAGGTCCACACCTTTCCGCTTTTCACGTCCTTGACCTGGAAGGTCGCCCCGGCCTTGAACAGGTTCTTGCCGGTATTGAACCAGGTGAGCTTCTCCGTGGTCAGCTTGGCGAGCGTAGGCGTCGCCGTTTTCTTGGGCGTCGGGGTAGCGGTCTTCTTTGGCGTGGGGGTGGCGGTCTTCTTCGGGGTCGGAGTCGGTGCCTTGTAATCGGCCGCGTTCTTGCCAAACAGCTTTTTGATGGTGGCCAAGTCCGCCTGGCCGGACTGCGTGAGCTTCTGGGCTTTCTGATAGGCTTTCACGGCGGCGACGGTATTGTCGTCGAACTTGCTGTTGATGGGGGCTTTGTAATAGCCCTTGATCTTCAGCGCCTGCTGGATCGCAAGCACATTTTTGCCCGTGTTTCCTTTTTTGCTGGTGGCGGGAACCGTGATCTGTGAGATCTTGGTGATGCCCTTCATATTGGGGTCGTTGGCGACTGTGGTCGTTTTCGCGACACCCAGGGCAATGGCGTCCGCCTCGGACACGGATACGAACTTTTGCATGACATATCCGGTCGAGTTGTTGTACTTCGCTTTATAGAAGCTGCCGCTGACCCCGAGGATCTCGATTTTCGCGCCTTTTTTGAAGCGCAGCTTCCAGCCGCTGCTGGTGGAGGCGCGGGAGCGGAAAAAGATGTTGTCCTTGATGATGGTGCCGGTGTAGGTTTTTGCGGCCTCCGCCTGCATGGGCATATAGGCGACAAAGAGCATGACGATGAGCGTCAGTATGGCCAAACCCGCTCTGCGGTTCTGCATAACGTCCTCCTTATTTGCCGGAGATTTCGGAAAATGACTGTCGGTTGACTCTGATGACGAATCAGGAAAAATATGATCCATAATCATCATATTTCAAAACGGTCGATTAATCAAGCAAATAAGAGAATTGTTGACAGAATGTTCACATCTTTGGCCCATATTTGGCGAGGGCTTCCCTGCCCACCCGGATCGTGGCCATGACCTGTTCCGGCGCGGGTCCGCCGGGAATGTTCCGGAGCCGTACACAGACTTCCGGAGCCAGCGCGTCATAGATATCGTTCTCGAAAGAAGCCGAATACTGCCTGAAGGCCTCAAGCGAAAGGTCGTTGAGGGCTTTGCCCTCGGCCATGCAATGACTGACGAGCTGGCCGACGATGCGGTGCGCGTCACGGAAGGGCACCCCGTGCCGGACCAGGTAATCCGCGCAGTCCGTCGCGTTGGAGAAGCCCAGGTTCGCCTTCCTGCGCATCACGTCGGTCCGGAAGGTGAGCGAGCCCAGCATGGCGGTAAAGATCTCCAGGCAGTGCAGCAGGGTGTCCATGCTGTCAAAGTAGGCTTCCTTATCCTCCTGCATATCCTTGTTATACGCGAGGGGTATGCCCTTCATCACGGTCAGCAGCGCGGTCAGGTCGCCGTAGACGCGTCCGGTCTTTCCGCGGATCAGCTCCGCCACGTCAGGGTTCTTTTTCTGCGGCATCATACTGGAGCCGGTCGAATAGGTATCGTCCATGCTGACGAACGCGAACTCCTGGCTGCTGTAGAGGATCAGCTCCTCGCAGAAGCGGCTCAGGTGCATCATGCAGATGGCGGAGGCGCTCATGGCGTCCAGCAGGAAATCGCGGTTGCTGACGCCGTCCAGGGAATTCATGGAGATGCGCGAGAAGCCGAGCTGCTCCGCGACGAAGGGACGGTCCAGGGGATAGGTGGTCGCGGCCAGCGCGCCGCTGCCCAGCACCATCTCGTCCGCCGCGTCCTCTGCCTGGGCGAAGCGCTTCATATCCCGCAGGAACATCTGGAAATAGGCCGTCAGGTAGTGGCCGAGGGTGATCGGCTGCGCCTGCTGCAGATGCGTGTATCCCGGCATGATGTCGTTCAGGTGCTTTTCCGCCAGGTCCAGCAGGAGGGAAGCGAGACCATAGAGACGGCGGATCGCTTCCTCAGCTGTCCGCTTGGCGTACAGGTGCATATCCAGCGCCACCTGGTCGTTGCGGCTGCGGCCCGTGTGCAGGCGTTTTCCCGGTTCGCCCACACGCTCGGTCAGCAGCTCCTCCACGCGCATGTGGATGTCCTCACTCTCGGGCGGGAAGTCGATCCTGCCTTCCTCCATGTCCCGCAGGATGCCGAGCAGGCCCTCGCGGATCGCTTTTTCGTCGTCCTCGCTGATGATGCCCTGCTTTTTGAGCATCGCGGCATGCGCGAGACTGCCCTCGATATCCTCGCGGTACAGCCGCTGGTCAAAGCCGATGGAGGAATGGAAATCGTCCATCAGGTGGCTGGTGTTCTTGCTGAATCGACCGCTCCAAAGCTTCATAACTGCTCCTTCATCATTTCGTACATGCCGATCGCGGCGGCGACGGACAGGTTCAGGGAATCGATTTTATGGCTGTGCGGGATCCGGACGGGATGCCCGTATTCCAGAAACTCATCCGGCAGTCCCGTCCCTTCGTTGCCGAAGACCAGAGCAAACGGCGAGGCGGGCTTTGCTGCGGCCTCCGCCAGCGGCACCGAGCCCTTGAGCATGAACGGATAGAGCGTGTGCGTGGGATAGGACGCCCGGTACTGCTCAAAATCTGGATACTCATGGATCCGCAGGGAAAATACCGCGCCCATGGACGCGCGCACGACATGGGGCTGGAAAACATCCGCGCAGGGAGCGATCAGCGCCACATCCAGGTAGCCGAAGCCCAGGGCCGTCCGGAGCATGGTGCCCAGATTGCCGGCGTCGGACGGGTGATGGAGCACCAGATGCGGCCCCTGGGCGGAAAGCGCTCCCCATTTTTTGGTGAATACCGCGGCCGCAAAGCAGTTCTCCTTGCCGGACAGGCGGCTCAGCGCTTTATCGGCCGTCTCGATACGGATGTGATGCCCGGCGCAGAGCGCTTCCACACGGCTCAGGCCATCAGAGGCCGCGGCCTGGGTGGAAACGAGGACACGGCGCACCAGCTCGGGGGCGTTGGTCAGCGCCTCGATCGTCGGAAAGAAGCCGGGGGCGTAGGAATAGTCGAGCTCACGTTTGTAGGGTGCAAGCGGCGGCATGGTCAATTCTCCTCGTTGGATGTACGGCACAGCACGTCCAGCAGCTCTGCCGCCAGGCGTTTGCCGTTTTCGCCGATCTCGGCGACCGGGCCCGCGCAGGAAGGACAGCCCTTGTCGCATCCGCAGTCGCGCACGATGGCGCGGGCACTGTCAAAGATCGCGCTGCGCATGTGATACGCTTTTTCTGAAATGCCGACGCCGCCCGGACAATTATCGTACAGGATCAGGGTCGGCCGGTTGGTGAAGGTGCATTTGACCTGATAGGTGACGACGATGTCGTGCGGTGAGCACATCAGCAGCAGCGGCGCCGCGATGCGAACCAGGTTCGCCACGCCCAGCATGCCGTTCTGCAGGTCGTCCTTGCCGTATTTCTGCGTGACTTCATCCGGCAGCGTCCACCAGGCGGCGACGGTATGCATTTCGGTTTCCGGCAGCATGACGGGCCCGTAGCCCACGTTTTCCCCGGTGTCAAAGCGCATTTTCTTGAAAATGCGTACGCGCGCGGTGACGTTGATCTCACCGAGGGCGGCGTCACGGCGCTCCTGCTGGATGTCGAGCAGGCTTAGCGCCACGTTCAGGTCGGCGTCCGTATAATAATCCACGTCGACCCGCCGGATGAACGCCTTGCAGGCGTCAAAATCCAGCTTGTCGACCTGATAGGTCGTGCCCTCGTGCATGTAGATCGCGTTTTCATGCAGCAGCATGGGCACCGTAAAGCGGTCCATCTCGCCGACCATCCGCACATGCGCCGGGTCAGTCGTATCCATGATCAGGAAGTTTTCCGTCATGGCGGTGCGCAGCGAGATCTCGCTGGCGGGAAAATCCTCCTCGGACCAGTGATAGGTATCGCCGACATGGCGCAGGATGTTGGCATCGGTCAGGTACGAGAGCATCTCCTCCGAGCCGACGGCGTTCCCGAAGCGTTCGCCGTCATGGAAGGGCAGCTCGTAGGCAGAGCACTTCAGGTGATTCAGCAGGATATACAGATTATCAGGATTCAGCAGCGCGTTCTCGGGGCTCGCCCCGAAGAAGTATTCGGGATGCGTGATGATGAACTGGTCCAAGGCGGAGGAATTGGCGACCATGATGACCACGCTGGCCCCGCTGCGCCGGCCAGCGCGGCCCGCCTCCTGCCAGGCGGAGGCGATGGTGCCGGGGTACCCGCACATTACGCAGGCCTCCAGGGAACCGATATCGATGCCCAACTCCAGCGCGTTGGTGGAAACCACGGCGTCGACGGTGCCCGTCCGTAGCCCGCGCTCGATCTCGCGGCGCTCCCCGGGCAGATAACCGCCGCGGTAGCCGCGTACGCGGTCGCTCCTGCCGACGGAGTTGACGACCAGCTCCTTGAGCTGGCGGGTCAGCACCTCCACCTGCACGCGGCTTTTCGCGAAAACGATGGTCTTGATGCCGTTACGGACGAGCATGGAGGAGAGACGCCTGGTTTCCCCCAGAGCGCTCTTGCGGATGCCCAGCTGACGGTTGACGACCGGCGGGTTATAGAAGATGAAATGCCGTTCGCCGGCAGGGGCGCCGTTCCGGTCGATTCTCACGACGGGCCGGCCGATCAGGGTCTGCGCCAGCTCCTCGGGGTTTTCGATGGTCGCCGAGCAGAGGATGAACTGCGGGTGGCTCCCGTAGAATTCGCACAGGCGGATCAGGCGGCGCAGAACGTTGGCGAGGTTGCTGCCGAAGATGCCGCGATAGGTATGGATCTCGTCGATCACGATATAGCGGAGGTTTTCAAACAGCTTGACCCATTTGGTGTGGTGGGGAAGGATGCCGGAATGCAGCATGTCCGGATTGGTGACCACCACATGCCCGGCCTGCCGGATGGCGCGGCGCGCGGCTCCGGGGGTGTCTCCGTCATAGGTATAGGTCTTGATATCCACGCCCATGAGCTCGATCAGCTCGTACAGCTCGCTGACCTGATCCGCGGAGAGCGCTTTGGTAGGAAAAAGGTACAGCGACCGTGCGTCCGGGTTATGCAGGATCTCATTCAGTACAGGCAGGTTGTAGCACAGCGTTTTGCCCGAAGCGGTGGGGGTGACGATCACCACGTCTTTGCCCTCTGAAATGGCCGTGAACGCGTCCGCCTGATGCGTGTACAGCTGGTGGATATGGTGCTTTTCCAGCGCGGGCAGCATACGGGGATCGAGGCTTTCGGGAAACGGGGCATAGCTGGCGCCGCGCTTTTCGAGCGTGCGCCAGGCGGTCACGTTTTCCATAAAGGCCTGATCGTGCCGGAGGGAATCAAGGAGCTGTTCGAGTGTCATGTCATATCTCCATTTCCTCAGCAGCGTCCTCCTGCTTCGCGTCTGGCGGGGGCGGGAGTTCACTGAGCGTTCTGAGGCCGAAGTGGGAAAGGAAGCCGTCCGTCGTGCCGTAGAGGATGGGATGTCCCACCGAATCCCTGCGCCCGACCTCCGTGATCAGTCCCTTGTTCATCAGGGACTGGACGGAATAGTCGCACTTGACGCCACGGATCTGCTCTATCTCCAGCTTGGTGACCGGCTGACGGTAGGCGATGATGGCCAGCGTCTCCAGCGCGGATTGGGACAGAGACTGCTTTTGAACGGGCTGCAGCAGCTTTTCGATAAAGGGCTTGAGCTCTGCCGCCGTGGTCAGCTGGATGTGCTCGCCGAAGCGCTTCAGCTTCAGGCCGCGCTTCTGTTCCTCCATCTGGCGCGACATGCGGTCGAGGGCTTCCTCCAGCTGGAAGGGCGCGATCTCAAGCGCGCGCGCCATATCCGGGATCGCGACCGGTTCTCCGGAAACGAACAGCATCGCCTCCACGGCCGCAAACAATTCTGGGTCTTCAAGCATCAGTGCTTTCTCCTTGGTCAGACTCCCCGGCTTTTTCGGGAGTCGCGGGTTCTATCAGGATCTCGGCGTAGGTACTGTCCTGCACGACGCTGGCGCGACCGACCTTGATCAGCTCAAGCAGCGCGAGAAAGGTCGAAATCACCTCGTCCCGCGTCGAGTCCGCGGTAAACAGGGTCGAGAATCTGACAGGGCCATGCTGCAGGCGCCGCGCGATTGCGGCCATGCAGCGCGGGACGGAGTACACGTCGCGGCTGATGCGGCGCTCTTCCTTTTCCGCGGGTTCCTCGATATGCGTGCGGCTGAGGACGCGGGCAAAGGCGGCGATGAGCCCTTCGAGGGTCAGGTTATCCAGCTCAAAGCTGGGAGGCGGCAGGGGATATTCCTCAGGCAGCTTCGAAAACATGCCGGCGGCGGCCTTTTCAAACTGCTGCATCTGTCCGGCGGCTTCCTTGATGGCCTGGTACTCCTCCAGCTGCCGGATCAGGGCCTGGGCGGGGTCCTCTTCCTCCGCTTCGCCCTCCCGCGGCTCGCGCGGCAGCAGGGAGCGGGATTTGATCTCCAGCAGGGTCGCGGCCATCGCCAGAAAGCCGCTGGCGTCGTCCAGGTCAAGGTCCGGCGCGCTGGATACATAGTCGATGTACTGCTGGGTGACTTCGGAAACGAAAATATCCTTGATATCGACCTTTGCGCGGCCGATCAGATACAGCAGCATGTCCAGCGGACCTTCAAAGTCGCTCAGATGGATCGAAAATGCCATATCGGGCGATCACCCCATCCCAAAGACACGGACCAGACCCGATACCAGTCCGCTTTGTATCGCGGTCTGCGCTGTGCCGATCAGACGGCTGACGACATTGGTGGCGTAGCAGAGCACCAGCAGCGCGATCTGGCAGATGCGGAAGAGCTCAGGGGTCAGCCGGAGCTTGCCCTTGAGCAGGATATCGTTGAAGATATGGAAGCCATCCAGCGGCGGGACCGGCAGGAGGTTGAACAGTGCGAGGCCCAGGTTCAGCAGGGAGAAATACGCAAAAAAGTGCTGGATATAGAGCAGCCATTCATAGCGGAAGAACACGGCGATATCCGAGGTGCCTATATAACTGTAGACTTCGTAAAACATGGCATACCGGCAGGACAGAAAAAAGGTCGCGTTGTTCGGAGTGAGCAGGTTGACCCTGGTCAGCATCGTCAGGATGACGGTCGACAGCAGGAACAGCAGCATGTTCATCGCGATGCCGGCGATGGAAACGAGAAAATCGTCCCGGACATAGTTTTTATAGTTCCGTGGGTTGACGGGCACCGGCTTTGCCCAGCCGAACCCCAGCAGCACCATGCACAGGGATCCGATCGGGTCCAGATGGTGGCTCGGGTTCAGGCTCAGCCGCCCCATCATCTTCGCGGTGCCGTCCCCGCACCACAGCGCCATGTAGCCGTGGGAGATCTCATGCAGGATGAGCGCGAGCAGCAGGGCCGGGATCTCGATGATGAGGGATATGAACAATGACTTCGGATCGCTTTGAAACGCGCTGATCCACCTGGATAGCATCAGTTTCTACCTCCAATTACAGGGAACGAATATCGCCGACCAGCTCGTCCACCTGCCCGAGCGGAGTGGCCCAGGAGGTACAGAAGCGGATGGCGGTCTGTTCGCCCGGCAGCTTCTCCCATACGTCATAGCTGTATTTCCGGGAGAGGACAGCCAGCTGGGCATTCGGGACCACGAAGAACTGCTGGTTGGTGGGGGAGTCGGTATACAGCCTCCATCCCTTGTCCAGCCCCGCCTGCCGGATCCTTTGCGCCAGGCTGACCGCGTGGCGGGCGATCGAAAGGTAGGTGTCGTCCTCGAGCAGGCACTCGAACTGGATGCCGAGCAGGCGCCCCTTGGCCAGCATGCCGCCGCGCTGCTTGAGGATATACCTGAAATCTTTTTTCAGCGCAGGGTGCAGCAGCACCATCGCCTCGCCGAACAGCGCGCCGACCTTCGTGCCGCCGATATAGAACGCGTCAGCCACCTCGGCCATCAGCCCGAAGGTGATCTCCGGGCAGGCGGCCATTGCGTAGCCGAGCCGCGCGCCGTCGATGTACAGATAGACGCCGTACTCACGGCAGACCTTGGAGATGGCGCGCAGCTCCTCGGCGGAATAGACCGTCCCGTTTTCCGTCGGCTGGGAAAGATATACGAGTCCCGGCTGGACGGTATGCTCCGCGTGGGTATCAGAAAAATGGCTGTGCAGCGCCTGCCCGATCTGGGCGGCGGTGATCTTCCCGTCCTTCGCCGGCAGCGGCAGGACCTTATGCCCGGTGGCCTCGATCGCGCCGGACTCGTGCACGTTGACGTGCCCCGTGTCGGCGGATACGACGCCCTGGTGCGGCCTGAGCGCCGCCGCGATCAGGGTCATATTGGCCTGCGTCCCGCCGACTAAAAACTGTACCTCGGCGTCGTCCCGCTTGCAGAGGCCGCGGATGATGGCGCGGGCGCGTTCGCAGTGCTCATCCATCCCGTAGCCGGGCGTCTGGTCGAGGTTGGTCCTGCACAGCGCGTCCTGGATTTTTTTGATACAGCCTTCCGAGTAATCGCATTCAAACCTGAGCATCGTCCGATTTCCTCCGATTCAGGGGGGATCTGTTGTCGTTGGGGTTCAGCGCTTCTTCCCGCCGAAGGACCAGTCCGTCGTGGGAATGGTCTGCATGACGGCCGGATACACGCCGTCCTCGCGCGGCATGAAGCCGACGTCAACGGCCAGGTTTCTGGTGCCGCTGGGCACGATGACGTCGTTCGCGTCCACCGTCAGCTCGTCGGATTCTGGCAGCACACTGCCGATCAGCGGGAAATCAGTCTGATGCACCGTGGCCTTCAGTTCGGGATGCATGGTCACACGCAGCGTGTAGCGGCCGGGGTAGATCCCTTCGAACATATAGTGGCCGTAGATATCCGTTTCAGTCTCCGCCAGCAGCTCGTCGCCCTGGATCAGCCGCAGCCTGATGCCGGGAATACCGGGCTCGCCGATGTCCTGCATGCCGTTTCCGTTCAGGTCCAGCCAGGCCAGGTCGCCGATGGAGCCCTTCGCGCCGAAGCCGAAATCCGCGTTGGTGATATTCACCCCCATTTTCAGCTGCAGCGTGTCGCTCATTTCGGTGTTGTCGTTGCTCACGATCAGGCTGACGTGCGTTTCATCCGTGTCAGCCCTGCGCGCGAAGCCGTGCCCTTCAGGCAGCTTGACGCTCAGGCGGTAGCTGCCGGGATAAAGGCGTGGGAAGAGGTACTGTCCCTGCTTGTCCGTCTTTGTTACGGAAAGAGGCGCGGACAGGGAATCCGCAGCGTACAGCTCTACGGTCAGACCGGCGACGAAGTCCAGCTTTTCATCCAGGCTCCACAGCTTGCCGCCGATGGACGCGAAGCGCAGCACGGGGATGGCGGCGTCCGTGTTCCGGCCGCTGACGGCTTCGACCTGCTGCGCCCAGCTTTCGGCGGATACCTGGGCTCCGTCGAGCAGGATGCAGTCGTCCTCGAGCGCTACGGTCACCTGATAGCGTCCGGGGATCAGCTTGGGGCTTTCAAAGCAGCCGTTCTCGTCCGTCGTGAGCTGAGCCGCGGCTTCTCCGTCGCGGTTCACCAGGGTCACGGTATAGCCGCTCAGAACGGCTTCGCCCTCGTCAAAGCTGCCGGACAGGTCCTCATCCTGAAACAGACGGCCGGTGACAGTCGCCGGGCGCGTGACGAGGATCCGCTGGCTGAGCAGTTCATCGCCCATGGCAAACGTATACTGTCTGGAAGAAACGTGCTGCGCGACGGCGGGCACAAGATCGGTATCCTCGGCGAAGCTGTAGCCTTCGTCCAGCTCAACGGTCACCTGCCAGGTGCCGGGCCGGAGCAGGTGAAGCGCGAAATGGCCGCCGGACGCGCTTTCAGCCGGGAAGGAAACGGTATAGCCGTTCTCCGTGTTGACCGCCGTAATGACGGCGCTCGCGGGCTGGCCTTCGCAGATGACCTGGCCTTCAATGGTGGCTGTGCGGACCGCGTACAGGTCCGCCAAAGCAGTATCGGTGCCCTGGCCGGATACGAAACTGACGGATTCCACGGTCAGCTCGTCCGTTTCCGCGAACAGGCTGTCGGCGGGGAGCGTGTAGCGCAGCTTGTATTCGCCCGGGAGGATGCCCTTCAGGTAGTAGCTGCCGTCAGTCTCGGAATACACCGTCGTGTAGTCGGATACGGGCTGGCCGTTGAGATCGACCAGCGTCACCGTTACGCCGTCCAGGCCGGCGCCCATGCCTGCGGGACGGTCGTCCGTCAGCAGGATCCTGCCGCTGATGGTACCTGCCTTGAACAGCCCGCCGTTGACGTTCCCGGTAAAGGAGCCGGGAAGGAGATGCAACTGGGCGGTCTCGCCGTAGTCACTGTTCTGACTGACGATGCTGTTGCCGCCCTCCGCATACGGAGAAGCGATATAGGGATCGTTCAACAGGAAGCGGATGGTATGCGGGATCGGCAGCAGACGGTCAAAGTGGTACTGGCCGCGGGCGTCCGTCATGGCGGTGTCGACCACCTGGCCGTTCCAGTCGACCGCCTGCACGGTGAAGCCCTCCACAGGGGCCTCCGAGTCAGCCTTCTTACCGTCGTTATTATCGTCCATGAACAGCATGCCGCCTACCTGGGCAGGGGATGTGACCGCGGCGTAGAGCGTGGTCAGCTGTCCGGGAGCAAGCTCAGTATCGACGGTCGTGAAGGACGCGGGAAGGGTCTGGGCGAAATCGTTGTCAAGCCCCGTCGGGGAGAAGATATCCGCCTCGTTAAGCTGGGCGGTCACCTGCGCCTTGCCGGCACGGATGACGGGAACAGTGACCGTGCCGGTATCATCTGAGGTCAGATGAGCTACGGTTCGGCCCTGGCTGGACACGGTGACGTCCGCCCCGGCATAGCTGGCCTCGTTCGTATCATGCATGCCGTTGGCGTTCGCGTCTTGATAGAAGACGACCTGCAGGGCGGTCGCTTTCATGAGCCCGACTTCGGGCACGCGGAGCGTGTTCTCCGCCGTTACGGTCACCGTGCCCTGATCGGTGTCGGAATAGCCTTCCGTGAGCCAGCTGCCGCTGTTCTCCGCGGCGAACATGTAGCCCTCCGGCGCGGTGACCCGGACGGTGTAAGCGCCGGGCTGCAGGCGCGCGAAGGTATAATTGCCCGCCTCGTCGGTCAGCGCGGTGCGCGTCAGGCCGTCGCTGTCGGCGATCATGGCCACCTGGACGCCGGCCAGACCGGCTTCATCGGTGTCCTTCCTGCCGTTCGCGTTGGCGTCGTACCAGATATGGCCTTCGGCGCTGCCGGTGGCCACCGCGCCGATGCCAATGCCCTGGGAGCCGAATTCGAGCCTGAAGGGTTCGGACCAGGCTTCCTGCGTTTCGGAGGATTTGATGCAGTTATAATAGAAATTGAGCTTCATACCGAGAGGGCCCGCGCTGAAATTCTCGGGGTAGATGACCTTTACCTGGTATTCGCCGGGGGAAAGGGAGCCGAGCGTCAGCTCGCCCTTCCTGTCCGTCGTGCCGCTGGCGACCACGATGTCGGGATGCCCGGCGGGGTGAATGCTGACCTGTACGTCGCGCAGCGCGGGCTCGCTGTTCATGCGGCCGCCGTTGGCGTTCTCATCCACAAACGCGACGAACTTGACGAATACGGTCGCGCGGGTGGAGGCGAGATTGACGGTCTTGTTCCCGTCCACCTCAAACCAGTCGGTCTGTCCCAGATGATCCTGCGCCGGCAGCAGCCAGTTGTCCTCGTTCATGTAGGCCGGCACGTGGTCGGAGGGAAGATCGACCCGGATCCGGTACTGCCCCTGCCCGACGCTGGTAAAGCGGTATTCGCCGTCCTTGTTGGTCACGGCGCTGTAGGTCGTTCCGTCCGCGCCTTCAAGGGTGACGCTGATCTTATCGAGCAGCCGGGTAGAATGCCCGGAGATCTGCGTGAGCGTGCCGCTGACGGTGGCAGCGCTGGCGCAGCAGGGAAGGACGAGAGCCATAAGCAGGAGCAGGATCGGAATCAGCTTGCGCATGAAAAGCCTCCACGGATTGATCAGTGAAATCATGAATAATGGTCAGTGAAACCAGGAGCGGACTGTGTCAGTCAGCCTGCCAGTCCTCCATTCGGACGTCGATATTGCCTGCGGATAAGGTGACGCGTACGGCGCTGGGGGCGTCCTGGGTCACATAGGTCTTGCAGCCGACGGACGCGAGCCGGTACAGCGTTTCCCTGGAGGGAGTGTCCTTTTCTTCCGCGCTTGAGGTGCTGATGACGCCGACGCGCGGCTTGACAGCGTTGAGGAAGGAAGTGCTGGTAGAGGTGTTATCGCCATGAAAAGCGACCTTAAGGACGTCCGTCTGGCTCAGCAGACCGCCGGTGATCAGGCAGTACTCCTCGTCGAATTTCATATCCCCGGTAAGAAGGATACTGCCCTCGGCGGTTTCCAGCCGCATGACCAGCGAATTGTTGTTCTCGTTGTCCTTGGCAGCCTTGGTCGGCCCGAGGACGGTGAAACGGGCCGTGTCGGAGATCTCGACGGCGTCGCCGCTTTTCAGATAGTTGACGGTCTGCCCGCGCTGGGCAGCCGCTGATACGGCGTGGTGCTTGGCACCGAAGCCATCCAGGCAATAGGCGGAGGTATAGAACGCGTCGATCTTTATGGCGGAGGAAACGAGCGCGTTCAGGCCGCCGTAGTGATCCTTGTGCTCATGCGTCAGGAAGACGCCGTCGAGATGCGTGACGCCCTCGTGAGCGAGCATGGCCAGCATTTGATCGGAGGAGCGCTTGTAGCCCGTGTCCACGAGGTAGGCGTGTCCTTCGACGCGCAGCAGGATGCAGTCCGCCTTGCCGACGTTCAGGGCCAGCATTTCCACCGCGCTTCCGGGTTCCTCCGCCCGGCAGGAAACGGGACTCAGGCACAGGCTCAGCACAGCCAGGTAAAGAATAAAAAGACGCATGAGACCTCCCGCGGAAAAGAATAATGCTATTATACCTGAAATCCTCGGAAGAAAAAACCCTTTTGCAAAATTTTACACAGGGCGGGAAAACGCAGAATGGCGTCAGCTGCCAAAGAACAGCTGACGCCCATGCATGTCAGTAAGTGGAAGGATCAATCCTGCTTGGCACCGCACTGGGGGCAGAATTTGGCGCCGGCCTGGAGAGCCGCGCCGCACTTGACGCACTTCTGCGCTTCCTGCCTGGCGCCGCACTGCGGGCAGAACTTGGCGCCGGCGGTCAGAGGCTGGCCGCAGACCACACAATAGGCAGCGGCCTGCTGGACCGGCTGCGCGGGTGCCGCCTGAGGCTGCATGGCGCCGTTCATGACCTGACTCATCATCGCCGCGGCGCCCATCCCGGCACCGAGGCCGGCAGCGCCGTTCTGGTTGTTGGCGGCGTCGCGCATGGCGGCGGCCGCCTGGAACTGGGTGTACTTGTTCAGATCGCCCACCACGCCCATGGAGGTGCGCTGGTCCATGGCCTTCTGCACTTCCTCGGGCAGGGAGATGTTCTCGATCACGAAGGCGGTCAGCTTCAGACCGAGCGGCGCGAGGCGCGGGGAGAGGGTCTGCAGGGCGTAATTGCTCAGGTCGTCGTAGTTGGCGGCGAGATCCAGCGCGGGGATCTTGCTCTGAGCGATGGCGTCGGACAGGCCGGAAACGATCGTGCGCTTGATCTGGCCGGTGACATAGTCCGTCGTATAGAAGCCGTTGGTGCCGAAGACCTCTTTGAGGAACACCTTGGGATCATCCACCTTGAAGGAGTAGATGCCGTGGGCCAGAAGGCGGACCATGCCGAATTCCGCGTCCCTCATCATGACAGGCGCGCTGGTGCCCCACTTCTGATCGATGAACTGTTTGGTGTTGATGAAATAGACCTCGGCCTTGAACGGGGAATTAAAGCCGTATTTCCAGGACTTGAGCGCGGTGAGGATCGGCATGTTCTGCGTCTGCAGCTCATAACGGCCGGGCGTGAACACGTCGGCGAGCTGGCCCTCATTCACCATGACAGCGACCTGGCTCTCACGTACGGTCAGCTGCGCGCCCATCATGATCTCTTTTCCGCCGCAGTCATAGCGGTAGACCATCGTCTGCTGATCGGGATCCTTCCATTCAATGACGTCCACCAGCTGACCGCGCACCAGATTTGAAAAAATGCCCATTGTTATGCCTCCTTAGAATTGTTCAGCAATGCGATATCTGCAACACAGGCGGCGGTGCCCGCCTGGTAAACATTGATGTCCAGGTCCAGATAGGATTTGATCTCATTCACACAGCTGATCACGTCGCTGTCGAGCTGCTCCGTGGCAGCGTCCAGATCGGTCCCCTCATCCAGGGTGACCATCATGCGGGCTTCCGTGGGAGTGATGAACGAAACCGCGCAATAATCCACGTGATTCATGTGGCTGAAGAAGTTCCGCTCCAGCGCCTTCTGCAGCCGCTGCTGGCCGTGATGCCAGCGATCCTCCAGGTAGAGGGCGCCGCTGGGCAGATTGAGCGAATAGACACGGCAGGGCCGGTCGAGCGGGATGCTGCTCCTGAGCATCCCGAACCAGCGGTAGAGGCGTTCGGCGTCCTGCGAAACGCCGGAGAGCAGGTTGTGCAGCATCTCGTACTGGATCATTGCGGACAGCTCGTTGAGCGAATACTGTTCGTCGATATAGTCGACGTGCAGGCGGTTCAGGAGGTGCTTCACGTCGCGGATCACGGCGTGGCTGCTCTCAGGATCGGCGGGAAGGATGAACGCGGGGATGCCGTCGTTCTTCGCGCGGAGCAGAGCGGTCAGATGGTCATAGGTCTCCTGATCGGGCACTCCGACCGCGTCGTAGGCGTGTGACGCGAGGCAGCTGACCGCCGCGTCGAAATCAGAAGCAATCTCCACGGGATGGAAGTTCTGGGCTTTCCAGAACGCATGGTCGGTCGCTTCAGTCGGTTGAGCAATCAGCAGCAATCGGTACATTCCCGAAACCTCCCGAAAAAGATTCCAGGATATTATACAGGATATTTGTCAATTTTGCAACTGCCCCTCAGCGCTGTCCGTAATAGCCGGATATGATCCTGGAAAACAGGCGGATGGGAAGGAGCTTATGAAGCAGGACCGCCAGCCGCTGGTCCGACTTGGCGATCAGAAGACGCCCGGGCAGCCGGCGTTTTCGGAGGGCACGGGCGATGCGCTTTCCTAAAACATCCGGGTCGCTGCCGGTGCTTTCATCGTGCTCCACCTGGCTGACGGCCCGCAGAAAACGCTGGTGATACGGGCTCTCCGGGCGCTCCGATGCGCCGTGCCGGCGGTACTGTTTCTGTCCGCTTCTGTGATCGCCCGGAGTCACGAGACATACGGTGACGCCGAAGGGTTCGGCCTCCATGCGCAGGCATTCGGCATAGCCTTCGATGGCGTGTTTGCTGGCCGTATAGCCGCCCTGGAACGGAATGCCGAGAATACCGTTTATGGAAGAAAAAAGAATGATTTTTCCTTGTTTTTTTTCGCGGAACAGCGGCATGACCTGCCGTATCAGGCGGACGGAGCCGATGAAGTTGGTGTCCAGGATGTCGTTGAGCTCCTGATCGGTATACTCTTCCGCAGCGTTCAGGTTCAGCAGTCCCTGGGCGCAGATCAGCGCGTCGGGCGTGCCGAAGCGTTCGACCGCCAGCCGGACGAAACGCTCCACAGAAGCGCTGTCGCGCACATCCAGCCCGAGGCGGTACATCCCCCCGTCTTCTCCTTCATGTTCCCGGAACGAGCGCGCTCCCGCGATCACGGTGAATCCGGCTTTCGAAAGCTGCCGGGCGGTGTGCAGGCCAAGCCCGCTGGAAGCGCCGGCGATCAATACTGTCATTTCTGCAATCTGCCCCTTTGTCCTGTCGGTCATTTGTACTGGACATGATCCATGCTGATCATATAGGAATTATCATTGTAGCTGATGCTCTGACCCTGCCGCAGGACGGAGCATGTGATGGTAAAGAAACGGTCGAACCTGTCGGCGGACAGCTTTTCATACAGCTGCCGGCCGCAGTAGATCCTGAAGGAGGATTGTGAGCGGGAGCGGCATTCGCTCAGATAAGCCAGCAGCTCATCCTCGCTGTCGACCAGCCGGTAATTGGCGGCGTAGTTGATCACTGTAAAATCCACCCGTTCAGGGGTCAGGATATAACGGAAGGTGTCCACACCGGAGCGGTACATGGCAAGGGAGAGGTCGTTGAAGGAGGCCTCGGTCCACTGGAAAGTGCCGTCGTTCCATACGGCGAGGGCAGACGGCTTGCCGGTCAGCAGCTGCCGGATATAAGCGTCCAGCGAGCCGCGGGGAGCGCGGTTTTTGGCCGGCCAGTAGCGGGCGTCCCTGATGTAGACGACCTGTGAGCGCTGCGAATAGGTCTCATCCCGGTCGTTGGCGAGCAGGGTGTTCCTGAGAACGGCGTCCAGGCCCTTCAGCCTGTCGGCGAACAGGGAAGCGCCATAGCTGCCCGGTACGCAGAACTGCAGCTGGCGGATCCCGCTTGAGCCGGCCTGATCAACGAAGGCGATGATGTCCGCTTCGCTGCGGCATACACGGAAATTGGGCGCAAACTCGACGCCAGAGTAAGAGACCCGGAAGGCGGTGTCCGAATAGTACATCTCGTCCTTCGCAATGCCGAACTGGCCTTCCAGGCTGTAGAAGCCGGCAAGCTCATTCCCGAACAGCGCTTTTCCGTAATCGCCGGAAAAGAAAACACTGAACTCCCGCTTTCCGGCCGCTTTCATCTCACTGACATACGCCAGCGCTTCCTGATCATCGGAGACGATCCGGAACTCGTCATACCACTCGGTGACCAGGATCTCGATGCAATGGCCGCCCGTCTTGTAATAGTAATTCTTGACACCGCTGGAATAGACCCATTGATTGACGAGCTCTTTATCGCGCTTGAGGTCGATGCCGGCAGCGTAGGTGAGAGCGACGCGGTTCTGGCGGCTTTCAGTGAGCACGCCGCGGAAATAGGCTTCGGCTGCGTCGAGGCTGTTCGCGTACCCCTCCACCAGCTCCGGCGGCCTCATCACATGGCTGGTCCTGGCCGCCCAGGCGACGGGCAGCGCCGACGCGTTCCAGATATGCGTTTCGGCGGCGCGCTCAGAACCGATATTATAGTACAGATAGAAGTTGCCGGATGAGTCGTCCGCGTCGTCCCAGGTCACGTCGACCATCAGCCAGGTATCATAGACGCAGACGAGATTCCACATGTGCGTGGCGTCAAAATTGTCTGTCTTCTCGTAGGTGTCTCCATGCTGGAAACGGGCCGGGATGCCGGCCAGGTTGCACAGCAGGTAAAACGCCTCGGAGTAGCCGTCGCAGTCAGCCTTCCCGTTCAGCAGAGCGCCGATGGCCTGGTCCTTTTCCGCGTAGGCCTGGGCGTCCGTGTAATAGGTGACTGTTTTACAGATCCAGTCGTGCAGGTACTGCTCCCGGGCAAGCTGCTCCGAGGGGGCGCTCCGGACGACCTCGATCGCGCGGTCGAGCGTCTGGCGTTCGCGGACGGAGAGCATGGACATCCGGTTATTGCAGAACGCCTGCAGGAGCCGGACGGCGACGCGGTACTCGATGTTGGATAAGCTGAGCGTCCTGGTTCGGTCGCTGAAGGAATAGGTAAACGAACGGATGCCGCAGTTGGCGCGCGCGTCGCTGAGCCAGCCGTTGATGCCGGACTTGGCGTCTTCATAAAGACTGCCGTCCAGAATCAGCTGATAGTCGGTATCGCCCTGAATCGTGTGCGTCTCCAGTGCGAGAAACAGCTCGTCACGCGAAGAGAGCCGCTCTTCCGCGGCATGGCTGCCCGTGCCGGACAGCGCGCATATCGCGAGGGCTGTTACTGTGACGAGCAGGAAGCGCAGGAGGCGGCTCATAGGCATTCTCCTTCTCAGACGCGGACGAAGGCGTCGTAGATGGCCTTGACGGCTTTATCAAAGTCGTCCTCGTCCACGCCGACGATGATATTCAGCTCACTGGAGCCCTGGTCGATGATCCTTATCGAGATGCCCTGGGCGGATATCGCGGAAAACAGCCTGGCCGCGGTGCCGTAATTGCGGACCATGCCGCGGCCTACGGTGGCAATCAGGGCCAGGTGGTCATGGATGGTCACGCTGTCCGGATGGGTCAGCTCCACGATCCGCTGCACCAGCTGCTCACGGTGCGGGCGGAGCTCCTTTTCGTTCAGCACCACGCACATGGTGTCGATGCCGGTGGGCAGATGCTCAAAGTTGAGCCCGCATTCCTCCACGGCTTCGAGCACGCGGCGGCCGAAGCCGGACTCGGAGTTCATCAGGTCCTTTTCCACGGTGATGATCGAGAAGCCCTTGTGGCCCGCGATGCCGGTGATAATGTGCTCGTTGGCCTGGCGGTCGGCGTTGTGGCGGATCATCGTTCCGGGGTGCTTGGGATCGTTGGTATTGCGGATATTGGTCGGGATCCCCGCGCGCCGGACCGGGAAGATGGCCTCCTCATGGAGCACGGAGGCGCCCATGTAGCTGAGCTCCCGCAGCTCGCGGTAGGTCATGCTGGAGATATACTGGGCGTCCGGGACGATGCGCGGGTCCGCCATGCGGAAGCCGGTGACGTCCGTCCAGTTTTCGTATACGTCCGCGTTGACCGCGCGGGCGACCAGCGCGCCGGAAATATCGCTGCCGCCGCGGGAGAAGGTGTGGATGTTCCCTTCCTCGTCCGCGCCGTAGAAACCGGGGATGACGGCATTGGGGAGGGAGGACAGGGTGTCGGCGATCAGGCTGTTGGTCTCCTCCTCCAGCAGCAGGCCGTTTTTATCGAACCGGATGACCCTGTCGGCGTCCACAAAGGGGAAACCGAGGTATTCCGCCAGCAGGAGACCGTTCAGGTATTCGCCGCGGCTCGCGGCGTAGTCCCGGGAAGCGCCGGTCATCATGGTCGAGGCGATCTTGGTGAATTCCGCTTCCAGCGGCACGTCCAGCTGGAGATCCTGCGCGATCCTTTCGTAGCGGTAGCGGATGCGCTCCAGGATGTGCAGGAAGGGGCTGCCGACCTGGCGGGCGGCAGCGGCCTCATACAGCAGGTCGGTGACCTTCTCGTCCCCGTCGCCGCGCTTGCCCGGCGCGCTGGGGATCACATACCGCCGATTCTTATCGGCCAGGATGATCTCTTTGACCTTTTTGAACTGTTCCGCGTCCGCGAGAGAGGAACCGCCAAACTTACATACGAGCATCGTTCATCCATCTCCAATCCATATCAATTCTGGCCGTAATAGGCGTTCTTGCCGTGCTTGCGCAGGAAATGCTTGTCGAGCAGGGTCTGCTGCATATCCCGGTGATCGGGGTTCAGCATGATGGCATGCCAGTCCATGAAAGCGACCTCTTCCAGGACCACGGCGTTATGCACAGCCTCCATGGGATCCTTGCCCCAGGCGAAGGGACCGTGGGAATATACGAGGACCGCGGGGATGGTCGCGGGATCCTTGCCGGCAAAGGTCTCCACGATGACCTTTCCCGTTTCCTTTTCGTATTCGCCGTTGATCTCAGCGTCCGTCATCGGACGGGTGCAGGGAATGTCGCCATAGAAATAATCGCCCTGCGTGGTCCCCATGGCCGGAATGCCCTGCCCGGCCTGGGCGAAGGTCGTGGCCCAGCGGGAATGCGTATGCACGATCCCGCCGCATTCGGGGAAGGCTTTGTAAAGCTCAAGGTGCGTGGGCATATCGCTGGAGGGGCGCAGCCTGCCTTCGACCACGCGGCCTTCCATATCAACGACGCACATGTCTTCGGGCTTCATCACGTCATAGGAGACGCCGGAGGGCTTGATGACGAAGAGCCCCGATTCGCGGTCGATGCCGCTGACGTTGCCCCAGGTAAAGGTGACCAGCTGGTATCTGGGGAGCAGCAGATTCGCTTCGCATACGGTTTTTTTCAGCGCTTCAAGCATGGCGTTCAGTCCTCCTTGTTCGATACGGATACGGCGGCGCGGTGTACGGGCAGCGCTTTGCGATACAGGTTCAGGAATCGCCTGAAGCCGCTGATGTCGCTCTCCTCAGCCATGACGGTCGTGCTTTCCGCTCCGGCGAAGACCCGGTTATTGAGGTAATCGGCGAGCGTTTCATCGCCGTTCTTCCAGAGCATGTAGGCGCAGAGCAGCGCCATGCCGTAGGGTCCGCCCTCGCCGGCGGTCGTCATGACCGAGACCGGCACGCCGACCGCCGCGCTGAGCAGCTTCTGGCCAACAACGGGCGTCTTGAAGAAGCCGCCGTGGCCGTACAGGCGGTCGATGGGGACCTGCTCGTCGCTGGTCAGGATATCCAGGCCGATCTTCAGCGTCGCCAGCGAGGAAAGCAGCTGCTCGCGCATGAAATTGGCCAGCGTCAGCCTGGCGTCCGGCATACGCATGAAGAGCGGCCGGCCCTCGGTGAAGCCGGTGATGCTCTCTCCGGAAAGATAATTAAAGCCTACCAGACCGCCGCAGTCGGGATCGCCCTCAAGCGCCTGCTCAAAGAGCATGGTATACAGCTCGCCTTTGTCCAGCTTCATACCGGCCTTTTCCGCGAACTCCGCGAACAGGCCGACCCAGGCGTTCAGATCGCTGGTGCAGTTGTTGCAGTGCACCATGGCGACGGGCTTGCCGTCGGGCGTCGCGACGATGTCGATCTCCCGGTGGACGCCGATGGGCTTATCCAGCACGACCATGGCGAAATCGGAGGTGCCGGCGGACACGTTGCCCGTCCGGACGGCGATGGAGTTGGTCGCGGCCATGCCGGTCCCCGCGTCGCCTTCGGGCGGTGCGAACGGCACGCCGGGCCGGAAATCTCCGGCAGGATCCAGCAGCGCGGCGCCGGCTGCCGTCAGCTCCCCGGCATGCGCGCCTGCGGGCAGGCATTCCGGCAGGATCCCGGCGAGCCGCCAGGGGTACCCCCTGCCGGCGATCAGCCGGTCGAAGGCCTGCACCATGGCGGCGCTGTAATCCATCGAAGCCTCGTCTACGGGCATGATGCCGGAGGCTTCGCCAATGCCGGCGGCAAAGCGGCCTGTCAGCTTCTCGTGGATGAAGACGGCGAGGGTGTTCAGGTGATGGATCCTGGGCAGATGCGCTTCACTGTTCAGGATGGCCTGGTACAGGTGCGCGATGCTCCAGCGCTCCGGGATGTTGAAATGGAACAGCTCGCTCAGCTCAGCGGCCGCCTCGCCGGTGATCGTGTTTCGCCAGGTGCGGAATTCCGTCAGGGGCTCGCCGTTCCTGTCTGTGGGCAGATAGCCGTGCATCATCGCGGAAATGCCCATGGCGCCGGTCGTGGAAAGAACAATACCATACTTATCATATACATCGGCCTTCAGGGAGGCAAAGCAATCCTGCATGCCGGTGATGATGTCCTCCAGGGTATAGGTCCAGATCCCGTCGATCAGGCGGTTTTCCCATTCATGGCTGCCCGAAGCCAGAGGCTGGTGCGTCTGGTCGATCAGGACCGCCTTGATCCTCGTAGAGCCGAATTCAAGCCCGATCGCCGTTTTTTTCAGATCCAACATGGGCGACTCCTTTCTGCCTGTGCAGCGCAAAGAAAATGTTTCAATCATTCTAACATCAGTCTTGGAAAAAAGCAATGTCAATGCCCTTAAAACGGTGAAAAAAACTGTCCGTTCTGCAATTGCGGCAATGGGATTTTAATGCTATAATATTTTTGGACAGAGGCTGCCGCAGTGCGTGACCAGCGCGGCGTTTGGACCCTGCCAGGCTTTGAACGACGGAATGGGGGTCAAAATGGATTTAACGGTATTGAACGAACAGCAGCGCCAGGCGGCGGAGCACCTGAACGGACCGCTGCTGATACTGGCGGGCGCCGGCAGCGGCAAGACAAGGACGATGACCTACCGGATCGCCAACCTGCTGGATCACGGCGTGCCCGCGTGGCAGATCCTGGCGCTGACCTTTACCAATAAGGCGGCGCGGGAGATGAAAAACAGGATCGGGGCGCTGGTGGGGGAAGCTGTCGCCGAGGACATGTGGGTCGGCACCTTCCACTCCATCTGTGTGCACATCCTGCGGCGTGATATAGAAAAGATCGGCTACCAGCGCAGCTTCACGATCTATGACGACGACGACCAGCTGAGGGTGATCAAGGATTGGCTCAAACAGCTGAAGATCGACGATAAGATCCTGTCCGCGCGCGACGTGCGGAATATCATCAGCGACAGCAAAAACAAGCTGATGACCCCGGACGAGTGGTTCCGCGCTTCCGATAAGGCCTACCGCGATCAGCAGATCCACGACGTTTACGTCCGGTACGAGCAGACGCTCAGGGACAATAACGCCCTGGACTTTGACGACCTGCTCATGAAGACGCTGCAGCTGCTGATGGATCATCCGCCGGTGCTGGAATACTACCAGAAACGCTTCAAATATGTCCACGTGGACGAATACCAGGATACCAACATGGCGCAGTATGAGATCGTTCGCCTGATCACGGCGGAAAGCCACCAGCTCTGCGTCGTCGGCGATGACGACCAGTCTATCTACGGCTGGCGCGGCGCGGACATCCGCAACATCCTGAATTTCGAGAAGGACTATCCGGACTGCAAGGTCATCAAGCTGGAGCAGAATTACCGCTCCACGTCCACCATCCTGGATGCCGCCAATCAGGTGATCGCGCACAACGAGGGCCGTAAGGAAAAGGCGCTCTGGACGGAAAACGCCCAGGGTGAGAAGATCAAGCTGTACAGCGCCGGAGACGAACGCGAGGAAGCGGCGTGGATCAGCGGGCAGATCCGCCAGATGCACGAGCACGGCTGGCCGTACGCCGAAATGGCGGTGCTGTACCGCCTGCACGCCCAGAGCCGTATCCTGGAGGAAATGCTGGTCCGGGCGGGTATTCCCTACCGCGTGTATGGCGGCACCCGCTTTTACGAGCGCAGGGAGATCAAGGACATCTTAGCTTATCTGCGCGTCATTGAGAATCCGTCGGATACTGTTTCGCTCAAACGCATCATCAATATGCCCAGGCGCTCGATCGGGGATACGACGGTCAGCCAGCTCGAGACGCAGGCGATGTCTGAAAACGTACCGATGTTCAGTATTCTCTCGGATCCGCCGGAGGCGCTGTCCTCCCGGGCGCGCCGCTGCGTGATGGATTTCGCGCAGATGATGTTCGGCCTGATGGGACGCAAGGATTCGATGCCGCTGGACGAGTTCGTGCAGACGATCCTGGACGAGACAGGACTGATCAACCAGCTGGAAAAGGAGCCGGAAGAAGCCTACCAGACCCGCAGGGAGAATCTGATGGAATTCGTCGGCGCGGCGCGTGAGTATATCGACCGGGCCGAGGCGGAAGACAGGTCGCTTGAAGCCTTCCTGGAAAACGTAGCGCTGATCACCGACCTCGACCGCCAGGAGGACGCGCCCCAGTTCGTGACTCTGATGACCCTGCACAGCGCGAAGGGACTGGAGTTCGACGCGGTGTTCATGGCCGGCATGGAGGAAAACGTGTTTCCGAGCTACCGCGCGATCAATGAGGACGACCGGCTGGAGGAGGAACGGCGTCTCGCCTATGTGGGCATCACCCGCGCCAGGAAGCAGCTATGCCTGACGCTCGCCCGCCAACGCACGATCTTCAATCAGATCAGCTACAACCGGCCCTCAAGATTCATCAGCGAGATCCCGCCGCGCCTGATCGAGGATGTGTGGGCGCTCTCGCGTCAGCACTTCGGGGAGGAACCGGCGCCGCTGCGCAAGCCGCATAACCGCGAGCCGCGGAATATAGACTTCGGTACGCCCGGCATGGGTCAGCTGAACATTCCCGGAGTAAGCAAGGGCTTCGTTCCTTCTCAGGCGACTAAGCTTTCCGGCAGCGCGCTCATGAAAATGTACCAGCCCGGAGACCGCGTGATGCACCGCAAGTTCGGCGAAGGCAAGGTGGTATCCGTGGAAAAGGCCGGCGCGGACGCCAGGATCACGATCGATTTCATCGCCTATGGCAGCAAAGAGTTCTCCCTGGCCATCGCGCCGATATTCAAGCTGGAGGATTGAGCGCCTATGCCGTCCCAATCAGAGATGCAGGCCCTGGTGGACCGCCTGAACGAGGCGGCCAGAGCGTATTATACGTTCGATCAACCGATCATGGCCGATGTGGAATATGACCGGCTTTACGATCAGCTGCTGGCCATGGAAAAAGAATCTGGTATGGTTTTACAGGATTCCCCGACTCACCGGGTAGGCGGCGCGCCTCTCAGCGCGTTCGAGCCTCACAGGCACCTGAGCAGGCTGTGGAGCATGGACAAGGTCCAATCCATGGAAGCCCTGGAGGAGTGGTTCAGCCGGGTACAGCGCCTCCATGACGCTTCCGGTGATCTCCCGCCGATGACCTACGGCATTGAATACAAGTTTGACGGACTGACGCTGAACCTGACCTACGATAACGGGCTGCTGGTCGAGGCAGCGACGCGCGGGGACGGTATTACGGGAGAAGCGGTGCTTCCGCAGGCGCGCACGGTGGCAGGCGTGCCGTTCCGTATTCCCTGGAAGGGCCTGATCGAGGTGCAGGGCGAATGCATCATGCGTCTGTCGGCGCTGGAAAAATACAACCAGACAGCCAGCGAGCCGCTGAAGAACGCGCGAAACGCCGCGGCCGGCGCGCTGCGGAATCTGGATCCCGCAGTCACGGCATCCAGACATCTCAGCGCGTACTTCTACCAGGTGGGTACGATCACTGATCCTCCGTATGATACGCAGGAAGGCATGATCGATTTCTTGCGTGAGCAGGGTTTCCCCACCAGCCCCTATTTTGCCGCCGCGGACAGCCGTGAGGCCGTCGAAGACGCGATCCGCAGTATCGAAGACAAGCGCAGCAGCCTTGATTTCCTGATCGACGGCGCGGTCATCAAGATCCGGGAGCAGGCCACGCGTCAGGCGCTCGGGTATACCGACAAATTCCCTCGCTGGGCAGTGGCGTACAAGTTCGAGGCGGAGGAGAATACGACCCGCATCCTGAATGTCACATGGGAGCTTGGCCGCAGCGGCAAGCTGACCCCGCTGGCGCATGTGGAGCCGGTCGACTTCGCGGGCGTGACCGTACAGAAGGCCACCCTGAACAACTGGGGCGATATCGTCAGGAAGAAGCTGAAGCTTGGCACGCGGGTATGGATCCGCAGGTCCAACGACGTGATCCCCGAGATCATGGGCTGTGTGGATGAAGCCGAAGAAGGGACGCCGATCGGGAAGCCGACCCATTGTCCCGCCTGCGGCGCGCCGCTCACGGAGCGCGGGTCGAACCTGTTCTGTCTGAACCGTGCCGGGTGCAAGCCCCAGGCGGTCATGCGGCTCAAGCATTTTGCTTCCCGGGACGCGATGGATATCGAAACATTTTCGGAGAAGACCGCCGACCTCTTCTACGACGAGCTGGGAGTTCGCGATCCAGCGGACCTGTATCACCTTGACCCACAGCTCATGGCTGCGCTCAAGGGCTTTGGCGAGAAGAAGGTACGCAACCTTGAGGACGCGCTGGAGCGCAGCAAGCGCTGCCCGCTGGACCGGTTTTTGCTGGCGATCGGCATCCCGAACGTCGGCAAGCGGACGGCGCGGGATCTGGCCATCCGGTTCGGCACGCTGGACGGTCTGAAGTCAGCTGACGCTGACACGCTGGCGCAGGTGGACGATATCGGAAGCGTCATCGCTGAAAGCATCGTCGCCTTTTTCAGCTATCCGGAAAACGCGGAGATGATCGACCGTCTGCTGAAGGCCGGCGTGACGCCGGAAGCGGTGGCAGGTCCCGCGGCCGGGGCGCTGACGGGTCAGACGGTGGTGGTGACCGGCACGCTGACCAGGTACAGCAGATCAGAGATCGAGCAGCTGATCCGTGACCAGGGAGGCAGCGCCGCCTCGTCTGTCAGTAAAAAGACGAGCTTTGTCGTGGCCGGTGAAAAAGCGGGCAGCAAGCTGGACAAGGCCAGGCAGCTGGGCATCCCGGTCCTGACCGAGGAAGAATTTGAGCAAAGACTGAAAGGAAATTGATCGTGGAGCGCATTATTGAGGATCGGAAATACCTTGATCTCAAGGAATGCACGATGAGCCGTCTGCGGGAAAGCGAGCTCGATGAGCTGAAAAACCGGCTGACCGCGCAGAACGGGCAGAGCATATTCGGCCGCGGTTCATCTCAGTACTGGACCAAGGCTTATCAGTACTCCTATGATTACGCTGAACGGCGGAGCGAGGAGTGGCCCTCCCTGCCCAAGCTCCGCGCCGCGGTCAGGAACCGGGTGCCCATCGAGCTGCCGTTCGTGACCGAACGCGAGGAAGCCATGATCAAGCGGCTGCTGCTGTTTGGCGGCGTCACCCCGCTGTTTACGGAGGACGAGCTGGCAGCGGCCGACTCGCTGGTCAAACGGCTCTGGTGCAGCTGCGTGCTGCGGGATAACGGGCAGCTCTTCGTCCGGCTTGCGGACGCGCTGATCAAGCCCATGCTCGCGGCGGTCGCGGACAACAGCTATCATGAGCTGCGCGCGAGGATGTTCGCCTTTTCCGCGACCCTTCACAGCATGGTCTACCTGCATGGCATGCTGTACGCGGAGCCGGTCATCGCGAACCTGACGGAGCGTCTGGTACCCGATCACGACGAGACGCATATCCGGCTTCTGTACCGCTACCTGAAGGCGGAGTTCGACTATTGCCTGGACAGCCAGGGAAATCTGGTACTGATTCACCCCGGACTGATCCATCCCGAGAGGATGCTCGCCTCGATCTCCAACGCGAAGTATCAGGCGACCGATTATACCCGGGAGATGATCATCGGCGGTATGAGCGAGCTGCTCAAGGAGGAGTCGGCTGCTGAGGAGATCCTCCGCTCAGAGCTCGGGTTCGCGCTGCAGCCGGGCTATAACCCCGGCACCATGGTGAACGACGTGAAATTCCTGATCAAGCAGGGCGCGACCCATGAGCAGCTTTCCAGCCTGATCAGCGAAAAGCTCGCAGTCCGGATGACGCCGCAGATCGAAGCCGCCCTGAAGCGCGCGGAAACGGATACGGTCCGGTGGCAGAGCAGCGTCACCCGGAGACTGAACTGATGCGCCTGTATACCGCCCGGATCCCGCAGCAGGTCGGCGAAAAGACCCTGGAAGGCTATCTGGCGCACGCTATGCCGCTGCTGCCGCAGTTTGTGATCAGGGACGCGTTCGCGCATCACGATGTCAAAATGGACGGGAAGCGCGTTGCGGCCGATCAGGCACCGGCCCCGGGCGCGGAGGTCAGGGTCTATACGCTTTGGGAGGCGGAGCTGCCTGTGGTCTATGAAGACGGCAACGTCCTCCTGATCAACAAGCCCGCGGGCATCAGCTGTGAAGACGACGGCCGCGGGGGAATGACGGTGCAGAGCCTTCTGGCGGGAAAGGCAGTGATCTGCCACCGCCTGGATAACCAGACCTGCGGCCTCCTGATCGCGGCCAGGAACGCGGAAACGGAAGCAGCGCTGCTGCAGGCGTTCAGAGACAGGACGCTGACGAAGCGCTACGAGTGCCTGGTGAAAGGCGTCTTGCGGCCTGCCGCGCAGACGGCGACCGCCTATATCCTGCGGGATGAAAGCCTTGGCCGGATGCGCGTGGTCAGCCATGCTTCCCCGGAAGCCCGGCCGATCGCGACGGAATACGAGACGCTGGAAGAAAGCGACGGCATTTCGCGGCTCCTGGTGACGCTGCTGACCGGCAGGACGCACCAGATCCGCGCCCATCTGGCGGCGCTCCAGCATCCGATCCTCGGGGATGATGTATACGGGGACCGGGCCTTTAATCAGAGGAGAAATGTCAGGCGGCTGATGCTGTGCTCGACTGAACTGACCCTGAACGCGGGAGGCGTCCTGAGTTATCTGGACGGCCGCGTTTTCAGGATCAGCGCCCCTTTTTAACGTGACTGCGAACCAAACGACCCGGAAACAGGAGAAACTATGGACAGGATCCGAATGATCGCGATGGATTTGGACGGGACGCTGGTCCAGCAGGACGGTTCTGTCCTGCCCGATACCGTAAAAGCGCTGAAAGCCGCCTCGAAAAAGGGAATCATCATCGCGCTCGCCTCCGGCCGGTATCCGGAAAACGCGGGAACGATCATGCTTGACAACGGCCTGGAAGGGCCTGTGATGGGCGTGAACGGCGCGATCATCCAGGACCGGCCGATGGGCCGGACGCTGTACCTGCACATGATCCCGCGTGAGACGGCACTGGAGGCGCGGGCATGCCTGGATAGGTTAGGTGCCAGGTATATCCTGTTTTCGTACAAGCGCGTCACGACGAGTCACTTTGGCATGACCCACAGGTCGGAGATCAACGACGGACCGAGAATGGAACGTCTGGGCGGGATCAGCTTCGACCACGGCGCGGAGGCGGTAACGAAGGCGCTGATGACCGGCGTTTCCAAGATCTTCCTGCCGGACCAGCCGAATCTGGAAGCGATCGGGCGGGCGGTCCGGACCATTCCCCACCTGCTGGTCACACGCTCGAACAGCCGAAATATCGAACTGATGCCCGAGGGGATCCATAAGGGCCGGGGAATCGCGGAGCTGGCCAGGTGGCTGGGGATTCCGCTGAGCGCCATCATGGCCTTCGGTGACGAGGAAAACGACCTGCCCATGCTCACCACGGTCGGTTACGGCTTTGCCATGGGCAACGCGCCGGAACACGTCAAGGCGCAATGCGCCTATACGACGGACAGCTATGACAGGAACGGCATTGGGAACGCGATCGAGCGGTATGTGCTCAATGGAGGTCAGGAATGAAAAAAGGCGTGATCTTTGATCTGGACGGTACACTGCTCCAGACCTTGCCGGATATCGGCGGCAGCATGAACCGGGTGCTCAGGCGCTTCGGCCTCCCGGAGCATCCGCTGGAGGCCTATAAGACCATGGTGGGCAACGGCGCGTGGAACCTGACTAAGCGGGCTGTCGGGGAGCGACAGGATCTGGCTGACCAGGTGTACCCGGCGTACCGTGAAGAGTATTCCGCCCATACCTGTGACCAGACGTATATCTATCCCGGGATCTCCGAAATGATCAGGGAGCTTGGCAGGCGCGGGATCCTGCTGACAGTATTCAGCAACAAGGACGATCCGGACGTGGCGATGGTCATCCACCATTATTTTCCGGACAAGCCCTTCACGCTGCTGAGGGGACGCATGGAGGGGGTGCCGATCAAGCCGGCTCCTGACGGCGCGCTGCTGATCACGGACAAGCTCGGGCTCTCTCCGGACGAGATCCTGTATGTGGGCGATACCGGCACGGATATGGAGTGCGGACGGAATGCGGGTATGGAGACGGTCGGCGTCCTGTGGGGGTTCCGCACGCGCGCGGAGCTGGAAGAAACAAAGGCCTGCCATATCATCGGCAAGCCTTCGGAGCTGCTGGCATTCATATAATGAAACAGAAGTATGACGAAAGGGGCTGTTGCACATCATAGTGCAACAGCCCCTTTTCATACAGTCTCAGTCTACGCTCACAAATTCGTAGCCAGCATCCCTGATCGCGGCCGCTACGCTCTCCGCGTTGAAGTCGCCGTTGGCAACGACGTTCGCGGTGCCAGTCTCGTGATAGACCTGGGCGCTCTCGATAAAGGGCAGCGCCTCGAGCGCTTTCTTCACGCGCATCTCGCAGTGAGCGCACATGATGCCTTTGACATGGATCGTTTTGTTCATAATGAAACCTCCTTGAAAACTATAGTTGAAAGAGCTCTTTGGTCGTGTCTCCGCTGTCGCCGCGGGCATAGGAGACCGCCAGCACCTGTTCATAGGGCACGATGACCGGCGTCTTTCTTCCGGGCTTCAGCCCGACGAAGCTGTGGTCGTCCATGGATAGCACGGTCATATTGACATATCTGAGCCGCTCCCCGGACAGCAGGATACGCACCGGGCGGTTGGAGCGCATGGAATAAACCAGAAACCGTTCAAACAGCATCTGCTTACACCAGCCAGAACGGCGCCAGGGGCAGGCCGTTTTCCGAAAAGAAGGGCGCTGACGCGTAATCTGCCCAGGCGAAGCGGGCCATGACCGGACGGGGGACGTTCGGATGGCTGAGCCGGAGGAGGGAGCCGTCCAGTTCCGCTTCGGCCGGATAAAAGACGCCGTCCTGCCCCGCAACCTCCAGCAGCAGGTCAGACTGCCCGTTTGCGGTGACTGGCGCGCTGAGCTGGATATACAGCGTTTTATCCCGTGTATACTTGCTGACGGCACGCGGCGCTTCGGGAGCCGGAACGCCGTAAACCGTGTTCATGGCGCAGAAGAACAGGCGCTCTCCCACGACCCGCTTGTTGGTCGGATGGATGTTGTCGTACTCTCCCTGGTCGATCAGGATCGCCAGATCGGTATGGCTGACCTCCTGCGCCACGCGCTGCTGCGCCTGCCTGAGCCGGGGCCAGGTGCCGGTATCGGTCCCGCCGGCGGGGATCCACATGGGTAATTGTACGTTCAGGAAGGGCAGAGCCAGATTCTGAAACTGCCTTCTCAGCTGGCTGATGAACGCCTTCAGCAGCACATCGTAACACTCGGTCCTCCCTGTGTCCTCTTCGCCCTGGTAAAAGAGGACGCCGGTGAGAGTCGCGGGTACGATCCTGCGCAGCATCGTTTCCGAGAGTCCGGCGGGGCGGTAAGGGGAGCCGGGACCGACGGGCGGGAACCAGGGGAAAGGCCCCAGCAGGCTGTTCAGCTCGGGCGCGGTGACGCCGGGACGCTCCCGGCGCACCTGGTCGGCCCTGGCGTTCCAGTCAGCCATGCCCTGCTCAAACACTTTTTCTTCCGCCAGGTACTGCTCCATCGTCTTCCTGCCGGCGCTCTTTTTGTATTCTTTTATATAGCGCTGGCCTTCGGCGATGCTTTCGAGCGTCTCTTTTTCCATCCAGCAGGTAATGGATGAGCCGCCCCAGTAGCAGTCGATGATTCCGATGGGGACGTTCAGCTCCTGCTGAAGCTTCATGGCAAAGAAATACGCGGCGGCGCTCATATCCCGTCCTTCGCCGGGACGGATCTCGCGCCATCCGGCTTCGGCGTTCGCCCTGTCGGCTTCCGGGGTGTTCAGGGCGTACTTGGGGACGTTGTAATAGCGCACGAGGACATTCTCGTGCCGCCTGACAGCGGCCGGTCCGTCGTCGGCGTCCTTGAGCTCCAGCTCCATATTGCTCTGCCCGCCGGCCAGATATACGTCACCGATGGCGATATCGCAGGCCAGCGCCGCAGTTTTGCCGTCGCTGACGCGCAGCGTACAGTGCATCGCGGCCTCCTGCGGCGGCAGCAGGGCCAGGAACCGTCCGTTCCGCTCCGTGACCCGGTCGCTTCCAAGCACATCGCCGGAAGCGCTCAGCAGGGTCACGGTCAGCTCGGTGCCCTTTTCAGCCTCCCCGAATACGCGGATCTCCTGCCGGCGACACAGGATCGCCTTGTCCGAGAACAGGGATGACAGATGAAACGCGGCCATATCAGCGTTTTCCCAGTTCGGTATCCGTTTCGGAAACCTTGCTGTGCTCCTTGATGTAATCGATGATCTCGTCAAGATAGCCGAAGGCGACGGCGACATAGCTGTCCGCCGCGCCGTAATAAACGGCGATGCGCCCTGTGGGCTCATCCTGCAGCGTGGCGCAAGGGAAGCAGACGTTCGGCACGAAGCCGCGCTCCTCATACCATTCTTCGGGCGTCAGCAGGTAGTTTTCACAGCGGTATTTGACCCGGGAGGGCTCGTCGATGTCCAGGATCGCGCCGCCGATGGAATACACATAGCCGTTGCAGGTGTTGGTCACGCCGTGATAGAAGATCAGCCAGCCATCGCTGGTCTCGATTGGCGCGGCGCCGCCGCCGATCTTGAGGCCTTCCCACCAGTTGCCGCTGCGTGACATCACATGGCGGTGCCTGCCCCAATACACCAGGTCGGGGCTCTCGCTGATATAGATGTCCCCAAAGGGCGTGTGGCCGCTGTCGGAGGGACGGGAAAGCATCATGAATTTCCCGTTGATCTTCCGGGGGAAGAGGACGGCGTTGCGGTTGAAGGCCAGGAAGGGATTCTCCAGCCGGGTGAAGGTTTTGAAATCCGTCGTCCGGGCCAGGCCGATCGCCGCGCCGTAAAAGTCCTGGCACCACATGATATAATAGGTATCCTCCACCTTGACCAGGCGGGGGTCGTAGGCATAGACGGGCATGAACGGCTTGCCGTCTTCATCGACAAAGTGGATTTTTTCCTTCTCGAATTCCCAGTGGATGGCGTCTTTGCTGTGGCCGAGGTAAATGTAGGATACGCCGTTGGTCTGCTCGCCGCGGAATACGCCGATGAAGCCATCCTGGTACGGCATGACCGCGGAATTGAAGATACGGGCTACGCCCTCCACGGGATTGCGGTGGATGATGGGGTTGTCGGAATATCGCCAGAGGGGAGAATTCCTCCAGCCCTCCGGCTTGTCCTGCCAGGGAATGTTGGGAAGCGCGTTCGCGATCATCTTGTACTTGCCCATGATTGTCGTCCTTTCCTTTTTTGGATAGAGCTCAGGCATGCTGGGACGCCTGGTGAAAGATCATGTGAGATGCAGGTATTTCGAGACGGTTTCCATGCCCAGGCGGGCGGTCTCCGCGACGCTGTACCCAAAGCCGATCCCGCACGCGATCCCCGCGGTCAGGGAATCGCCGGCGCCGTTCTGGGAGGAGACCGTCAATACCCTGGGCCTGAGATAGCCCTTGGTCTCGTCGTCCGCGTAATAAAGCCCGTCCTTGCCTAAGGAAATGAATACGTTCCTCACTCCCGACGACAGGAGACTGTCCGCGCAGTCCTCGGGCGTATCGCGCCCGGTCATGGTCCTCGCTTCGAGCAGGTTGGGCTTGATCGCGGCGAGGCGGGGCAGCAGCGGCAGGATCCGTTTTGCCTTTTCAGCGCTGACAGGGTCGCAGACGAGGGGAGGGACCGCGCTTTCCGCCAGATAAAGCAGACTTTTCTCCGGCAGGTTCGCGTCGATCACGCATACGTCCGATGCGTTGACGGAGGGGAGCATCTGGTCGAGGATATCTCCGGTAAACGCGTCCATGAGGCGCATGTCGTTGACGGCGCACAGCATGTCGCCGTCCGTATCGTGCAGCGCCATGTATACGGAGCTCGGGCCCGCCAGCTGAACGGAACCATCGATGCGCAGCCCCTCCTCCAGGCAGGCCTGCCGGAGCCATTCGGCATTGTGATCATTGCCGAAGACGGTGTACAGGGAGACGTTCGCGCCGGTGCGGACGGCCTGCGCCGCGATATTGTGCCCGACGCCGCCGCAGGAAAAACGTACGTGGCCGATCAGCGAATCCTTGGGCTGGAAGGCGCCCGAGGGCTGCCCGATGACATCCAGGTTCACGCCGCCGACGACAGCGATATTCAGCCAGCTCATAGCAGCAGAGTGCAGTCCCCGAAGGAGAAGAAGCGATATCGCTTCTCGACGGCTTCTTCGTAGAGCTGCAGCGCCTGTTCGCGCCCGATGAACGCGCTGACCAGCATCAGGAGCGTGCTTTCGGGAAGGTGAAAGTTGGTCAGCAGGACGTCTGTCGCCTTGAAGGCCACGCCCGGCTTGATGAAAATGCTGGTCGTGCCGGAACCCGGATGAACGATCCCGTGCTCGTCCGCGACGGTTTCCAGCGTGCGGACGCTGGTGGTGCCGATACATACGATCCGTCCGCCGTTGGCGCGGGCGCGGTTGATCCGCTGCGCGGCGTCCTCGGTGACCATATAGTATTCTTCGTGCATCAGATGGTCTTCGACGTTTTCCGCCTTGACCGGACGGAAGGTGCCGAGGCCGACGTGCAGGAGAACGGGAACGATATCTACCCCCATCTGGCGGATGGTATCCAGCAGCTCGGGGGTAAAGTGAAGCCCTGCGGTCGGCGCGGCGGCGCTGCCCTCCTGCCTGGCGTACACGGTCTGGTATTGTTCGGGATCCTCAAGACGCTGGTGGATGTAGGGCGGCAGAGGCATCTGGCCCAGCTCGTCCAGCACGGCCTCAAAAACGCCGTCATAGGTAAAGCTGACGATCCTTCCGCCGGACGATGTCGTTTCCCCGATCATGGCACGCAGCCGACCCTGGCCGAAGCTGACCGCGGTGCCGGCCTTGAGGCGCCGGCCGGGCTTGACCAGCGTTTCCCAGGTGTCGGTTGAGATACGCTTGAGCAGCAGTATCTCCACGGGGATCCCGCTGCTGTCCTTGACGCCGATCAGGCGGGCGGGGATGACGCGGGTCTCGTTGACGACCATGACATCGTTGGGCTTCAGAAAGGATGGAAAATCCCGGAATATGCGGTCCTGCGTCGCGCCGGTCGCGCGGTCATAGACGAGCATCCGGGCGCTGTCACGGGGCTGGGCGGGCGTCTGCGCGATCAGCTCAGGCGGCAGCTCGTAATAGAAATCAGAAGTCTTCATCGTGTTTTCCTGTCAGAATAAAGTCGTCTGCTGCATGGCGGGCGGATTCTCGCCGCCCTGCGCGCTTTCGGGAGCGGTCCGGCCCATGTGCGCGTAGGCGGCGGGGGTGAGCACCCGGCCGCGGCTGGTGCGCATGATGAAGCCGAGCTGCAGCAGATAGGGCTCGTATACGTCCTCGATCGTGCCTGCATCCTCACCGGTGGAAGCGGCCAGGGTATCCAGGCCTACGGGGCCGCCGCCGAACTTGTCGATCATGGTCAGCAGCACGTTCCGATCTACCCGGTCGAGCCCAAGCTCGTCCACATTCAGCTGATTGAGCGCCTCCTGGGCGATACGCAGGTCGATGTGCCCGTCGCCCTTGACTTGGGCGAAGTCGCGCACGCGCTTGAGCATGCGGTTGGCGATACGCGGCGTGCCGCGGCTGCGGCTGGCGATCTCATAGAGCCCTTCCCTGTCGCACTGCACGTTCAGGATCTTCGCGGAGCGCGCGACGATGGAAGCCAGCTCGTCGGTATTGTACATTTCCAGGCGGAAGGTGATGCCGAAGCGGTCGCGCAGGGGAGCGGAGAGCATTCCTGCGCGTGTCGTCGCGCCGATCAGCGTGAATTTGGGCAGATCCAGGCGCAGCGAGCGCGCCGTCGGCCCCTTGCCGATCATGATGTCGAGCGCGTAGTCCTCCATCGCGGAATACAGCACCTCTTCCACCGCCCTGGACAGCCGGTGGATCTCGTCGATGAACAGGATATCGCCCTGATTCAGGTTGGTCAGGATGGAGGCCAGATCGCCGGGCCGGTCGATGGCGGGGCCGCTGGTGATGCGGATGTTCTGTCCCATCTCAGCGGCGACGATACAGGCCAGCGTCGTTTTGCCCAGGCCGGGAGGGCCGTAGAGCAGAATGTGGTCCAGCGCGTCGTGCCGTCCGAGCGCGGCTTCGATATAAACGCTCAGGTTATGCTTGATCTGCTCCTGCCCGACATATTCCTTCAGCTGCTTGGGGCGCAGCGTGCCTTCCGTGTCGCTGTCCTCCGTGCGTACGGAGGCGGACATCAGGCGGTCGAATTCACTCATGCTTCAATTACCTCCCGGAACTCATGCCGCGCAGCGCCAGCATGATCAGCTGCGCGGGCTCCGCAGACTGATCCGCTACGGATTTGACGGCGCGGGCGGCCTCCTGAGCGGTGTATCCAAGAGAAATCAGGCCCTGCACCGCCTCGTTCACCGCGTCGGTCACAGGAACTGCCGCTGGCAGCTCGACGCCGGGCTGCAGGGCGGAGAAATCCGCCTCGCTGACCTTCTCCTTCAGCTCGAGCGCGATGCGCTGGGCGGTCTTTTTGCCGATCCCCTGGGCGCGGGACAGTGCGGTCGTATCTCCTGACACGATCGCCAGGGTGAGGTCCTTGAGCGTCATGCTGCTCAGGATCTGGAGGGCGGTCTTGGGGCCGATCCCGCTTACGGAGGTCAGGCGCTCGAACATATGCTTCTCTTCCGTGGAGGAGAAGCCGTAAAGCTCCATCAGGTCCTCTTTTACGTTCAGCAGGGTATAGAGCCGCGCCGTTTCGCCCATGGGCGGCAGCGCGCCCAGGGTATTCATGCTGCAGTTCAGCTCGAAGCCGATGCCGTGGACGTCGAGCACGACCTCGTTCTGCCCCTTGCTGTCGATCCTTCCTTCAAGAAATGCGAACATCTGTGTGATCCTTTACTTCATGATAAACTGGGCTTTCATGGGGCCGGTGTTGAAATGCGTGAGCGCCGCGGCGACCGCGTCGGCGGCGTCGTCCGGACGGATGATGTCCGGCAGCTTCAGCATCAGCTTGACCATCTGCTGGATATCGTGCTTCTTGGCCAGGCCGTAGCCGGTCACGGCCTGCTTGATCTGCATGGGCGTGTACTCATAGATCCGGTCCGTATAGGCCGCGCAGGCGCAGAGCGCGCTGCCCCTCGCGGCGCCGACGTTGAGCGCGGTCGTGACGTTCCTCGCGAAAAACAGCTCTTCGAAAACGATCTCATCGGGCTGGTACAGCGTGAGCAGGTCGCGCACATCCTCGTTGATCTTGCGCAGACGCTCGAACATGCGCATGTCCGGCGTCGTGATCACCGCGCCGGCCTTGACCAGAACTGGCTTGTGCTCGACTACGTCCACGATCCCGAAGCCCATCGTGGCCAGGCCGGGATCAATCCCAAAAATCCGCAAATACTACCTCCGTTCAGGGCCTGTAAACAAGCAGCGAGGCGGGCTTGATCTCGATCTCCGCCCGGTCCATCGCGATGATCTCTCCGTCGATATTGACCCGGATCCCCTTGCCCTCGACGCACAGCTTTTTCGCGCGCCGATGCTCCGTTTCCGGGAAGGTCTGGATCTTTCCCTTCAGCAGCTCGGGCAGCACGCTGAGCATGCGCGGCTTTGACATCCCGCGAACGCACAGCACGTCCAGCAGACCGTCATCAGGGATGGCTTCCGGCGCGATGGGGATCCCGCCGCCGATGAACCGGCCGTTTCCCACGGCCAGCACCAGGATGCTCCGCTCCCGGAGCGGCTCGTCGTCTATGGAAAGGGAGATCCGGATGTCCTTGAAATGCCGGATCGTCTGAAGGACGCCGTGCAGGTAGGGAAGGATCCCTTTTACGTAGCGCTTGGCGTTCTCAGCGTAATCCAGCACCATCACGTCAAAGCCGCAGCCGCATTCGTTCAGGAAAAGCCGGTCATTGATCCTGACGGTGTCCACCGGCCTGGGTTCCCCGGTCAGGATCAGGTCCAGCGCCTTTTCTGGATCAGTCGGCACATGGATCGTTTTCACGTAATCATTCCCGGTGCCGGCGGGGATGATGCCGAAGGCCGTGGACGTATCCGCCAGGCTCTGGGCCACCTCGTGGAGCGTTCCGTCGCCGCCGATGGCGACCACAGTATCCGCGTGCTCCCGGACCGCCTGTGAGGCAAAATCGATGGCCTGCAGCGGGTGCTCTGTTTCATGGTAGATGGCGGAGATGCCGCGCTGGCTGAGCAGCTGCATTGTCTTCTGCCCGACAGCCTTTCCAGAGCCGTTGCCGGAGATCGGATTACAGATGATGTGAAGGTTCATGAGATTACCTCAGTGTTCAAGGAACGGGATCGCCGCCGAAGTTGATCAGCGGGGTCAGGCGTTTCACGGTCTTTTCGCCGATGCCCGAAACCGCCAGCAGATCGGCCGGAAAGTGGAAGGGCCCGTTCCGCTCCCTTTCGTCGATGATGCGCTGCGCCAGAACCGGACCGATACCTGGCAGGAGGCACAGCGTTTCTTTGGAAGCGCGGTTCACGTCAATGGCTGACGCTTCATCCGCGCTGGCTGAGGGTGCCGTGTCTGCGGATCCAGGATAAAGGCGTGCCGGCAGGGAAGCCTCAAAGTACCTGGATTGGGGCTGCATCGTTACCAATGCTTCTCGGGCGGCGAAAACGGAAGCGGCCGCCAGGATCAGCAGTACGAAGCACAGCAGAACAGGGGTGGCCGCCGATGATCCGCGCCGCATGTAGAGCAGCAGAGCGAGCCGTCTGTGAAGCGTCAGGCGGCGCGGTTCGAAGTACTCATCCAGCATTTCGGAGCAGAGCTCAAAATCACGTTTGATCTGCGCCGCCTGGGCCGTCTGGCGCTCGCTCAGCCGCGGGTTCATTATTGGATGGAGCGGCGTACGCTCTGGCCCTGGGCGGTATCCTCAACGATGTAGCCCTTCTGCTGAAGCTGTGCGCGGAGCTCGTCGGACTGCTTCCAGTCCTTGTTCTTCCTGGCCTGCGCGCGGGCGTCGACCAGGGCCTGGATATCTTCGGGCAGCTGCATTTCGGCCTTCTGCATCAGCAGACCCAGGACGTCGGTGACGGAGGTCAGCGTTTCGTAGGCCTTCATGATCACGCTGAGCGCGGATTCCGCGTTCAGGGAGACGTTCATATCCTGCACCATGCTGAAGATGACGCCGAGCGCGTCGGCCGTATTCATGTCGTCGTCCATGGCGGCATCAAACCGAGCGACATAGTCGTTGAGCCGGCCGAGGAAAGCGGTTTCAGCCTCGGTGACGGTATGCTCCTGCGCGTGTCCCTGCAGGAAAAGCAGCTGATCCCTGGCGTTGTACAGCCTGGTCAGCGACGCGTGCGCCTGGGCGATCATATCCCGGCTGAAGTTCAGCGGGCTGCGGTAATGGGCGCTGAGCATGAAGAAGCGCACGTCCTCCGGGGAAAATTCCTTCAGGATATCGCGGACCGTGAAGAAATTGCCCGTGGATTTGGACATTTTTTCGTTGTTGATATTGATGAAGCCGTTGTGCAGCCAATACCGCGCGAAGGGCTTGCCCGTCGCGCCTTCCGCCTGGGCGACCTCGTTCTCGTGATGGGGGAACAGCAGGTCCTTGCCGCCGGTATGGATGTCAAAGGTTTCACCCAGGTATTTCATGCTCATCGCGGAGCATTCGATATGCCAGCCGGGCCGGCCCTGTCCCCAGGGGCTGTTCCAGGAGGGCTCGCCGGGCTTGGCCGCCTTCCACAGCGCGAAATCCGCGGGATTCTTTTTGTCGGTATCCACGTCGATGCGCGCGCCGGCCTCAAGATCGTCGAGGTTCTGGCCGGAGAGCTTTCCGTAGCCGGGATAGGCCTTGGTATCAAAATATACGTCGCCGTTGACCGTGTAGGTCAGGCCGTTCTTCTCCAGCCGGCGGATCAGCTTGATTATGTCGCCGATATGCTCCGTCGCGCGGGGATGCACCGTCGCCGGCCGGATGCCGAGGGCCGTCGCGTCCTTGAAGTATTCTTCGATGAAACGGTCGCCCAGCTCTTTGACGGTGATGTTCTCCTGGTTGGCGCGGCGGATCATCTTATCGTCGATATCGGTGAAGTTCTGGACAAAGGTCACCTTGTAGCCGCGGTATTCCAGATAACGCCGGAGTACGTCGAATACGATGAACGGCCGGGCGTTCCCGATGTGGAAATAATCGTAGACGGTGGGGCCGCAGGAGTACATGCGGATCTCGCCCTCGTGAAGCGGCTCCAGCTCTTCTTTCTTTCGTGTGGCGTCATTATACAGCTTCATATTCAAGACCTCCGCTTGCTTGGATTATTTGTCGGTTCCGTCCTTGACGGCGCCCTGCTGAAGCGCGTCTATCTCGGCCTGCAGGGCGGTGATGCGGTCAAGCACCGGATCGGGCAGGTTGCCGTGCTCCAGGTCGATATCCGGGATCTGGCCGTGCCTGCGCACGATCCGTCCCGGGTTGCCGACCACGGTGCAGTGATCCGGCACATCCTTCAGCACGATGGCGCCCGCGCCGATCTTTACGTGATCGCCGATCGTGATCGGGCCGAGCACCTTGGCGCCCGCGCCGATGGTCACGTGATTGCCGATGGTGGGATGGCGTTTGCCGGTGTCCTTGCCCGTGCCGCCCAGCGTGACGCCCTGGTAGAGCGTGACGTCGTCGCCGATGATGGCGGTCTCGCCGATCACGACGCCGCTCCCGTGGTCGATGAACAGCCGCTGGCCGATCTGCGCGCCGGGGTGGATCTCGATGCCGGTTTTCCGCCGCGCGCGCTGGGAAAGCAGCCGGGCGAGAAGGTAGTGCCCGCGCTCATAGGCTCTGTGCGCCCGCCGGTGACGGACGATCGCCTTGAAGCCGGGGTAGCACAGGACCACCTCCAGGCGGCTGCGCACGGCGGGATCGCGGGCAAGTACAGCGTCGATTTCTTCTTTCAGGTAGTTGAACACGGGATTACTGGATATCTCCTTCCTGACAGCCCTGGTACAGAGGATCGACCATGCGGAGGTTCTGCTCCTGTACGTTCATGTACGGCGCCTTCCTCTCCGCGCGGTAATAGGAGCCGTTCTTTTTGAGCTCCCAGGCCTTCAGGTTATCCTCGATCTCAAAACGCAGCTCCTGCTGGATCCGGGCCCTGATCTGCGGGTCCTCGATGGGGAACATCAGCTCCACGCGCTTGTCCAGATTGCGCGTCATCAGGTCGGCGCTGGACAGGTAAACGACGGGCTCGCCCCCGTGCGTGAAGCAGTACACGCGGGCATGCTCCAGGAAACGCCCGACGATGGAGCGGACATGGATATTGGGATGGCCCTTGACGCTGAGACAGCACGGGCCGCGTACGATCAGGGTGATCGGGACGCCCTTGTCCGCGGTCTTATAGATCTGGTTGATCATCTTCCTGTCGGTCAAGCCATTGACCTTCATGATGATGCCGCAGGGCTCTTCGTCGTCGGCCGCTTTGATCTCGTCATGCATCAGGTCGATCAGCCGGTCGCGGATGTCTTCCGGCGAGGCCACCAGCTTCGTCATGTCCTGGACCGTATCAAAGCCGGTCACATTGTTGAAGAAGATGCTCGCGTCCAGGCCGATGACCGGGTCCGCCGTCAGAAGCGCCATGTCCGTGTACAGCCTGGCGGTCACGTCGTTATAGTTGCCGGTGCCCAGATGCACGTAGCGCGTCAGGGAGCCGGCCTCCCTGCGGATGATCAGGGTGATCTTGGAATGGCACTTATAATTCGGAACGCCGTAAATGACGTGACATCCCGCCTTCTCCAGGGTCGTGCACCAGTTGATGTTGTTCTCCTCGTCAAAGCGCGCGCGGACCTCGATCAGCACCGTGACCTGCTTGCCGTTGCGCGCGGCGCGCTCCAGAGCGGCGACGACCGGACTTTTGCCGCTGACGCGGTACAGGGTCTGTTTGATCGCCAGCACGTCCGGGTCCTCGGAGGCCTCGTTCAGCAGCTTCAGCACCGGCTCGAAGGAATCGTAGGGATGGTGCAGGAAAATGTTTCCCTTTTCCTTGATGACGTCGAATACGCTTTTATCGCCGGTGAAGGCTTCGTCGATATGGGGCTGGTATTTCGGGAAACGCAGGTCGTCGAACCCATCCAGGCCGGAGATCTGCTTCATGAAGAAATTCAGGTTGATAGGCCCGGGAATATAGAAGATGGTCCTGGCGCTCATGCCGAGATATTTCTTGAGCTGAAGCAGGAGCCGGTTGTCGAAGCCTTCCGGCACCTCCAGGCGGACGATGCGCCCGAACTTGCGGCGTTTCAGGTTTTTGCGCATTTCCACGATCAGGGCCTGGGCGTTTGAATCGTTATAGTAAAAGTCCTGGTTGCGGGTAATGCGGAAGGGCTGGCAGATGACCGGCCTGCAGCCGAACACCTTCTGGGCGTTGGCGATGATCAGGTCTTCCAGGAATACGCCCCTTACGCGGCCTTCGCCCTCGGGAAGGAGGACGACGCGGTCCAGGTTGGCGGGAACTGTCAGCAGGGCGAAGCGCAGCGGCTGTCCGGGAGTCCTGGGCGGAAGCAGGACGGCAAGGTGAAGCGTACGCGGGGCCAGAAGGGGGAAAGGCCTGCGCGGGTCGATGGCGTAAGGTGTCAGCAGCGGCGCCACCTCACGCTCAAAATAGTCGGTAGCCCAATCGCTCTGCGCGCTGTTCAGGTCTTTCATTTTCAGCAGATAGATGCCGGCCGCCTTCAGCTGCGGGAGATACTGCTCGTTATAGATCTCATACTGCCGCGCGACCTGCTTGCGGACAGCCACGTGGATGCGCGTGAGCTGCTCGTTGGGCGTCATGCCGGCGATATCCCGGTTCCTGCTGCCGGCCGTCAGGTCGCGCTCCAGGGATCCGACGCGGACCATAAAGAATTCGTCCAGGTTGCTTTCGCAGATGGAAAGAAACTTTCCCTGTTCCAGCAGCGGGTTGTCAGGATTGACAGCCTCCTCGAGAACGCGGCGGTTGAAGCGGATCCAGCTCAGTTCACGGTTGTAATAATGCTTTTTCATACGATAAGCGCCGTCCTTTATTGAGTAACGAGTTTGGAGGTAAGCGTCAGCAGCGTGACGGCCGGGGAGTTGAAGAAGCGCCAGGAAAAGGGGGAGTAGATCCTGGCGGACCCGAGGCCGGGACTGATATGCTGGGTGACGCCGCGCAGGGTGTTCAGCCCGCTCCATCCCCGGTCACCGGGGAACCAGCTGTTCTGCCAGTGAAGGCCGAGCTCTGCCGGGACAAACACAGGTCCGAGCCCGGGCAGGCGGCACTGGCCGTTGTTGTAGTGCCCCGCCAGCACCAGGGAGACCGGCGTCGCGTTATTCCGCAGGTCCCCGCCTTCCGTATACAGCAACTCGGCAATGTTTGAAGAGGTATAAGGAACATGGGTGACGCAGATCTTCATATCCGCGCTCTTCATGCTCCTGAGCGCTTCCGCGGTCCGGTTCAGCCGGTCGATCCAGTATTCCAGGGCGCGCCTGCTGGCTTCCGTATCTTCCGTTGGCGGGACCTTGTCCAGCAGATCCAGGTTATACTGCATGGTATGCAGGGTGGTATCGCTGTCCGTCGAATACACGTCGCCCGGACACAGCCACAGCGTCGCTTTTCCGACAGTGAGCGGGTAAGGCGTGTCCAGATAGATCGCCCCGCGCTTTTCGGCCGCCAGAACGTATTCAGCCTTCACCTGATTGCTGATGCGGGCGGTGGACTGGATCGCGGCGGGGTCCTCGTCCCCGGCTACCAGGAATACGGGCGTCTTTTCATCGAACAGGTCCATCAGCTGGATCAGCCCGTCAAAGGTGCCGTCCGGCGCGGTCATATCACCGGTGAGGACGACGATGTCATAGCGGAGGTTTTTGATCGTCGCGCTGATCCCCTCCTGCCCTTCGCCGAACACCGCGCCGTGCAGGTCGGAAAGATGCAGGATCCGGAACCCCTGCAGGGATGAGGGAAGGGAGGGAATTGTCACATAGAGGCTCGAGGTCTGGACCTGACGGTTGATAAAGCCGTTGACCAGAGAGATGACGACTCCGAGCATCAGGACGACGAGCAGGAAAATGACCAGGCCCTTGAAGCTGCGCTTCTTCCTGACGGTAAATAAAGGATCCTCACCCCTGCGTCCCATGAATTCCTCCGATACAAATGCGCAATAAACCTGCCGTGTCAACACGGCATGCCGCTATTATAAACGAAAAAGGGAGCTCTTTCAATGATAAAATGCGCGCGGTTGAATATTTTTCATGCAGAGCAGGAATTTTTGTTTGTCCGTGGTATATAAACATAATATTTATCCGTGACCGGCGGTGGTGCCGTCGCGCACGGTGCAAGGAGGAACTGCTTTATGGACAAGGAACAGTACCTGAGCGTTTACCGTCACTCACTGGCGCACATTCTGGCTAAAGCGGTGATCGAGCTTTACGGCAAAGAGGTGCAATACGCCATCGGTCCGCAGATTGCTGACGGTTTCTATTATGACTTCGCGCTTCCCGTCAACGTGACGCAGGATGACTACGCGAAGATCGAAGAGAAAATGCGCGAGATCATCAAGCGCCGCGAGAACTGGACCCGCAAGGAGGTCTCCAAGGAGGAGGCCCTCGGCATCTTCAAGGGCCAGAAGTACAAGACGGAGCTCATCAGGGACCTGCCGGACGACGAAATCATTACGATCTACTGGACCGGCGATGATTTTGTGGACCTGTGCCGCGGACCTCACGTGGAGAACAGCCAGGAGCTCATGAGCCCAGCTTTCGAGATCCACGCGCTGTCCGGCGCGTACTGGCGCGGCGACGAGCACAACGATATGCTGCAGCGCATTTACGTCTGGGCGTTCCCGACCCGCGACGAGCTGAAGGCGCATAAAGCCATGATCCAGGAAGCGCAGGAGCGCGACCATAAAAAGCTCGGCCCGCAGCAGGAGCTGTTCATGCTGGATCCCACGGCACCCGGTATGCCTTACTGGCTGCCCCGCGGCTGGAAAATGTACAACGCGCTGCTCAGCTTCTGGCGCGGCATCCATGAGGAGCATGACTATCAGGAGATCTCCGGCCCCGTGCTTTCCAAGAAGGAGCTGTGGGTCACCTCCGGCCACTGGGGACACTACATGGACGGCATGTTCATCATCCCCGGCGAAAACATGGACAGCCCCGAGACCATGGCGCTGAAGCCCATGAACTGCCCGAACGCCATCAAGGTGTTCATGAGCAAGGGCCGCTCCTACCGTGAGCTGCCCTTCCGTATCAGCCAGGTGGATGTGATCCACCGCAAGGAAAAGAGCGGCGAGCTGAACGGCCTGTTCCGGGTGCAGGAATTCCACCAGGACGACGCGCATATCCTCGTCACGGAGGATCAGATCGCCGACGAGATCAAGGACATCATGTCCATCGCGACCGAGATCTACAATACCTTTGGCCTGAGCTACACCGCGGAGCTGTCTACCCGCCCCGACAACTACATGGGCGATATCGAAGTGTGGAACCAGGCGGAAGCGGACCTGAAGGCCATCCTGCTGGAGGTATACGGCGAGGGGAACTTTGAGATCAACGAGGGCGACGGCGCCTTCTACGGCCCGAAGATCGACCTGCAGATGAAGGACGCGCTCGGCCGTCAGTGGCAGATGGGCACGATCCAGCTGGACTTCCAGCTGCCGCTGAACTTTGACATGAAGTATGTGGCTCAGGACGGCACGCAGAAGCGCCCGGTCATGATCCACCGCGCGATCTTCGGCTCCTTCGAGCGTTTCATCGGCATCCTGACCGAAAACTTCAAGGGCGCGTTCCCCTTCTGGCTCAGTCCCGTACAGGTCGGCATCGTTCCGATCCGCGTGGAAAACAACGAGTACGCCCATACGGTCGCGGACAGGCTGAAGGCCGCCGGCATCCGCTATGAGGTGGATTACGCCGACAAGAACATGAACGAGAAGATCAAGACCTATAAAAAGTACAAGGATCCCTATATCCTGGTACTCGGCGCGAAGGAAGCGGAAACCGGCACGGTATCGCTGACCATCCGCGGGCGCAAGGAGCAGGTGCACGGCCTGGCGCTGGACGAGTTCGTCGCCATGTGCCAGCGCATGAACCGGGAGCATTCCCTGGAGCTGGAAGCCTGAGATCCAGGCCTCATATATAAGGCGCTGTCCGGAATCGGGCAGCGCCTTTTAACATTGCCGTAACATTTTTTTAATCAATAATTAAGAAATGCGCAACATGTCAATGCCGCTCTTTCTTGTTCCGAAAACCCCTGAGTGCTATAATAGAAACAACACGCGCAGGAGGTTTCCGAATGAGCAAGTTTATGATCGAATGCCCCAAATGTCATAAGTATAACGAAGCTGCCAACGGACTGTTCGCGCGGCGGAGCATCCCGTGCCCCTGCGGCAATATCATCAACGTCAGGAACGATAAGATCGTCACCCGCGTGTGCCCGAACTGCGGCAACACGGTCGTTTACGACCAGTCGGAGGGGACGAAGGCCCGATGCCCGGTCTGCGGCAAGCAGCTGGTTGCGGACGGCGACATGAAAAAGCTGATCCATTTCCCGTGCAGAACGTGCGGATGCCTGCTGCAGGCGGATAAAACCGCGGACAGGATCACCTGCGCGCTGTGCGGGGCCGAAAACGATATAAAGGCCGAGGTCAGGAAGGCCCAGCTCCGGGAAAAGGGAGAGCCTGCGACCATCGAATACCGCGGCGACCGCAAGACGCTCGTCTGGCGTCACCCGATGACAGAGTTCGTCTTTGGGTCTCAGCTGATCGTGCGCGAGGGGCAGGAAGCGATCTTCCTCCGCAACGGGGAAGCGCTCGATTCCTTTGGCCCCGGCAGGCATACGCTCGAGCTTCCCGCGATGCCCAGGCTGCAGGAGAAGCTGGGCGGCACCGGAGACATACCATTCCGCGCGGAAGTATATTTCGTCAATATGCTGACGGTCTTCAACCAGAAATGGGGGACGCCCAACAAAGTCTCCTTCCGGGACCCGGACACGAATATCCCGTTTGATATCGGCGCGTCGGGCGGCTTCAGCATGCGGATCACGAACCCGCGCAAGGTGCTCGGGCGGATCGTCGGCACGCAGGACGATCTGAAGTCGGAAGATCTGTTTGATATGAACAACGGCTACTTCCGCCAGACGATCCTCGGCCGGATCAAGGGAAGGATGGCGCAGTGCATCCAGAGTGAAATGATCTCTGTGTTCGAGCTGGATTCCCATCTTGACGTGATCTCCCGTTCCATCCAGGACGCGGTGAATGAGGACCTGACTGATTACGGGATCGAGCTCCCGGACTTTACCGTCGTCAATATCGTCGTCCCGGAGGACGACCCGAATTATCGGGAACTGAAGTCCATACACGCCAAGAAAGTGCTGGATATGGAGAAGGCCAGGCTGGAGGTCAACGTGCACCGCGTCAGGAATGAGAGTATCGTGGCTGACGCGGAAACCGAAGCCGAAGCCCTGCGCATAAAGAAAAAAGCGGAGGCCGACGCCTATGGCTATCAGGCTACCGCGGAAGCCAGGGAAATGCGTGAGAAGGGATATACCTACCAGCAGGAGACCCAGCGGAAAACCGCCATGGCCGCGATGGAAAACGGCGGAGGCGCAGCGGCGGCAGGCGGCATCGCGGCGGATATGCTGCAGCTGGGCGTGGGGCTCAGCGCTGCAAAACAGGTTTCTGAGCTGACCAAGGCCGCTTTACAGCCTGAGGCCGACTCAGCTGAAGGCTGGGACTGCGCCTGCGGCCAGAAGGGGAACCGCCTCGCCTTCTGCCCGAATTGCGGCGCGAAAAAGCCGGTGTCCGCGGTCACATGGGACTGCGCCTGCGGCCAGAGAGGAAATACCCTGATGTACTGCCCGAACTGCGGTGCCAGACGTCCCGGCGCGGATACCTGGGACTGCAGCTGCGGCCAGACCGGAAATAAACTGCCCTTCTGCCCGTCCTGCGGCAGAAAGCGTCCCTGACGGCGGACCTACGGGAGGAAACGAGCAATGAGAACAAACGGTAAGAAGCTGCTTGCCTTTCTATTGGGCTTTCTGGCGATCAACGCGCTGATCCTGCTGCTCCCCTTCAGGAAGACAGCGCTGTTCATTGTGGTCTGGGCTGTACTGGCTGTGGCTTGCCTTTCTGCCGGTATCGTGATGTTGTTTAAAGGAGCCGCGAAAGGGAAAAAGGCCGGGACCAGCGACAGACAGATCGCGGCCCGGACGGCGGATATGAAGAGCCTGAGGGACAAAGCCCAGGCGCTCTGCGCATCCATTCAGGATCCTGGCAACGCGAAGGCGCTGAAAGAGCTTGCGGACGAGCTGCGCTATTCGGACCCGGTGTCCGGCGCCGCGACGGCTTCCTATGAGAAGCGGATCGATACGCTGCTTGAAAGCATCGCCCATCATGACGACGCAGCGGAGCGGAGCGAGCTGATCCGCCGCGCGACGGCCCTGGTCAGAGAGCGCGCGTCCGCTGCGAAAACGAATAAATCACTGAATTCCTGATCGGAGGAACGGGAAGAATGGCTTTTATCAAGTGCAAGATCTGCGGCGGCGACGTCGAGGTGGTCCAGGGGAAAAACTGGGGAACATGCGACTACTGCGGCTCCCGCGTGACCTTCCCCAAGGATTCGACGGAGCAGCGCATCAACCTTCTCAACCGCGCGGACGCCTTCCGGCGCCAGAACGAGTTTGACAAGGCGATCAGCGCGTACGAGCGGATCCTGGAGGACGACCAGACGGACGCCGAGGCGCACTGGGGCGCGGCGATTTCCCGCTTTGGCATTGAGTACGTCGAGAATCCGGTCACCTTCGAGCGGAAGCCGACGCTGCACCGCCTGCAGACGACCTCCATCCTCGCCGACGAGGACTATAAGGCGGCGATCGAGAACGCCCCGGACGATGAGACGCGGAAGCTGTATGAGGCCCAGGCCCAGGAGATCGCGGATATCCAGAAGAAGGTCCTGGAACAGAGCGAGCGGGAGGATCAGTTCGATATCTTTATTTCATATAAGGAATCGGACGCCAACGGCGAACGCACCCGGGACAGCGTGATCGCCTTCCAGATCTATACCGAGCTGGTCAAGGAGGGCTACAACGTATTCTTCGCCAAGGAGACGCTCAAGGGGCGGCTGGGCGACGAATACGAGCCGATCATCTTTTCCGCCCTGCGCTCCTCCCAGGTCATGATCCTGATCGGCACGAAGAAAGAGTACTTTGAGGCGGAATGGGTGCGCAACGAATGGACGCGCTACCTGGACCTCATGCGCCAGGAAAAGGATAAGCCCCTGGATGACCAGATCCCGCGGCAGCTGATCCCCTGCTACCGGGATATGGACGCATATGAGCTGCCCGTGGAGCTCAACATGCTCCAGAGCATGAATATGAATTCCATCTCCTTCCTCCAGGACCTGCTGTCCGGGATCAGGAAGATCATGGAAGGCGGCAACCAGGAGACCTATAAGTATAAAACGGACGAGATCTCCCGCCTGCTGCAGCGCGCCATGAACCAGGCGGAGCTGGGTGAGTTCGGCCGCGCCGATTCCCTGGCGGAAAAGGTCCTGGAGTCCGACCCGAACAACGCGACGGCGCAGATGGTCAAGCTGCTGGTGCAGCTGAAGGTCAATACGCCGGACGAGCTGGTCAAGCAGAAGCAGCCCCTGACGCACAACCGCCTGTACATCATGGCCTGCCGGAACGCCAAGGGCGCGCAGAAGAAGCGTTACGAAGGCTATAACAAGAAGATCATCGCCAATATCGAGGCGGCGGAGAACCAGAAGAAGCTGGACACGATCCTGAAAAAGATCGAGGGGATCAAAGCGCGCAGCAAGAAGCTCGCCGCCGACGATGACGAAGGCTTCCGCAAGCTGAGCGAGGAGGTCCGCGAGCAGGTCACGGCGTTGGAGCAACTGGGGATTTTCGGCGGAGCGGATGAGAAGGCCAAAGAGTTCGCGAAGCTTGCGGATGATATCGATCACGACCTGAAGGTGCGGATCGAGGACCGCCAGCGCCGTATTGAGGAAGAAAAGCAGCGCCAGCAGGCGATCCGCGAAGAGGAAGCCCGGAAAAAGGCGGAAAAGGAAAAGGCGGAGCGCGAGGCGAAGGAAGCCGCCGAAAAGGCGGAAAGGGAACGCCTGGCCAAGCTTCGCCGCCGGAAGGCGAGAAAGCGTCTGGCGGCCTTCCTGGCCGTTCTGGCGATCGCGGCGGCCATCACCGCCTATAAGCTGTATTTTGAAAACAAACTGGCCTATGCCGCGGCTGTGGATACCATAGAGCAGTCCACGGAGAGCCGTCAGCTGGATTATGCGGAGACGATCCTCGACCGGCTGGGCAGCGACTATGAGGATGTGAGCGCGCGCAAACAGCAGGTATCCGCTGATCGGCGCTTCCTCAGCAATTACCATCGCCAGGCATATGCTGATTATATGGCGCTGGACGAAAAGTACCGCACGCCCGGGAAGCTTGACTGGTATGAGAAAGAATACCAGAGCGGTCTCAGCATGATCTCCGGTCAGCAGTTCGAAAACGCGATCGCGCTGCTGAAGAACATCGATTACTACAAGGACGCGCCGGACCAGGTCCGAAGGGCGTATCTGCTGATGGGCGACGCGGCCATGGCGCGTGATCAGTACACGGACGCGGCGTCTGCCTATCGTTCCGCCGGGGATTATCAGGATGCCGCCAGGAAGATCAGCCAGACGGAGGCCGCGATCCTGTTTGCGCAGGGAAGGTACGCGGACGCCTATGCCGCGTACAAGGCGCTGGCCGGTGAATACTTCACGCCCAAGCATAAGGCGTGGTACGACCAGCAGTACGATAACGCGAAAAAGTACCTGGACAGCGGAGAGTACCAGAAGGCGATCGAAGCCTTCGACGCGATCAGGTATTACAGCGAAACGGGCCGCAATGCCGCAGAGCAGCTGCAGAACGCGCATTACAGCTACGCCGCGCAGTCGAAGGATCCGGCAGTTGCGCGCGAACAGTACGCGCTGGCGGGAAATTACCGCGACAGCGAAAGCCTGATCAGGCAGCTGGACGCGGACGATCTGTTCGAGGCCGGCAGGTACGAGCAGGCCTACCAGCTCTATCAGACGCTTGACGAAAAATACCAGACGCATAAAGCGGATTATACCGCCTGGTTTGACGCGGCCAACAAGGCGATGACAGAGAACGGCGATCTTGAGCTGGCGATCAGGAGCTTCCGGAACATCACATATATGGACAGCGCCGAGTACCCGGTGAAGCAGAGGCTGCAGACCGCTTACCTGACCTACGCGCAGTCGCTCCTGCAGCCGACGGGGAAGATTGATGAAACCGCCGTCACTAGAGCGAAGACCTATTTCGACCTGGCAGGCGTTTCCGGCGATGACCAGGTGAGCCGCTATTATTACGAGACCGGCGTCAAAGCGCTGGAGAATGACGATGTGCGGACGGCTGAAAAGGCGTTTGCCGGCGCGGAGGGATATCCTGACACGGATCAGCTGATCAAAGCGCACTATTATGAATCGGCGAAAACGGCCATGGCGGGGGATAACGCCGAGGAAGCGGCGGAGCTGCTGCGGCGTGCCGGCGGTTATCAGGACGCCGACGCGCTTCTGAAACAGCTGGAGGCTTATGTGAACGCGAAGGAGCTGCTGAAGCAGCAAAAGATGATCGAAGCCATGCGCGCTTTCACGGAAGCCGGCGACTGTATGGACGCGCCGACACTGGCGCAGCGCTGCGGGGAGCTGGTATATAACGGGGCCATGAAGCAGCCGCTCGCAGAGCGCCTGGAGATCCTCCGGCAGCTGGGCGATTTCAAGGACGCGCAGGCGCAGGTAAAAGCCGCGGAGGACGCCTACGAGCAGGCGGAGCAGGCGTACAGCGCCGGTCAGTACGCAGAGGCTGCACGCCTGTTTGAATCGCTCGACAACTACAGGGAAGCAAAATCAAAGCTGGATCTGAGCCTATACTGCTATGCCGGCGAGCTGCTGATCAAAGAGGATTACGCAGCTGCGTTGGACATATATGAATCCCTTGGCGATTATCTGAACAGCCGCAGCAATGCAGCCACCTGCCAGGCAAAGCTCGCGGAGTCTCAGCAAGGAAGTGAAAACGGCGACTGAGGAGAACACGGACCCTGGCAGGGGTAATCCAAACAGTATGTGTAAAAGGAGACTGAGCAGACAGTGAAGTACGACGTATGTATCATCGGCTGCGGCGTGATCGGCGCCGCGGCGGCGTTTGAGCTTTCGAAATACGATTGCAGCGTCCTGATCCTGGAGAAGGAGAACGACGTGGCCATGGGCTCTTCCAGGGCAAACAGCGCCATCATTCACGCGGGATATGATCCGAAGCCTGGGACGCTGATGGCGCGGCTGAACGTGGAAGGCAACGCCATGGCGGAGCAGCTTTGCAAGGACCTGAGCGTGCCCTTCGCGCGGATCGGCTCGCTGGTCCTGGCTTTCTCCGAGGAAGAGGAAGCGACCATCAGGATGCTCTACGATCGCGGCGTCGCGAACGGCGTGCCGGGGCTGCGCATCATTGACGCGGCTGAGATTCGGGAAATGGAGCCGCAGGTCAGCAAGGAGGCGCGGGCCGCGCTGTACGCGCCGAGCGCCGGGATCATCACGCCCTGGGAATATACGCTCGCGTTCGCGGAAACGGCGGTAAGAAACGGCGCGAAGCTGGTGCTGAACGCGCCGGTGACCGGCATCAGGGCGCTCAGCGACGGCGGTTACAAGCTGGCTACGCCCAAGGTCGATTTTGAAGCCGCTTACGTCATCAACGCCGCCGGCGTGCACAGCGGCGAGATCCATGAAATGGTGGCGGCCAAGACATTCACTGTCATGCCGAACCGCGGGGAGTATTACGTGATGGACAAGGCGGAATGCTTCCGCGCCAATCACGTGCTGTTCCAGTGCCCGAACCAGGACGGCAAGGGCGTCCTCGTCACGCCGACCATGGACCACAACCTGCTGGTCGGCCCGAACGCCGTCGGCGTAGAGGACGGGGACCGCGTGAACAATACCGCCGAAGGCATGGCCTTTGTGCGCGAAAAAGCGAGCAAGTCCGTACCGGGCATCAACTATCGCAACGCGATCCGCAATTTCGCGGGCATCCGCGCGAATACGGACAAGGATGAGTTCCAGATCAGCATCGCGGCGGATCGTTTCATTGACCTCGCCGGCATCAAGTCGCCGGGCCTGTCGTCGGCTCCGGCCATCGCGCTGGAGGCGGTCAGGCTGCTGAATCAGTGCGGCTTTGCTCCCGACAAAAAGGCGCATCCGATCACGACCCGTGAAAAGAAGCGCTTCCGGTATATGAACGATGAGGAACGCCGGGAGGCGATCCGCGAGAATCCGCTCTATGGCCGCGTGATCTGCCGCTGCGAAACGGTCACCGAGGGCGAGATCGTGGACGCGATCCACAGCCCGATCCCTCCCTGCAGCGTGGACGGCGTCAAGCGCCGTGCGGGAAGCGGCATGGGCCGCTGCCAGGGCGGCTTCTGCGGCCCGCGCATCGTGGATATCCTGGCGCGCGAGCTGAAGCTGGACCCGATGGAGATCACGCAGGACGGCGTCGGAAGTCAGCTGCTGCTGGCTGAAACGAAGCGGGAGGTGACTGAATAATGACGTATGATCTGATCGTTGTCGGCGGCGGCCCCGCCGGTCTCGCCGCGGCTTGCAGCGCGTGGGAGAAGGGACTCAAACACATCCTGATCGTTGAGCGCGATAAGGAGCTGGGCGGTATCCTGAACCAGTGCATCCATAACGGCTTTGGTCTGCACCGCTTCAAGGAAGAGCTGACCGGCCCGGAATACGCCGGACGCTTCATTAAAATGCTGGGGGACACGGGCGTAGAGGTCATGCTGGATACCATGGTGCTGGAGATCAACGCCAGGCATGAGGTGCATGTCATTTCCGCCGCGAAGGGATATGAGGTGCTGGAAGCCAAGTCCATCGTGCTCGCGATGGGCTGCCGTGAGCGCACGCGCGGCGCGATCGGCATTCCCGGCGACCGTCCCGCCGGTGTCTTCACGGCGGGCAGCGCGCAGCGCTACCTGAATATGGAAGGCTACATGGTCGGCAAGCGGGTCGTGATCCTCGGCTCCGGCGATATCGGCCTGATCATGGCGCGCCGCATGACGCTGGAAGGGGCGAAGGTACTGGCGTGCGTCGAACTGATGCCGTATTCCGGCGGCCTGATGCGCAATATCGTGCAGTGCCTGCAGGACTGGGATATCCCGCTGTACCTCTCGCACACGATCACCGATATCGTGGCGACCAACGGCCGGGTCAGCCATGTGACGGTGCACAAGCTGGATGAGAACCGTCAGCCGATCCCCGGGACGAATCTCGAATTCGACTGTGACACCGTGCTTCTCTCCGTCGGCCTGATTCCGGAAAACGAGCTGACCCGGGCGGCGGGCATCGAGATGGATCCCCGCACGAACGGCGCGTACGTGTTTGAGAACATGGAAACCAGCGTCCCGGGCATCTTTGCCTGCGGCAATGTGGTGCATGTGCATGACCTGGTGGACTATGTGTCCGCTGAAAGCGAGCGCGCCGGGGCGGCCGCGGCAGCCTATGTGCTGGGCGGAGCGCCGGCCGGTGATGCGCTGACGGTCAAAAACGGAGCGGATGTCGGCTATACCGTGCCCCAGAGGATCCGTGTCAGTAACGTACCGAAGGCTGCGGACGTGTTCTTCCGCGTCCGCCGGGTATTCAAGAACAGCGTGATCGAGGTAAAGGCCGGAGATCAGCTGCTGATCAGCTATAAGCGCGAACACATGGCGCCCGGTGAGATGGAGCATATCCTTCTGCCGCGAAAGCTGCTCGACGGCGTGAGCGCGTCGGAAATCACCGTATCCGCCAAGGAGGCATGAAGTCATGAAGGAACTGGTATGTATCGTCTGCCCCAAGGGCTGCCGCCTGCATGTGGACGAGGAGAACAATTACAGTGTGACCGGCAATTCCTGCCCGCGCGGCGCTGAGTACGGGCACAACGAGATCAAGAATCCCACCCGTGTGCTGACCTCCACGGTCAGGCTGGAGGGAGGCCTGTACCGCCGCTGTCCGGTGAAGACCAATAAAGCGGTGCCGAAACGCCTGCTCATGGATATCATGCAGGCGCTGAACTCGGTTTCCCTGAAAGCCCCCGTGCAGGCGGGACAGGTGGTGCTGCCGCACGTATGCGGCACCGACGCTGACGTCATCGTCACCAAGAATCTTTGAGGGCGCTATGGATTTTCAGAAGAAGCTCAGGGAGCAGAAGCTCTTTCTGCTGGACATGGACGGAACGCTGTATCTGGACGATGATCTGTACCCGCACTGTCTGGATTTCCTGAAGGCCATCCGTGATCAGGGCGGGGACTATCTGTACCTGACGAACAATTCTTCCAAGTCGGCGGACAAATACGTGGAGAAGATGGAACGGATCGGCATCCATGCCCGGCCGGAGGAATTCTTTACCTCTACAGACGCATCCTGCGTATACCTGAAGGAGCATTATCACGGGAAAAAGCTGTACGCGCTCGGCACGGCGTCCTTCAAGGATCAGCTGCGCAAGGCGGGATTTCCTGTGACGGACCATCTGGAAGACGGGATCGACGGCCTGATCATGGGCTATGATACGGAGCTGACGTATCAGAAGCTGGATGACGCCTGCCGGCTGCTGACCCTGCAGCCGGATCTCATGTACCTGGCGACCAATCCGGACTGGGTCTGCCCGACTGCTTACGGCTATGTGCCGGACTGCGGCTCTGTGAGTCAGATGATCTTCAACGCGACCAGGCGGAAGCCTTACTTCATCGGAAAGCCTGAGCCCGCGATCGCCCAGCTGGCGATGGCCAAGAAGGGCGTGGGCCCCGAGGCGACCGTTCTGGTCGGCGACCGGATCTATACGGATATCGCCTGCGGTGTCAACGCGGGCATCACTACAGTTCTCGTTTTCAGCGGGGAAACAACGCGCGAGGACTGGGAAAAGAGCGAGATCAAGCCCACCTTCACCTGCCAGAGCATCGCGGATATCTGGGAAGCGATACGCTGAAAACGACAGAAAAAGGCCGCTGCGGAAACACCAATCCGCGGCGGCCTTTTTCTGATGTTTAATCGCTGTCCGGTCCGGTCTGGCCGAGCTCCCAATGGAGGCGGCAGAGGCTTGTATAGCTCTCGTTCCCGCCGAGTACGACCTGCTCGCCGGTCTTGATGACCTTTCCGTTCAACAGTCGCGCGTTGAAGGTCGCTTTGCGTCCGCACCAGCAGATGGTCTTGACCTCCTCAATGGAGTCCGCCCAGGCCATCAGCCATTTGCTGCCTTCAAAGAAGTTGCCCTTGAAATCCGCGCGCAGACCATAGGCGACAACGGGCACGTTGTCGTGATCAACGATATGCACCAGCTGTTCCACCTGCGCCTTGGTCAGAAACTGGGCCTCGTCCACGATGAGACAGGCATAGTCCCGGACGTTGATCTGATCGAGCTCCTCGATATAGGCGCACGGGGCGGAGAGGCCGCACCTGGACCCGACGATGCGTGCGCCGTCGCGCGTATCGAGACGGGGCTTCAGGATCAGGGCCTTCTGGCCTCTTTCCTGGTAATTGTACTGGACCATGATCGCGTTGGCGGTTTTGCTGGATCCCATCGCGCCGTAACGGAAGTAGAGCTTGGCCATTGTGCAGTCTCCTCATGGAAAGAGGCTGCTCATCGCAGCCTCTTTAATTCGTTGTTTGTTGCGCCGCTGATCCGATCAGTCGAGATTCAGCTTGTGGTAGAGGGCGGCGAAGGTGTTATAGCCGACCTTGCCATCCTGCTTCAGTCCGGCTTCCTTCTGGAACTGCTTGACAGCGGTTTCGGTCTGCTTGCCGAACTTGCCATCGATGTCGCCGAGATCGATCATGTGCAGCTGATACAGCAGGTTCTGCAGGTTCGTGACCGCGTAGCCGGAATCGCCGCGCTTCAGGGTCTTGTACACCGCGCCGGTGGTCGGATCGACGAAGTCGTCGGAGGCCTGGCCGCCCTGGGAGAGATCGACGTCCATCAGCTTGGCCCAGGTCGCGGCGCCGATGATGCCGTCAGCCTTGAGGCCTTTGTTGGTCTGGAAGAGCTTCACAGCCGCGAGGGTCTTGCTGCCGAACACACCGTCGGCAGAACCGGTCATGGCGCCAGCGGAGATCAGGTAGTTCTGAGCGCTGCGTACATACTGGCCGTGGCTGCCGTACTTGAGCTTCGGACGGTCATAGGGAGAGGTGGAGGTACCATCCAGTTCATTGATGGCTTCTTCATAGCTCTCGCCGGCCATGCAGGCTTTGGTGTTGGCGTCCAGCCGCCCGGTCGTGTTGATCTTGTTCTTCTTCTGGAAATCGTACAGGGCCTTGTAGGTGGCGTCATCGAAGTAGCCGATGTTCGTGATGGCGGACATATAGTTGTCATCCTTCAGCATCTGCTGGAGAATATAGACGTCATAGCCGCGCATGCCGGAGCCCAGGGTACGGCGGATCTTCTTGGACTTGCTCCAGTAAGAGCCGGGGGAAGACTCTGCCTTTTTCAGGGCGGTCCAGGTCTTTTCGCCCACGACGCCGTCCGCGCTCAGACCGACAGCCGCCTGGAAGGCCTTAACGGCTTCCTTGGTGGTATTGTCATAGGTCTGGTCGAACACCTTGTTGGGGTTCAGGAAGTAAAGCTTCTGGAGCATCTTCTGAACCTCGCCGACGCTGGGACCCTTATCACCGGGACGGATGGTATTGAAGCCGACGGTCGCGATGACGGTGTCGGATTCATCCTTGATCTCCACGTCGTCGACCTTGAAATCGCTCTTTTTCATGGAGTCGGACGCGACCAGCTTGGCCCAGGTGTTGCCGCCGATTTTGCCGTCGGCCTTCAGGTTGTTGCGCTTCTGGAAAGCGACAACAGCCTTGTACATACCGGAACCGAAACTGCCATCGATGTTGCCGGTATAGTACTCATAGTAGGCAAGCCGGGTCTGCATGTACTTGATGTCGTTGTCCGCGCCATCCGGGAAGGTGTCAGTTTTATCCTTCATGCCGCGCTTCAGAACGTGGTCATAGGTTTCCGCGCCGGCCACGGCGGAGACGAGAAGGGTCAGAAGCAATACCAGTGCAATCCAGGTAAATTTCTTCATAGCGTAATTACCTCCATTCAGGATTGTGAGGCAAGTATAGCATCAATTGTTTGCTAATGTGTTACGAGTTCATGTTTGAAACGTTAATTTCAAGCGAAAAATGTAAAACGAAAAAACGAAGAAGGATATAAAAACTGCTCTGTGTCAGTCATAATTCCGCAATCATGACAACGGTCGGATGCCCAGCACGGCCATGGCCTGAGCCACCGTATCCACCGGCAGAAGCTCCACGCCGTCCGGGCGATGAAGCTTCTTTATGCTGTCGCGGGGACAGACGAGCTTTGTAAAACCGAGGCGCTGCGATTCCGCGATCCGCCGGTCAAGATGGGAGATCGCGCGGATCTCACCCGCGAGCCCCACCTCGCCCATCACGCTCACGTTCTGGGGCAGCACGATATCGCGGGCGGAGGAAGCGACCGCCATGCACACCGCCAGGTCCGCCGCCGGTTCGCTCAGGCTGAGGCCGCCGGCTACGTTGATATACACATCCTGGTTGTACAGCCTGATCCCGGCGCGCTTCTCCATCACGGCCAGCAGAAGCATGATCCTTGAGGAATCCATGCCGTTCACTGTCCGGCGCGGGGATGTATAATAAGAAGGAGTCACCAGCGCCTGCAGGTCGACCAGCATGGGGCGGGAACCTTCCACGGTACAAAGCACACAGGAGCCGGATACGTTCTTGGCGCGCTGGCTCAGCAGGGTCTCCGAGGCGTTCTCCACCGGCATCATGCCGTCGGCGGTCATCTCGAACACCCCCAGCTCGTTCACGGAGCCAAAGCGGTTCTTGTTGGCGCGCAGCAGCCGGTATTCATGCTGGTTGTCGCCCTCGAAGGACAGGACCACGTCCACCATATGCTCCAGCACCCGGGGCCCAGCGATGGTGCCCTCTTTGGTCACGTGGCCCACCAGCATCACAGCGCAGCCGCTGGTTTTGGCATATCGCATGAGCAGGGAAGCGCTTTCCCTGATCTGGCTCACCGAGCCGGGCGCGCTGGACATTTCGGGCCGGTACATGGTCTGGATGGAGTCTACGACGCAGTAATCGGGCTGCACCTGCTCCAGGCGTTTCTCAATGGCGTCCATGGCGTTTTCCGCCAGCACGAGCATGTCGGAGGTATCGGCGCCCAGGCGTTCGGCGCGAAGCTTGACCTGTCGGGCGCTTTCCTCACCGGTGATGTACAATACGCGCTTGTTCATGCGGCTGAGATTGGCGCAGACCTGCAGCAGCAGGGTGGATTTGCCGATACCTGGCTCGCCGCCGAACAGCAGCAGCCCGCCTTCCACGAGCCCGCCTCCGAGGACGCGGTCCAGTTCGCTTAGGCCGGTGGTCTGGTAGATCTGCTGGCCGGATTCGATCTGGGAAAAGCGGACCGGCTCGGCGCCGGTGCCGCCGCGCTGCTTCTGGGGCTTGTCGCCCGCGGCGTTGAGCGCTTTCGGCGCCAGCTCGGGCGCGGCTTCTTCTATGGTGTTCCAGCTGCCGCAGTCGGGGCACTGGCCGTACCACTTGGCGGTCAGGCTGCCGCAGACTGAGCAGACGTAGCTTGTTTTTGCCTTTGGCATCAGGATACTCCGTTCATCATGTTTCGGAAAGGATCACGTTGCGAACCTTTCGGACTACCGCGGTCGTGCCCGCGCCGGTCACGTTCTGCATCAGGAGGATGGTCAGCTTTTCATGGGGGAAATTCGCGAAGTAAGTGCCCAGCCAGCCGTCCCAGCCGTACTCGTCTTTGCGGATGAGGCCCTTGCCCTGACCGGGTTCCATCCCGACGCGCATCAGCTTTCCGTAGCTGTAGCCGCTCAGGCTGTCCCAGTAGGTGCGGCGCTGCGCTTCCGTCAGCTGCGGCGCGGTCATATAGTGGACGACGGCGGGCGTCAGGATAGTGTGTCCTTCTGATCTTCCCTCGTTTCTCAGCATCAGCGCGAACCGAAGATAGTCATCCAGCGTAGAGACCAGTCCCGCGCCGCCGGAAGCGAACGCGGGCCTCCGGTCATACCGACCGCAGTTCAGGTGGGTGCCGGTCCAGGGTTCAAGCCCCTTGTCTGTATGCTTATAGCAGGTCACGAGGCGGCTGCGCTTGGATTCGGGCACATAGAAATCCGTGTCGGCCATGCCCAGTGGAACAAAGAATTCCTCCCGCAGAAACTCCGCGAAGGACCGGCCGGAGGCCACCTCCACCACCGCGCCGAGGACGTCCGCGCAGGTGCTGTACCTGAACTCGCGGCCGGGCTGGAAAGCCAGGGGGAGGCCACCGAGGGCGTTGGCAAAGGCCACGGTATCCAAACCCGGTTCTCCGCGGTCCATGGCAAGCTGATTCTCGTCGAAGACGCGGGCCGCGTATCGCCCCGCCTCGTCGTCCCCGGGATAGGAGAGCCCGGCGGTCATGGACAGGAGGTCATACAGGGTCACTTCCCGTTCGGCGGGGACGGTTGAGTTCCCGCTCAGGACACGCTGCCCCGCGAAGCCGGGCAGATACCTGCTGACAGGGTCAGCGAGGTCGATCACGCCGCGCTGCATCAGCAGCATCACAGCGGCGGCAGTGATGGGCTTGGTCTGGCTGTACAGGCGGAAAATGCTGGCGCGCAGGATGGGACGCTGCTCTTCCTTGTCCGCCCAGCCGGCGGTAAAGCATACGGGCTCTTTTTCTTCCTGCTGGATCAGAACGGAAATGCCTGCGGCCTCATTGTTCCGTATGGCCGTGTCGAGGATATTCTGAACCGAATCCTGCCACATGCTCATTCCCTTTCGGCGCGGGTCGCTTCATCCTCTTCCAGCACCCGGTACATCTGGGCGGCGTTTTCCTTGCGCACGACCTCGCTCACGTCGGTGATCTCATACTTTCCTATGCGGTTGCCGAAGCGGATCGTCAGCTCGTCGCCGACTTTGACGTCCGTACCGGCTTTAGCCACACGGCCGTTGACGGTCACGCGCCCGCCGTCGCAGGCTTCCTTGGCCACGGTCCGGCGCTTGATGATGCGGGAAACCTTCAGATATTTGTCCAGTCTCATGGTATTCCTTTCAATCGTTCATATTCATATATACAAAGAAGCGCCGAGCTCATGCGCGGGGCGCTGCGTACTCGGCGCTTCAAAGTCCAGTCAGTTCGCTGGGCAAAAGGTGATTACTTTACACTGTCCTTCAGCGTCTTGCCAGCCTTGAAAGCGGGGACCTTCGTCGCGGGGATCTTGATTTCCGCGCGGGTGCGGGGATTGTGCGCAATGCGGGCAGCGCGTTCCTTGACTTCATAGGTGCCGAATCCAGCCAGCATCAGCTTATCGCCGGCCTTGAGGGTTTCGATGACGGTCTCGGTATAGGCGTTGACGGCCTTCGCTGCGGCATCCTTGGTGAGTCCGGCTTTCTTCGCGATGGATTCGATCAGTTCAGACTTATTCATAGAAGTACCTCCATGATGTTATGCGCAGCGTGCAGGACGATCGCTACTTTCGCTGCAAGGACAGTATACATCGAATTCCTGCAATGTCAAGTCTTTTCGCGTTTTTTCGTCTGCAGATACCAATTTTGACACAAATGGGCGGCCGTTGACGCGGACAGACGGGGAATGCTGATTTGGCCGGCAAATGAGCAATTGACTTTCAAGCCTCATGGTGGTAGAATCGCCTTTGTATATTTATGCTTTCCGTTTGGAAGCCGGATATACCGTATGAACGGGCATTCAAGGAGGATACAATGAGCATCAGGGACGAATTGGGCCGTCTTGATGAAGAGATGGAGAAGGATCTGGGGACGCTTGAGAATCTGAGCGCGCTGGAAGCGCTTCGTGTGCGGATGCTGGGCAAAAAAGGCCAGCTGACCGCGCTTTTGCGGATGATGGGCCAGCTGAGCGCCGAAGAACGGCCGCAAATCGGCCAGCTGATCAACGAGCGCCGCGAGCGCTTTACCAGGATGCTGGATGAGCGCCAGAAGGCCATGCAGCAGAAGGAACGTGAACTGCGGCTGCAGCTGGAACGCCTGGACGTGACCGAGCCGCGGCCTCTGCCTGAGGTCGGCTCCGCGCATCCGAACACGCTGGTCCTGAATGAAGTGGTGGACTGCTTCACCGGCATGGGCTTCGAGGTGGTCGAAGGCCCCGAGGTCGAACTGGACCATTTCAACTTTGAACTGTTGAATATCCCGAAGAACCATCCCGCGCGTGACGCGCAGGATACCTTCTATATTGACGACAACGTCGTGCTGCGCACGCACACTTCTCCCGTACAGGCGAGAACGATGACCACGCGCAAGCCCCCGATCCGCATCATCTGCCCGGGCCGCGTGTACCGCGCTGATGAGGTGGACGCCACCCACAGCCCCGTGTTCCACCAGATCGAGGGTCTGGTGATCGACGAAGGCGTATCCATGGGAGACCTGAAGGCGACCCTGGCCGCGTTCGCGCGCCGGCTTTACGGCTCGGATATCCAGGTGCGTTTCCGCCCCTCCTTCTTCCCGTTCACGGAGCCTTCCGCCGAGGCGGACCTGACCTGCGTCAGCTGCCGCGGCAAGGGCTGCCGCATCTGCAAGGGCACCGGCTGGATCGAGGTGCTCGGCTGCGGCATGGTCAACCCGCACGTGCTGGAAATGTGCGGGATCGATCCCCACAGGTATTCCGGCTTCGCCTTCGGCATCGGCCTGGAGCGCATTACCATGCTGCGTTACGGCATCAAGGATATGCGCCTGATGTACGAGGGCGACCTGCGCTTCCTGCGGCAATTCCGCGAGGATGTCAAGGAGGGCTGATAAGATGAAACTGTCAATGAATCTGCTGAAGCGTTATGCCCCGATCCCGGTTTCCCCGGCGGAATACGAGGAACGGATGATCATGACCGGCACGGGCGTCGAGGGCATCGACGACCTGAGCGAACAGCTGGAAAACGTGGTGGTGGGCAAGGTCCTGACCTGCGTGCCCCATGAGAACAGCGATCATCTGCATGTGTGCACCGTAGACGTCGGCGCCGGGGAACCGCTGCAGATCGTCTGCGGCGCGCCGAACGTGGCCGCGGGCCAGCTGGTCGCGGTGGCGATGATCGGCGCGAAGCTGCCGGGCGGCACCATCAAAAAAGGCAAGATGCGCGGGGTGGACAGCTACGGCATGCTCTGCTCCGGCCCGGAAATGGGTGTTCCCACCGAGCTGTATCCCAGCGTGGGCGACGCCGGGATCCTGGTTTTCCAGGAGGACTATCCGCTCGGAACGGATGTCCGTGATATCTTCGGCCTGAAAGACCACGTGATCGACTTCGAGATCCTGGCCAACCGCCCGGATACTCTATGCGTGTGGGGCGTCGCGAGGGAGACCGCCGCGGCCATGGGCACTGAACTGAACCTGCCCAGGATAGAAGTGAAGGAAGACGCTTCCTCGAGCATCGGGGACTTTGCGAAGGTCGACGTGCTGGACAGCGACCTTTGCCCGCGCTACGCGGCCCGTGTGATCAAAAACGTCCGTATCGGGCCGAGCCCGGCCTGGCTGCGCCAGGCGCTGTACGCCGCGGGCATGCGCTCCATCAATAACATCGTGGACATCACCAACTTTGTGATGATGGAGACCGGACACCCGATGCATGCCTTCGATCTGGACAAGGTCGCTGGAAAACACATCATCGTGCGCCGCGCGAAGCCGGGTGAGATCCTGAAGACCCTGGACGGCAAGGAGCATGTGCTCAAGGGCGGCGAGCTGCTGATCTGCGACGAGAACGGTCCCACCGGCCTGGCGGGCGTCATGGGCGGTGAGGAGAGCGAGATCACCGAGGGTACGCATACCGTGCTGTTCGAGGCGGCGGCGTTTGACCGCACCAGCATCCGTCTGACCTCCCGTTCCCTGGGCTTCCGCACGGAGGCTTCCGGTCATTTTGAGCGCGGCGTATCGCCTCAGACGGTCCTCGACGGCCTGAACCGAGCGGCGCAGCTGGTCAACGAGCTGGATGCCGGCGACGTGGTCAGCGGCGTCATCGATCTGTATCCGAAGCCTGTGGTCAATCAGCCCATCGTGGCCTCTGTGGCGCGCATCAACCGCCTGAGCGGCGTGGAGCTGACCGGCGAGCGCATGGTGGAGATCCTGAAAAAGCTCTGCTTTGACGCGAAAGCCGAAGGCGATACGCTGACCGCGACCGCGCCCTGCTTCCGTCAGGATGTGGAAGGCGAAGCGGACCTCTGCGAAGAGGTGCTCCGCTACGCGGGCTATGACCTGATCCCGACGACGCCGCTGAAGGGCGCCGCGGACGGCAAGCGCAGCACGGGTATGCTGCGCAATGACCTGATGCGCAAGCTGCTCTCCGGCATGGGCTATTACGAGACCATGACCTTCTCCTTCATCGCGCACAAGAAGCTGGAGCAGCTGGGCCTGGAGGCCGGTGACGACCGCCTGAACGCGCTGGCGCTGCGCAATCCCCTGGGCGAGGACAGCGGCTTCATGCGCACGACGCTGCTCTGCGGCGTCATGACGACGGCTCAGCTGAACCAGGCGCATGGCAATGAACACGCCCGTATTTACGAACTGGGCAAGGTATTCGACAACGTCCACCGCACGGCGGAAAACCTGCCGAGCGAGTATTATAATCTCTGCCTGTGCGCTTATGGCGAGAGCGAAGACTTCTATTCGCTGCGCGGCTCCGTCGAGGTGCTGCTCCGGCAGACGGGAGTCGACTACACCATCGTCCCGACTGCGGAAACCTGGCTGCATCCCGGCCGTGCCGCTGCGATCGTGTCCGGCGATGAGACCATCGCGGTACTGGGCGAGATCCACCCGGCCGTAGCGGAAGCTTATGAGCTGACCGGCAGAGTCTACATCGCCGAGATCAATATCCCGAAGCTGTTCGCGGCTGCAAAACCGATGGGATACGTGAACGGCCTGGCGCGCTTCCCGGCGGTCAGCCGTGACCTGGCGCTGGTGGTCGCCGAAACCCAGCCCGTCGGCCCGATGATGGATGCCATGCGCGAAGCGGGAGGCAAGCTGCTCGAGGATATCTCCATGTTTGATATCTTCCGCGGTCCGCAGGTGGGCCTGGGCCGCAAGTCCGTGGCCTTCTCTCTAAGGCTGCGCGCGGAGGACCATACCCTGACCGATGAAGAGATCACCCGTGTGATGAACAAGGTGCTGAAGACAGTCTCTGAGAAATTCGGCGCTGAGATCCGTGCGTAATACGAAACCATACCGGAGTATCATCTGACGAAAGGAGGGAAGACCGTGAAAAATCATCTGATCGGCCTGCTGTTTGCGGTTGCTGTCGCATGTCTCATGTGCCTTCCCTTTATCGTCAGCAGTGAAGAATGCGAAGTAATGCCGGAGCCTCCGCGTACGGCAGTCCATGACGACGCGATCCTCACGGCTCAGACGGCGGAAGCCAGCGTGCTGCATGTCACAAAAACAGTTGGGAAACGGCACGACCAGGGCATCACGGAGGCGGGAATGAATCTTGCTTCGGGCCCTGTCCGGGACGCAAACGGCTTGCCGATCCTGCGCACATCCTATCTGCGTTCCAACTATCAGGCCTTCTGCCTGACGGGGAATGGCGGGTAGCAAACAAAAGCGTGAAAGGAGCGCAAAGCAATGCAGAAACATCATGCGGGACATCGGATGAACAGTATCATTCCTGTACTGGCAGCGACAATCATATTGGTGACTGTCTGCATAAAACCGGCTGCGGCTGAGAATCCTTTCACGGTCTTTGGCAATCAGGATACGGATACCTACATTTATTATCAGATTGCTGACGCTGATGAATACAGTGAAGCGATGGCTATGTATCATCTTGAAATGATGGTAAATGTGTTCGAGTATCGCGGACTGATATGGGGCTTTGATGATCTCGTCATTACTTATGACCCGAGAGGGTCGATCACAGTAAGAGTCCCTGACACGGATGATTTTGACGATGTTATTGAAGTACTTGAAACCCCGTCAAGCTTCAGAATCCGTACGCCGGATAAGCAGACGGTCATTACCGGCGAACATCTCAAAAACGTGTACACGAGCATGGATTATGATTGGGACGGCGTATCAGAGAATGGATACACAGTCTGCATCGAACTGAATGCTGAAGGGACACAGCTGTTCAAAAAGTATACCGAGCGATATGTCGGGCAGATGCTGGAAGTGTATGTAGATAATCAGCTGATTCTGACGCCGACAGTAAAATCTGTTGTTGAAGAAGGGAATACAGTGATTTCCGGCATGAATAAAGAGACTGCCGATGACATCACGAGACGGCTGCTTTCCTGTCATCTGCCATTTGAGATCACGCGGGTACGTGTGCACAGAGCGCCGACGGTGATTGAAAAACTGCTCGGCATCGAACCGGAAGTCAACGGATATGAGCGAGAAACGCTGAAATCGTATCTGGACGAAACACTGACATAACAAAACGGAGAGGATGTAATCTTCTATGAGCAAGAAAGTAAAGACGCGGAAACAGACGACCGCGAAAACAAAAGGGCTCATCACCTTATGCGTGATGTGCGTACTGACGATCGCACTCGGCGTGCTGTCCGTGTGCGGTATCGACCGCATCGGTCAGGACGGGCTGTACAAGATGCTGCCCTGGGTACCAACGAACGCGGCGAACTGGCCGGCGTCCATTTCCCTGGGTCTGGACCTGCGCGGCGGCGTATTTGTCGAATACTCTGCTGCCCGGCCCGAGGATACGGATGACAAAATGTTCGACTATCTGATCACCTCCACCATGGACATCATGCGCAACCGTCTGACGGAGCAGGGCTTCACCGAAGCCAACGTGACGAAGCTGGGCGGCGACGGCATCCGTGTGGAGATCCCGGATGTGACGGACCCCAACGCGGTGCTGGAGCTGATCGGTACCCCGGCAAAGCTGGAGTTCCGCGCGCCTGACGGCACGGTGCTGACCGGCGCGAACATCAAGCGCGCCTATCCCACCACCGAATCCCAGGGCAATACCCTCGGACAGGAATACGTGGTCGCCTTTGAGCTCGACAGCGAAGGCACCCGCATCTTCAGCGAAATGACCCAGAAGGCCATCGGCCAGAAGATCGGCATCTACCTGGACGACCAGAAGATCATGGACCCGACCGTCAACAGCGCCATTACCCGTGGCGAAGGCATCATCACCGGCGGCTTTGACGCCGAGAGCGCCAACGCCCTGGCCATCCAGATCCAGTCCGGCGCCCTTCCCCTGACCCTGACCCAGCAGAAGGTGGACACCATCTCCGCGACCCTGGGCGTCGACGCGCTGCAGACCTCTCTGACCGCCGCCGCCATCGGCATCCTGCTGGTCATGCTGATCATGATCGTCCGCTACCGTCTCTCCGGCGTCGTGGCTTCCTGGGCGCTCGTGCTGTACATCATCATCCTGTTCTGGTTCGTGGCCATGCTGCCCGGCTTCCAGCTGACTCTGCCCGGTATCGCCGGCGTTATCCTGGGTATCGGTATGGCGGTTGACGCCAACGTCGTCATCTTCGAGCGCTTCGGTGAAGAGCTGGCCCTGGGCCGTTACACCAAGGCAGCGGCGCGCATGGGCTTCAAGAACGCCTTCAGCGCTATCCTGGACGCCAACGTGACCACCCTGATCGCGGCCATCGTGCTGATGATCTTCGGTACCGGCTCCGTCCGCGGCTTCGCCAATATGCTGGCCCTGTCCGTCGTATGCAGTATGTTCACCGCGATCGTCATCAGCCGTATCCTGCTGATGAACATGATCAACGTGATCCCCAACAAGCCTGAACTGTTCAGCGCCAAAGCTATGAAGAAGGAGGCGCAGTAATATGAAAATGCAGAAACGCGCCAAGACGTGCTTATGTGTATCCGTCGCCCTGATGCTGATCGCCCTTGTGCTGACCATCTTCGGCCTGGGCATCAACCGCGGTATCGACTTCGAGGGCGGCCTCTCCATCGTGTACCAGATGGGCTCTTCCTTTGAGAATGCCGACGTGGAGACCGCGCTGAAGAACGCGGGCATCAACGAGTACCAGATCGCCAAGGCCGGCGCGGGCCAGACCGAGCTTCAGATCCGCGTCAAGGCCATCGATTCCGAAACCGGCGTGGAGGAGCTGCGCAAATCCCTCGAAGCGGAGCTTTCCGCCAAGTATCCGATCATGAAGACCAATGAAGCGACCGTTTCTTACGTGGGCGGCGTCGCGTCCGGCACGCTGCTGCGCAATGCGATCTGGTCCGTGGTCGCGGCCGCTGCCGCGATGCTGATCTACATCGCGCTTCGCTTCGACCTGAACATGGGCGTCGCGGCTGTGTTCGGCATCCTGCACGACGTGCTGATCATGCTCTCCTTCATGGTGTTCGCCCGCAGCTTCCTGCAGATGAACTCCACCTTCATCGCGGCCATGCTGACCATCGTCGGTTATTCCATCAACAATACGATCATCATTTTCGACCGTATCCGTGAGAATCACCGCAAGGCCGTTTATGCCGCTCTGCCGCGTGAGGAGATCGTCACCATCTCTGTCAAGGAGAGCCTGGGCCGCACCATCAACACGACCCTGACGACCCTCGTGACCATCCTGGCCCTGTACATCCTGGGCGTAGCCAGTATCAAGGAATTCGCTCTGCCGATCATCGTGGGTATCATTGCCGGTGTATACAGCGCGAACCTGATCAACGGTTACATCTGGGCGGCGCTGACCGAATGGCGCAACGAGAGGGCTGTAAAGGCCAAGGCAGCCAAGACCGCAAAAGCGTAACGAACCAACCTTTGGGAGACCGCTCTGAAATAAAAGCGGTCTCCCTTATCTATTATTCTACGATCGGGAGAAGACATGCAGAGGATCATCAGGCGCGACGCCGCGTCAGGACAGGGGACCCAGGCTGGTGGGCAGCTCCGGTATGAGGGGCTGTCCACGAGAATGTGCGCCCTTCTGCGGGCGAGAGGGATCACCACGGAAGCCGAAGCCCGCGCCTACCTGCACCCTTCTCTTGATCAGAGGCACGACCCGATGCTGCTGCACGACATGAACAAGGCGCTCGGCATCCTGCGTCAGGCGAAGAAAGACGGAAAGCGCTTCATCGTATACGGCGATTATGACGTGGACGGCATCTGCGCGACTGCCATCATGGTCCAGACCCTGGTCCAGTTTGGTCTCAAGCCGCCTGATTATCCGACGATGTACCGGATTCCTGACCGGCATGAGGAAGGCTACGGCCTGAATGAGGAAGCCGTGCGCGACCTGATCGGCAAAACGGACCTGCTGATCACCGTGGACTGCGGCATCACCTCTGTGAAAGAAGTCGCCATTGCCCGGGAAGCCGGGATGCAGGTGATCGTGACAGACCACCACGCTCTGCCGGATGAGCTGCCTGAAGCGGATGCCCTGATAGATCCGCTCATGGCGCCTTACCCCTTCCGGGGTCTATGCGGCGCGGGCGTAGCGTATCAGCTGTGCCGCGCGCTGCTCGGCGAAGCGGCCGCGGGAGATTGCCTCGATCTGGCCGCGCTGGCCACCGTAGCCGATATGGTGCCGCTGCGGGATGAGAACCGTGCGATCGTCGCCTACGGTCTGAAAGCCATTGAGCAGACGAAACGCCCGGGCCTGCAGGCGCTGATCCGGACAGCCGGCTATCGCCCGCCTATGCGCAGCGAGCATATCGCGTTCGGCCTCGCTCCGAGAATGAACGCCTGCGGAAGGCTGAAGAGCGCGCTCATGGCCGTGCGGCTCCTGTTTGAGGAAAACGAGGAGCAGGCCGAACTGTTGGCGTTTGAAATGAACCGTCTGAACAACCTGCGCAAGGAGGAGGAACGAGCGGTCATCGAGGACGCCGAGGAACAGCTGCAGCGCATGGACCTGTGCAGCCTCAGCGCGATCGTGATCAGCGGCACGGGCTACGACAGCGGGGTCGTCGGCCTGGCCGCGGGCCGGATCGCGGAAAAATACGGCTACCCGACGGTCGTGCTGGCGGAAGGGGAAGAGCTGGCGGTCGGCTCCGCGCGCAGCGTGGCGGGCGTCGATATTTATCAGGCGCTGAAAACCTGCTCAGACCTCTTTCTGCGCTTCGGCGGGCATACGCAGGCGGCGGGAATGACGCTGCGAAAGGCGGATATCCCCGAATTCCGGCAGCGTCTGAGCGACGCGGTCCGCCTCCAGATCGGCCTGGACGGCGTGCTCATGCCAACCTGCCAGTTTGACGACACGCTCGATCTCAATGAAGTCAATGAGGAGACGGTCCGCGCCCTTGAACTGATGGAACCGTTCGGGATGGGGAATCCGACGCCCGCGTTTTATCTGGAGGATGTGGATCTCTGGTCAGCCCGGGCCGTCGGCCAGAACTGCGAGCATCTGAAATGCGAGCTGGTGCGGGACGGCGTTCGGCGCGCGGGCATCGCGTTCAGGCACGGATACCTGATGGGCCTCCAGCCCAAAACAGTCGATATCCTGTTCACGCCGACCAGAAACGAGTTCCGCGGGAACGTCACCTATGAGTGCCAGATCGCCAGGATGCTGCCGAGGCGGGTGGTCATATCAAAGAATGAGGTTCTGGAAGCCGCAGGTATGCTGAAAGAGCTGGCGGCGAAAACGGAGGCCGCCCGCAAGGCGGAATGCATCGAGTACGCGGGAGAGACGGTCCCGCTGCAGGGGGCGCTTGTCTACTGCCGCTGTGCCGAAACGGCGGCGAAATGGCAGGACGAGCACCCGGAGCTTGACGTGCTGCAGGCCGGTTGTTCCGATCCGTGCGCGTACTCCGCTATCGTATACGGAGTTCCGCTGGAGCAGATCCGCGCGCCGTACAAAGCGGTCATCCTGGCGGATGGACTGCTGACGGACGGCGAGCCTGAGAACGTGAAAACGGTCTTTCCGGGCGCCCGGGTGTACGCGTGCCCGGAAAGCGGGCCACTGAAAGATGCTTTGAGTGCTTTCGCGGTCAGCCTTGACTCGCTGAGAAGGCTGTACTCCGCACTCCGGAAAACCGTGCCGACAGCGGGCGTCACGACGCTCGCGTCGCAGACGGGGCTGGCAGTCGCCTCTGTGATGGCGGGCATTTTCATCCTGCGGGAGATTGAACTGGTCAGCTTCGATGAAAAAACCCTGGAATGGAGCATGAAGCCCATGGTGCGGCGAAGCCCCGAGAAATCGCCGCTCTATCAGCTGCTGCATGCGGGAAGGGAGGAAACAGCATGGCGCACACCGCCTACGAACCGCTGACGATCGAACAGATCATGGCGCGTGTCGAAAAAACCTATGACCAGGCCGGCGCCGACCTGTGCAAAAAGGCGTATGATTTTGCCTGCGCCGCGCATGCCGGTCAGATCCGCAAGAGCGGGGAGCCGTACATCATCCATCCCGTATATGTTGCGAGCATCCTGACCGAGATCATGATCGATCCGCCGACCATTGCCGCCGGTTTCCTGCACGATACCGTGGAGGACTGCGAATCGGTGACGCTGGACAGCCTGAAGGAAACCTTTGGGGACGAGATCGCGCAGCTGGTGGACGGCGTGACCAAGCTGGGCCGCCTGAACTTCTCCGACCGGGAGGAGCAGCAGGCGGAATCCCTGCGCAAGATGATCCTGGCCATGAGCAAGGATATCCGCGTGGTGCTGATCAAGCTGGCGGACCGGCTCCACAACATGCTGACGCTGCGCTTTCAGCCGCCGGACAGGCAGGTCGCCATCGCGCGCGAGACGCTGGATATCTACGCGCCGCTGGCTCACCGCCTTGGCGTATACGCGATCAAGCAGGAGCTGGAAGACCTGTCCCTCAGGTACATCGATCCGGAGGGCTATCAGGAGGTCGCCAAGCGCATCGGCATGCGCCGGACCGAACGGGAAGAGAATATCGAGCTGATCAAGCACGAGCTTTCCGAAAAGCTGAAGGAAGCGCATATGCACTTCACCATTGACGGGCGGCCCAAGCACCTGTATTCTGTATACAATAAGATGGTCATCCATAACAAACCCTTCGACCAGATCTATGACCTGATCGCCATCCGCGTGATCGTGGATACGATTCCGGAGTGCTATACGGTGCTGGGCATCGTGCACACGCTCTGGACGCAGGTCCCCGGACGCTTCAAGGACTATATTTCTGTTCCCAAGGCCAATATGTACCAGTCGCTCCATACGACGGTCATGGGCGGCCGCAAGATCCCGTTTCCCTTTGAAGTGCAGATCCGCACCCGGGAGATGCACCGCGTGGCGGAATACGGCATCGCCGCGCACTGGCGCTATAAAGAGGGCGGGGGAGACAAAGCCCTGGATGAGAAGCTCTTCTGGCTCAGGCAGATCCTCGACTGGCAGTCTGAGACGCGGGACAGCCATGAGTTCATCGACGGCCTCAAGACCGACCTGTTCTCCGAGGAAGTATTCATCTTTACGCCCAAGGGCGATATCATCAATATGCAGCGCGGCGCGACCCCGCTGGACTTTGCCTATCGCATTCACAGCCATGTAGGCAATCAGTGTGTGGGCGCCCGGGTCAACGGCAAAATGGTACCCCTCGACACGGAGCTGCAGACCGGCGACCGCGTCGAGGTCATGACCTCGCCCAACTCCAAGGGGCCCAGCATGGACTGGCTGAAGATCGTCAAGACGCAGCAGGCCAAGGCGAAGATCCGGCAGTTCTTCAAGCATGAGCTGCACGGAGAAAACGTGACCCGCGGCCGTGAAATGCTGGAGCATGAGGCGCGCAGGCGGAATGTGAAGCTGTCCGATTATGTAAAGCCGGAATTTTACGAGCCGATCCTCCGCAAATATATGTTCAATTCCCTGGACGATCTGTACGGAGCGATCGGATACGGCGGGGTAGCCTCGGTCTATGTGCTCAGCCGCCTGATGGAAGAAAAAAACAAGCACGAAGCGCCGCAGCAGAAGAAGATCCCGCTGGTGGCGCCGGACACACCGCAGCCAAAGGCGACAGGAAAGCCTACCCAGGGCATTTATGTGCAGGGCGAACCGGATATGCTGGTCCGTTTTGCCCGATGCTGCAACCCTGTGCCTGGGGACGATATCGTCGGTTACATCACGCGGGGGCGCGGCGTGACGGTGCATAAGGCAGATTGCGTCAACGCCCTGCACGTGGAACAGGAGCGGACGGTCAGCGTATCCTGGGCGGAGAACGAGACCGGCGATTTCAGCGCGAGCTTCCAGCTGATCTGCTATGACCATCCGAGCCTCCTGGGCGAGATCACGGCGCACGTGGACGCGCTGAACCTGCCAATCACCGCAGTATCTGTGAAGGTCAACAAGAACAAGACCTGCTCGATCATGATGACCGTCAAGGTGCGCGGACGTACGCAGCTGGACGAGGCGCTGAAAAAGCTCCAGAACCGTTCCGATGTCATCGAAGCCTACCGCACCGCGAAATAACGGAGAATCGTTTTGAAGCTTTGCATTTATACCAACGCGCCTGAGCTGGGCAATGATATCGCCGATGTCGCCCGTATCTTTTACGGGCAGCTCGACTATGCCGTTTATCCTCTGAACGAGCCGGCGGCCGGCGACGCGGGTCTCGCCCTCAGGGTCAGTGACGAAGCGGCCGGCCAGACACGGCTCGTGTCTGCCACGGCTTCCGGCGCGGTCACAGGCGCGGAGCAGGCAGGATACGCCGAGGAAAGCGACTCGCTTGAGCGCAAAAGGGTGCGCAAGCGCACCGTTAAGCTGGCGGTGTATGCCATCCTTAGACGGGAGACGGGCATCCAGCCGCCCTGGGGTGCTTTGACGGGGATCCGGCCTACGCGGCTCATTTATCAGCGGATGGAGCGCGGTGATACGTATGAACAGGCGCTCGGATGGCTGCGGAACAGTTTTGACGTAACGCCTGAAAAGCTCAGACTACTGAAAGATATCATACAGGTCCAGAGCACCCTTCCGCCGCCAGCGCATAACCAGGTGGAGCTCTATGTGGGGATCCCCTTCTGCGTTTCAAGATGCGCCTACTGCAGCTTTGCCAGCGGTGAGATCGGCAGCGGGAAGCTGGTCCGGCCTTATGTGGACGCGCTGCTCTATGAGATCGGACGGATGAAAGAGCTGCTGCAGGAGAAGGATATCACAGTTTCCACCGTATACATGGGCGGCGGGACCCCGACATCGCTTCCGGCTGACGAAATGGGAAGGCTGCTGGAGGCGCTCAGGCCCTTGGCGGATGGACGGGAATTCACGGTCGAAGCGGGTCGGCCGGACACAATCGACCGGGAAAAACTGACGCTGCTCCGCGCGTCAGGCGTGACGCGTATCTCCATCAACCCCCAGACCTTTCATGACGAGACGCTCGAAAGGATAGGCAGAAGGCATACTTCCGCGCAGACCGTAAAGGCGTATGAGCTGGCGCGTTCGCTGGGATTTGACGATATCAATATGGACCTGATCGCGGGCCTTCCCGGAGAGGATGAGGGCATGTTCCGCGAATCCCTGGACCGGATATCCGAGCTGAAGCCGGACAGCCTGACGGTCCATTCTCTGGCGATCAAGCATGCCAGCGCCATGCATCTCTATAACGCGCTGCTTCCGGACGGCAGGATGACAGCCTCCATGATGTCGGAAGCAGACAGGGCTGCGCGCGCGCTTTCCCTGCGCCCTTATTATATGTACCGGCAGAAATACATGGCCGGAGCGCTGGAAAACGTCGCGTACGCGCGGGCGGGTGCGGAGTGTGTCTACAATGTAAGGATGATGGAGGAGACCGGGCATGTGCTCGCGCTGGGCGCGGGCGCGATCTCCAAACGCATCGCGCCGAGCGGCGGCAGGATCGTCCGCGCGCCTAACGTGGGGAATATAGAGGAATACATCCGCCGCGTGGGTGAAATGTGCGAGCGGAAGGAAGCTCTCTGGAATACGGATTTGAACAGATCCGGCGAAAACTGATTGCCACAGGTACGAAATCGTGTTATCATAAATCTGTTCCCGGATCGGGGAACATGCTTTTCCGGTATGTAATGCTCGCAGAAAACGACGTCCGTGTCAGCCGGAACGGCCAGAAGGAGAAGGAAATGAAGATTGTCGTCATTGGAGATGGCAAAATCGGTTTCACCGTGACGCAGGCGCTTGTGAAGGAAGGCCACGACCTTGTGGTCATCGACAATCAGAGCGCGGCGCTGAAGCAGACGGAGGACAGCCTGGATGTTCAGGTGCTGGAGGGGAACGGTGCTTCCGTATCCATCCAGAAACAGGCTGGCGTTGATCATGCGGATTTGATGATTGCGGTCACGGAAGCGGATGAAACGAATCTGCTGTGCTGTATGATTGCCAGGCACCTGGGCTGTGCGAACACCATCGCGCGGATCCGCAGCCCTGAATACAATGAAGACGTGTACCTGCTCAAGGAAGGCCTCGGTCTGAGCATGGTCGTCAATCCCGAACGCTCTACGGCCAAGCAGATCAGCGCACTGCTGCAGTACCCTTCCTTCTTGAAGCGTGAGAAGTTCGCGAAGGGCCGCGCGGAGATCGTTGAGATGTCGGTGCCCTCCGGCGGCAAGCTGGATGGCATGGTGCTGTCTGAGCTGTACAAGTCGCTGCGCGTGCACGTGCTGGTGTGCGCCGTAGAGCGTGAAAACAATGTCTATATCCCCGACGGACGCTTTACGCTGCAGGCGGGGGATCATATTTACGTGACCGCCGCGACCTCGGATCTGCTGAGCCTGCTCAAATCCACGGGCTACGAAACGCCGCGCGTGCGTTCCGTGCTGATGATCGGCGGAAGCCGCATCGCGGTCTATCTGACCCAGTTCCTGGCGCAGACGGGCGTCGACGTCAAAATCATCGAAACGGACCTTGACCGCTGCAACCTCCTGAGCGAGAAGCTGCCGAAGGCGGAGATCATCCACGCGGACGGGACGTCCTTCTCCGTGCTCAGGCAGGAAGGAATCGAGGAAATGGACGCGGTCATCGCGCTGACGAATATCGACGAGCAGAATATCATCGCTTCCATGTTTGCCCACAGGCTCGAGGTCCCGAAGGTCGTCTGCAAGGTGAACAGGACGGAATACGCTTCGATCATGTCTGACGATATCCGCGAATGCGTCATTACACCGCGTATCCTGACGGCCAATGACATCCTGCGCTATGTGCGCGCGATGGAAAACCGTCCGGGCGAGGGCGTGATCACCCTTCACCGCCTGGTGAGCGACCGCGTGGAAGCACTCGAGTTTGCCGTCAACCCATCGACCTGGTATGTGGATACCCCGTTAAAAGAGATCCCGATCAGGGGCGACCTGCGCATCGCGCTCATTACCCGCCACGGGAACACGATCGTGCCATCCGGCGAGGACAGCCTGAAAATGGGGGACTCCTGCGTCATCGTTACGACATCCGCGGGAGAGCTTGATACGCTCAACGATATCTTTACGCAGGCTCCCAGGGGGACGCGCGCATGAATTACCGCATGATCCTGAAGCTCCTGTGCAGTGTGCTGCGCATCGTGGCCGCGTTCATGATCCCGGCCGCGGTCATCAGTCTGTGCTACGGCGAAATGGAGAGCTTCTGGGGCTTCATCATCACGCTCAGTCTGATGCTGCTGCTGAGCCTGACGACCTTTCTCTGTCCCGCGGAAAAGAAAACGTTTTATGCGCGGGAGGCTTTTGTGCTGGCCAGCCTGACCTGGCTGATGGTGTCTGTTTTAGGCGCTCTGCCCTTCGTGCTGGATAAAACGATTTCCAATTTCATCGACGCTTTCTTTGAAACGGCCTCCGGCTTTACCACGACCGGAGCGAGTATCGTCGTTGATTATGGCGCACTGACCATGGGCGCCAAATACTGGCGCAGCTTTACTCATTGGCTGGGCGGAATGGGCGTGCTGGTATTCCTGCTGGCACTGGAGCCGATCACCAGCGGAAGCGGCAGCGGAGATTCGATCCACATCATGCGCGCCGAATCGCCTGGCCCGCAGGTCAGCAAGCTGGTGCCCCATACGCTGAGCAGCGCCCGGATCCTGTACATGATCTATATCTTTATGACGCTCGTCCTGTTCGCGCTTTTAGCGGCGGGCGGCATGGATATCTTTGAAGCGGTGTGCATCGCCTTCGGTACGGCGGGTACGGGCGGATTCGCGCTGGTCCCCTCGTCCATCGGCGGGTACAGTCCCTATATCCAGTGGGTCGTGGCCGTGTTCATGATGCTGTTCGGCGTCAATTTTGGTATATACTATCTGATCCTGCAGCGGCAGTTCAAAAAGGTCGTACGGAACTCCGAGCTTTGGATGTATCTGGGGATCATGCTGGCCGCTACGGGACTCATATTCCTGTATGTCCGTCCGATATACGGCGTTGCGGACGGCCTCAGGCAGAGCTTTTTCCAGGTCAGCTCCATCATGACGAGCACAGGCTTTGCCACGGTGGACTTCAATCTGTGGCCGCAGTTTGCCCGTACCTTGCTGGTCAGCCTGATGCTGATCGGCGCCTGCGCGGGCTCGACCGGCGGCGGCTTCAAGGTATCGCGCGTGCTGATGCTCTTCAAATCCCTGAAGCGGGAGGTCCGGCGCTCGCTGCATCCGAACACGGTGGGTAAGGTGCATATCGACGGCGAGGCGGTATCCGCGGAAACCATCAGCAATACCTATGCCTACCTGGTCGCGTACTGCCTGATCATCATTTTTTCCACACTGCTCCTGGCGTTTGACGGCAACACGTTTGAAACTAATATCACGGCGGTCATCGCCTGCCTGAACAATATCGGCCCTGGTCTGGACATGGTGGGTCCCATGGGCGGGTACGCCGGCTTCTCCGTCGTCAGCAAGATCGTGCTGATCCTGAATATGCTGCTTGGCAGACTGGAAATTTTCCCCATGCTGATCATATTTGTGCCCGGAGTATGGAAGAAAGCGAGGAAATGAGCTGATGGAACTGCATTTTCTTGGCAGAGGCGCCGCATTCAATCCCCTGGAGGGAAACACGTCTGCCTACTATCGGGAAGGCGATCACCTGTTCCTGATCGACTGCGGTGAGAGCGTGTTCACTGAATTCATCCGCAGAGGGCTGTTTGAAGGAGCAGGCCAACTGTGGATCGCGGTTTCCCATTTCCACTCGGACCACTGCGGGTCGCTTGGCTCGGTGGTGCTTTACTGCGCCGAGATCCTGCACATTCCGGTGCATATCCTTCTTCCGAAGGGCGACGAGCGCTATGAAGCCGAGATGCGCCAGCTTCTTCAGCTGTTCGGCGTCTCGGACGAGTGCTTTCAGTTTGACGCCGAAGGGACCTTACAGGCGTTTACCGGTTTCAGCTCCATGTCCTTCTGCAGGACAAAGCACGCGCCGGGCATGATCTGCTACTCCTTCTCCTTTGATACGCCTGAGGGAGGCTTGTTTTACACCGCGGATACGGCGACGGCCGACGGGATCAGGGCGTTCATCGCGGCGCATCCGTGCTTTGAGCGCATCTATACAGAAGGGATCGACGCGCCGAATCATCCCGTTCATTTGCCGCTGCATGAGCTGGCGGACGCGGTGCCCGAGCAGCTTCGCGGGAAGGTCCGCCTGATGCACCTGAACGGAGCAAATTGCGAGCAGGCCGCGAAAGCGCTGGGCTTCTCCGCTGTCCAGACAGAAAACGCCTGATTTTTCACACGGCAGAGTATAAATAACAAGGAGGCGGCTATGGAACTCTGGAACCATGTCTATGAGGTGGCTGAAAAGTGGTTTACCCTCATCGTGCAGGCTTCGATCCTTCTGATGGAGCTGATCGGTGTCCTGATCATTCTTTGGACAGTAGGACAGTGCATCTACTGCGTCCTTAAGAAGAAGCAGCGCAACCTGCGCCTCCTGCTGGCGCACGGGATCGCGTTTGCTCTGGAGTTCAAGCTTGGCGGCGAAGTGCTTCGCACGATCCTGGCAAGGGACTTTGAGGAGATCGGCATGATTGCCTGCGTCATCGCGCTGCGCGCCGCGCTGACCTTCCTGCTGCACTGGGAAGTCAAGGAAGAGCATGAAGAGGACGAGGCGGGGCGGAACAAGGACGATATTGCCGTCATACAAAAAAGGAACAAGCCCTCGGCAAAGCAGTCAGCGCCGGAAAAATGAGACTTCAGGAATCCTCCGTCCGGAACGGAGGATTTTTAAATTGACAGAGCAGGAAAATGAAAATATATGTGGAAGTATAAAAATGGGTGAGATTTGGGTTATATATAATCTCAATCTCCCGTCAGTGTTTATATGATCTGTTCTTATAGGAGGTATTGGCATGTCTGAACTGGATACCGCGCAGAGGGTCTGGCAAACGCGGCTGACCGCTTTGCAAGGTGATCAGGAGAGGGTGGCAAAGCAGCACGAGGCCGGAAAGCTGACGGCGCGCGAGCGCGTCATGAAGCTTTTCGACGCGGGCAGCTTTGTGGAATCGGATGCTCTGCAGGCCGATGCGGGCGCCGTCAGCGGCTGCGGCACGATGGATGGCCGGCTGGCGTATTGCTTCGCACAGGATTATACCAATCATGGCGGAGCGATGTGCGTAGCCCAGGCGCAAAAGCTGCTGAAGCTGCTGCGCAAGGCGCAGCTGACCGGCGCGCCGGTGCTCTTGCTGCTGGACAGCGCGGGCGCCTATCTGCAGGAAGGCGCACTGGCGCTGAGCGCGTATTCACGGGTGTATTCGCAGCTGGCCCGGCTTTCCGGCGTCTGCCCGATCCTGACCGCTGTATTGGGGCCCTGCCGTGGAAGCGCGGCGGTATTCGCCCAGCTGAGCGACATGGTGATCCTGGCCGACGGCATCAGTGAGCTGGAGCTTCACTCCGCGCTCGTGACTGGGGAAAAGCTGACTGTAAAGGCCATCGACGCCCAGGGCGCTGCGCATATCGTGGTTCGGACCGAGGAGGAAGCGCTGGCACAGCTGGCGGCACTGGTGAACCTGCTCCCCGCGAGCAATACAGAGGACGCTCCTCTGACCGAGGGTGATGATCTCAACCGTGTCCTGAGCGGCGCTGAGGAGATGGCAGCCGGGACGCTGGCCTGCGAGATCCTGGACGAGCATACGGCGCTCCAGCTGACGGCCGAGTACGGAAAAAGGCTCCAGACCTGGCTTGGCAAGCTGGGCGGACGTACTGTCGGCCTGATCATCAGCGATCCGACCGAGGAAGAAGGCCGTCTGGATGCCGCTTCCTGTGAGAAAGCGGCCCGTTTCGTCCGCTTCTGTGACAGCTATCACCTCCCGGTAGTAACGCTGATCGACAGCAATGGCCTGACTGTTGGCAAGCTGTCCGAACAGGCATGGCTGATGCGCGCGCTGGGACAGCTGACCTTCGCTTACGCGGAAGCGACGTCTCCCAAGGCGGCAGTGATCACCGGCAAGGCTGTCAGCGCCGCCTTCGTGGCGCTGGGCGGCAGCCGCATGGCGGATATCGCTTACGCCTGGCCGTCCGCGACCGTTTCTCCTCTGACGGCGGATGCCGCTGTCGCGACGCTGTTCGACGAGCAGCTGAACGCGGGGGAAAGCCGTGAGAACCTCAAGAAGGCCTATGAAGCGTCCGTGGACGCTGTTTACGCCGCACGCCAGGGTATTGTGGACGATGTGATCGATCCGGCTGAAACACGGAAGTATCTGATCACGGCGCTTGAAATCATGAGCTCCAAGCACGAGGTGGCTTTGCCCAAGAAACACAGCAACATGCCGCTGTAAGGGGGAGTCAGAATGAATGATTTCATGTCGAATCTGATCAGCGGTCTCTCAACCACGCTGATCGGTATGCTCATCGTGTTCTTTGGCCTGCTGGTGCTGATTCTCTGTATCACCGTCATGCACAAGGTCATGAACCCCGGCAGGAAAGAAAAGGCGATCCCCGAAGAGGAAAAGGTCGTCGTAAAAGCGCCTGAACCAGAACCGGCCGAAGAACCCGAGGAGGATGACGGCGAGCTGATTGCCGTTATATCGGCCGCGATCGCCGCTGTCTGGGACGAGCAGGAAGGCGGCTTCATTGTCCGCCGGGTGCGCCGCATCAGCAACAGTCCGCTGAGCGCGAGACTGGCGCGGGATGAACAGATGTACAGTCATTTCTGATAACACAGATATAAAGGAGATTAGGATTATGCGTAAGTTCAATATCACGGTCAACGGCACCGCCTACGAAGTTGAAGTTGAAGAGATCAAAGATGGCCAGCCCGCTGCCGCTCCTGCCGCGGCTGTACCTGCTCAGCCCAAAGCCGCCGCGCCCGCGCCTAAGAAGGCCGCCGCGCCCGCTGCCGCCCCTGTAGCCGCCGGCACCAAGATCAACGCCCCCATGCCCGGGACCATCCTGAGCGTGAAGGCCCAGAACGGCGCCCAGGTCAAGAAGGGCGAAGTCCTGCTGGTGCTCGAAGCCATGAAGATGGAAAACGAGATCGTTGCGCCCCAGGATGGCAAGGTGGTGCAGGTGAACGCCGTGAAGGGCGCGACCGTCAATACCGGTGATGTACTGGTTGTCCTCGGCTGATCTGTCAGGAGAGGGCATATGGAAAACATACTCAATACACTGAAGACATTGGCTTTTGAATCGGGTATCGCCCGGTTCATCGCTGAGCCGCTGACTTTGGTGATGGTCGCGATCGCGTGCGTGCTGTTGTACCTGGCGATCGTCAAGAAATTCGAGCCGCTGCTGCTGCTGCCGATTGCCTTCGGCATGCTGTGCACCAACCTGCTCGGCGCGGACATGTACCATGAGGCCCTGTTCGCGGGCGGCCATGCCAACTGGAGCCTGTTCGGCGGAGCGTTTCTTGTGCAGTCCGACCAGCTGGCAGAATTGGGCAGCTATACCGTCAACAACGCGGGCGCTGTCCTGCTGAACGGCAATCTGATCGGACAGATCACCTCTTCCTACTCTATCGGAGCTCAGCTGGACGCGCTGGGCAGACTCATCGCGGAAGACGGCGTCACCGTGCTTGCGCAGTCTGTTCCGATCATCATCAAGGATTCTGCCGCTTACCTGAGCGACGGACAACTCTTCTCCAGCGTCGGCGTTCTGCTGGCTAACGGCGGACAGAGCATCAGCCCCGGTCTGTTCGACTACCTGTACCTGGGCGTCAAGCTGGGCATCTATCCCTGCCTGATCTTTATCGGCGTCGGCGCGGGCACCGACTTTGGTCCGCTGATCGCGAACCCGAAGACCCTGCTCCTGGGCGCTGCCGCTCAGCTGGGTATCTTCCTGACCTTCACCGGCGCCCGTATGCTGGGCTTCACGACTGCCGAAGCCGGCGCCATTGGCATCATTGGCGGCGCGGACGGCCCCACGGCCATCTGGCTGACCGGCAAACTGGCTCCGCACCTGCTGGGCCCCATCGCGGTGGCCGCTTACAGCTACATGGCGCTGGTGCCCGTCATCCAGCCGCCTATCATGCGCGCGCTGACCACCAAGAAAGAGCGCAATATCGTCATGTCGCAGCTGCGTGAAGTGACGAAGACCGAAAAGATCGTGTTCCCGATCGTGGTCACGGTGCTGGTATCCCTGCTGCTGCCCAGTGCGACGCCGCTGGTGGGCTGCCTGATGCTGGGCAACCTGATGCGCGAGTGCGGCGTGGTGGAACGCCTGAACAAGACTGTGCAGAACGAGCTCATGAACATTGTCACGATCTTCCTGGGCCTGACGGTCGGCGCTACGGCGACCGCGTCCACCTTCCTGCGCCTGCAGACCATCGAAATCATCGTACTCGGCGTTGTGGCCTTTGGCTGCGGCACCGCCGGCGGTGTCCTGCTGGCAAAACTGATGAACAAAATCGAGGGCGGCAACGCCATCAACCCGCTGATCGGCTCCGCCGGTGTGTCCGCTGTGCCGATGGCGGCCCGTGTATCCCAGGTGGAAGGCCAGAAGGCGAACCCGGGCAACTTCCTGCTGATGCACGCCATGGGCCCGAATGTGGCCGGCGTCATCGGCTCCGCGATCGCGGCCGGCGTGCTGCTGAGCATGTTCGGCTGAGGAGGATATTGAATTATGGCTAAAGTATTGATCACAGATACTATCCTGCGTGACGCCCATCAGTCACAGGCCGCGACCCGTATGCGCCTGGACGAGATGCTGCCGGCCTGCGAAATGCTGGACAAGGTGGGCTATTTCTCCCTGGAGTGCTGGGGCGGCGCGACCTTTGACAGCTGCCTGCGCTTCCTGAACGAGGATCCCTGGGAGCGCCTGCGCCAGCTGCGCAAGGCCCTGCCCAAGACCCAGCTGCAGATGCTGCTGCGCGGCCAGAACATCCTGGGCTACAAGCACTATGCGGACGATGTGGTGGATTACTTCGTTAAGAAATCCATCGACAACGGCATCGACATCATCCGTACCTTTGACGCGCTGAACGACCTGCGCAATATGGAGACGGCGGTCAAGGCCACCAAGAAGTACGGCGGCAAAGCCGAGGTGGCCATGAGCTACACCACTTCTCCGGTCCATACCGAAGAATACTTCGTGAAGCTTGCCAAGGACATTGAGAGCATGGGCGCCGACCTGATCTGCATCAAGGATATGGCCGGCCTGCTGCTGCCCTTCAACGCCTATTCCCTGGTCAAGAAGCTCAAGGCGAATACCAAGCTGCCCATCGTTCTGCATACCCACAACACCGCCGGCACCGGCGCTATGACGCTGATCAAGGCCGTTGAAGCGGGGGTCGACGTGATCGACACCGCGCTGTCGCCTTTGGGTGGCGGTACCTCCCAGCCGGCTACCGAGTCCATCGTGGCCAGTCTGGCGGGAACAGAGTATGACACCGGTCTGGATACCGAACTGCTGGCTAAGATCGCGGAGCATTTCCGCGGTGTGGCGGACCGCCTGACCAAGGACGGCTGGCGCGACCCGGACAAGGTGCTGGCGGTCAACGCCAAGGCGCTGCAGTACCAGGTGCCCGGCGGCATGCTCTCCAACCTCATCGGCCAGCTGAAGCAGGCCAACGCGATGGACAAGTACTACGACGTGCTGGAAGAGGTCCCGCGCGTGCGCAAGGACTTCGGCTATCCGCCGCTGGTCACCCCGACTTCGCAGATCGTGGGCACCCAGGCCGTCATGAACGTGCTGGGCGGCGAGCGCTATAAGATGGTCACGAAGGAATCCAAGGGCCTGCTGCGCGGCGAATACGGCCGTCTGCCGGCACCCGTGAACGAGGAAGTCCGCAAGAAGTGCATCGGCGATGCTAAGGTCATCACCTACCGTCCCGCGGACGATATCGAGCCCGAGCTGGAGAACTACCGCAAGGAGATCGCCAAGTTCAACGAGCAGGACGAGGATGTGCTCTCCTACGCGCTGTTCCCGCAGGTCGCCACCAAGTTCTTTGAGGCGCGCCAGGCCAAGAAGCTGAAGGCGGACCCGACACAGTATAATAAGCAGGATGGCACGATGCCTGTCTGACGCTGAACAGGAACGGCTGCCGCGGTTTTCCGCGGCAGCCGTCGCTGTTTTTTGGGGCAGGATGGTTATCGAACGTCTGCTCTTTCGAGAAGGGTGACAAGGTACACGAACTCTTCCCTGTACGGATCCCCGTTCGGAGCGCTGGCTCTGAGGAGCTCCAGGGCGCCGGCGTAGGTGGATGAACCCTTGTAGTCGCTGTCGCGAAGCGTCATGCTTGTTTCGGCAATACCGGCCGCGAACAGCATATCCTTGCTCATGCGCTGTGAGGACTCTCCAATAAGGGGATAGGTGTACAGCGTGCTTTCCTTCTCTCCGGGGACCTTGGCGCGCAGATTCAGCGTCAGCCATTCCTGGCTCGGATCAGGCTCCGTGATCTTTGTGTACTTACTCTCGACTGAGCCGAATTCGAAATCGCTGTCCACGGGCACGATCTCATACAGCGCGGTCATCTGCTGTCCTGACCCGATGTCACCTCCGTCCTTTTCATCATTCGCGAAGTCTTCCGCGGCGAGCAGCTTGTTCTCATATCCGATCAGCCGGTAGCCGCGTACCATGGCAGGATTAAAATCCAGCTGGATCTTGACATCGGAAGCGACCGGATCAAAGGTGCCGCCGCCTTCGGTGATCAAGGCTTTGCGCGCTTCATAGATCGTATCGATATAGTAGCAGTTGCCGTCTCCGTAATTGGCGAGCGCCTGCAGCCGATCATCCTGGTAATTGCCGTAACCGAAGCCGAGTACCGTGAGATAAGTGCCTCCCTGCTTCTTGTCCATGACCAGCCGGGCGAGGTCTCCCTCGGACGTGACACCGACGTTCAGGTCGCCGTCGGTAGCCAGCAGGATACGCGTGTTGACGCCTTTGGCGGCATATTTGTCCGCGATCTCGTACGCCCGGAGCAGACCCGCGCTTCCGTTGGTGTACCCGCCGGCCTCAAGGCCGCTGATGGCAGCCATCAGGTTCGTCTTATCTGCTGCGGATACGTATTCCGCGACGGTGTCCTCTCTGGAAGCGTAGGTTACGATGGAAACGTGGTCCTGTTTGCCCATGTTTTCCAGCAGCAGCTGGAAGGCGCGCTTGACCAGGTCAAGACGGTCGGCACCCTGCATACTGCCGGAGGTGTCGATCAGGAAGATCAGGTGGCGCGGCGCGCGTTCGGACTTTGTGATCGTCTTTGCGTTCAGCAGGACACGAAGCAGCCTGGTCTTTTCATTCCAGGGGCAGTCGGTGAGCTCCATAGTGACCCCGAAGGGCTCGTTGCCATCAGGCGCCTTTTCGGTATACCTGAAGTAGTTCAGGATCTCCTCTGTTCTTACGCTGTCCGCGGGCACCTTTTCGCCGCGCAGGATACGCGAGCGAAGCTGCGCATACGAGGAGGTGTCGACGTCCGCTGCAAACGTAGAGAATGGGTTCGACGCGACGGACTGGAATCCGTTTTCCTTGATCAGCGCGTAGCTGTCGCGATTGAATTCGATGGAGGCGTTGGATTTTGCCATGACGCTGGCCGCGTAAGGCATACTGGTCGTCATGGGGATGAATAGCCCGGCCGCGGGGATCTCATAGGCTGCCAGGCCGTCTTCATATTCATCGGTCATGGCATATTCCTCAGGGGCGGTGTGTTTCACCGCGTTGACGGAGAAGAGCAGCTCCTGAGTCGTCTGATCGGCAATTCCGGTCACCAGCAAATGGTTTTCCCTCTGGAACTGAAGGACTGCCTTTTCGGTCTCTTCATCATAGATACCGTTGAGCTCAGTCAGCTCATAACCGAGCTCAGCAAGACGGGTCTGCAGGGCCAGGACCGCTTCGCCACTGTCGCCGGGCTGAAGAAGAGCATATGCATCGGCGTGAACAGTGTACAGGAGCGTTCCGGAGAGGAGGAGAGAGATCACTATCCAGATACTGAGCATTCTTTTCATCAATTTCATCGTTTTACCGCCTTTCCGCCGAATTCACGGCTTTGGTTTCAATGATACAGACGTGAGACCGATGAAAAAGTTCCGCGGATGATAAAAAATCCGGCGAAAAACTTATCGCCGGAGTAAGCGCTACTTTACAAGCTTCACGTTTTCCTGCCCGAGCAGACTCTCCAATTCGGCGATCAGCCCCGGCGCATCGGTGATCCACATGCTTTCAGGCGCGCGGAAGGTTTTGTTCAGTGATCTGTCATTCAGGTATACGGGGATTTTGCCGGGATATTTCAGAAGGATGGCTTCCGCTAGCTCGCGCTGATCGCTGCTGAGCCGAAGGTAAAGCTTTCCCTGGGACGGCCCGGGGGACTGTTCTTCCTGCTTGAGCAGCGGCTCCGCGGTTTCCACGATGACCTTCGGCGCTTCATCCTCCCGCACCGAAAGCCGTCCGCTCAGTATGACCGGCTGATCAGCCTGCAGAAGCGACTGATAGGCCTGATACACGCGGGGGAAGGCCAGGCATTCGATCTGCCCGGTGAGATCCTCCAGGGTCAGATAAGCCATCTGATCGCCTTTTTTGGTCAGCTTCGTGCTGACATCGGCGAGCAGCCCGCCCAGGCGGACCTTTTTCCCGTCCAGGCCCAGGCCGTCGTTCTCGGCGGCTTGGTCAAAGATGGTGCCGGTGCTGGCGGGGAGGCGCTTGAGCGCGGCTTCATACTTCTGCAGCGGGTGGCCGCTCAGGTAGACGCCGGTCATCTCCCGCTCCTGCTTGAGCATCTCTTCATAGGTGTACGGCGTAACATCGGGGTATTCATTCCGGCTGGCGGCCGGAGTGACGCCGAAGGCGCTGTCGAACAGCGAGAGCTGGCCTGTCGATCGGACTTTGCGCTGTCTGCTTTCCGTGTCGAGCAGCGTGTCGTACACAGCCAGCATGGCAGCGCGGTTGATGCCCGTGTAGTCAAAGCATCCCGCCTTGATCAGGGATTCAAGAGCGCGCTTATTCAGCTCCGGCCCCGCGCAGCGGCGGCAGAATTCGAAGAGATCGGCGAAAGGACCGGCCGAGTCGCGCTCATGGATGCATTCTTCAACGCATCGATCGCCGACATTCTTGATCCCGTTCAATCCAAAGCGGACGTACGCTTTGCCATCGGCGCCGCGTTCGACGCTGAAGCGGAGATGGGAATGATTGATATCCGGCTTCAGGACGGGGATGTGCTTGTCCCGGCATTCCTGGATATACGCGTTGATCTTCGGCGTATTGCCAACCACTGAGTTCATCATGGCCGCCAGAAACTCGGCCGGATAGTAATACTTGAGCCAGGCCGTCTGCACAGCCACGACGCCGTATGCGGCGGCGTGGGATTTGTTGAACGCGTAGGAAGCGAAAGCGGTCATCTCATCAAATATATGCTCCGCGACTTCGGCGGGCACGCCGCGGCTGACCGCCCCGGGCACTCCCTCCTCTTCGGAACCGTAAACGAAGTATTTCCGCTCCTTGGCCATCACGTCGTGCTTTTTCTTGGCCATGGCGCGGCGCACCAGGTCGCTGCGTCCATAGGAATAGCCGGCCAGGTCGCGCACGATCTGCATCACCTGCTCCTGATATACCATACAGCCGTAGGTGACGGACAGGATCGGCTCCAGCAGAGGCGATTCGTAATGGACGCTGACAGGGTCCTGCTTTCCCGCGATATACCTGGGGATCGATTCCATCGGACCGGGACGGTAGAGCGATATCGCCGCGATGATATCCTCAAAGTTCTGCGGCTGCATGGACATCAGGAAGCTGCGCATCCCCGCGCCTTCCAGCTGAAAAACGCCGTCCGTATCACCGCTGGCGATCATCTGATATACCTTCGGATCGTCCAGGGGGATGTCCTGCGGCGTCATGCTGACGCCGCTTTCGCGCATCAGGTCCAGCGTGTCCCGGATGACCGTCAGGGTTCTGAGCCCCAGAAAATCCATCTTCAGCAGCCCCAGCTTTTCGATGATGCCCATGGGATACTGCGTGGTAATGACGCCGTCGTTCGTCTGCAGCGGGATGTATTCCGTGACCGGACGGTTGGTGATCAGTACGCCTGCTGCGTGTGTGCTGGCGTGCCGCGGCATCCCCTCCAACTGGAGCGCGATGTCGTACAGCCGGGAAACGCGCGGGTCCGTATCCACCATATGCCGGAGGTCTTTGCTCTGCTCAAGGGCAGCGGTCAGCGTCATGCCCAGCTCGGTCGGGATCGCCTTGGCAATCGCGTCGGTCTCCTGATAGCTGTAGCCTAATACGCGCCCGACGTCACGGATGGCCGCGCGCGCCGCCATGGTGCCGAAGGTGATGATCTGGCTGACATGATCGTGCCCGTAGCGGCGCGCCACATATTCGATGACCTCCTGCCTTCGCTCGTAGCAGAAGTCGACGTCGATATCCGGCATGGTCACGCGCTCCGGGTTCAGGAAGCGTTCAAACAGCAGCTGGTACTTGAGCGGATCCAGCTGCGTGATATTCAGGCAGTAGGCGACGATGCTGCCCGCGCCGCTGCCGCGCCCGGGGCCGACCATGATCCCATGCTCCCGGGCATAGCGGATAAAGTCCCACACGATCAGAAAATAATCTACATACCCCATCTGGATGATGACGGAAAGCTCGTACTCCAGACGGTCCCTGGCGTCCTGCCGATCCGCCGCGTAGCGCTGGCTGAGGCCTTCGCGGCAGAGGCGGCGGAGCATCTGCTCCGCTGTTTCTCCTGTATCGATAGGATAGCGGGGGAGATGAATGGTTTTGAAGTCGAAGCTGAGCTGACAGCGTTTCGCGATCTCCTCCGTGCGTTCGATCGCTTCCGGGAACGCGGGAAAAAGCTCCCGCATCTCCGCCTCGGATTTGACGTACAGCTGGTCGGTCTGCATGCGCATCCGCTTATCATCCTCAAGCGTCTTGCCTGTCTGAATGCACATCAGCACTTCCTGCGCCTCGGCGTCAGCCAGGGTCAGGTAATGGCAGTCGTTGGTAACGACCATGGGAATCCCGGTCTCTTCGGAGAGCCGGACCAGCCGCGGGAGGACCGTCTTTTCATCCGGCAGACCGTGATCCATCAGCTCGATATAAAAATGATCCGGTCCCATGATCCCGGACATGCGGTGAACAAAGGCCCGTGCATCCTCATAGCGGCCGTCCAGCAAGGCACGGCTCAGGTCGCCGGAAAGACAGGCTGACAGGGCGATGAGGCCTTCGTGATGCTGTTCCAAAAGCGCATAATCGATGCGAGGCTTATAGTAAAACCCCTCGGTAAAGGCCAGACTGTCCAGCAGGCACAGATTGCGGTAGCCCGTTTCGTTCTCGCACAGAAGGATCAGGTGTGCCATCCCTCGCTGCTGGACCAGACGGTTCTCGGCCACATACATCTCACAGCCGATCACGGGGTGCAGTCCCGCTTCTGTCATGGCCGACCAGAACTCGACAGCGCCGTACAGTACGCCGTGATCCGTGATGGCGCAGGCGTCCTGGCCCAATTCCTTGAGCCGTGGGATCAGGCGCTTGATGCGGCAGGCGCCGTCAAGAAGGCTGTATTCAGTATGTAAATGCAGATGCGCGAAAGCCATGGCTCTACTCCTGGAACATGATTTCCTGTTATAAAGAGGGGAGGAGAACAGTTCCTTCGGAATCGTTCCCCTCCCCAATCATTTCAGGTTCTGTCGATGCTTATGATCAGTTGCCAAGCTGGCCCTGAACAGTGGAAAGCGCGGTCTGGAACACAGTGTCGAGGAGGCCGTTGAGCTGATCCTCAGTGATCCAGTTGGTGGCCGCGTCATCCTTCAGCAGCGGGAAGGCCTGCTTTTCGGTCTGCAGTACCTGAGCGATCATGACAACCTCTTCACCGGACTTGGCGTCCATCTGCAGGAATTCGGCGCCGGTGTCGTCCTGCGCGATCGTGCAGGTCGCGTACATCGTCATCGTCTGGCCGTTGGAGGTCATGTTCACTTCATATACCATGTGGTCGGCGTCTTCTTCGGTCTTCTTGGCGGTCATTTCAAGGCCACCGACACGGACAGTCGCTTCTTCGTCCTTATACTGGACGAACATCATTTCCTGACCCTGGGCATAGACCACGTACGTATTGTCCGCGTACTGCATACGCATGATCTCCTGGCCCTGCTGCGTCATCACGGCCTGGCCGCTGACAGGCATGCCAAAGTCATTCAGCTCAAAGGACGCGTCCATGGTCATGATCTCCTGACCGTTCTGGGACATGACGACGTGTTCGTTGCCCTTGTTCGGGAAGTCGAGCCAGAAGGAGTTCTTTTCAAGGTTCATGGCCATCTCGTACTTGATCTCATCGTCGCCGGTATTAACCGCCACATCTGCGTCCAGCTTCAGGCCGTTGTCAGAAGTGTTGACGCTCACGTTGAAAAGCATCTTCGCTTCTTCGGGCATCGAGAAGTCGCCGTTCATGGTCATTTCGCCGGTGGCCTGGTTCACAGTCATCTGCATCTGCCAGCCCTTCATCAGCTCGATCATCTGATCGCGGATGCTGCTCCAGACGCTGTTGAACTGCTCGGCGTCATACTGCGCGCCAAACACCGGCAGATAGCGGCCCATGATGTCCTGGAAGGAAGCGTCGGCCATCAGCTCTTCGATGGCTTCGGCATAGAGGGGGCCGTACTTTTCGCCGTTCAGCTTGATGGTGACCACGTCGCCGTTCACTTCCTGCTCCAGGGCGGGCATGATCTTCTGCATCATCTTCGCGTAGAGGCCCATCAGGGTCTGGAAGTCTTCGGGGATCTTTTCGGGATCGATGCCGAGGGTCTTGAGGTAGCTCAGGAGCTTATTGGGCAGGTTTTCAAAGAAGTCCTTGATGGTTTCAAACTTGATTGCCATGGTGCTGCCCTGATACTTAAGGTAGGCGGCCTCATTGTCGATCTGGAGAGTGGCGATTTCTTCATCATTCTCGCCGACCATCAGGTTGATGGTGCCGGACTCGTTCTGGCCGATCAGCATCTGGTAGCTCTGACCTTGGGCGGATTCAACCATGTACACATCCTTGGCCTGCAGGTCAAGACCGCTGAGGAAGGCGTTCAGATGCTCCATGAAGCTGGAGTAGGAGACCTGCTCGGGAGCAGCCTCGCCCAGGCTCACAGCGCTGACGGACAGCATCATGAGGGCAAGAAGTATCGCAAGAATTCTTTTCATGTGTTTTATTTCCTTTCTGCCTGGGATCAGGCATGTTTTCGGACGTTAATGTCCGTGTATGCAGAGTATACCACGGGTATCCCGTTTTTGCAATTGAAAGTTTATTCTTTGCAAAGGTTTTACAATTTTTGACACACAAAAACCTAATTTTGAACAGGATCCTGTGATCTTAGCGATTACAGATGGCGTAAGCTGGTGAAATCATCGAAATCTGAGACGTGTTCTTGACAAATGACCTTCTTATGTTATAATCAGACAGGTGAATCGCGGGGAAATATCCGCGCTTCGCCAAAGCACTTTTCCTGAAAACGCCGCGCTGCGGCATACATACAGAAAGGATGATTCCCATGGCTTATCTGGAGATTGAACAGGTTATCGGTCGCGAGATTCTCGACTCCCGCGGAAACCCTACCGTTGAAGCGGAAGTGACCCTGATCGACGGCACCGTCGGCCGCGGCATGGCCCCCAGCGGCGCCTCCACCGGCGAATTCGAAGCGCTGGAGCTGCGCGACGGCGACAAGAGCCGTTACCTCGGAAAAGGCGTGACCAAAGCGGTCGAAAACATCAACTCCATCATTAACAATACCCTGATCGGCATGGACGCCTCCGACATCTACGCGATCGACGCCGCGATGCTGAAGGCTGACGGCACCAAGGACAAGTCCAACCTGGGCGCCAACGCCATCCTGGCCGTTTCCATCGCCTGCGCCCGCGCGGCCGCGACCAGCCTGGATATCCCACTGTACCGCTTCCTGGGCGGCGTCAACGCCAACCGTCTGCCCGTCCCGATGATGAACATCCTGAACGGCGGCGCGCATGCCACCAACACCGTGGACACCCAGGAATTCATGATCATGCCCGTGGGCGCTCCGTCCTTCAAGGAAGCGCTCCGCTGGTGCGCGGAAGTGTTCCACGCCCTGGCCGCGATCCTGAAGAAGAAGGGCCTCGCCACCTCCGTGGGTGATGAAGGCGGTTTCGCTCCCAACCTGTCCTCTGACGAAGAGACCATCGAAACCATCCTCGACGCTATCCGTAAGGCTGGTTACGAGCCCGGTAAGGACTTCATGCTCGCTATGGACGCCGCTTCCTCCGAATGGAAGAGCGAAAAGGGCAAGGGCCACTACAAGCTGCCCAAGGCCGGCACTGAGTACACCAGCGCTGAGTTGATCGCACACTGGAAGAGCCTGGTCGAGAAGTATCCGATCATCTCCATCGAAGACGGTCTGGATGAGGAAGACTGGGAAGGCTGGCAGCAGATGACCAAGGAACTGGGCGGCAAGGTCCAGCTGGTGGGCGACGACCTGTTCGTCACCAACACCGAGCGTCTGGCCAAGGGCATCAGCCTGGGCGCCGGCAACGCGATCCTGATCAAGCTGAATCAGATCGGTTCCGTGTCCGAGACCCTGGAAGCCATCAAGATGGCCCACAAGGCCGGCTACACCGCCGTCACCTCTCACCGTTCCGGCGAGACCGAGGACACCACCATCGCCGACCTGGCCGTGGCCCTCAACACCTGCCAGATCAAGACCGGCGCGCCCTCCCGTACCGAGCGCGTGGCGAAGTACAACCAGCTCCTCCGCATCGAGGAAGAACTGGGCGACAGCGCCATCTATCCCGGCATGAAGGCGTTCAACGTCAAGTAATTCACAAGTCAAAGACAGCGGGTGCGATTTCGCACCCGCTGTTTTGATGGAATCGAAACTATCTCAGTGTGATATACCCGGCCTGCGCGATCGCGGCCTGCCCGGCATCGGAGACCATCCAGTCCACGAAGCGCCGGGCATTTTCGTTTTCCTTCCGGTAGACGGCATAATAGTAGACGGTGTAGGGATAAGCGCCGGAGCGCAGGTTTTCGGGGCTGGGCTCAACGCCGTCCACAGAAAGCACCTTCAGACTGCCGGTCTTATACAGCGCGTCCACATAATACAGGTAGGAGTAGCCGAGGGCATTCAGGCTGTTGTCATAGTTGCCGATCTGCTTGATCAGGTCGGACATGCCGTTTGAGATATAGTTCTCCTTCGCGCGCTCGAGAGGGACGTCCTTCATCACCAGCTCCTCCATCGCCGTCTGGCTCCCGGAGCCGTGCGGGCGCTGGTAGGGCTGAATGGGCAGCGTATCGCCGCCGACGTCGCTCCAGAAGATAATCTTACCGGCATAGATCTGACGGATCTGTTCCGCCGTCAGCTGCTCCACCGGATTCCTGCTGTTGACCAGGAAGACGAAGGCGTCATAGCAGACCGGCACCATGACGAGATCTGCCCCGGCCGCCTCCGCCGCGGCGCGCTCATCCGCGTTCGGACCCGTACCGAGCACGATGTCGATGGGATGTGTGTCGTCCATGACGGTGCGGCGGGACTGGATCGCCACCATGGGGTTGGCAAGCCCGCGGGTCAGCCGATCGTAGGCGTAGGGCGTCGTAGAGAAGTTTACGAAGCCGTTCAGGTCCTCCTCCGGCAGCTTCAGCCACTGCCGCGCCAGCTCCATGGCCAGCGGCACGCAGACAGTGCTGCCGTCGATGGAAGGATAGTCGCCCCATTCCTGCAGCAGCACGCCCTCGGCGCCCTCCAGCGGCGCGGCTGACCCCAGCTGGAATTCATTTGTCTCGCCCACCACGTCGACCCAACTGTCCGGCCGGGCGATGGACTGGTTGATCTGACCCCAGGAGCCGCTCTCTGCCAGGACAGGGAACGTGGACAAGAGACAGCATAAGACAGTAAAAACTACAATGGTTTGACGCATGATTCGATCTCCTTCATTCATCTTCCGCTTCGTCGGGGTTAATCAACTGCAGGAAACGGATATCCACCCAGAACCGATTCCTGTATTCATCCTCAGGATGCGCACGGCAGCGTCCGTTCTCACTGCTGTTTAAAACAACAGTTATCCCATTTGGCAGATAGCGCAGGGGATGATCCGTATACGCGTCCGCATAAACCGGCACAGGCGAACCGTCTTCAGAGGCGAGCAGCGCGTATGCATAAATGTGCGGATCCGCCGCTGTTCCCATGTCTGCTCCCGTCGTGCCGTTATCGCCGTTATAATAGGTGAAATCGCCAGGCTTGCCCCAGCTGCTCAGCTTGACTTCCAGGCCGTCCGGCAGAGAGACACGCTCCAGACTGACACAGCCGCCGAAGGCTGTTTCCGCCAGGCGGGTCACCGTGGGCGGGATCGTCACGCTGTTCAGCCGTCCGAGCGCGTAGAAGGCGTATTCGCCGATCTCCCTGAGTCCGATCGGCAGCGAGATGGTCTTGAGCGGTGAGTTCTGGTCGTCACTGTCGAAGGCAAAGTCCGCGATACGCTCAACACCTCTGGGGACGTCGTAATGCTCCGCCGTCGCGCCGTGCGGGTAGCGCAGCAGCGTCTTCATCTCCGCGTCGAACAGCACGCCGTCCACCGCGCGGTAGAGCGGGTTGCCCGGCTCGACCGCATATCCTCCGATCGTTGTTTCATCCATACCGGGCAGTGTGCCGCGGAAGTCGGATGCCAGGATCAGCCGGTCGATATTCATCGCGTACAGACTCTCCTGGGAGCACACTTCGCGAATGCAGCCCGGGAGGCGGAGCTCTGCCAGATTCAGTCCGTACATTGACATATCACCAAATACGCGCAGGGTCTCAGGCAGTACGATATAGCGGAGTGAAGGATATAGATCATCATCCATCTCGTCGGCGAACAGCCCTTTGCAGCGCCGGTCGCCCGGTCGGAAGTCAGCGAGAATGGACTCAGATTCCTCTGATTCATCCAAATTACCCAGCCACAGGCCGCCCAGGATCGTCACGCCGTTGTGTACATACAGCGTATCGCCTTCCATATGCCAGGTCGGTATCTCCTCGAGTCCGCGATCGGGGACGAAGCCCCAGAGCGGTTGCCCATCGACCAGGACTTCGGCATAAACCCATTCCTGATCCATGGCAGGTGCCGGAAAGCGATTGAGCTCCGTGATCTCCGTCCCTGCCGCCAGTAGGCAGAGTGTTTGACCGCCCGGTTCATCGGCAAGTGTCAGCGGCTGCGTGAGTCGGAGCGGAGTTAAGGCCGGTTCCATAAAATCCGCGTCAAGTTCCGCGTCAGGCCGGCGGAGCCAGGCCGTATGATATTGCCCATCCTCTCTGGCATACCGGATCCAGAGCCACTGCCTGTTTTTGATTTGAGCAATGACCGTGACATCACCGTCAGACAGAAGCCTCTGCTTGAACCGCGCTTCTTTGTACGGGGCCAGGTAAAGCGTTAACGCCTCGCCCGCAGCGACTGGAAGCTGCTCAGGCTCATAGCTATATTGATCTCCTTTAAGCCAGGGCACATTCGAAAACGGACCTGCTGCCAGGGCCGGGATGGCGGCCCAGAGCAGGACCGCCAGAATGAGCAGCGTTTTTAATCTTCTCATAGTCTGTCGTCAGCGTCCTTCTGATATACGTTGGAGTAGAGCCAGCCCTTCTGCGGCGTCACACCGCATTGGTCGAAAAGCTCCCCACAGGTCACAAAGCTGTAGCCCTGCTGCCTGAGCGACGGAATGATCTCCCGGAGCGCTTCCACTGTGTTCGTATTGCCCATAGAATCGTGCAGCAGGATGATTTCGCCGTCCCTTGCGTTTTCCAGGGTCAGTCGAACGCGCTCCTCGACGCTGGTTTCCGGCAGCCAATCCTTACAGCCGGCGCCGCAGATGAAGGTCAGATCCACCTTGTCATACAGCGTGCGGCTGACATCGATATAGGGCGGCCGGAAGAAGCGGGGCGCGCGCCCGGCCAGGGCGATGATCCTTTCGCTGCAGTATTCGACCTCGGAGCGGATCTCCGCCGCCGTCATCCCGCTCATGCGGCTGTGGGTCTTCGAATGGTTGTTGAGCTCACAGCCCAGGGCCAGCGCCCTTTGCGCGACAAGCGCGGACGCTTCGTCGATATTGTCCGCGATCAGGAAAAAGGAGGCCACGATTCCCTGCTCCTGCAGGATATCCAGCACCTGCGGCGTCGTCACCGTGTTGGGGCCGTCGTCAAAGGTCAGCGCGATCCTTTTCATCCGCCGTTCCTCCTGAAATCATAGTTCGGCAATGGTTTTCTGCATCTCCCGCCACTTGCTTTCCATATCCCGCACCAGCGCGATCTGCGTCCTGGCGCGGTCAAGGTTGTGCTCAGGACGGGTGATATGGAAATAGGTATCTCCCTGCAGGTAATCCGTCAGGAAGCGTACACCGCATTCCAGCGTCATCAGGCGGGCGCCGTCGCACAGGGTATCGCGCTCCATTTGCGTCATGCTGTCGGCGTATACAGATACGAAGCCCTCTGAGAATGCGCGGAACAGCTCAAGGGACATCCGGACCTTGCTCAGGTTGCGCTCGTCCTCGGCGGCCTCGGACGCGCCGAAGCGGATCGCGTCTCCGAAGTCATAGGCCGCGAGGCCGGGCATCACGGTATCCAGGTCCACGATGCACAGCGGCTCGCGCGTGGCCTCGTCCAGCATCACGTTGTTCAGCTTCGTGTCGTTGTGCGTCACGCGAAGGGGCAGCTCCCCGGATTCAAGAAGCTGTATGAGCTTTCCCGCGGACGCTTCGCGTTCAAGGAAAAACGCGATCTCGTCCCGCACATCGGCGGCGCGGTTTTTTCTGTCCGCCTCGATCGCCCTGTGGAAGGCCTGAAAACGCTTAGGCGTATGGTGGAAGTCTGGAATGACCTCCGTCAGGCGTTCGGCGGGAAAGTCGGACATCTGGCGCTGGAAGCTGCCGAACGCTTTTCCCGCCTGACGGAAGTCGTTCGGGCTTTCCACCTGGTCCAGGCAGATGCTGCCCGTCACGTATTCGTACACGCGCCAGAGCTGGTTGCCCTCTTCGAGGATATACAGCTGTTCATCCGTTGTGGGGACGAGCTGCAGCACCTGCCGCGGATCACTGACCTTTTCGCGGATATGGTCCGTGACCAGGATGACGTTGCGCATCAGTCCGTCCGCGTCGGGGAAGGTGCGTGTGTTGACGTTCTGCAGCACATACAGGTGCGGCCTGTTGGTCACGACCAGATACGTTTTGTTAATGTGTCCGGAGCCGAAATCCACGCATCCGATGGGGGTGCCGTCCAGCTGAAAACGGGAAACGATATCAAGCATTTCAGGTGATACCTCCGGTAATCTGACGTTCAGCCGTTTGCGGGATCGTCGCCGGTCCTGTAGGGAACGATCGCGGCCGGCGCGACCTCGCTGGCGGGATCCGCGTGCACGTGCTGGTCGTCAAAGAATATATGCGCGCCGAACTGTTCCAGGATCTCCTTTTTCCTGACGCCGCCAAGGAAGAAAGCTTCGTCCACGCGCACGTGCCAGTAGCGCAGGGTTTTGATGGCGCGCTCATGGGCGGGGATACTGCGTGAGGTGACCAGAGCGGTCCTGATCGGAGCCTTTTCACTCTCCGGGAACATTGTCTGGAGATTGGACAGCGTCATCAGGAAGTTGGCGAAGGGTCCCTTGGAAAGCGGCACGTTGGCGTGCTCGCGTTCATAGGTCTGGAAAGCCTCGATGCCGTCATGCCGGAAGATCCGCTCCGCCTCCGCGCCGAAAAGCACCGCGTCGCCGTCGAACGCGATCCGGATCTGGTCGATCTCCTCAGCTGGTTCGGCCGGGTGGCCTTCAGTCAGGAGCATGCCGGCCGCGAATCCGGCGTTGATGGCGTCCTGGACGTCGGGACGATAGGCCGAAAGGAAGAGGTCGGTCCGGAACGCTTTAAGATACGGGGATACCGGCGCTCCGCTCGTCAGCGCGGCGCGGCTGATATCCAGCCCGTAGTGCTCGATCGAATGGAGGATCCTCAGGCTTGTATCCGGGCTGTTGCGCGACATGATGATGACCTCCACGAGGCGCTTGTCCGGGACCAGTTCATTCAGCCTGAGAAACGCGCGGATCAGGGGAAAGGCGACGCCTTTTTTCAGGACGGTGTTCTCGTTATCCATCTGGTACTGGACATACGCGTCCAGCCCTCGCTCCTCGTAGATGTGGTTTTCCACCTCGAGATCAAACAGGGCGCGGGAGGATATGCCGATCACCAGGGGCTGTGTGAGATCGTAAGCCATTTCATTTCCTCGGTCGTTCTGAATGTGATGCTTTGTGCGCGTGGCACTTCGCACGAATCGCAAGCATTATAGCATAATGCAGGAATAAAAACAATGAGGCTGTTGCACATGTTAGTACACCGCCCTCATCCGTCACGCCGAAGGCGTGACGGATGAGGGCGGTCATGTACTTGCGCAACAACCCCGGTTGCTGAGTATGCTTACTGTCCCAGGAGCATACGGTCGTTATTCAGCTCGCGTCCGGATCTTTCACGGAATTTTTCGGTCAGATCATGCACGGTGAGCTGGGCGCGTTCTTCGCCGGTGACGTCATAAATGACCCTGCCGCGGTCCATCATCAGGGTACGATTCCCCAAATCCAGAGCCGACTGCATATTGTGGGTGATCATCAGGCAGGTCAGGTGATGGGTTTCGATGATCTCCCGGGTCAGGTTCAGCACTTTCTCGGCTGTACCCGGGTCCAGGGCCGCGGTGTGCTCGTCGAGCAGAAGCAGCTTAGGCGTCTGGTAGGTGGCCATCAGCAGGGTCAGCGCCTGCCGCTGGCCGCCGGACAGCAGCCCGACGGGCTGCGTCATCCGGTCCTCAAGGCCCATGTCCAATAGTGCCAACCGCTCGCGGAAGGCTTTCCGGTCCGCGCCTGTCACATGGGAGAGCCAGCCGCCCAGACCCGCAGCCAGTGCCAGGTTTTCTTCGATGCTCATATCCGGCGCCGTGCCTCGCATGGGGTCCTGAAAGAGGCGCCCGATCACCCGCGCGCGCTGATGCTCCGGCGTCATGGTGATGTCCTGACCATCCAGGAAGACTTGACCTTTGTCCAGATAAAAGCTGCCGCAGATCGCGTTGAAGAGCGTCGATTTTCCCGCGCCGTTCGCGCCGATGATGCTGACGAAATCCCCAGGATGAATGTGGAGCGTCAGGCTGTCCAGCGCCAACCGTTCGTTCGGTGTGCCGGGATAGAAGGTTTTACTGATGTCAACGAGCTTCAGCATTGGACGCGCCCTCCTTCCCGTGCCATCCGAGGCGTTTCATAATAAACGGCAGCTGGTCTTTGAAATAGGAGCCAGAGAGCGCGGCGATGACGATCAGCGAGGACACAGCCTTCAGCATGAACGCCGGCATGTTGAGGCGCAGGGCCAGCGTATAGACGAGTCTGAAGAGGAAGGCGCCGATGACGGTGCCGACCAGACGGAGACTCATGGGCTTATCCTTCCCGAATATCACGCCGCCGATCAGCAGGGAGGCCAGCGCCACGGTCAGCATGCCGGAGCCCTTGTTGATATCATAGCTTTTCTGCATCTGCGCGGTGAGGCAGCCTGAAAGCGCGGTCAGCATGTTTGAAACACAGAGCCCGACCGTGGTCGTAAAGGTGGGATTGATGGAAGAAGAGCGCACCATATCGGCGTTGCTGCCGGTCGCGCGGATGGCGAGGCCTAGCTTGGTGCGCAGGAACAGCCTGAGCAGGACGATGACCAGGACGATCACGATGAACAGCACCAGCAGTGCCTGCTGGCCCTGAAGCGCGCTTCCGTTCATCAGGTTCTTGGCAAAGAGGAACACCGTAGGCGTTTTGTTCAAGGACAGCGTGGGCTTGTTGCCGGTCAGTGCCATGTTGACCGAGTACAGTCCGGTATTGACCACGATGCCGGCCAGAAGGCTCTGTACGCCCATCCGGGTCTGGAGCGTGGCGGTGATGAACCCGGAAAGGACGCCTGCCAGCATCGCTGCCGGCAGGCTGAGCCAGGGATAACCCGCGATCGCTACCATGGCTCCGACGGCTGAGCCTAACGTGAAGCAGCCGTCGGTAGACAGGTCGCAGACATTGAGCATGGAATAGCTGACGAACAGCGCCAATACGACCAGCGCGTTGACCAGGCCCAGTTCAAGGGCCGTCTGGCCTAAAACCAGTATTTTATCCACTGTGATGATCCTCTTGATTTGATTGATCGCGGGTGATCCCTATAGCGGGGATTACTTGATATCGTCGAAGCTTTCGGCGGTCGTGATGGACTGCACCTTGATGCAGTGCGGGGCGAAGAGGGCGGCGACCTCATCATACTTGAGATTCAGGAGCGCGCAGGTGTCCGTGTTGATGGTGGCGGTACCGTTGTCGAAGGTCTTGACGGGGGTCGAGGCCGGAACGGCGCCGTCCAGAAGGATGGCCGCAACCATGTTGCCGGTCTCACGGCCGAGGTTCGCGTAATCCACGCCGTAGCCCAGGAACGCGCCGTTCAGGGCGAAGGAATCCGCGCCGGTGAAGTGGGGGATGCCCGCGTTGGCCAGGGTCTCGTAGATGGAGAGCTCGGAGGCCATGATGGTGTTATCGGTGGGCGTGAACACCGCGTCCATGCCGTCGGCCACGATGGCGTCCGCCGCCAGCATCACCTCGGATACGTTCGCGCCGCTGTACTCCTTGTAGCTGACGCCCTTCTCCGTCAGGATCTTCTTGGCGGCCTCGATCGGCGCGGTGGAGGCGTCCTCGGAGGGATTGTAGAGCAGGGCGATCTTCTTGGCTTCAGGCTTCAGCGCGAAGATCAGGTTGAACACCGCGTTGGTGTCCAGATAGTCAGAGGTGCCGGTCAGGTTGGAGCCGGGGGCCTCCAGGCTTTCCACCAGGCCCGCGCCGACCGGGTCAGAGACCGCCGCAAAGACCACGGGAAGGCCAGAGTCTTCGGTCTTTCCCTGCATTGCCATCGCGACCGGGGTGGCGACGCCTACCATCAGGTCGACCTCGCTGGCGATAAAGTTCGCGATGATCTGGTCGAGCACGCTGCCATCCAGGTTGCAGTTGTCTTCCATGATCTCGATCTTGACGCCGCGTTCGGTCTCGATCTCAGCGAGGCGTGAGCGGATATTGGCGATGATCTGGTTCAGGGAGGCGTCGTCCACAAAGTTGCAGATGCCGATTCTGAACGAGGTTTTTGCTTCGGCGGACGCAATGCCGGCGAGAGAAAGGAGCATCATTGCGGCAAGAACCAGGGCGATCATTCTTTTCATGGTGAATACCTGCCTTTCATTATTTTACGTCGAAGTCTGATTGTCTGTTCCCCGTGACGGCCGTGACACAGGGGACAGGGAATAAAAAACGCCCCAGCGCACATCCTGTGCGCTGAGACGGTATTCCCGTGGTGCCACTCAGCTTGGTCCTCATTCTCCGCGTACGCTTCTGATACGCGACGCCTTGATAACGGGTGCGTTTCCCGTCGCTGCCTACAGCCAATGCTTTCGGAGCGCCCTCTGGAGCCCATTCACACCCGCCACGCATACCGCATTCACACTATCGGCGGCTCCCTTTGATGCGCTACAGGGGCGTTACTCTTCTCCATCAATGGTTTACTCACAAATAAGATAATCCTGGCTAAATGATTTGTCAAGAGAAATAATTGATCAAATTGTATTTTTTGTGTACCGGAAAATATGACGCAAATGCGTTTCAGGCCGCACGGAAGGTTGACAAAACCTTCCAAAACCAGTATCATAAACAGAATCTACTACGCGCAGGGAGGGAATGTTGATGGCGTATTACTACAACGAGCCGTGTCACACCTTCAGTGAGTATCTGCTGATCCCCGGATATACCGGTCCGGACTGTATCCCGCAGAACGTCAGCCTGAGAACCGCTCTGACCAAGTACCGCAAAGGGCAGGAGCAGCCTGATATCAGCCTGAATATCCCGCTCGTCAGCGCGATCATGCAGTCCGTGTCGGACGACCGGCTGGCGATCGCCCTGGCCAAGGAAGGCGGCATCTCCTTTATTTACGGCGCCCAGTCCGTGGAGGATGAGGCGGCCATGGTCGCCCGGGTCAAGAGCTATAAGGCGGGCTTTGTTCCCTCGGCATCCAACCTCACCCCCGATAAAACGCTGCAGGACGTTCTCAACCTGAAGGAGAAAAACGGCTTTTCCACGATCGCCATCACGGATGACGGCACTGCCAACGGGCATCTGCTGGGCATCGTCACTTCCCGCGATTACCGCGTGTCCAGGATGGATGTACACACCAGAGTGACCGACTTCATGACGCCCAAGGACAAGCTGGTCACGGCTCCCGCCGGCACCACGCTGAAGGAGGCCAACGACATCATCTGGGAGCACAAGCTCAATTCGCTGCCCATCGTAGACGGCGAGGGACGCCTGCAGTACTTCGTATTCAGAAAGGACTACGCCTCCCATAAGGAAAACCCCCTGGAGCTGCTGGACAGCAAGAAGCGCTACCTGGTCGGAGCGGGCATCAATACCAGGGACTATGAGACCCGCATCCCCGCGCTGCTGCAGGCCGGCGCGGACGTGCTGTGCATCGATTCCTCTGAGGGCTACACCATCTGGCAGAAGAACGTGCTGGATTGGGTGCGTGAACGCTACGGCGATTCTGTCAAGATCGGCGCGGGCAACGTGGTCGACCGGGACGGCTTCCTCTTTCTCGCGAAGGCGGGCGCCGACTTTGTCAAGGTCGGCATCGGCGGCGGCTCCATCTGCATCACGCGCGAGACCAAGGGCATCGGCCGCGGCCAGGCGACCGCGCTGATCGAGGTGGCGAGGGCCCGTGACGAGTACTTCGAGCAGACGGGTATTTACGTCCCCATCTGCTCCGACGGCGGCATCGTATACGACCATCATATGACGATGGCGCTGGCCATGGGCGCGGACTTCCTCATGATGGGCCGGTATTTCGCCCGCTTTGACGAGAGCCCGGGAAACCGCGTCATGGTCAACGGCGTTTATATGAAGGAATACTGGGGCGAAGGCTCCAACCGCGCGCGCAACTGGCAGCGCTATGACCTGGGCGGCGCGAGCAAGCTGAGCTTTGAGGAAGGCGTCGACAGCTATGTCGTATATGCCGGTTCCCTGCACGATAATGTGGAGATCAGCCTCTACAAGGTAAAATCCACCATGTGCAACTGCGGTGTGACGGATCTGGAGTCCCTTCGCAGGGAGGCCAAGATCACCCTCGTTTCCGCCACGTCTCTGGTGGAAGGCGGATATCACGACGTGACGCTGCGCTCCACACAGCACGCGAAATAATCAGTACTCATGGCGCGGACTTGGACTGGTCCGCGCCTGATATTGCGAAAGAGGCGTTGGGCGATGATCGGTGACGGAATCTCCTTGGGCGATGTCGTACGCACCAGAAAGGGCCATCCCTGCGGCGGCGATACCTGGACGGTGATCCGCGTCGGGGCGGACATCAAGATCAGGTGTACGACCTGCGGACGGATCGTCATGATGGATCGGGAGACCTTTTTGAAGAGGCGCAAGGCGACCGTATCACACGCTCAGCAGCCGGATGAACAGCAGAAGGGAGAAATGCGGAATGAGTGAGGACCAGAACCAGACGAATCCTGAATCCACACAGCAGGAAAGTGGATTCAAAGCTTTCTGGAATAAACCCCTGAAGATGAGCGACAAGGAGATCGAAAAGCTCAGGAAGAAAGGGAAGGAAATCAAGCAAAAGACTGTGGGCAGCGAAATCATCAGCTGGGTTTTGACGATCGTGACGGCGGTAGTTCTGGCGCTGCTGCTGCGTACATTTCTGTTTGAGATCTACGGCGTCGACGGCCGCAGCATGACCAACACGCTGCTGGACCACGAGAAGCTGTTCTGCACGAAGATCGACTACCTGACGGGCCAGCCGCAGCGGGGTGATGTGGTCATCTGCCATTATCCCGGACGTGGGAACACCGCCTTTGTCAAGCGTTTAGTGGGCATGCCCGGAGATACTGTCGAAATGCGGGACCGGCATCTGTACGTCAACGGGAAGCGGATCGCTGATCCCGTGAAGATGGGGACCGAACCGAATTACTATTTCTATGAATATACTCTGAAGGACAACGAGTACTTCGTCCTGGGTGATAACCGCGGCAATTCGAATGACAGCCATTCGGTCGGCCCGATCAGCAGGGACATGATCATCGCGCATGTGCGCACGGTGATCTGGCCGCTCAGCAATGTCAGGGCTGTTGAAAACGAATTTACGGAAGTGACAGAGTAAATCACGACCTTCTCAGGAGAGAAACATGGCACAGTTTGTAGATCGCGCGCCTCTGACCGCAAAAGCCGGGAACGGCGGCAACGGCTGCGTGTCCTTCCACAGGGAAAAGTTTGTCCAGAACGGCGGTCCGGACGGCGGTGACGGCGGCCGGGGCGGTAACGTGGTACTGCTCGCGGACGAAAACATGCATACGCTGCTGGACTTCCGCTTCCGCTCAAAGTACGAAGCAGAAAACGGCGGCAACGGCGCCGCGAACCGTATGACCGGAAAACGCGGGGAGGATCTGATCATCAAGGTCCCCGTCGGTACGGTGGTCCGCGATAAAGCAACTGACGCGCTGGTCGCGGATATGTATGAAGCGGGAAGGACCAAGGTGCTGCTCAGCGGTGGACGCGGCGGCTGGGGGAACGCGAGGTTCGCCACCCCGACACGTCAGGCCCCGAACTTCGCTAAGCCAGGCCTGAAAACGGAAAAGCGCGAATTCTATCTGGAGCTCAAATCTATCGCGGACGTGGGCCTGGTCGGCTATCCGAACGTGGGCAAAAGCACCATCCTGTCCGTGGTAACGGCGGCGCGTCCCAAGATCGCCAACTATCATTTTACCACACTGACGCCCAATCTGGGACTGGTCCGGCACGCTGGCATGGACTTTGTGATGGCCGATATCCCGGGCATCATCGAAGGCGCCAGCGAGGGGGCCGGACTGGGCCTGGCGTTCCTGCGGCATATCGAGCGGACCCGCCTGCTGCTCCACGTCATCGACATGTCCGGCCTCGAAGGCCGGGACCCGGTGGAGGATTATGAGCATATCAACCATGAGCTGGAGGCCTATGGGGAGCTGAAAGAACGGCCCCAGATCGTGGCCGCGAACAAAATGGATATCCCGGAGGCTGAAGAAAACCTGAAGCGCTTCAGGGAGCATGTCGGGAAGGACGTACCCGTATACCCCGTGAGCGCGGCGACCAGGCGCGGCTTCAGCGAGCTGATCGACGCGGTGGTACAAAAGCTGTCTGCCTTGCCCCCGGCGGCGCCGTTTGAAGAGGAAGAGATAGAATCACTTCCGCTCAGCGGACTGTCGCAGTTCACGGTGACCCGTGAGGACGGTGTGTTCGTGGTCAGCGGCCCCGCGGTCACGCACCTGGTGGACAGCGTCAACTTTGAGGACGAGGAAAGCCTCAACTGGTTCCATCACACCCTGCGTTCCGCGGGAATCATTGACGCGCTGCGCGAAAAAGGCGCCCATGAAGGCAGTACAGTGCGCATGGACGACATGGAATTCGACTTTATCGACTGATATTCGGAGGAAACCTGTATGAACGGAAAGCAGCGGGCATATCTGCGTTCCATGTGCAATACCCTGCCGGCCATCCTGCTCGTAGGCAAAGAGGGCGTGACGGATACCCTTGCGAACAGCGTGGAAGAAGCGCTGCAGGCGCGTGAGCTGATCAAAATGGGCGTCCAGCGCGGAGCGCCGGTCACCGCCAGGGAAGCCTGCACCGAGCTGTGCGAGCGTACTGGAGCGGAGCCGGTGCAGTGTATCGGGAACAAATTCTGCATCTATAAGCCGCGTGAAGAAGAGCCGACCATCGTGCTCCCTCGGGTGTGATCATTCGGTCTCGTCCGGCCGGGAGCTGTCCAAAGGCTCGTATCTCAGCGCCGGTCCGGCGGCCTTGAGGATCCGGTTCAGGGATGCCTGGTCGACCTCCGCGGTGATCACCGCTTCATTCTCTCCATATTCCACCTGTGCACGCGAAGCGTTTTCATGGATCAGCGCGGTAAGCTGCATCGCGTGATACGGAACAAAGAATCTGACGGGACAGAGCCTGCCGCCAAGCTGGCTGCTGATCTCGTTTTTTAATGTGTCCAGGCCTTCGGCTGTTAAAGCGCTGATCTTCAAAGCGTCAGGAAAAGCGTCAACGATCTCCGGCAGCGCCTGGTCGCACTTGTTGAGCACCTCGATATAAGGCTTCTGATCCGCGCCGAGGCGGGCGAGCGTTTCCCGCACGACACGGCGTTGGGCCAGGGTGTCAGGGTTGGAAGCGTCGGATACGATCAGGAGCAGATCCGCCTGGACCGCTTCTTCAAGCGTGGAATGAAAAGCCTCGATCAATTCCGTCGGGAGCTGGGAAATAAAGCCGACCGTATCCGTCAGAAGGAACGGCTGGCTGTCGGCGGTGTCGATCCGGCGCGTCGTCGCGTCCAGCGTAGCGAACAGCTGGTTCTCCACATAGACGTTCGAATCGGTGAGCGCGTTGAAGATCGTAGATTTGCCGGCGTTCGTATAGCCGACCAGGGCCGCAGTCGGGATCTCGTTGCGCTCACGGCGCTTTTTTTGCAGAGAGCGCTGTTTTTTCAGTGAATCAAGCTGCTCACGCAGCTGGGTACGCCTGCGCTTGATCGCGCGGCGGTCCATCTCCAGCTTGGTTTCGCCGGGACCTCTGGTGCCGATGCCGCCGCCGAGACGCGAGAGAGATAGGCCGAAGCCCACCAGGTGAGACATCTGGTAGCTGAGCTGCGCAAGGGATACCTGCAGCTGGCCTTCACGCGTGCGAGCGCGCTGCGCGAAAATGTCCAGGATCAGGTTGGTGCGGTCGATCACCCGTACCCCGGTCTGGGTCTCAAGAAGATGGATCTGCACCCCGCTCAGCTCGTCCTGGGCGATGATCAGGTCAGCGTTCAAGGTCTGCGCGGCCAGGGCGAGCTCCCGAACTTTTCCGGTCCCGATATAGGTGGCGCTGTCCGGGAAAGGGCGTTTTTGCAGCATACGTCCCACCGGAACGGCGCCGGCAGTACGCGCCAGGGAATCCAGCTCCTCGAAAGAGCTGTCATCGCGGATGGCCAGCAGGATCGCGCGTTCCGGCTTCTGCAGGTCGTTAGCAGGAATGCGGGAAACTCTCTCGTCGCATTCCTCGATTCGGCGCATCCAGTTGAGCCGGGAAAGCCTGCTCAGCGGGTAGATCTCGGTCTGTTCAATGGCAGGCACGCCATATTCGATGCCGGTCAGGAAGGCAGCGGAAATGCCGTTGACGCTCGCGTCAGGATCCACGCCTAAAGCGCACATCGCGTCCAGCCTCAGCGAGACCAGGGCGGTCAGGTCCAGCTCTGAGAGCTGCGCCGAAGCGTTAGGGTGGGTATGGATGACCCGGACACGGGAAAGGGCGTTCTGATTGCGACGCAGGCGGTATTCCGGCAGGGAGACCGTGCTGTTATCGCCGACGACGACGTCCAGCACCTCTCCGCTCCGGCTGATGTACAGAGCCAGCTCCCTGTTGAGGCGGGAGGAGGCCTCGGCCAGCGTACAGGCCAGCTCCTCTGTCAGAAAGACATCGCTGTCCAGTTCCGCGAGGTACAGCGCCTGCAGGCGCGTCAGTTCTGTCTGGCGTATTCCGTCTGTATTGCCGTGGATCTCGTACATTTCAGGAGTCTCTCCTTAATGAACATACTGTTTCGATGATGCGCCGGGCCGCTTCGACCACGTCCTCTTCGACGGTCTCCCTCCCGAGCGTCAGCCGGAGACTGCCGTGAAGAAGCTCGGGGGATGTGCCGATGGCCTTCAGGACATGGCTATCCACAAAGGAACCGGCGGTGCAGGCAGACCCGGCGGAGGCTTCAACGCCGTTCAGGTCCAGCAGCGGGATCAGGGTTTTTATGTCTGTATGAGGGATCGAAAGATGCAGATGCCCAGGCAGCCGGCTTTCGGGTGATCCATTCATGACAACGTCCGGAAGGGCGGCGCGGATAAGTTCATACAAGAGATCTCTGAGGGCTGAAACGCGCCTCGTTTCTGCTGCCTGAAGCTCGATTGCCCTGGTCAGCGCGGCAGCGAGGCCGACAGCCCCGGCGACATTCTCGGTCGAAGCGCGGAGGCCCCGCTCCTGTTCGCCGCCGTGGATCAGCGGCTCGATGGCGACGCCGCGGCGCAGGAAGAGCGCGCCTGCGCCCTTGGGACCATAAAACTTGTGAGCGGATAATGAAAGCAGATCGATCCCGGCCGCATGTACATCGATGGGCAGGGTCCCGGCGGCCTGTACGGCGTCCGTATGGAATAAGGCGCCCGCTTCATGGGCGATCCGGGCGATATCCGCGACGGGTTCGATCGTCCCGATCTCGTTATTGGCCCACATGATGGAAATGAGAACAGTTTCGGGCCGTATCGCAGCCGCTATGTCAGAGGGATTGACGCGGCCCTGGTGGTCCGGACGCACATATGTCACCGCGCAGTCATGCCTTTCAAGAAAGGCGCATGTATTCAGGACGGCCGGATGCTCGATCATGGACGTAACGATATGGCAGCCTGCTCCCGCTTTGGCGGCGATGCCTTTAAGGGCCCAATTGTCGCTTTCGCTGCCGCCGGACGTGAAATAGATTTCGTCCGGATTCGCGTGCAGGGCCTGGGCTGTCTGCGCACGGGCAGCCTCCAGATGCCGCTTTGCCTCCCGGGCACTCGCGTAGATGCCGGAGGCGTTGCCGGGCACAGCGGTCAGGCATTCCAGCATCGCATGCCGCGCTTCGTCGCAAAGTGGCGTCGTGGCCGCGTGATCCAGATAGATGCGTTTCTTAGAGTCCATTCGTTCCGCTCCGTCAGTTGCTGGTAAAGCTGTTGGTCACACGGCTGACAACCCCATCGGTCAGGTAATAGCTCAGTACGATGGTCGCGGGATACTCGGGATCGACATAGGTGTAATCGATGCGCTTCTGTCCGTTGCTCAGGATATTGATCTTGCCGTAGCAGCGCTCCTTGGAATCTGAATACAGGCTGCGGGTCCCGTCCTGGTTGTTTTTTTGTCCGAGATCGCGGAAGAGCTCCGTGACCTCTGTTTCCTTCATGCCGATCCTGGTATTTCGCGGCATCCGCATGCTGGATGAAGTCGTGTCGATATAATAGAGCAGGGTCCCGCTTTCCGCCACATAGAAGCGCGCTTCGCCCCAGGCGTAGGTGAGCCTGGAGCAGGTGCCGCGGATGGCGGTGTCGGTGATGCTCTCTTCCTTCAGGGGTTTTCCGTATTTGCTGACGAACTGGTTGTAGGTCGTTTTCATCAGCTGCGCGCCTTCGATGGGATCATCCATGTAGCGGTAATACTTCTTGAAGGGGATATCGATCTGGAGCTCTACGGACATTTCGTTGGATACCTTGCCGTAGCTGTTGACGGCGACGGCACGTACCGTGATCTTGCCGCCAGGCAGAAGGATGCCGTCCTCGTCATAGATCGGGGAATTGATGGTCGGAGCGGTATTGTCGATCGTATAGTAAAAGGTGACATTCGGGTCGTCCCCGACGTTTCTCAGGCGGATGCGCTGGCGCTGAACGTAGCGCCCGGGAGCCAGGGAGGCTTTCGGCGCGTCAGGCGATGGGTAGGTGATCACGTATTTGGCGTTGAGCTCGTCACTGACGAGCTCGGTAGAAACGCAAACGGCCCGGATCGTCCAGCCGCCCTCAGTCAGGTGGATCGGTTCCTCATAGAGCTTGCCATCCTCCGGGAGCGAGCCTTCATCCCCGATCAGGTAATAGATATCGTTGCCTTCGGGACTGATCAGCTCGACATCCTGGTCCTTTTTATAGCGGCCGGCGCCGACCTTTTCGGAAACGGTGGGCGCTTCCGGGATCATCTCGAGACGTTCGGTTTCAAACGAACTGAGCTTCGTGTTTTCATACGCCAGCTTCAGGAACTGGGAAGCTTCCATGTTCCGCCCCTGGGCGCGCATCAGGCGCAGGATGTTCTGGTAAGCGATCGGGTTGGTCTTATCCAGCTTTTCATACATCAGGGTATACAGCCGCTCCGCGTCGGCGGGCCGCTCGGCCGCTTCGTAGGCCTCGCACAGCTGCTGGAGGCGGTCATATATATCGTCGCGGTCCGGATCCTTGGCGTAGGCCTCTTCCTCGATCATGATGGCGCGCTCGATGTATCCCTGGTCCATGTATTCCTCGCCGATGTCCCACATGGCGGAAGCGTCGGCCTCATAGCCCATGCGCGCCAGGATCATCTGGCCCGGATGGGTGAGACGAAGGAACACGTATCCGCCGACCACCGTGAAAACCACCAGCACCAGCAGGACGGTGAACAGCATCGCCCAGTTGATATTGGTACGCTTTCTCGGGGGGTGGACAACGATCGTCTGCTGGCCCATGGCGGCGTGATCCGCACGGTCACGGTCATCCAGCTTGTCTGTATACTCATCTGCGGGCTTATGCTCGGAACCGACCGCGTTTTCTGTCGGCTGCGGGCGTCCGCGGCCCTGGCGGATCGCTGCCGTGCCTCGGTTCAGGTCGCGCACGGGCAGCATGGCGCCGCAGGCATGGCAGATCAGCTCGCCTTCGGCGGCAACGGTTCCGCAGTGCTCACATACTACTACCATTTTGTTCTCCTCGGTTGCGGGTAAGCTGGAGGCTTATATCAGTCACGGTCCTGCAGCAGGCGCAGGGAATCGTATTCCGGGTCGCCTTCGGCGAAGCTGCGCTTTGGCGCCGAGCCTCCCAGCGCTTCGATGGCGCTGCGCAGCTCGATATAGAGAAGATATCCGGTCTCCTGACTGAGCGCGGCCTGCTTCAGAACAGGCAGTGCGGAGGAACGGCCGAATCTTGCCAGGATCGGGGCGAGATGGATGCGCAGGTCGGGCTCCTGCTCAAACAGCCGGATCGCCTTTGACACCATATCGCCATTGCCTTTGCCGCGCGACAGGATCGACAGGAACGCGGTTTTGCCATGGGACGTCGCCTGGTCGTAAGCGTTCTTGATCGTATGAATGTGATCAGCGCTCAGGCTCTCTTCGCTCTCGAGCGTATCGATGGCGTTCTCGGTCAGCTCGTCCTGGCCATCCCAGGAGGCGATCCACTGGATATACACGGGATAAGGCACGGAACTGCCGATCTCGCGCAAAAGGGAGATCACATGCATCCGGAGCTCCGAGGGCTGGCCGGCGTCCTGCAGCAGTCTGAGCAGGGGAGCAACAGAAGCGCTCCCCAGGTCAGAAATCCGGTTCAGCAGCATATCTGGCACATTGATGTCCTGACGAACGTATTCGGTCAGCCAGTCAGTCAGCAGCTGCGGATCGTCATAGCGTTCAAAGAACATGCCCGGCTTTTCCCCGTTCAGGAAATCTGCCGGCGTATCCAGAAACTCCTGATAGACGTCCGGAACACAGTCCTCCATTTCGTCATAGGTGCGAAAACGTCCGAAGTTCTGCTCGTACCACTGCTGGAGGTATTTTGAGAATTCAGTGTCAAAATCATAGAGTCTGAAATCAGGCATGATGATCCCCTTTCTTATCAGAGAGGAGGCCGGTCAGGTATCTCCTCATGCGCCTGATGCGGCGCGGATAATGCGTCATGGGCCACAAGGCCGGCTCCGCAGGCAGGTCGTCGATACCGAGCCGGAGGCAGAGCGTCTGGTAAAAAGCGTTTGGCCAAAGGCTCTGGCGGTCGCACAGGCGCCTTTGAAGCGGACTCAGGCTTTCCCAAAGGCGGCCGACAAGGCCGGATACGTCTTTGTACGAAGCAGCCCCGCCCATGCTGATCGTCAGGCCGTGAATGAGACGCCGGAGAGCGCCGTCACCTTCAGGCCGCGATGAATACACAAGCTCATTGATCAGCGCGTCGTCGTCGGGAATACGGCAGAACGGAATGGGGCCGTAGCCGAGGATACACAGCGCCGTCTTACCATCACGGTCATCAGGGTCCCTGTCCAGGATCGCGTTCAGGTAACGGAGCGCTTCGTGCAGGTGGCCTGAATTGGCTTCGACCGCGGAAAGGACATACAGTAGATCGTTGGAATCCGGTGATTTCCGAAGCTCTTCTTTAAGAGCCGCGCGGATGGTATCGGTTTCCTTCATGAAGAAAGCTGCCGAGGCCGCGATGCCCCATTCGCGTGAGGTGCGGATGAGCGGGAGCGCCCGGGAAAAGGCAAAAGAGGCTTCCTGTCTTCTGCTGAGCGCCGCGTAGCTTTGCGCGAGCAGAAGCCAGATGGAAGGCTGTTCGTGTATGTAAAGAAGGGCCCTGCGCAGAAAACGGATCGCTTCCGTATACTGCTTACGGTAGAAGAGCACTTCGCCCAGTAGGGCGTCCGCTTCCGGGCAGATGCCCCGGCGCAGGGCGAGACGAAGGCGCATTTCCGCTTTCATCAGGTCGCCTGCCTGTACTTCGGCCAGGGCTCGCTCATAGTGGGACCAGGCGCGCTGTGAGCGGCGGAAAGTGCTCGGTTCGGACCATGGATAATCGCTCAGAAGATCCTGTATTTCGTCAGCCAGGGCGAAGTCGGCGGTTTTCTTGAGCGCCAGCGCCAGCGCCTGCTCACCCAGTTCCTCGTCCATGGCTGCCAGGGCGGTCATGCCAAGCCAGTAATATGCCTTGGCGTTCGAGGGGTCGTCCCGCAGGAGATCGACGGCAATGCGCCTGGCAGCGGAAAAACAGCCCATCTGATAGAAGTTTTCCGCCATCTGCAGCGCGATGCCGGATTGCCGGGTCTGTTCATAGGCCCGTCGGTAGAGGAAAGCGGCCAGCGCGTGCTCGGCGTTGTTTTTCCGCTTTCCGGCACGTCTCATCCAGTATTCCGGCGAGTGGTCAAAGGGAACCAGGTTATCACGCGGCTGGCTCATGCTTCCTCCAGAAGTCGGCGGATATCATCTTCGGAAAACACGCGCGCTTTACGGCAGAAATGGCAGGTCAGCGTGGCGTAACCATCCGTTTTCAGGATATCCTCCAGCTCTTCCCGGCCCAGCGCCGCCAGCGCGCGCTCCATCCGCTCCCTGCTGCAGTCACAGCGATATACCAGGGGCTCGCGCTGGACGATCACGGGGGACAGTCCGTCAAACCACAGGTCGATCAGGCGGTCGAGCGGCTGGTCGGCCAGTTCGCGGCTGATATCCGCAAACAGCATGCTTCGCAGCTCAAGCTGGTTCAGCGTTTCCTCAGAGCAGCCGGGTAGTGTCTGTACCAGGATGCCGCCGGTGGAGAGAGGTTCGCCCTCATATACCCGCGCGCCCAAAGCTACCAGCGAGGGAACCTGCTCCGATGCGGTATAGTACTGGGCGAAGTCTTCAGCGATCTCGCCGGAGACCAGATTGACCTGGCCAACATATGGACGGTCCATTCCCAGGTCCTTGACGACCGATAGGCGGCCGTGCTTGCCTACCAGCGTGCCTACGTCGAGATGCCCGTCAGCCCGTGGCGGCACGTCTGCCTGTGGATACTCGGCAGTGACCTTGACGGCGTTCTGCATGCCGACAGCCGTCATTTTGCCGAGAGGACCGTTGCCCGCTATGGTGACGGTCACGGAATCCGTTGGATTCTTCATGACCGCAGAGAGCATTAGGGTGCCGCTCATCAGCCTGGACATCGCGGCGCAGGCGGTGTTGGAAGGGTGATGAATGCGGGCGGCTTCGGCTGAAAGCCGGGTCGTGCGGCAGAGCAGACCCCGGGCCTGACCATCCATCAGGGTAAAGTGCAGCATTTCATCGTTGAAAAACTGGTTCATGGATCAGTAATACTCCTTTTTTGTGCGATTATGTGCCAACGAAGGCAATCCGGCTCCGGGTCCGTCATCGTTCGGTCGCCGAAGATCTGAACGTTGCTGAATCCGGCTGCGTTCAGCGAGGAGAACAGCTCGTCACGTTCATAGGCGCGCTGGCGCTGGTCCTCCTGGATCCGGCGGTACATTCCGGACGCTTCTTCCGCGAAGATATCGAGATGGATATCCAGAACGCGTTTCTCAGCCTGTAATTCCCCCTGCCAGACATACACCAGCTGATCCTCGCTGGCGGTAAATATGCGGTCTCCGAGCGCGCTAGACAGCTTGTACGGCGTTGATACGTCAAAGGCCAGCACGCCGCCCGGCTTCAGGGAATCGTAAGCCCGTCTGAGGAAAGAACGCAGGTCCGTATCATCCAGTAGATAGTTCACTCCGTCGCAGGTGGCGAGGATGGCGTCCACCGGGCGCTGAACACAGAGCCTTCGCATGTCCATCCGGATGAACGGGATACTGACGCCCCGTTCCCTGGCTTTCTGCTGCGCCAGGTTCAGCATTTGCTCACTCAGGTCCATGCCGGTCATCCTGTAACCGAGAAGGGCCAGGGGAATCGTCAGGCTGCCGGTGCCACAGGCGCACTCGATACAGCGCGCGCCGGGCTTGACATTATAAACATCAAGGAGCCCGGCATAATACCGGGCCCACGCCTCATAGGGGACGTCACTCATCAAACGGTCATAAGCGTAAGCAAAGTCTGTATACATATCTGCTCCAAACAGGCGCGCACAGGTTATTCGTTCGTCTGCTCAGACGGCTCCTCATCCTCGTCATCGTCCGTCTCTTCGGATAGACCGCGGTTGATGCGGACGCCTTCGATCTTGCTGTTGATGAAGCGGTCAAAGACGGAATTGGTAAAGCTGGCAAAGATGAAGCGTGACAGCGCAATGCCGCAGATGATGTAGTAGGCGCTGATGGCGAGGATCGCGTACATGCCGACCCCGGTGAAGAGGATCAGAAGCGCGCAGATGGCGACAGGAACCAGGCATACCAGCCGGAAACCGAGGGTCTGAGGCAGCCTGCCGACGCCGAGCATCAGGCCGTTTTTAACGAGCTGCCCGAAGGTCATTTTGTAGCTGACCATCAGCGGGTAGAAGAACACCAGGCCGAGCCACCACACGAATCCCAAGAGCATCACCAGCATCTGCGGGACCATGAAGATCACGCTCCGCTGCGCCATTTCACCGTAAAAGTGATAGCATACATACATGATCGCAGGGAAAACGGAGGTGATCGCGGAGATACCGAGCGCCTGCTTCCAATTGTCCTTGACGGCGTCCTTGAAATCGCTCCAGATGAAGGCGTGCTCGTCGCGCGCCCAGTTCCGGCAGACGTAGGCGATACCGGCTTCCACGGGGCCAGTGATCAGAATAGCTGGGATCAGGAACAGAACGACGCTCCAGAGGCATGCCTGGGTCAGCTCACGGGAATAGCGGCCGAGCTCGAAGACGCCGTCGACGGTATACTTGTTATAAACCTCGACGATGGCCGGCGTGAACATTTCGTCAGTAATTTCCGTACCGTTGAGCAGGGCATCCTGGTAAGAGATCGCGTTGCTCCAGCTGGAAAGCAGGTTCATGACGTTGATCAGGATCACCAGCAGGTACGGCAGAAACGCGACCAGGGTCATCAGGTTCAGCCGCGTCAGGGCGGAAAAACGGACGCGGAGCATGGCCCAGAACAGTTCCCACCGGTTCTTGGGCAGATCGTCGGGCGTAAAGTCACCCTTTCCGCTCTTGCCGTAAAAGTAGCCGTTCATCAGTTTACCAAACATCAGTGACATCTCCTGAAGAAAGATTATTCAAGCGCCGGACGCAGCGCGGCCGCGCATCAGATACGCTTGGAAAGCGTCTCCGGATTCGCTGAATGCAGCAGCGCGATATCCCGGCTGATCTTCTTTTCGCGCACCAGGCGCATCAGCTCGTTGTCCATGGAGATCATGTTTTTGTCGCTTCCGCCATAGATCACATTGTCGATCTGGTGGGTGCGGCCGTCGCGGATCATATTCTGGATGGCGGCATTGACGGTCATGACCTCAAACACGGGGGTGCGTCCGCCGTCAAGCGTCGGCACGAGCCGCTGAGAAACCACAGCTTTCAGTACCATCGAGAGCTGTACGCGGATCTGCGCCTGCTGCTCCGCCGGAAAGGTATCGATGATGCGGTCCACGGTCTTGGCGGCGCCGATGGTGTGCAGGGAGCTGAGCAGAAGGTGACCGGTCTCCGCCGCGGTGATCGCTGTGCGGATAGTGTCCAGGTCGCGCATTTCGCCAAGCATGATCACGTCCGGCGCCTGGCGCAGCGCGGCGCGCAGCGCCCGCGAGAACGTGGACGCGTCATTGGGGACCTCGCGCTGTGATACCAGGGACAGCTTATGGCGGTGCAGGTACTCGATCGGGTCCTCGATCGTGACGATGTGGTTCTGCCGGGTCGAGTTGATCCGGTCCACCATGCAGGCGAGCGTCGTGGATTTGCCACTGCCGGCAGGCCCCGTGACAAGGATCATGCCGCTGCGCTGCTGGGCAAGCTCCATGACCAGCGCGGGAATGTGCATGGATTCCGGATCGGGAAGATCGAAATTGACGATCCTGCAGATCGCCGCCGTCGTACCGCGCTGCCGGTAAGCGTTGCAGCGGAAACGGCTGACGTTCAGGATCGCGAAGGAAAAATCATCGTCACCGTTCTGTCTGAGCAGCTCATAATCGCGGTGCGCCAGGTCATACATGGTCTTGACCAGGGTTTCAGCGGCATTGGGGGAAAGCCGGTCGCCGATCTGCTTCATCTGGCCGGAAACCTTGACTGTTACAGGAGCTCCGGGTACGATGAATATATCGGATCCTTCCCAGGATACTGCCTGTTTCAGCAATTCGCTCAGTTCCATATCGTTTCATCTCCGGTTTCGGAGGTCAGGCTGTGAAGCAGCCACGTGGTGCCTCCGGTACTAAAATCATTGATGTAGAGCCTGCAGCGCAGGGTGCGCGTACCGTCCGTGACAGAATAGCTGAGTTCGTTTCCCTCAAGCGTTACGTCATCCGGCAGACGCTCTCTGATATGATTCAGATAAGCTTCGTTGGAATCGGCGGTCTGGCGGCATTCAGAGAGGAGCCCGCCGATCTCGGCCAGCCGCTCCTCGGCTTTCTGATTCAGCGCGTACTGCGCCTGCACGACCTGTATGCTGCGGGCACTGAGGCCGCGGTCGTTCCTCGCGGACAGCAGGGAGAGCATGCCCAGCACCGTCATGCTGAGAACCACGAAGATCAGAATCAGGGAGGAGGCTCCCGGCCCGAAGGATAAGGCGCTCGTTCTCTTCTTCATGGCGCGGCCTCCACATATTTTGCGTTGTTCAGGGTGATCAGGTTTTCGTGCGCGGCATTGTCAAAGCTCACGCTGAAGTAGCGCATCGCGCCGGCCTGGGTGGGCTTCTCGCTGATCATGACCGTGATGGTATTTTTGGAATCATCATCGGCTTTGCTCCAGGTATTCCCGGAAAGGATAAAGCCGTGATCCTTCAGAAACGCTTCCGGATCATCGGCAGCGTAGAGCTGATCCGTGAGGTTCTGCGCTTCGTTCAGCGTCCCGATCATCTGTCCGGAATCGCGCGACTGCTTTTCTGCCGTCGTGAAAACCTGCAAAAGCACTGTGGCCGCCAGCATGAAAAACATGATGACGATCAGGAGCTCGACCAGCAGCGCATTGCTGTGATTGCCTGATTTCATGCTGTCTCCTTTTAGTTTACATAGTCAGAATAGATGGAATGAAGGTAAATGTATACGTCCGTTATTTCGCCGCCTCTGATAAGCTTCGCGTGCATCAGATCGTTTTCGTCGATATCGAACGTCATGCTGTCGAGAGGGCATACCGTTTCACCGAGGCCGGGCTCGAATCCGACCTCACAATCGACCTCCGCAGTAACGACATATTCGCGAAGGAAGCCATCATGACAGTAGAGATAGGTCAGCACGCCTTCGCCGTCAAAATACTGCCAGATCTGCAGGAGATCGTTGTTCGGGTCGTTCGAGTCAACGTTCATGATCAGATACGCGTCCCGCTTGTCAGTGGAACGGATCATGCTGCGCAGATAGGCCGGCGCGATTCTTTCAGTGTTATGGTCCGTTTGCTGCTGCGCGATATTACGGTAGGCCCGGGTGCCGAGGAGCACCATGGTCGTGGAGAATACGGCGAACATCCCCAGCAGAAGGAAAACGAACAGGCCGGATATAGAATGATGGACACGGAAATCACGGTGCATGATCATTCCTCCCCTTCCGCTTCGGCATCCTCGACGGGCTCATTCACCGGGTAGAAGCTGCCATAGTTTTCTGCGTACCGGTCTTCAATGTAAATGTCAGGAATCAGGTTGGAGGCGAACGCTTCCATTGTGACAGCGTACCGGTCACTGTCATAGGCCAGATGATAGTGCTCACGCAGATACTCCACGTTATCGGGATACGCGCCTTCCACGGCGTAGCAGGTCACGGCGGCCTGCCGGACCGCGTCGCGGACGATCGATGTCTCCTCACGGTTCTGCACGCTGTCGATCTTGTTAAAGGCGAGGACCGCGCAGCAGACCAGCGCAATGATCAGTATCAGCCTGAAGATATCGCGTAAACTCATGCAATACCCCCTTTGAAACGGAATGGCAATGTCATCAGAGGCTGGAAAGAATGCCTGCCATAGGCAGCATGACCGTCAGCAGAACAGCGCCGATGACGACCGCCAGCAGGGCGACCAGCGTAGGCTCAATGATGGAGATCAGGCGGGAGATGTGGTCCTCGACCTGCTCCTCGTAGATCTGGGAAAGCTTGTCGAACACCTGGTCCTCATGACCGGTCGCGGAGCCCATGCAGATCATCCGCTCGTGCAGCGGCTCGAACAGGTTCGTCTCGGCCACCGCGTCCGCAAAGGCTTTGCCTTCCTCCAGCGATGTCCGGATCTTTTCCACTTCCGCGGCGGCATCCTTGTCGGACAGGACCTTCGCGGTCATCTCGAGGGCTTCGCCGGTCGGGAAACCGCTGGAAAGCATCATGGACAGGACGCTGGAGACGCGGGATGCGGACAGACGCCGGTTAAGGCGATGTATCACGGGAATTTTTTGGATGATCGCCTTTACCTTGCCGCTGTACCTGGTGCGGGACAGGATCAGTGCCGCGATCACGGCAATCACGATCACGGCGACAAGCACCAGGATGATCCAGCCGAAGTTGGAGCCGAGGCGCATCATGCGCGTGCTCGCCTCGGACATGCCAATGCCCATGGAACTCAAGACACGCTGGAATACCGGCAGCACGCGCCACAGCAGGATCAGCACGATCAGGACCAGCATGACTCCGAGGACCAGGGGATAGGTGATTGCTCCTGCGACGGAAGAGCGTATGCGGTCCTCGCGGGCGTAATACGCTTCCAGGCCGCGCATGACCTTTTCGAGGTGGCCGGATCTTTCACCGATGCCCACCATCTCGACCAGGTAATCCGGCCAGCGGGGATCCGCCTTCAAGGCCTCGTACAGGGAGCCTGTCTCGGTCACGCGTTTGCTGGCCGTTTTGAAAACATCCCCGTTTTCACCCGTCTGCTCGGCCGCGCCGGCGAGGGTCTCCATGCCGTCGTACAGCGGAAGGCCGGCTTCGAGTATCAGAGCGACCTGACCGCAGAAGCTGCTCAGCTCCGCGGAGGTGAGTCCATTCTTTACTGTGTTTTTGCTCATGCCCTGTCTAACTCCTCTCAACTCAATTAAAAAGTGAAAACTACCGCAGCGCGTCAGTAGAACCGCTCGACTGAATAGGTCTTGGTCTTGTTGATGGCGTTCAGCGCCGCTGTCGGATCGTAAAAGACCTCTTTATCATTGATGATCGAAACTGTCCAGGCGTGATACTGCTTGCCGGCATAACCGATCATCAGCTTGGAAGGGATGCCCTGGGACCGCAGCATGGCGATCATGATGGCTGAAAGGTCCTGACAGACCCCCATGCCTTTGGAATAGCAGCCGTCGATGTCCGGCAGCACGCCTGCTTTGACTGTAGCTGCCTTCACATAGTCGTATACGAACGTCGTTTTCATGTAAGAGCACACGGCGTCGAAGGCTTCCTTTTCCGTTTTGCCTTCTCCCAGTTTGTCCGCCTGCAATATGGCCTTGGACTCGGCGGTATAATTCACATACTGGTTTGGGTACAGGAAGGGGCCGTTCGGGTCGCTGAGCTTGACATTCACTGTGATCTTTCCGGCGGCTGAGTATTTTTTTCCGGAGATGTTCTCGTACAGGGAAATCGCGTATTTCCCATCGCCGAGCTGAAAGGGGAAGACCTCGTACTCCGCGGCGCCGTTCAGGTCATAGGTGAGGCTGACGTCGCCCTTGACCACGCGCATTTTCATTTTCTTGCTGGTCTTCTTGGAAACGCTGGCGAGAAAATACCCTTCCTTCGTGTGGTTCGCGTCTACGCGCAGCTTGCCGTTCGTTTTGGGCGATTTGGGAGCTGCCGGATATTTCGCTTCGGAAAGGACCGCGTGAGAAAGACAAAGGCAAAGAACGGATATCAGCAGGATCAATGGTATAGTGAAACGCGCTGTTTTCAACACCTGCTTCCTCCTTTCTGTATACCGCATGGACCGCTGCTTCGGCGATTGTTTTGCGACTTATCAATTATATCTGAGAGAGTGCGAAAATACAAGACTTTTTCGTCATGTTTTACTTTTTTCCTGCGGGAACGCGCGGAGTGATTGTATTTTGCGGGACGATGTGATAGGATGGTGAAGACTAATGATGGAGGTGCCGCTATGTCTGCCGAAAAATACGTATCTCCGCTCTCGCAGCGCTATGCCAGCAGTGATATGCAGAAGCTGTTCTCGGAGGCGCACCGCGCCCGTCTCTGGCGGCAATTATGGGTGATACTGGCTCAGACGGAGCATGACCTCGGTCTGCCGGTATCTCAGGAGCAGGTCGATGAACTCAGAAGCCATACGGACGACGTTGACCTGGAGCGCTGCCATGAGTACGAGGCTGCCGTGAGGCACGACGTGATGGCCCACATCAAGGCTTACGCGGATGTGTGCCCGAAAGCGGCGCCCATCATCCATCTGGGCGCGACGAGCTGCTACGTCGGAGATAACAGCGACATGATGATCTATCGGGATGCGATCCGCCTGCTGCAGGCTCGTATCGTGCATGTGCTGCGGAATCTCTCGGCATTCGCCAAGGCCTGGGCCGGACTTCCGACGCTGGCGTATACGCATTTTCAGCCCGCTCAGCCAACGACTGTCGGCAAACGCGCCACGCTGTGGATGCAGGACCTGGTATACGACCTTGAGGAACTCGATTTCATCTGCAGCAATTTGAGGCCGCTCGGGTGCAAAGGCACCACGGGCACACAGGCAAGCTTTCTGGAGCTCTTTCACGGCGATGAAAACAAGGTCTTTGAGCTGGATCGCCGGATCGTCAGGACGATGGGCTTTGAAAAGGGAACTGCCGTATCCGGACAGACCTATTCGAGAAAGCAGGACGCGCGTATCCTTAACGCGCTGGCTCAGCTCGGCGCGTCTGCCCAGAAATTTGCTACTGATCTGAGATTGCTTCAGCATGAAAAGGAGATCGAAGAACCCTTCGAGGCTTCACAGGTGGGCTCGTCCGCGATGCCGTACAAGCGCAATCCGATGCGGGCTGAACGTATGACCGGCCTGGCACGGTATTTGATCAACAACGCCCAGAATGCCCTGACGACCGCGGCGGAGCAGTGGCTGGAGCGAAGCCTGGACGACAGCGCCAACCGGCGCCTCAGTATGGCGGAAGGGTTCCTGTGCGCGGACGGACTGCTGATGCTGTACGAAAACGTGACCTCCAACCTGACAGTCAATCCCAAGGTCATAGAAAAGCATCTGTATGCGGAGCTTCCCTTTATGGCTTCTGAAAACATCCTGATGAAAGCCGTGGAGCAGGGCGGCGACCGGCAGTTGCTCCATGAAAAGATCCGAGTGGCTTCCATGGCGGCCGGGAAAAGGGTCAAGCAGGAAGGCGCTGAATGCGACCTGCTGGACAGGCTGGCGGATGATCCGGATTTCCCGCTGTCGCATGAGGAGATCAAGCGGCAGCTGAATGCCGCTGAATACACGGGCATGGCGCGAAAACAGACCGAAGTATTTATTGATACAGTTGTCCGCGGGATCCTGGACGAGCACGCCGAGCTTCCTCAGACGGCCGGAGAGATCAGATTATAAGGTGCTGACATATGGTGCAAATGGAATCTACGCTGCGGGATCTGGTGATCAGATATCACCAGGCCGGGTATTTCCCTTCCGCGGCGGTACGCGTCTTCAATGAAACCGAAACATTAGCGGAAGTATACGTTGGTGAAGCAAAGAAGGACTCACTGTTTGACGTGGCTTCACTGACCAAAATCGCGACTGCGACCCAGGTATTGCAGCTGATCTCTGAAAACGTGGTCAGCCTGGATGACGAAATCTCCCAACATTTCGACGAAATCAGACAGTTGTCCTGGCTGGAAGAACGATTCCGCGGGATCACGGTACGCAGGCTGCTGACGCATACATCCTCGTTGCCTGCCTGGTATCCTTTTTACGCCTGGCAGGGGGAGGATTTCTGGACAGCACTGCAGTCCGCGCTCAGGAACCAGCTGCCGACAGCTGGCACTGTCTATTCGGATATCAACTTCATCCTGCTTGGCAGGCTCGTTGAGCGGAAGCGTGGCGTGCCGCTCAAGCAGTGCCTGAAGATGTATCTGACCGCGCCTTTGGGTGTCGAAAACGAAATGCTGTATCTGCCTGCTGTATCCGATTCGTCGCAGATCATTCCATCCTGCTATGATAACCGAATCGAAGAGCGCATGTGCGCTGACAGGGGCATCCGCTTTGAGCGTTGGCGGAGACATGGCACGGCAGTGATCGGAACGGTCAACGACGGAAATTGCCATTACTATTTTCATGACGTCAGCGGACATGCGGGCATCTTTGCCACGGCCGGCGCCTATGAAAAGCTGTGCCAGCTGTATATGAATACAAAGAACGAGCTGCTGATCGACGCGCAGAAAACCCAGCCCGGCTGTCAGGACAGGGGGCTGGGCTTCGAAACGGGAACGGCATACCCGCATGGCTGCGGCCATAACGGCTTTACCGGAACAAGCATCTATTTTTCGAGAGAATATAATATCGGTGCCGTGGCCATGACGAATCGACTGTTTTATCCGGAGCCGTCGAACCGCGGGATGGGTGAATTCCGGCGGGCGCTTCATGAAATGGCGTTTTCTGTCGCCCTGGTGATGAGACGGTGAATTAGCGACAGCCAGCCTGACAAAGCGCTATCTTGGCAGCGCCGTAGGCGGGCGTGTGATACGGCGGATGAACGTCGACTTGCGGCAGCTGGCGCCTGACGTCGGCAGTCAGCCGGTCCGCGATCACCCGGTAATGCTGCAGGATACCTCCGGCCAGCGCCAGCTCTCCGCCGGATAAACCGGATTGACGCCAGAACGCGAAAACCAGCTCCGCGAGGTCGGAAGCGGCGTGCGCGGCGATTTCAAGGGCGGCTTCATCTGAGCGATCGAGAGCGCTGATTAGGAGAGGCGCGAGCGCTGCGATCTGTTTTTTGCCGGTCGTCGGCGCGTACAGCCAGGTGATCAGTGAGGGGATGTCGGTGATTCCCAGCGCTTTGTAGACCTCCCCGGTCAGCTCTGTTTCTGGCAGTCTGTGGTCAGCCGCCCGGACGACCGCGGTCAGGATATCGCGGCCAATCGCATAGCCGCTGCCCACATCGTCGATCAGGTAGCCGTAACCGCCTGTGCGATATATCCGGCCAGAGACGTCGCGGCCGCAGCAAACCGAGCCTGTACCCGCGATCAGTACGGCACCCGGACCGTCTATTGCGCCATTCAGAGCGATCTCCTGATCGCCCACCAGCTGCAGGTGTCCGTCATATCCGGCCTGGGAGAACGAGCTCTCAGCAAAACATACCGCGTTCTTGTTGCTGATCCCCGCCATGCCGACTGTCAGATAACCGCAGCCGCGCAATCCGGAGGGGAGCCTGTTCCTCATGAAGGATACGATATCGCTGACGGTGGCATGAACGGTTTCAGCAGTGGCCCCGTTCAGGTTGAATGGCCCGAATTCAGCTTCTGCAACGGTTTTACCGGAACGGTCAATAGCGCAGAGAGCGGTTTTGGTGCCGCCTCCGTCCAATCCGCAGAAGTACATCATTACGCCTCCGGGACGCCGCCAATCGCCGCGGCGATCCGGCCGTCCGCCTGTTCGAGCGCTTTGCCGGCTGAGACGGCGTCGAGATGCAGCAAAATCATGACGATGGCGGTCTTGCAGGACCAGCCACACTGATTCAGAGCCGTCCTTGCCTCTTCCTCTGTAGCTCCGGTGGAGCTGCACACGATGGATACGGCCCGGTGGACCAGCTTTTCGTTCGTGGCCTTTACGTCGACCATCAGATTCCCGTACACTTTTCCCATTTTGATCATCACGCAGGTGGACAGAAGGTTCAGGACCAGCTTCTGGCAGGTGCCGCTCTTCATCCTCGAGGAACCGGTGATAACTTCCGGACCGGGAATGGGCGCCATTGTGATATCCGCGTGGCGTGAAAGCTCACTGTCTGTGCAGCATGTAAGCGCCATGACGGGAGCTCCGACCGAACGCGCAAAGTCCATCGCACCGATCACATAGGGTGTGCGGCCGCTGGCAGCGATACCGACCAAAGCGTCCCCGGCACTGAAATGATGCTCTTTCAGGTCGTTCGCACCGAGCTCCTTGTTGTCCTCCGCGCCTTCAATGGCGCGGATAAAGGCTTTTTCTCCGCCGGCGATCAGGGCGACGACGAGCCCAGGATCGACACCGTAGGTTGGTGGACATTCGGCGGCATCCAGGACGCCCAACCGGCCGGACGTGCCCGCGCCGCAGTAAAACAGCCGGCCTCCATTTCGAAGCTGATCGTAGATCACATCGACAGACCGGGCAATATCAGGCAGCACGGCTTTTACTGCCTCGGCGCAGCGATGATCCTCATCGTTAATGACCGTTACCATGTCGATCGTGGACATCATGTCGATATGGGTGGTTTTGCTGTTTCGTTTTTCTGTATCCAGCTTTCCGAGTTCCATGGCAGTCCCTCCTCAAGTTTTGGTACATTATATCATTCGCCGGGCTTTCTTGCAATGATCAGATAAGGCTTTTCAGGAATTAAAGAGCTCCGAGAACCGGCTCGGAACCGGACTGCGGAAGAACAGCCTGTCACCGGAAACGGGATGCGTAAGAAACAGAAAAGCGCTGTGCAGGGCAAAGGTACCCGGAAAGCTGTCCAATGCTGAGCCGTAGAGATAATCGCCGCAGATCGGGTGGCCTATCCCGGCCAGATGTACGCGGATCTGGTGCGTGCGGCCTGTGATCAGGCGGAGCCTGAGCATCGTACGGTGATTTGCGCGCATCACCGTGTGATAATAGGTGACGGAGGGCTTGCCAGAGCTGTCGATCCGACGCAGGTTGTCCGAGCCGGGAACCCGTCCGATCGACAGATCAATCTTGCCATCGGAAGGTGAGACGTCACCTTCAACGACCGCGATGTATTCCCGGATAAAACGATCCGTATGCAGATCGGAACTCAGCACATGCTGAAAATGCCCGGTAGCTGCGCATACCATCAGGCCGCCTGTGCCTTTGTCAAGGCGGTTGACAGGCTGGAAGCTGCCATAAGCGAGAGTGTATTCCGCTTCCAGCGAATTCCCGGATCCACGGGACGAGGCCATGGTCGCGAGCCCTGCGGGCTTATTGATGACACGCAGGCTGCTGTCTTCAAACACGGTATACGGCAGCGAAACAAACTTTGGTATGGAATCTGGCAAATTCACAGCAAGCAGCGTACCGGACGGTATTCTGTCGATGAGCCGGATCGGTCTGCCGTCGGCGGTCATCCCGTTCGTTTGCTTCAGTACCTGAAGATCGTGGCCGGACAGGGAAAAGCGCTCGGCCGCGATGCGTCCGGCCCGGCGCATGTGTTCGTGATCGCTTACAAGGTGTTTGAGCAGCATGGGATCTGATCTCCTTGGATTATTCTCAGCCTTTATGAATATAAAGAACTGACTGAAAGCGAATTATGCAGTTGCAAATCTGCACTGCAGATGATATAATACCACAGAAGAGGAGGTTTTGCATTGGCAAAAAAACAAGGCGTCAAGCCGGTTGCTGAAAATCGAAAAGCGCGTCACGATTATTTCATTGAAGAGACGTATGAGTGCGGCCTCGAGCTGAAGGGAACGGAAGTCAAGTCCATGCGTCAGGGCAAGGTCAATCTGAAAGAGAGCTTTGCCCATGTGAAGAACGGAGAGATGCTGGTGGAGGGGATGCACATCAGCCCGTATGATCATGGCAGCTATTTCAACACGGATCCTCTTCGTCCGAAGCGACTGCTGCTCCATAAAAATGAGATCAGAAAACTCGCGCAGCAGGTGCAAAAGCAGGGCTACACGCTCATCCCGCTGAGTGTGTATCTCAAAAACGGACGAATGAAGCTTTCGCTGGGCGTCTGCGTCGGCAAGCATCTTCACGACAAGCGCGACGCGATGGCGGAAAAGTCGGCCAAGCGGGATATGGAACGTGCGCTGAAAACGCACTGAAACTCATTCACATGGGGGTGCACTGGTTTCGACGGGGATTGTCGGGGATCGGGTAAGCGAGCTGCGGACCCTGGCCGCATAAAAACGGGGAATTAAAATCAACTGACAACAATCAGTACGTTCTCGCGGCGGCTTAACGCTGCGCGTCGGCCTCAAGCGCCTACTGCTTGAGTCACCGGCGTCGTGAAGTAGGGTACGGATACGCCTAAGCTTTGCGGCGTATCGGCACTATGAAGCTACTGAAATCATCAGCCGGTGCGTAGGCGGATGACGGAGGGAATGCCAAATCTCGCACTGCGCTCGGAGAAAACCTGATTAACGAGTCTTCGGACAGGAGTTCGATTCTCCTCACCTCCACCATTTTTTCTGGACGAACAACCACAGAGCTGTTCGTCCAAACTCTTTTTAATAATTGTGCTTGAAGCTGTTGCTCACCGAATCAGGAAGCGAGGAAAAAGAAAATGGAAAGCCAGGAAAAGGTGAAGCTGTTCCGTGAAAAAAACCTTGAAGCTATGGACTCTCCTGAGTCGCTGAATGATTACCTGCGGGTCACATCGCCGGGAGTATGGCTTGTACTGGCCGCGGTGGTGGTTGTTCTGATCGGAGCGATTATCTGGGCGATCTTCGGACGGATCAACACAACGGCTGAACTGGCATTGTCCTCATCGGGCGATAAAAAAGTGTGCTATGTCCCCTATAACAATCTGCAGACCATATTGAAAAATGGCGTCATTACGGTGGATGGAAAAGAATACCGGATGACCGTTTCCAACGACTATCAGGTGACGATCGTTACGGAAGAGACCAATCCATACGTACGCGTTCTGGGAAAACTGGAGGTCGGGGACGTCATCGTGGAGATCCCGGTCGAGGGGAGCCTGCCGGAAGGCTATGCTCAGGGAACGGTGATCACGGAGAGTTTGCAGCCGATCTCGCTGCTGCTGCAGTAAGGGGGCTGAGTTATGCTGTTCGGAAAGCCCAAGGTCCCCAAGCCCGTGGAAAAAGGCGTTGTCCACGTGCCGGTCGTTATGCAGATGGAGGCGCTGGAATGCGGCGCCGCGTCGCTGACGATGATCATGCACTATTATCAGAAGTGGATCCCGCTCGAGCAGGCAAGGGTCGACTGCGATGTTTCTACAGACGGCTCCAGCGCGAAAAACATCATGACCGCGGCGCGCAGCTATGGCATGAAGTCGAACGCGTGGCGCGTAGAGCCGGAGGATCTGCTGAAGGAAGGCCCATTTCCCTGTATCGTTCACTGGGGCTTCAATCATTTTGTCGTATTGTGCGGTTTCAAGGGAAAGCGCGCGGTATTGAACGACCCGGCACGCGGGCGCGTGACGGTGGAATGGGAAGAGTTCGACCGCGAGTTTACCGGTGTCTGCCTCACCTTTGAACCGGGCGAGGACTTCCAGCCGTCCGGTGAACCGAAGTCTGTTTTTTCCTACGCGAAGGACCGGCTGAAGGGAACCGGGCCGGCTGTGGCCTTTGTCGTGCTGACGACGACGATCTCATCACTGATCGGGATCATCAATCCTGTATTTACGAGGACCTTTCTGGACAGGCTGCTGACAGGACGGAATCCGGAATGGCTGCCGGCATTTATGGCGGCGTTTTCGGCCGTGATCCTGATGATGATCGTGGTCAGCTGGATTTCAGCGGTCTATTCTCTTCGCATCCAGGGGAAAATGGCCTCCTACGGGAGCTCCTCCTATCTCTGGAAGGTTCTCAGACTGCCGATGCAGTTCTTTACGCAGCGCCTGTCCGCGGATATCGCGGACCGGCAGGCGACCAACGCCGCCATTGCGGGAACCATGGTCAACACTTTCGCCCCGCTGGCCCTGCAGGCACTGATGATGGTGTTCTATCTGGTCGTGATGGTCCGCTACAGTTGGATCCTTTCCCTGATTGGTGTCGGCGCCATTTTTCTGAATATCGGTCTGTCCGCGCTCATCTCAGCTGAGCGAGTCAATATCACCCGCGTTCAGCAGCGTGACGCGGCAAAGCTCTCGGCGTCCACGATGTCGGGTGTCCGGATGATCGAAACGATCAAGTCAAGCGGAGCCGAGAACGGTTTTTTCAGGCAGTGGGCCGGTTATCAGGCGAGCGTGAATACCCAGGCCGTCAAGTTTACCAAGCTGAACCTGTTCATCGGCACCCTGCCTTCCCTTGTCACGGGCATAGCGAACCTTGCCGTGCTCGGGATCGGTGTGATGCTGGTGATCCGGGGCGAATTCACCAAGGGTATGGTCATGGCCTTTCAGGGCTACCTGAGCGCGTTTATGCAGCCGGCTACCTCGTTGATCAACGCAGGGCAGTCGCTGCAGGAAATGATCACGCAGATCGAGCGCGTGGATGACGTGATGTCCTACAAGGAAGACGCCTGCTTTGACCCGAAGCCCAAGGTCAAGGAATATGAAAAGCTTTCAGGCGCCATTGAGCTGAAAAATGTCACATTCGGTTACTCGCGGCTCGGAAAACCGCTGATCACAGATTTCTCCATGACGATCAAGCCGGGACAGAAGGTAGCTTTTGTCGGCAGGACCGGGTGCGGTAAATCGACGCTGGCAAAGCTGATTTCCGGACTCAACCATCCCTGGAACGGCTCGATCACCTTCGACGGCATTCCGCTGGAACAGATCGACCGGGATGTGTTTACCGGTTCCGTCAGTGTGATCGATCAGGACATCACGCTGTTTGAGGATACCATCAACGCGAATATCAAGATGTGGGACGATTCCATTGAGGATTTTGAGGTGATCCTCGCGGCGCGGGACGCGGATATCTATGACGATATCGTCACGAGGGACGGCGGATTCTCTCATAAGCTCCTGGAAGGCGGCAGGGACCTGTCGGGAGGCCAGAGGCAGCGTCTCGAGATCGCCCGCGCGCTGGCTCAGGATCCGACCATCTGCATTATGGATGAGGCGACGTCGGCGCTGGACGCGCAGACGGAGCACGAAGTCATCCGTTCCATCAGCGAACGCGGCATCACGTGTATAGTGATCGCTCACAGACTTTCCACGATCCGTGACTGTGATCAGATCATTGTGCTTGACAAGGGTAAGGTGATCGAGCGCGGGACGCATGATGAACTGTACGCGCTGAACGGCGTCTACACCAGTCTGGTGTGCAGTGAGTAAAGGGGGAGCGACGCATGGGCTGGTTTGATGAGCAGATCGAATATCGGAAAAAGCGTGAGCGTGAGCTCCTCAGCGATTCATTCGAAAGCATTGCGCGATCCGTCACCGGACGGAAAATCGTCAGTTCCCTCAGGGAAGAAGCGGACGTCAGCGACGCCGTGTCCAGTCTGCTGAAGCATTTTAATATCCCGGAGAAGGAAGTTCCGCTCAAGATCAAGGGGCTGGAAGACAGGCTGGATTTTCTTCTTTCATCGACCGGCGTCCTGTACCGTGAAATCATCCTGACCAAGGGCTGGCACAGGGACGCGATGGGGGCGATGATCACGACGCTCCGGGACGAAGGAACGGTCGTCGCGGTTTTGCCCTCAGGCCTTGGCGGATACGAATACGTGGACCCGAAAACCGGGGAAAAGATTCGGGTGACCATGGCGGAGGAAAAAAAGCTGGGGGAGGAAGCGCTGTGCTTTTATCGCCCGCTGCCGATGAGGGAACTGAAGCCGCAGGACCTGTTCAAGTATATGCTCGATTGCCTGACAATCAGGGACCTTGTGGGCTTTGGACTGGCGGCGCTCGCCGTGACGCTGGTCGGCATGCTGATCCCCAAGCTGAATCAGCTTTTGCTCGGCACGGTGGTGCAATATGGCAACTACCAGCTCCTGTACGCGATCATGGCTTTCCTGTTTTTCGCCACGATCGGCACCATGATGTTTTCGGTTATACGGGCGCTGCTGCTGAACCGCATTCGCTACAAGCTGAGCGTCAATGTGAACGCGGCCTCCATGATGCGTATCCTCTCGCTTCCGGCGGATTTCTTCAAAAAGTATTCCGCGGGTGAACTGAACCAGTACATCGGCTATATGGAGTCCCTGTGCGGAACGATCGTTGATTCTGTTCTTTCAACGGTGGTGACCGGAGTTTTCTCGCTGGTATATCTGACACAGATTTTTGCCTTTGCGCCGAGCCTGGTGTGGCCGAGCCTGATCGTGACGCTTGTGACGCTCGGTGTCAGTATGTTTTCCGCCCTGGTGCAGACCAGGATCAACCAGGAAAAAATGGTCCTCAACGCCAAAGAACGCGGCTTCGTGTTCTCGCTTATTACGGGGGTGCAAAAGATCCGGCTTTCCGGCGCTGAAAAAAGAGCTTTTGTGAAATGGGCGGACATGTACTCCAAGGGCGCTGAACTGACGTATAATCCCCCAGGGATCATCAGGCTGAACGGCGTCATCACGACCGCTGTCAGCATGATCGGCACAGCCCTGATGTATTATATATCTGTGCGGGACGGCGTCAGGGTCGAGGACTATTACGCCTTCAACGCTGCTTACGCCTATATTTCGGAGGCTTTTTCGGCGCTGGCTTCAGTAGCGCTGGCCGCGGCGGCCATCCGGCCCAGTATCCAGCTGATCAAGCCCCTGCTGGAGGCGAAGCCGGAGCTTTCGGAGGGACTCGAAACTGTCGACAGGCTTTCGGGAAGCATTGAACTGTCGCACGTGACCTTTGGATATGACACAGAGAGCAAGCCGGTTATCGACGATCTCAGCATCCAGATCCCGGCCAGGCAGTATGTGGCGATCGTTGGCAGGAGCGGATGCGGAAAATCGACACTGATGCGGCTGCTGTTGGGCTTTGAAAAGCCGTGGCGCGGAGCGATATACTATGACAGAAAGGATATATCGAGGCTCGACATGCACTCCGTGCGCAGGCATATCGGCACAGTCATGCAGGATGGCAAGCTGTTCTCAGGCAGTATATTTGAAAATATCGTCATTACCGCGCCTACCCTCAGACAGCAGGACGCCTGGGAAGCGGCCGAGATCGCTGGGATCGCTGATGATATCCGCGAGATGCCGATGGGGATGCATACAGTGCTGCAGGAAGGCGGTGGAAGCATATCCGGTGGGCAGAGGCAGCGGCTGATGATCGCGCGGGCTGTCGCGCCGAAACCGAAGGTGCTGATGTTTGACGAGGCGACCTCCGCGCTTGACAATATCACGCAGCAGAAGGTTTCCGAGGCTCTCGACAAAATGAAGTGCACCAGGATCGTGATTGCGCACCGCCTCTCAACGATCAGAAATTGCGACCGGATCCTCGTTCTGGATGGAGGAAAGATCGTGGAAGACGGCAAATATGACGAGCTGATACAGAAAAACGGGATATTCGCTGAGCTGGTGGAAAGGCAGAGACTCAGCGCAAAATAAGCATCGTAAAGAAAACATGGCGGTCTGTTTCTGGTGAGGCGGACCGCTTTTTCAACCGAATTTTAGCGCAAAACGTTATATGAAACGTTCGTATTTTGCTGGGAATTCAACGCAAAAAAGATTGACATATAAGGAAAGAATGAATATAATGAAACGGATAATAAGAAAGGAGGCCTCGAAAGCGAACGGCCATTGATCGCGTAAAAATGTTGCCCTGTTTTAACAGGGGAGAATGCCTACTTGACCATATGCCGCTGAAACGAGGAACTGTTTGGATGCAGAATCGCAGGACTGCTCAGATTGATCTTGTCAAGCTTTCGCTGTTTATATTAAAAAGAATCTGGATCGTGGCCATATGCGCGGTGATCGGCTTCGGTGCGATGTACTGGTACGTCTCCAGATCGAGGGTCGATACCTACACGGCTTCGGGAACGATGTATGTATACAACGGAAATCCCAACCTGGTGAACTACGGATATACGAATACCTCCGATCTCTCCTCGGCGGTGCGGTTGATCGACACGTATACCATCGTCATGAAGAGCAACAAGGTGATGGACGTCGTTTCGGAACGTCTGGCCTCTGCTTATCCGGGAATCACGCCGGGGTATCTCCGCGGAACACTGTCCATGCGCTCCGTTTCGGAAACGGGCGTGGTGGAAGTTGTCTGCCGAACGAACGATGGACAGAAATCCGCTGACATCTGCAACATGGTGCTGGACGTAGCACCGGCGGAAATCATCCGTGTAGTCAGCGCCGGAAACATTGAGGTCGTCGATTACGCCACGGTACCTTTGAGAGCGGACAGCCGCAACGAGATGCGGCGGGCCATGACCGGCGCGCTGGCCGGCGCCGTGCTGGCGGCCGGCATTCTGGTCTTGCTGTTCCTGCTGGACCGCAAGATCAAGGATACGGACGACCTGACCAACAACTTCACCCCTCCGGTGCTATCTTCCATCCAGCGCACCAAATCGGGGGACAGCAATCCCAGCGAGTTCCTGCTGAAGGACAGCAGCTCCATGACAGTGCTGGAGCATTATGCGAAGCTGAGAATGAACCTGCTGTATACGCTGGTCGGCAAAGAGAGCCATACAGTCGTGGTTACGAGTGCTATTTCCGGCGAAGGCAAGTCCACGATCACGGCTAACCTGGCGATATCCTGCGCGATGAGCGGCAAGCATGTCCTGCTGGTCGACGCGGACCTGCGAAGGGCCACGCAGAGGGACATTTTTGAGTATGACAGAAAGCTGCCCGGCTTATCCGAGGTGCTGATCAAAACCTGCAGCCTCGACGACGCGATCCGGAAGAGCGAACGGGAAATGCTCGATCTGCTCCCGGCCGGTCACCTGCCTCCCAACCCCGCTGAGCTCCTGAGTTCAAAGGACATGACAGACGTCCTTCAGGAACTTGAAAAGCGGTATGACCTCGTTTTGATCGATATGCCGCCGATCAACATCGTGTCAGATCCTCTGGTCGTTTCTTCCCACGTGGCGGGTTGCCTGTTCGTCGTCAGGCAGGACTATTCGGACCAGCGGGAGGTCCGCAAGGCGCTGAAAGCGGCGGAGCTCACAGACATGAAGGTGCTGGGCTTCGTATTCTACGGGGAAAAAATCAACCAGGGCAGTTACTACAGCAGAAGATACTACAATAAGTATTACAACAGCTATTATCACAGCAGCGATCATCGCAAGCACGAAGATGCGCAGGAACATGAACACCATCATGTTAACCATAAGGGGGCGGAAAACAAATGAACACAAGGCTCAAATTGCTCGTCACTGCTCTGCTTCTCCTGACGCTCAGTATACCGTCTGGAGCGATCGGGGAAGCGGCGCTGTCCTTCCCGGCTCTTGTCGAGACGGACTGTGTCTGGGATGACTCGGGAAACCTGATCAGTGAAACGGCGCATGATCTGAGCGGCCGGCCGGCGCTGAACGCGAGGGGGTTCTATCGTGCGGAATACACGTACGATGATCATTCCAACGAGCTCAGCGTGGCGTACTTCGGACTGAATGGCGAACCTGTCGCCATTGACGACGGATTTGCACGGGCCGAATATACTTATCAAGCCGATTCCAAGGGCGCGTATCATCTGATCACGGAAGACCGTTACGCGGCTGACGGAAGCAGAGCGGATATCCCTGGCAGCTACAGCTATCGGCGTGACGCCTGGGAAGGCGACCAAATCCTCTCCACTGAGTATTTTGACGCGGCCGGCCAGCTGACAAGGCCCACCGGCGGCTTCGCGCGTATTACCTACGAAGTGGCTGAGACTGATCAGCTCAGGACGATCACCAAACGGTATCTGAATGATGACGGCACCCCGCTCATCGGTACTGAAGGGGGAGCCGCTGTCGTGACTGAGTACAGCGGAGCAAAAACGCCTGTCAGCGGCCTGCTGCTTTCTACTCAGATTTACGGCCTTCGCGGGGACAAGGTACTCGGGGCGCGGCGCTGGAATCGTGAAGTCAACACCTATGACGAAAAGGGCAATCTGACCCGCACGGATTATTACGGTATTGACGATGAACGCATCCTTTGCACCGCGGGCTATGCCTCTGTCACGCATACCTATGATGAACTGAACAGGGTAGTGGAAACCGCTTACCTGAACATTGATGATTCCCTCATCAAGCGGATGGACGGATACGCGAAAGTAACGACGGAGTATTATGGCGGCAGCACTCTGAAGCACTGGGAGACCTTCTACGGCGCTGACGGCGAAAAAACCATGATCACCTACGGCTACTCCATGATCGAGTATGAATATGATCAGCCTGAGTTCGATTATCGTGAGACCTTCTATAATACAGTAGGCGATTACACGATGTCTCAGGGCGGCTATGCCCGGCGGGAGGTGCTCTGGCGCCGCTCCCTGGTCCGCGACAAAGATAATAAGGATCACTGGGTCACCTACCCGGATCAGGTCCATCAGGAAAAATACTTTGGTACGGATCTTAAGCTGATCCAGGTCAAAGCCGGCTATTCCGGATTGGTCAATGATTACAATGAAAACGGACAGGTGACCAAAACGACCTACATGGACCACGATTGGAAACCGGCCCGCAACGACGAGCGGCAGTTCGCCTCTATCGAGTATAAATATGAAGGAACAGATCCCCTTGAGCCCCCTGTTTATGAAGCGTACTTTGATAAGGACGGCAAGCCGGTTCAGAGTCTGGATGGCTCCTATGTCCGTACGATGACCTATGGCGGACCGAAAAAGAATCTGCTCCTTGCTGAGGAATTCTATGACGCTGCCGGAAATCCCTCAACTTCTGTTGTCAATGGCGCCCACAGGGTCGAGTATACCTACAGCAAAGGCCTTGAGCAGGCGACGGCCCGCTATTACGCGGTGAACGGTCAGCCCTGCATGAGCAAAAGAGGCTACGCGATCCTGCTGAGCGAATATAACAACAATTCAAGGCTCCTGTGGAGCGTAACGCTCGATGAGAATGGGGAAGCTGTCAATTCCGCAGGCCAGTACGCCGCGCAGAGACATACCTATGATGTGTCTGATCACCACACCGGCGAAAAGTATTTCGGCGCCGACGGTTCCGCGGTAAGCTTCGGCGGCTACGCTTCCGTTCAATATCAGTATGATGTCAACGGAAACATCACCTCCGTTTCCTATTATAACGCGGACGACGCTCTGGTCAATGTCAACGGCAGCGCGCGCGTCGAGCGTGAATATGACGATCAGCACCACATGGTGTATGAAGCGTATTTCGGAGCGGACGATAAGCCGGTCATGGTCACCGGAGGATATGCCGCCAGGAAACTCGAGTATGATGAGAGAAACTGGCTGGTCAGCAGGATCACCTATCTCGGCACGGACGGAAATCCCATTCTGCTCTCCAATGGATACGCTTCCTATGAACAGGAATATGACGCATATGGCAACCTGCTGGCAAGGAAGTATTACGATGAAAACGGTCAGCTGACTGTACCGGCCACCATCGGCTACGCGCGTTTCGAGCGCAGGGTCGACAACGCGGGCAGAATGACCGAAGAGGCGCGATATGACGCTGAAGGCGGCCTGATCGTGAATCGTGATAATTATGCCGTTGTTACACAGGAGTATGATTCCAATGGAGTTCTGTCCGCTGTTACGTATCTTGGCGCCGACAGGCAGCCTGTCGATACTGAGTTCGGCTATGCGAAGCGTGAACTGACCTACGACTATCAGGGCAATCTGACCAGCGAAGCCTTCTTCAACGCGCAGATGCTCCCGACTGCTGTAGAGGCAGGATATCACAAAGCGGTATATACCTGGGACAATGAGGGACATCAGCTGACAGAAGCTTATTATGGAGCCGACGGTCAGCCTGCGGAGTGCCAGAATGGATACGCGGGCCTGCTCCGCGAGTATGACCTGCGCGGTAACCTGACCCGGGAAGTGTATCTCGGTAAAAACGGCAAACCGACAGATGTCAAGGCGGGTGCGGCTGAGGTCATCCGTGAGTACGACACCGAGAATCGCTTATTGAGCGAGCGCTATTATGATGAGACCGGCACGCCTTACATGCTGCACGGCGACTATGCGGCGCTTGTCAATACCTACGATGAAAATGGCAATGTCCTGACCGAAGCTTACTATGATCTGAACGGTGAACTTACTGTTTCCTCAAAGGGGTATGCGAAGAAAACCTGCACCTATGACAATATGGGCCACCTGTTGACCGAAGAGTACGCCGGCGCAGACGACAAGCTGCTTGTTCAGTCGTCCGGCTACGCCAGAAAGGTGCAGACCTGGAACAATCAGGGCTATCTGACCAGCGTCGGCTATTTCGACGAAGAGGGCTGGTACCTGCTGCAGGACGGGCCGTACAGCTACATTACCTACGCGCGCGACGCGAACGGCAATTGCACTGAGCAGGCCTGGTTCGTTCTGGAAGGCCATCCGACCCTGATGCCTGACGGTTACAATCGCGTGACCAGCGAGTATGACGCGGCAGGCAACTGTGTGCGCAAGGTATACTATTATAACGAGAACGTCGTCACCATCACAGGCGGCTATGCCGTTATCGAATACACCTACGACAGCCGCAACCGTTTGACGCAGGAAAGCTATTATGATGAGCACATGAAGCGCGTCATGACGGCGAAAGGGTACTCGGCCATCGGCTATGTATACGATAACGCGAACAACGTGCTGCAGGTCCGCTATATGAACGAGCGTGACAAGCTGACCCGCGTGCCGGAAGGCTTCAGCGTGTGGCAGCGAGAGTATGACAGCAGCAATCACGTCATCCTTGAGCAGTATCTGGATGAAGCGGAACACATCGCTTCCGTTACGGACAGGATCGCCGCTACCCGAGTATCCTACGACGGGCGCGGCAACAGGACCAGGATCGAATACCTCAGCGCCGCGCTTCTGCCTGTCGAAACGCCCTGGGGATACGCTACGATCGACTATACCTATGATTCCAACAACCGCAAGACCAGCGAAACCTACCTGAGCACGAAGGGGCTTCCCTGCATCATCTCCGCCGGTTATTCCGGGATCCGCTATGAGTACAGCGATCAGGGGAAGGTCTGGCGTCAGTCCTTTGTGGATGGTTCCGGGCAGCTGATCCTCTGCAAAGACGGCTACGCGGTCATCGAGTATGAGTATGACGACAACCAGTATGTGACCAAGCTCACCTATTACGATGATCACATGGTCCGCTCCTATATCAGCGCAGGCTATTCCGCTATCCAGAGAACGGTGGATAAGAACGGCAGTGTCCTGCGAGAAACCTACCTCGGGCTGGATGACACGCCGGTACCGAACACCTATGGATATGCCGCGATCCGCAATACGTGGGACGCGAGAAAGCGCATCGTAAAGCGTGAATACCTCGATGCTGACGGTCAGCCCTTCACCCTGAACGGAGGCTACGCGGCCATTGGATACGCCTATGACAACCGGGATAACCTTGTACGCCAGTCCTACTACAATAAGACTGGCAGCCTGACCTGGTGCCAGTACGGCTACGCGGAGATCACCTTCACCTATGATGACCGGAATCACTGCGTGGAAGAGCATCTGCTGAACATTCAGGGCCGGCCGGCTATCCACACCTCCGGTCAGTATTCGTACCTGACGCGTGATATCGATCCCGATGGCCGCATTTACTCTGTCAAGTATTTCAACGCTTCCGGAAATCCCGTGTTCTATGCGGGCGAATATGCCGAGGTCAGATATACATACGACCTGGCCGGACGTGAGACTTCCATCAGCTTCTTCGACCGTGCGGGCAACCCGTGCACCAACCGCCGCGGCTACGCCAAGAAAACGATGGCCTACAATTCTCTGGGCAATGTGACGGAAGAAACATACTATGATGTTGAAGGCAATCTGACCAACACCACCATGAAGTATGCGTACGCCAAGTACACCTATGACGAGCTTGGCAACCTGACCTCTGAGCACTACTATGATACGCATGACATGGGCGTCGTCTCCGATGACGAACGCTACGCCTATTCGGTGATCGATCACGATGACGAAGGCCGCGTCATCAGCGAAGAGTATTTTGATGAGCTCGATCATCCCGTCAACATCCGTGAAGGCTATGCTTCTCACTTCATCAGCTATACCGAATCCGGCCTGATCCAGGAAGAGTATTATCTTGACGAGGATGGAAAGCCGGCGGCGTCTCCTGATGGTTACAGCCGCAGGACCATGGTCTCCGAGGACGCGGAAAAGGGAACGCACGTCATGAAGTCCGCGAATGAAGCGCAGCCGGATGAATACGGCAGGATCCCGTACTCCCTGAAGACCTATGACCGCTACGACCGCGTGGTTGAGGAAAGGTATTTCGACGGCACGGATAAGCCGACCATCGGGCCTGAGGGCAGCAGCGTCATCCAGCGTGAGTATACCAGCCGCGGAAAGATCTCCATGATCCGCTACTTCGACGCGGCCGATCAGGATACCACCGTCAATGGCGCGCATGGCATCAGCCGCACCTATAACTCCTATGATAACCTTGAGCTGGAGTCCTGGCTGGATATCAACGGGAATCCTGTGACAAATGAGAACGGCTATGCCAGTATCTACTATGACTATGATCTGAGCAACGCCGCCAGAATGGAAAAGTACTTCCAGTACTATCTTGATGTCAATGGCGAACCTACAGCCTCTGTCAACGGCGCGTGGGGAATCAGCATGCTCTATTATCCTGTGACCCGCGTCCATGACGTCACCTTCATCGGTCAGGACGGCAAGCCGATCGATACGACGGAGGGATACGCGATCCTGGAGTATGAAGAGGACGAGAACGGCAACAGAACCTGGGAAGGCTATTATGACGCCAATAAGGTGCCCACAAACTGCCTCAAGGGCTACTCAAGTGTAGAGCGTGAATACGACAGCGAAGGGCGTTGCATCTCGGAGCGTTACCTGGACCGCTATAACAAGCTGACCAACAATATGGACGGTTACGCGGGCTGGAACGGCTATTATAACGAAAACGATGAGCTGATCGTCACCAATTGCTATGACATGAACAGACAGCCTGTTTCTGTCGAGCTTGATCTCGCTTCCTGAGAAAGGGGGTTCAGAACGATATGAAAAATACTTCTTCATCCCTGAAGGCTCTTGCTATTCGGTTCGTCGCGGTCCTGACAGTCGTCTGTCTGCTGCCTGTATTCGCGTTCGCGGAAACGGCAGAGGATGAGAAACTGAAGGATTGGGTCAATTTCCTTCTGATCTGCAACGAGGGAATGAACAACAGCGGTGGCAACGCCGGAAACACGCTGATGGTTGTCGCCATGAATCCTGAGCAGGGCAAAATACGCCTGATGACGTTCACCTGGGATACGTTTATCGACTATGAAGGGTATGACCTTCCGCAGAAGATCGACATGCCCTACAGAAACAACGGTCCCGAAGAGACGATGAAGGTATTCAATCATAACTTCGGATTGGATATTGACAAGTACATGTCGTTGAACTTCCTCAACCTTGCGAACCTGATCGATGCTTACGGCGGTGTCGACATTGACATTTCCCGCGCGGAACGCAACGCCCTCAACGGCATTGTCGCGAATAAAAAAGAAAGCATCAAGGCTCAGGCTGACTCGGGACTGCTGAGCCAGATGGCGGCGGAAATGCTCGCTAAGGAATACTACCTGAGTGATTTCGGCCCTGAAACGCATTTGAACGGTCTCCAGGCCGTCGGCTTCGGCTGGCTTCAGTATGACTCGGTCTATAACTGCTGCCTGCGTGAAGTGAGCGTTATTTCCAACCTGTTCAACAGCGTTGGCAAAAGCGTCGGCGAGCTCGTGGCTTTCTATACGGACGAGAGTGGATACCCGACAGAGACTGAAGGACGCGCGGTCATCAACCTGGACCATATCACCGATGACGATAAGGCTCTGATCCGGCAGCTGATCGCGCCTATCTTCCAGATGTCATATCATAATCTGAACGAAGAAGAGATCGCCGATATCTCGATCACGCTGGCCAAGGTCGGCTACGCGGCTGCGCGGCAGGGTGTAAATATCTTCAGCGGATTGAAAACCGCCGTTTTCCCGATCGAAGCTACACAGCCTTACGAAATCGTTGCCGGCGCCAAGGGGCATATCGTCGATAAGGAAGCCAATCATGAGGCAATGATAGAATTCCTGTTCTCCGAGGACTGACAAATCGGTGATTGATCGGCACTGATCGGATTGACAGGCCGGGAGATCTCTGTGACAAACCTTTTAATCGCCATCCGGGTATTCAAAAATGCCCGGATGGCGAAGCTTGTTTAAAAGCATCTATTCTTGTTGATTTTGAGGTTATTTCGAGTGTACGCCTACTGCCTTTTCTGCGAAACACAGCACTGCGACATGATCGCGGCTACAATTTCAAACGTATATCATTATCATTGCATTTCGCCCAAGATCATCCAGCGGAAATGGGTGAAAGGAAAAGCTATCGAACAGTCGCACGATTGGCTGCCAGGTTATTTGTTTCTGTATTCGCAGACCCCCATACATCCGCGTTTCCCAGTTGACGGCATCATACGCTGCCTTGGAAACAGCGAATTAAAAGATCGGGATCTTGCATTCGCAGAGATGCTCTTAAGCTGCAACGGGACGCTCGGCAGCATTCAAGTGGCCGAAGTAGGCGATCGCTGCAAGATCTCCGATCCCCTTTGGAATAACATGGAGGGCACCATCATCAAACTTGACCGCGGCCGTAAACGCTGCTGCGTCGAATTTGAGTTCGATCATCAAAAGCGAAGCGTCTGGGTAGGGTATGACCTTGTGAATAAAAAGGGATAAGGATAATTATTTATGGACTCTTTGTTTATACGATTCATTGTCACTATGCTAAATGGGAGCAAATTGCACGAAAAATCCCCCGTTTGTTGCTCTCAAGCAGCCTGATTTTTAAGCACTTTGCTCAAAAACTACATCACAGAACGCCATGGGAGCGTTTTCAGACAGGTTTTCGACAAATCCTCGGTTGGTAATAAGAAATGCACATGAGTTTTAACAGCAAAAATCCTCTCTGAGCATTTGTTATTGATAATGGCAGTCTGGTAAAGATAGCAAAGTAGACAAGGTCAAAGAAGGCAATATGTAACGGCTGGGTGGAAAAAGACAAATCAGACAGGTTTAGACAGGTTGGATATTTCTTATTGACGACCTTGGCAAAGTAGAGAACCCGGTTCCTATCTTATTGCCAAAGCGACTTTGACGAGTAGATCGGGACGGAACATGGTGACAAAGGCGACTTTGTAAGTGTAGTGAGTTATGGTGGGCAATATGAAACGAACAGCCGGAAAGCGAAAGTGTAGGAAAATCAAGGGTTTGCGATAGACCTGTTTGTATTGACTCGCCTGACGTTGTAAATACACAAAGGTATGGTTGTCAACATGATACGTAGCATGAGAGTGGTTCATTTCATGTTTACAACCCTACCTCGATGTCGCGATTGCTCGACATAGGCGTGATTGTAACTATAAACAGTATGAGAAAAACGGTCTTGGCTAATAGATGTCGATGACCTGAACATATATTACCGCTGTGAAGCAGGTAAAGGGATCCTCGTTTGAGGTTAGAGATAGCTGTCTACTTGAAAGGAGCAGATCTCAATTGGCAAATACCTTTTCACAGCGCTTGAAAGACTTCATCAAGAACGATCTTTGGATTGTGATCCTGGATATTCTGGCGGTGAATCTTTCATACCTACTCGCCCTTTATATCCGGTTCTTCGTAAACGGAGAGTTCAGGGTTTCGGTCGGCTACTACGTGGACTACTTCTGGCGCATTGCGCCGGTTTACACGGTTTTGGCCATCGCAGCATTTGCTCTATTCAAGCTTTATGGAGGAATGTGGCGTTTTGCTGGCTTGAACGACATGAACCGGATTATCACTGCAAATGTTGTGACTGTGGTGCTGCAAGTTGCTGCTTCGATGATAGTTCTGGCCCTGCTCCCTGGTGCGCAAGCAAACCGCATGCCGTTCTCATACTATGTGATAGGAGCGGTCATTCAGTTTATCTTCGTAGTGCTGATTCGCTTTTCCCATAAGATACTTCTTGCGGAGAAAACCAAGATAGCAAATCGAAAGATTGAGACAGTACCGGTGCTGGTAGTCGGCTCAAACGAGCTTGGCCGCAAGATCGTTCACCACCTGGAAGACAATACAGTTTTCCGCGCTGTAGCTATTGTCGGCAAGGATAGCGGTAGAATGATGGATGGTATACCGGTTATCAGTATGGAAGCAATCGAGAAAACCGTTACTGAGAAAGGGATCAAAGCAGTCTTCATTGCCGAAAAGCAAATGACCAAGGAACAGCGTGATCAAATCAGACATGCTGCAAAAGACATTGAGATTAATGATTTCACTGGGTACATGAGCAATCAGACAGGTTTCATTGGCAACAAAATGGTCTTTGACAAGTTCTACGCTCAAAGCGCTGAAAACGGGAGAAAAATTGTGCAAATAGTGCAAAACAAACCGGTTTTTAACGGCCGAATAGCGGCTTGAGAGTTTTCAGACAGACTATTCGCTAGACCTTGGGTTAATGCCCCCGTGGGTCAGGTTGTAAATAACAAAAAGACAGTGGATAAACCGCTTGGGTCAAGTAGTAAATAACAAATGAACGGCTTAAAAACTCACTGGGTTGAGTAGCAAATAAGAAACGAACAGGAAACAGACAGATTTGACGTTGGAGACATTACGACTGCAGAGAACAGCGCCAAGTGGTTGCTGGAGAAAGGAGAGTAAACAAAAAAGCCGCCGTGGGGCGGCTGGAAAGAGCATCATGCAACATTAGCGGGGACAGCGGTAAAGATGGTCCTCTTGGGACGCTTGTCGCGATAGCTTACGCTCGTGACCACGTACTTGCAATTGCTATCTTCGGGAATCAGCAGGTAACCAACTCTGGGAAGAAATTTGCAGAGGTTGAACCATCTCTTCGTCTGCTCCAGTTCGAAGACATAATGATCATCGACTGGGTAGTAGACACCTAAGCAGTAACGATCCTTGGCCCAGGTGGCGATGTGCGTAGCACGTAGGATGATGCGCTTTGGTAATTTGCGCTTCAGATCCTCAACGATTCGAATGTTCTTGAGGCTATCTTCATGAGCCTCGATAGCGGTTTCAATGAGCGGGATCATGGGCTGTGTAGCAGCTGAGTTCTTAGCGGTCTCAAGCATGGAATGCAGTTCTTCGAGCTTGCGCTGAATGGTTTCAGTTTGTTGGACAGCTTTTTCAGGACTTGTGGTTTGCGCCTCTGCTGTTTGTTCAGCTATGGCAATGGGCTTTACGATGGCGCAGATCATCTGCCTTTTGCAAAACGCTGAGGACTGAACCTCACTGCAAGTGTAATGCTTGCCCTGATCGATGATGGTTGAGCCAGGGCTGATCTCAAATCCGAGGATATCGAGATCTCTCTTCGTTGGCTCGAAGAGGTAAGCACAATTGGAGTCGGACTCGATACGAGCAGCATTGATCGTGCGGGAAGAAGGTTTTCCGTAACTGGTGGTGGTTGCTGAGATGACGGTGACAGGGGTGTAGTTCATGAATGCGTACCTCCTGGATGAGAATTGATTGTTTAGCGGCTTTTGCAGTTGGCCAGCATGGTTATTTTAATCGTTAAAAGATGAAAAGTCAAGCCTTTTAGGATATAAAATAATCGCCAAACAGTCAAAAACAAACAAAATAGGAGGACCAAAGATGGCTACATTTTCAGAACGGCTACATGCCCTGAGAAAAGAGCGGGGGCTAAACCAGACCGAACTTGCGAATGCCTTGAATGTGACGCTTGGAACGGTTTCGGTCTGGGAACGTGGCATACGTAAGCCCGAGGTTGATACTCTGGAGAAGATCAGTGACTACTTCGATGTATCTTTAGGATATTTGCTTGGCAGCACTGATGATCGGCAACCACCCGCCGGTATAGAGGCTGGTGAATGGCTACCGGAAAATGATCAGGATACCATGCTCAGGTATATGATTCTTTTCTCGCGGATGAGCGATGACTCTAAAGAGGTAGTGAAATCAGTAATTCGCGCAATGCATAAGGCTGATCAGGACAGAGGCTTGTTGGTCGAGCCGGATGGTGAACTGGATCAAAAGCTGGAAAACCTGATGACCATGAGATAATGGATGGATGTTAGATTCATGAATCAGACACTATTTGCAAATCGCCTGAGAGCGTTGAGACACGAGAAGCGCTTATCTATGCAGGCGTTATCTGAAGAAATCGGCGTGGGCAGAGATGCGGTTCAAAAATGGGAAATGGAACAGCGGCTGCCGAAAAGTCCGGAAACATATGATATGTTGGCAAGCTTTTTTGATGTTTCGATTGCGTATCTGCAGGGAGATACTGATGAGAGAGAGTATTATGTACCCCCAGAAAGCATCCGGAAACAAAAGAAAGAGACAGCAGGGATACTGGTAGAGAGTGATGAGCACGTCCAACATATCATGGATACCTATCGATCTTTGAGCATGGATTCCCGGGAGTTGATCGATGCGCTCATTGAAAAACTCAGCCGCGCAGAAAGTGAGGAAGTGCCAAAAAAGGCAGCAACTCAATAAAATTCTGTTGGCACCGGCAGCAAGTTAGAAAAGTTCTTTTGGCACAGGGCAGCAAGTTGGTAAAATTCTGTTGGCACATTTCTGGCGAAAAAACGACTAAAACGAGACGGTTGGAAAGCAAACGCTACGAATGATAAAAAATGAACGAGACAAAACGGGTGAAAATATGCCGGAAACAACAAACTTCAACGTTCGGCGGCTACTTTCAACGCAAAACGATACATTAAACGCTGCATTAAACGATACATTTATACGATTCATTGGCAACACGTTCTGCACCAGAGCCGCTTAGTGCGAAAGATTTGAGATTTGGCCGAAATTATGGCCAGATTGCACAAAGAAAATCGGGTTATTAACATCAGAACGGGTCGAAATTGGTTTCAGACAGACTTGCCCCGGGGGTCCGAAATACTCTGCAAAGATCCTAGGTTAGTAATAGAAAATGCACCAGACGAATTTTGTGAGGCTGGGTTGTGAATAAGAAATTTATAAGGCGAAAATTGTGAGGATAAGTAGGAAATAAAAAATAGACAGGCGAAGCGTGACTTTGCTGTCTACTGCTGAGTGTCGGCAGTAGACAGCAGAGCTAGGTGAGAAGACATATATTTGACAGAATAGTACTTTCTGATGAATAAACCATTATCGATAGTAAGCTTTGGACCGATAACAGTCACCGAAACCAATTTATCAAAACAGAGTGATGCGCGAAAGGCATGATCGAAGGGGCTACATCAAAATAGCGACTATAATAGCAGGTAGACCTGAAAAAAATGTTTCCTACGATTACTGAACTGAATGATATAATAAAATAGAGGAGTCCGAATAGTATGCAAAACAAAACACAAATGAAGTATTACCTGATGAATACATTGTTAGTTGTTTTGGATATAATCGCTGTTAATGCTGCGTATTATATTGCTTTGTATGCTCGTTTCTTTGGCTATGGAAGCATATCGGAATTGTTCCATCAAAAGCTAAACAGTTGGATGCATTTTGCGCCGATATATACAGTGATATGTATCGTTGTTTTTGCTATTTTCAGATTGTATAATGGTATGTGGAAATATGCCGGCATGCATGATTTTAATAGAATCTTGTTTTCATCAGTCATAACAAGCAGTATTCATATTATTGTCACTTCTGTCTTTATGGATGGTTTTCCCAAGACCTATTATATTTTGGGAACGATCCTCCAGTTTTTTCTTCTTTGTAGCATTCGTCTAGGTTATAGAATCTTTTTAATGGAGAAAGCGAAAATCATTAGGCATGCTTCTCCAGCTGAGAATTCAATGATAGTTGGGCATGGAAGCGATGCGAAAAGGATAATGGAATATTTAGAAAGCGACAGGGAAAACAGCTTTCGCCCGGTTTGCATTATTGATGATATAAGCGGGATGAGTGGGTTTTTACTGAACGGTGTACCAGTTATTGGTGGCCCGGAACGAATTGAATACGGTATTGAAAAATACAAAGTTCGCAATATTTTTATTGCAAATCCTCTTTTGGACAATACTGTCAGGAAAAAACTAGAAGAGGTATGCGCTGAGCGCTATTTAAATCTGCAGGATTACGCCGGTTATTTGATGTATAAGAATAAGGCTGATGCGTTACTTCAGATCGTAAAGGCTCCCGCTAAGATCAACGTTGAGGGGATCAATAAACGGATCATTCCCTTCAGCCCACCAGATATCAGCGAAAAAGAAATTGGGGAAGTAACAGAAGCACTAAAAAGTGGGTGGATTACTACTGGCCCCAGAACTAAGCTGTTGGAGAGAAGACTGGCTGCATATATTGAAACTGGGAAAACGGATATAGATTGTACAACCGATGAAAACATAAAAAAGTATTCAAATCGTGTTGTTTGTCTGAACAGTGCAACCGCCGCAGAAGAACTGAACTTGCGCATATGGGGTATTCGTCCTGGTGACGAGGTGATTGTTCCCGCTTATACATACACAGCATCTGCTTCAGCCGCCATACATTGCGGAGCTAAAGTAGTATTTGTAGATATCCAGAAAGACGGCGATCCCACCACTCACATGCCAGAAATGGATTATGCGGCGCTAGAAGCAGCGATTACAGATAAAACAAAGGCCATCATTACTGTGGATTTGGGTGGCATCGTTTGCGATTATGATCGAGTTTTCGAGATCGTAGAACGGAAGAGAAGCCAGTTTAAACCCATTGATGATTCCAACGATCCGTTATCCGCATTAAGCAGCAGAATTCAGCGGGCAATTGGGCGAGTAGCTATCGTAGCGGACTGTGCGCATAGTCTCGGCGCAAGTCGCGTTGTTTCTCGCAATGGAACAGGGAAGATGGCTCAGCCAGAAAGAAAAAACTGTGGGGAGATTGCGGATTTTACGTCTTTTTCCTTTCACGCTGTAAAAAATTTTACGACTGCTGAAGGTGGTGCGAGTGCATGGTTGCCAATTAATGGCGTTGAAAATGATGAAATCTATAGATTCTATCAGCTCCTTTCTCTTCACGGACAGAGTAAAGATGCTTTAGCAAAAACAAAAGTTGGAGCGTGGGAATACGACGTAATTGGGCCTTGGTATAAATGTAACATGACGGATATAATGGCGGCTATTGGTTTGAGACAGCTTGACCGCTACCGGGGCCTTTTGGATAGGAGAGCCAAGATTATTAAGAGATATGATTCAGTGTGTGATAAACTCGGCTTGGTTCATCTCATACATCATGTAAATGGGATGGACAGTTCAAACCATCTATATATTGTTCGTATACCAGGTATTAATGCAGAGAAGAGAAATGAAATAATAGAGAAGATGGCAAGGATAGGTTTAGCATCTAATGTCCATTACAAACCCCTTCCGATGATGACCGCATACAAGAACTTGGGATGGAGTATTGACGATTTTCCAAATGCCTATAATTATTACGAGAATCTATTTACTTTGCCTCTTCACACCCTTCTAACAGATGAAGATGTTGAGTATGTGTGCAATAGCTTGAAAAGCGTGATGTCAGAAACCATATAAGATAGAACGGTGCTAATTGAATGAAAAAGATATTGATTGTAGGAGCGGGTTTTTTACAGGATTTTGTAATACGGAGAGCGAAAAAGCTTGGATACTATACTATAGCTATCGATGGAAATCCGGAAGCGGTCGGATTAAAACATGCTGATAAAGGTGCAGTTATCAATATCGTTGATGCTGAGTCTTCTCTCAGATTTGCAAAGAAAGAAAACATTGATGGCGTTCTTACAGTTGCAACAGATTTTGGGGTATTATCTACAAGTTATATAGCGGATAAAATGGGACTCGCAGGATTGAATTACGAATCGGCGAAGAGGATAAAAAATAAGTATTCGGTTAGGCGGAAACTAATTGACGCTAATGTTGATGATACACACGAGGCGTTTGAAGTAGATTCAAAGACGAACTTAGAAGAGTTAACTATCCACTATCCAGTAATGGTTAAACCATGCGATGGTTCTGGAAGTAGGGCAACAATTAGAGTAGATAACTTTGAAAATCTTAAAAATGCCTGTAATCTGGCTATTTCTTCTTCGTTAGTTCATAAAGCTATAGTTGAATCATTTATATTTGGCGAAGAATATGGTGCAGAAAGTATTGTGATTAATGGCGAGGTACATGTGCTGGCCATCATGAAAAAAAGGATGACTGCACCCCCATACTATGCAGAAATTGGTCACCAGATTCCAAATGAGTTACCAATAGAGGTTGAGCGTAAAGCTAAAACTTGTGTAGAGAAAGCTATTAAAGCTCTTGAAATTAATCACGGAGCTGTCAATATGGATCTTATAATAAACGAGTCTGGAGATATACACATCGTTGATGTTGGCGCCAGAATGGGAGGAAATTTAATCGGGTCGCATATTGTTCCCTATGGAACAGGAATTGATTACATCAGAGCTTTAATTAGTAGTTCCCTCGGAGAGCATGTTGATTTGACTCCGTCAATCTATACATCTGTTGCAACAAGACTTCTAGCTTTCCCAGAAGGAAACATCAATTGCCTACCCGACATAAGTCAACTGGAAAGAGAACATAATGTTGAAATATATCATCATATGTCGGTAGGTATGCATGTCAATGAGTACCACACAAATCTTGATGGATGTGGGTATATTGTAGCTAAAGCTAATGAGGGAAGTGAAGCGGTAAATAAAGTTGAGTATGTTTACAGACAGATTTATCGTGCATGCTTTGGAGGTTGAGAAGGTTTGAGTAATATACTGGTCATCGGTGGCGGAACATACCAAACAACACTTATCAAACGAATTCGAGAATTTGGGCACAATGCCTTTTGTGTAGATAAAAATATAACATGCCCTGGGTTTATAGCTGCAACTGCATATAGGTGTATTGATACATCGGACATGGAAGCGTGTTTATCATACGCTAGAGAAATTGAAGCGGATGGTGTTGGAACTTACGGTGCAACGATTACACTTCCAACAGTTTCATACATTGGCACAAAACTCAACTTGCCAACCTTAAATTCGTATGCTGCAAAGATTGCAGGAAATAAATATGAAATTAAGAAAGCTTTAGTTGAGCATGGATGCCACAATAAAGGGGATTTACTTGTATTCCATAGTGTGGACGAAGCACTTGATTCGGGCTTTAAATATCCTTGCGCTGTCAAGCCAAGTGATGGATCCGGCAGCAAAGGGGTGTCTATAGTGAAAGATCCCATACAGTATGAGCAAGCTATTAGGTATGGTTTTGCGGCTGCTCGTTTTGGTGAAATTTACATAGAAGGTGCTATAGAAGGAGATGAGTACAGCGTTGAAGCTTTTGTAAATGAGGAAAAAATATATGTTTACTCTATTATAAAGACAACTTTTAACAGGAGTGGAGAAAACAACACTGGTATTTCTTATGGACATACCACGCCACCGGACATTAGCGTCGAAGATGAGATGGCCATAAAAGATGAAGTCACAAAAGCAATTCACGCATTAAAAATCAATATGGGAAGTATTAACTTTGATGTTATATTGTCACATGAGGATTCTCTTCCATATATCATTGATTGTGGTATCAGAATTGGACAGAATCTGATAGCCTCTCATATGGTTCCCTTTTCTAGGGGTGTCAACGAGTTGGATATGTATATATCTCAGTTGCTTGGCAAAACAATTGATGCAGAACCTAAATTCACAAAATATGTATCTACCAGATTACTTATTGCAGAACCAGGGATAATCAAAGAAATCAAATCCATGCAGGACTTAATTGGAAAAGAAGGGATCATAGATATAGTTATTAGAAAACATGTTGGAGAACAACAGCGATGGTATAAAGACAAATCCGATAATGTTGGGTGGGTCATTTGTTGTGGCGAATCTCCAAGAGACGCAGAAGAAAGAGCGGAGCATGCGCGTATAAAACTGCTCCCCAGAATAATCGTGGGTTAAAGGAAGGACTTTCATGTATCGATATATAAAGAGGCTAATTGATATTATCATTGGAATCATAGCTCTGCCTTTTTTGGCGATTGTCACTATATTTGTTGGACTTGCAATTAAAATTGATGATGGTGGTCCTGTATTTTACAAATCAAAGAGAATAGGTAAGAATAGTGTTATCTTTGGCATGCTTAAATATCGTTCGATGATTGCAAATGCACCTAACTGGAACAATCCTGATGGAAGTACATACAATGCTGCGGATGATGATAGGGTAACAAAAGTAGGGAAGTTTATTCGAAAGACCAGCATCGATGAGCTTCCTCAGTTTATCAATATTCTTTTAGGTCAAATGAGCTTTATTGGACCTCGTGCAAGTGGCGCAAGTGCACTGAGCACTTACCTACCTGATGAAGTTGCAAAGATGAATGTGCGTCCAGGTCTTACAGGTTACACACAGGCTTACTTTAGAAATGATTTGTCTGTCAGGGAAAAACGACTTAAGGATGCGTGGTATGCTGAGCATATGAGTTTTGGATTAGATCTGAAAATTCTATTTAAAACTTTTTCAACAGTATTCAATAGAGAAAACGTTTATACTAATTCAAACGATACAAATAAGAGCCAGTTATGGATAGATAACGGAAGCGGGAGGCCGGAAGAAGTTAATGGTGAGAACAAGGATAAATGATACAACGAAACTAGAGGCAGGCGTAGTTAGGATACTTAAGTTATCAGCATATTGCTACCCGGAACAAGAGTCAAGTTCTCACCTAACAGATGATCTTTATGAAGCATATGAAAACGCTGGATATCATGTGGAAAACTATGTTCCAACTCCTACACGTGGAGTTTCTGAGAGAGTAAGGAAAGAATACAGTAAGAAGAAAACGGAAGAATTATACAATGGCCATATAGTAATACATCGCTTTGCGATGTTCAGGGAAGGCAGAAATCCAATTGGTCGTGCGATAAGGTATTTGCTAGTTAATTTAGTCCAATATTGGAAAGGAATACACGCTGACAATATCGATATTGTCTACAGCGGAAGTACGCCTCCTACGCAAGGAATGCTCTGTTCTTTTGTAAAGAGAAGATTATCGAGGAAGTATGGACGAACCGTAGCTATGGTGTTTGCAATTCAAGACATATTTCCAGATTCTTTGGTCGCTTCTGGATTGACAAGACAAGGTAGTCTTTTATGGCGGCTGGGAAGAAGGATTTCGAATTATGCGTACAAAAATGCAGACCGCATTATTACTATAGATGCAACATTAAAACAAAATATTATAGAGAAGGGTGTTCCAAAAGAGAAGATTGAAGTAATTCCAAATTGGATTGACACAAATGCTGTTTATCCTATAAATAGAGATAAGAATAAGCTATTTGAAGAGTATTCTATCGATAGAAATAAGTTCATTGTTCTATATGCGGGAAATATGGGGGCTTCTCAGGGAACGATGGTAATCGCCCAGGCAGCTGCTAAACTAAGGGAATTCAGAGATATCTATTTCGTGATATTTGGTGATGGAACAGAAAAGGAAAATGTAATATCAGAGAGCAAGAACTTGAATAACATTTCTGTATATGGGCTACTTCCGGTTGAAAGAGTATCAGAAGTATATAGCTTGGGCAATGTAGCGCTAATAACTTGCAAGAAAGGTGTAGGAAAGTCTAGCGTTCCAAGTAAGTTATGGAGCATAATGGCATGCAATACACCTATAATTGCATCATTTGATACAGATAGCACACTAGCAGAAACTATAAAAGAGGCAAGTGCGGGCAGGTGTGTTGATCCCGAAGATGCGGATGCACTTGCTAAAGCTATTTATGCAGAATTCTTAAAATGGAAGAATAATAAAAAGCTACTCGTTGAAACTCGATCATATGTTATTAATCATGCTAGCAAAGAGGTTTGCACACAAAAGTATGTGGACATTATACATGACTGCGTAGTGGATGTTAGAAAGTGATAGATGATAATGAAGAAAGTTGTTTTACTTGCGCCGACTCCCCCACCGGCGGGAGGAATTGCTGGGTGGACAGTAAGAATGTTGAAAGCAAATCTGAAGAACGGTTGGAAGGTCGAAGTTGTCGATGAGAAAAGTATAGGTAATAGGGAAGTCTTTGGATCAAGCGGAAAAAGACATTTGTCCGAAGAGATAAAAAGAAGCTTTATTATATGGCAAGGATTAAGAGCAAAGCTAAATGATAGGAGTGTTGCCGTAGTCCAGTCTTGCATACCAGCATATACTTTAAGCATGGTTAGGGAATATGTCTGCGCATGCATCACAAAAATGAAAAGACGAAAGTTCATACTGCATTTTAGATGCACGGTTCCTAATGCAGTCAATAGCAGACTGCAGCGAGTCATTTTAAGGAAGATTTGCCGTAGGAGCGACTTTGTTTTCGCGTTAAACGAGCAATCAAAAGCATTTATTGAAAAACTGACAAAGACACCGGTTAAAGTAATTCCGAATTTTGTATCAAAAGATGAAATTGTGGAACCTCGCCAAATCCACGAAGAGTTGAAAAGAATTGTATATGTTGGAGGATTGGTCGAGAATAAGGGAATTCGGGAGATATTAGATATTGCTGAACAGATGCCTGATTTGCAGTTTGTTTTCGTAGGGAAAGGCGATAAAATATTCGAAGATGAAGCAAAAAAACGAAATCTATCTAACACGGCTTTTGTCGGCGGAAAGGACCATGCAGGCGTTAAAGATGAGCTCTTAAATGCTGATGCTTTTATTTTTTTGACTAGATTTCGGGGAGAAGGCTTTTCCAATTCATTATGCGAAGCTATGGCTGCAGGGTTACCTTGCATTGTAACTGATTGGGCCGCGAATCGAGACATGATAGGTGATTCCGGTGGGGTTGTAGTTTCGATTGGTAATGTGAATGATGCTGTATCAGCAATAGAGTCTATAAGAGATATAGGCATCAGGAAAAAGATGTCTATCAATAATATCTATAAAGTGAAATCAGAGTACTTGGAATCTGTTGTTGTCGATAAGATGGTTGATATATACGAGTCGTTGTTGCAAGGAGAATAAGTGATGAGCATTATTCCTAGAAACCTCGTTATAGCATCAAAAAGAATATTAGGTGATGGAAATGACAGGTTTCAAATATGGTATAAAAGACATCAAGAAATCGTAAAGTTTAAAGATTCCAGGAGAATCAAGATTTATGAGAGCATTCAATTAACAGAAGAACAAAAGCAAGCTATTGATGATTTATATATGGCAAATTATGGTAGCAAAATACCATATATTTGGCATCGCCACTATATGGCTTTTACAGGTAACTTTGACTCAAGGTATTTTCCAGAACTGCTCTACATACCTGAATTTGAGAGATTCTGTAATTTATATCCGGACTTCGTTACAGTGTTCTGCGATAAAAACCTGCTACCATATATTGCAAAATCAGCGAATGTCAAAATGCCTCAAAACCTACTATCAGCAACGAGGGGTTTTATTAAGGACTATGATAATCACCCTATTTCCATTGAACGAGCAACGGAATGGCTGGCTACTGCAGGAGAAGTTTTTGTTAAGCCATCAATAAATACGGGTAGCGGCATTGGTTGCGCCTTATTACAAATGGACAAAGGTGTTGACCAGTTAAGTGGAAAAACCGCTTCAGAGATACTAAAGGCGCTAGGAAAGGACTTTTCTATTCAGAATAGAATAGTTTGTTCAGATGATATTCAAAAGCTTCACAAAGAAAGTTGCAATACTTTTCGAGTGGTGACATACCGATGGAAGAATGCTATCAAACATATGCCTATTATAATGCGAATTGGACGAAGCAATAATCACATCGATAATGCACACGCAGGTGGTATTTTCATTGGGGTCAACGAAGATGGAAGACTGAATAATACTGCTTTCACTGAGTTCAACGAGAAATATACATTTCATCCTGATACAAAGGTTGTTTTCGAGAATTATAGGATTCAAGGAGTAGACCGCATTATCGAGTCAGCTATTACTATGCATTATATGCTTCCACAGCTAGGAGTAGTAAATTGGGATTTCACAATTGACGAAAATAATTCACCCGTTCTGATCGAAGCTAATACACGTGGAGGCGGAATATGGATACTCGAGATGTCACATGGAGTAGGTCCGTTCGGCAATTATACTGAAGAAGTGCTACGTTGGATGCGTGAAATGAAAAAAAGGAAAGCTTCTGAACGAGAGGAGATTGCATTTGGAAATGTTTGAGGCTAGAAAATAATGAAATATATGTTTATATCTCAGACGCTGTCGCGCGGTGGGGCGGAACGTGTAATTTCAGTGCTTTCAACAGCCCTCGTTGAACTTGGGCATGAAGTCATTGTGGCGAAATATTTCTCGACAAACGGTGAATATCCCATTGGTGAAAAGGTAATAATATTGAATCTTTCTGGCGGGGATATTCAAACATATAAGAAAATAGGGAAACTTAAAACAATAAAAGCTCTACGCAGGGCCATAAAAAACTACATGCCGAGTTGCATTATTCCATTTACATATCCCGTAGCACAGCTTACCGAGATTGCTTCGGCTGGACTTCATATTCCGGTGTTTCAATCAATAAGGATTAACCCTTCGCTCGGACCAGCTCAACAATGGAAACGATGGTTGAGAGATCGGTTAGTCTATAAGTCTAAATGTACATTCGTTCAGAATAAACAACAAGCAGAGTATTTTAAAGACAGCTATCAAGATAAAATCCATGTTTTAAGTAATCCAGTTTCAGATGCATTGTTTTCGATTGATCCTAAGCCACTAACGACAGAATTTGTAATTAGTGCATTGGGTCGCTTGACAGAGCAAAAGAACTATAGATTATTAATTGATGCTTTTACAGAAGCTTTTGCTAATGAGCAATCTGTTAAACTTCAAATATATGGAGATGGCGAGAAAAAGAATGAACTTCAATCATTAATTGATCAGAAAAGAATGCAATCTCAAATTGTCTTGATGGGACGAACAGACGATGTAATGTCCGTATATAAGAACACGGATATATATGTACTATCGTCGGATTGGGAAGGAATGCCAAATACACTTATTGAAGCCATGGCAGCGCATGTGCTGTCAATTTCAACGGATTGTCCAACTGGGCCAGCAGAATTGATTCAAAATGAGGAAAACGGTTATTTAGTTCCGATGAGAGATAAAGAAGCATTAAAATCAAAGCTTTTACAGGTGTACTCCTTGTCATATGAAGAAAGACTTGCCATAAGTAAGAAGGCAAGAGAGACAGTTAAACTCAAGTGCTCAAGCCATAACATTGCTAATGAAATGAATAAAATATGTGAAACGATAATAAAGGAACAATCAAGTAATGAGCAAAATTAATGCATTTAGTATATATTCACATTTAGGAATGTTGGGATTACTAAACTGGATACCAGATTCGGAATATCTAAGAATCCAGTTTCGATTAAAGATGCATAAAAAGTTGGATCTGGATATGCCAGTAACAATGAACGAAAAGTTGCAATGGTTAAAGCTTCATGATCACAATCCTATATATAGTGAGTTGGTAGATAAGTATTTAGTTAGAACACATATTGAAAAACTGTTAGGCTCTGAGTACATAATTCCATTATTAGGTGAATGGTCAAATCCTGCAGCGATTCAATTTGATAGACTGCCTGATCAGTTTGTTTTAAAGTGTAACCACGATAGTGGTGGAGTGATTATATGTCATGATAAAAGAAACTTAGACATTGATAAGACCATTTCAATTCTTCAAAAGAGGCTTAAACGGAAGTATTGTTGGGGGAACAGGGAATGGCCTTATATGAATGTAAAACCTTTAGTAATAGCGGAAGAATTCATCAAAGATTCAAGAGATAAAGACGAACTCACAGACTATAAGTTTTATTGTTTCGCAGGGAAACCTGCATGTGTGCTTGCGTGTGTGGATCGAACAGCGAAATCTGCTAATTTCATTTACTTTGACAGGAACTGGAATCGGCTAAACTACAATTACCAAACTGAAAGAGAGAAGAACAGAGTAGTGCCAAAGCCAGGTAATCTCGACAGAATGTTTGATGTGGCAGAAACGATTGCAATGTATGTGAATGCACCTTTCGTTAGAGTAGATTTATTCAGCTCAAATAGTAAGGTTTATTTTGGTGAAATTACATTTTATCCTCACAGCGGTATGGATACTACAATTAAACCTGGCATTGATATTATGTTTGGTAATATGATAAAGATACCAATTAAAACAAATCGACGCTAATACTAAGTGGGGAATAACGGAAATGGGTTATATTAAAGAAAGTAACGCGGGTTTTTCAATTAGCAAGCTATGTATCTTTTTATTCCAGCTATGTATTATTGCTGATGCTGTTATTGGATTTGATCCGCGTTATTATGTGATTTCAAAAGGCTTGATGCTAGCTTTTTTTCTTGCTATGATTGTTAAACTATTAAATGAAAGGGAAGTTTATTTTGGATCAACCTTTTATATGATCTTAGCATTTATGATTTTGACAGGATTGAGCTGTATATGGGCTAAATATCCAAGTGCGGCGGCATCAAGGTTTGCAACTCAATTGCAATTATACGTTTTATTTTTATTTATGTATCTATTATTTAAGGATGAAGAATCAGATATAAAGAAATACCTAGATGCTTTATATATTGCCGGAATCGGTATGGCTTTTTTAGCATTATATCGATATGGGCTATTTTCTATTATACAAGGTCTAAGAGCAGGGCAACGAATAGGTGGTGCGATTACAAATGAAAATGTATTTGGAATGGTTTTTTCTAAAGCGGCTATTGTTGCGTACTACTATTATATCAGAAAAAATGAGAGCACAATACGTATTCATCATATCCTGATGGTTGTTATCTTTACGTTGTTTGCATTTAGTAGTGGATCTAAAAAGGCATTCCTCATGATATTGGTGGGAATTCTGGGAATTAATATACTTGAAAATGGTAATTCTAAAAAGATAAAAGTATTGATTTCAAGTTTTGTTGCTATAATTGTGGTTTATTTCATCCTTCAAATGTCTATATTTGCAACGATGAATAAACGCATAATGAGTTTGTTTTCTGAAAACAATGTTGATAGTAGCGATTTGGTGCGTGCGAAAATGATTAACATGAGTTTGGAACTAATAAAAGAGAGACCACTTTTTGGACATGGATTTGCAAATTTTGGTGCTATTACTGGCCTTGGAACTTATTCACATAATAATTTGACAGAAGTATTAGTAAGTACAGGCGTTGTAGGTTTTGTAGCGTTCTATCTACCGTTTATTCCTATCATTAGATGTGTGTGGAAGAAAGGAGTATTTGAACATCAATACCAATACACGTTGCTTCTCGTTTTAGCAATCATTTACCTTGTCTTTGGTTATGCAATGGTGGAGTACTACGATAAAGAATATTGGGTTTTTTTTGGAGTTATAGCTGCTCTTGCTGATAAAGATTTGGATGCGAAGGAGAATAGACAAATAGATGGAAAAATATAAAAAGTACTTAAGAGATTTTTGGAAAGTTGTTAGTTTGGTCGGTGCGAAAGGATATCTAAATTGGCTTCCTGATGCTCCGTTTCTTCGTCTAATGTTTTATGCAAAGTTCAAAAGGAGACTGAACTTAGAGAACCCAAAGACATACAATGAAAAAATACAATGGTTAAAATTATATGACAGAAACCCTTTGTACACTACATTGGTTGATAAATATAAGGTAAGAGAATACGTAAAGCAGAGAATTGGAGATCGTTACTTGATTCCTCTGTTGGGGTGCTGGAGTAATCCAGATGATATCGACTTTGAGTCATTACCAGATAGATATGTGTTAAAATGCAACCATGATAGCGGAACTGTTATTATTTGTACAGATAAGACAAAATTGGATATTTCAGAGACAAAAAAAATACTGAAGGAGAAACTGAAACGAAATTTCTATCGAGGAGGTCGAGAATGGCCCTATAAAAACGTTCCACCAATGGTTATATGTGAAGAGTATATGGAAGATGCAGGTGGCTTTGGACTTACTGATTATAAGATATATTGTTTTCGAGGCGTTCCAAAGCTTATAATGATAGCAACAGACCGTTATACTGGTAAACAAACACACTTTGATTACTTTGATGAAGATTACAACTGGTTAAACATGACTTGGGGGAATCCGAGATCTGAAAATCCACCAAGGAAACCTGAAAGATTCAATGAGATGATGAAAATTGCAAAACAACTATCTGAGGATTTGACTCAAATACGTGTAGATTTGTATGAGGTGAATGGAAAGCTTTACTTTGGGGAATTGACATTATTTGATGGAAGTGGATTTGACAAAATTGAACCGGAAGAATGGGATTATACTATAGGGGAATGGATCAGACTACCACAAAGAGGACGGTAAAATGGATATTATTATAGGTGCAGATATTGTTCCAACACAAAGTAATATAGATGCATTTACTGCAGGGGAAATGGGGATACTTATTGAAAATGGACTTGAAACTATAATTCAAAAGGCTGATTATAGAATCTTTAATCTTGAAATACCATTAACTGATAGGGTTACCCCAATTCAGAAATGCGGAGAAGCGTTGTCAGCACCTATACAATGTGTAAATGGATTAAAAGCCATGGGCATAGATCTTCTTACATTAAGTAATAATCACATTATGGATCAAGGTGAACAAGGATTAAAGAGTACATTAGAAACCTTAAACATGTTCAAAATTGCACATGTTGGGGCAGATCACACACTACGTGATGCCTCAAAACCATACTTTTTCATTTGTGATAGAAATAAAATTGGTGTTTATGCTTGTTGTGAGCATGAATTTTCAATAGCCGAGGAAGACAAGCCAGGTGCGAACCCCTTCGATTACTTAGAGAGCTTTGATCATGTAAAGAAAATAAAAGCTGAAAGCGACTATGTTATTGTTCTTTACCATGGAGGAAAAGAGCATTATCGCTATCCTTCACCAAATTTGCAGAGAATTTGCCATAAGTTTGTTGATTGTGGAGCGGATTTAATAGTTTGCCAACACAGTCATTGTATAGGTGCTAAGGAAATCTACAAGTCAGGGACAATAGTGTATGGGCAGGGCAATTTCTTATTTGATGGGTCAGATAGTGATTTCTGGAGAACAAGCTTGTTGATAAATATACGTGATAATTTTCATGTTGAATATATCCCGATAGAAAAATATAACAAGGGGGTTCGTTTGGCCAAGGGGGAAAACGGTGATAAGATTTTATCAGAGTTCGAGGCAAGAAGCCGCGAAATCGAGGAGCCAGATAAAGTTCGCAAATTGTATGATTACTTTGCCGAGAACTATTTAAATGATTTTTTGTCAGTTGCATCAGGGAAAAGATATAGTATCTGGTTTAGAATAATAAATAAAATCTTAGGCAATGACTTTCTAAGAAAGAAATATATAAATAGAAAGTATTCGATAAATAGAAGGCTGACATTACTTAATAGGATTGAATGTGAGTCAAATAATGAGCTATTTTCAAAGGGACTAAAGATAAGTATTGAGAGAATGAAGGAATAATAATGCTACCAGATATGTTGAAAATTAGAACAAAAGAGCAGCTAAGGCAATGCTTATCAAAAGAACTGCCTTTTTACGAATGTGGATACTTACAACGTTTTTTGCATGCGTCTGAAAAGTCAATTTTGCGAAAGCATCAGATATTACTAAGAAAGACAGAATACTATTCCAATTCACAAAATTGGCTATTTGCACTGTGGTATAGATTTAGATTAAATAAATTACAAAATCGGCATTCTATACATATTCCGATTAATTGCTGTGAGACAGGGTTACATATAATGCATTTAGGTCCTATATTGATTAATAGCCATGCATGGATTGGATCAAATTGTACGATGCATATAAATACGGCTGTGGTCGCTAATGGGATTTCTGGAGATGCACCGCATCTTGGAAATGGAATTGTCTTAGGAATAGGTGCAGTTATTGTTGGGCCAGTTTTCCTTGCTGATCACGTAGCAGTTGGCGCAAATGCTCTTGTAAACAGGAGCTTTGAAGAAGAAAACATAGCGGTGGCTGGTGTTCCAGCAAAACGAATTAGTAATAATGGTAGCTTGGAGTGGAATAAAAAGAAAGACGGAGAAAGCTAATGAATGCAGCAATATTCTTCCAGCGACATCAAAACAATAGATTTGTATATATCGCAAAAAAACTATATATACGGCTCTGTTTGAGAAATGATGCGGCAAAAGTTAAATACCTACGAAATGCAGGAGCAAAAGTCGGCAATAATGTACATATTGGAAGAATTGACCAAGTTGGAACAGAGCCTTGCTTGGTATCCATTGGAGATAATGTATATTTTTCGGGGAGCGAAACATTATTGCTAACACATGACGGAGGAATCTCCCATACCTATTTGATGGGAATAGCCCCAAAACGCTTCGACAATTTTGGAAGAATAAGAATTGGCAATAACTGTTTTATTGGTATTCGCTGCATTATTATGAAAGGTGTTACCATAGGTGACAATTGTATTATTGGAGCAGGTTCAGTGGTAACAAAAGATATACCAAGCGGGAGTGTTGCTTGCGGTGTCCCAGCTCGAGTAATAGAAACAGTGGAAACGTATTATTCAAAGAACAAAAATAACTTGGATAATACTATTGGTTGGAACATGTACAAGAAACGAAAGTATTTAGAAGAAAAATATAAAGTATAATATGGTAAAACGAAAAAGCTACAAATTGGGCACACACTTTTCCAGAAGCGTTGTAGATTAACGGTTCTATTCTCGCGACGGATTTAATTACCGAAACGAGTTTCATTGTGTGGTTTACACGTTCACATGAAGGTTTTGTCTTTGGAAAATACTAACGTGAACAAGTATAGAATGAAATAATACTACGAGAACTAGCTTTTGACGCCTTAATTAAAATATAAAAAACGGAGATAGAATGCATGCTTGAAAAAGTGATATACATTTTTAGAAATATATACATACGAATAATCAGTAGAGGGCGAGTGACAATACCTTTTCATTCAAGAATATCGGATAGAACAGAGTTTTATACGAATAATGGCACGATAAAAGCGGGCGTTGGATTTGTTACTTCTTCCAATTCGGTTTTTTCAGCGCTTGATGGTGGAACGATGACAATAGGAGAAAGAGTGTTTGTTAATAGGAACTGTATCTTTGTGTGCCGGAAAGATATAAGGATAGGCAATCATTGTTCTTTTGGACCTAATGTTTGTATATATGATCATGACCATAAATATGGGTATCATGGACCAGTGCAAGGATACAAATATGGGAAAGTAATAATAGAAGATCATTGCTGGATTGGAGCGAATGTAACTGTTTTAAGGGGGAGCCATATTGGGGAGTGTTGTATTATTGGTGCAGGTTGTATAGTTAAAGGTTATATTCCGCCCCATAGTCTTGTAACAATGGATAACACATTAAAAATACGGGAGATTACTAATGCGCAAGTTTCATGACGTAGCTTATAAGGTTTTGACGATATTGAAATTATTAGTTGCTTTTTCTCTTGTTTACATTTTTGGCTATAGATTAAGAAAAAAGAACTTATGGCTGATAAGTGAAAAAGTGACAGAAGCAAGAGATAATGGTTATCATCTGTTTACGTATTTACGGCAAAAACATCCCTCACTTTCGGCCTACTATGTTATTATGAGAGAATCGCCCGACTTATCTAAAGTGGCTCCGTTAGGTAATATTATCAAAGCTAATTCATTTAAACATTTTTGCTACTATTTATCCGCACGTCATAGCATAAGCTCTCAACCAGGGGGGGCTTGCCCTGAACCTAAAAGTATTATTTTGCGATTTCGTAGTTTGGCGAGAGCTGATCAGGACATAGTGTTTTTGCAGCACGGAATAATTAAAGACGAATTAACACATGGATTTGATTACAATAAAACGCACTACTCTTTATTTGTATGTTCCTCTGTACAGGAAAGAAACTTCGTAGAAAAGACATATCTGTATCCTAAGGGAATTGTCAAGAATCTTGGCTTATGTCGTTTTGACAATTTACATAATAAAAAACATTTGTATAAAAAGCAAGTATTGGTTATGCCGACATTCAGACAATGGCTAATCAGTAAAAACATGCCTGGTGAAGCATCAGATAATGAAAATAAGCAGTTTCGTTCAAGCAATTTTTTTAAGATTTATCAGGAATTATTAGAAGATAGGAAATTACTAGAGTATCTGGAACAGAAAGGCTACAAACTTGTGTTTTATCCTCACTATGCTTTACAGCCATATATTAAATGTTTTTCAGATATGAATTCAAAGACGGTAATTGTTGCTGACAGATGGCATTATGACGTCCAACAACTATTGATAGAAAGCGCGTGTCTCATAACTGATTTTTCAAGTGTTTTCTTTGACTTTGCATACATGGAGAAACCCGAAATCTTTTACCAGTTTGATGAAAAAGAGTATCGGGCAACGCATTACAAAAAAGGTTATTTTGATTATCGGGAAGATGGATTTGGTCCAGTGTTCCAATCTCGTGATCAATTAGTTGATTACCTAATTAAAACAATAGAAAATGGATGCAGGGTCGAAGAAAAATATGTAAATAGGATTAACCAATTTTTTGATAAAAGGGACAATCATAATTGTAAACGTACGTATGAGGCAATCAAACTGCTAGAGGAAGAGTGACAGAATGAGCAGAAAAGGAAGGGGCGAAAAGGCTGTATATAATGTAGCAGCAAGTATATTGTCCCAGATTGTTGCCACTATCAGTGGATTTGTTTTACCGCATCTTATTATGCAGAATTTTGGCTCTGCATATAATGGTATAACTTCATCCGTGACACAGTTTTTATCTGTGGTTGCACTACTTCGTGGAGGCATAGGAGGTGCAACGCGTGTAGCCTTATATAAAGCCTTGGCGAATAAAAATATGGATGAAGTAAGTTCAGTTATTAAGGCAACTGAAAAATTCATGCGGAAAATTGCCATGGTATTTCTGGGTTTCATACTCGCGCTTTCATGCCTATATCCATTTCTTGTCAAAGATGAGTTTTCGTGGCTTTTCACAGCTTCACTAGTTTTAATTATTTCGATAAGTACCTTTATACAGTATTTTTTCGGGATAACATATCAGTTCCTTCTTCAAGCGGATCAACGCCAATATATAACTACGTTTGTTGATATTATTGCTGTACTACTGAATGTAGTATTGTCCGTTGTACTAGTGAAAGCAGGCGTAGGCATTCGTGGAGTTAAACTTGGAAGTTCCATTTCTTTCAGCATCCTTCCATTATTCCTATATATCTACTGTCGGAAGCATTATAAGATACGGGATGATGTAGAACCAAATTTTAGTGCAATAAACCAACGATGGGATGCATTTTTTCATCAGCTAGCTACGTTTATACATAGTAATACTGACGTAACATTGTTGAATTTCTTTTATTCACAAAGAGTCATATCGGTATATACGACGTATTATCTAGTTGGAAATGGGATAAAGAAGATTCTTTTGACTATTACAACGGGTGTAGAAGCGGCTTTTGGTGATATCATAGCGAGGGATGAAAGACAAACTCTAATTGATGATTTAAACATATATGAGACGATAATACATATACTATCCTGTGTGTTATTCGGTTCAGCGCTTATTCTTATTACCCCATTTGTTGAAGTTTACACTCTGGGGATAACCGACATTGACTATACGAGATACACATTTGGCTATTTAGTTATTATTACTGAAATGCTATATTGCCTACGTGCTCCATATGAAGCCATAGTCAATGCTGCTGGACACTTTAAACAGACAAAAAAGTATGCTTTTGCAGAAGCCGGCTTGAATCTGACTATTTCATTGTGTTTAGTTCGACAATTTGAGTTAATTGGAGTAGTCGTAGGGACATTCTTTGCGATTGTGTTCAGAATAATAGTTTATGGGATATATACTGATAAGTATATAGTACATCGTTCGACATTTATTGGGATAAAAAGATTTATGATAACTAGTATCACAATATTATTGATTTTTTTTACTTGTAGGTTTATGAAACCATCTGAGATGACTGCTTTTAGTCATTGGATTATGTATGCAATACCAGTTACAGGTATTTCTATTGTTATTACTGCGTCAGTAAATCTTCTATTTTATAAAGAAGAAACTATTATATGTGGAAAGAAAATACTCAACATAGCAAGAAAATTTATTAAAAGGAGAACCTGAGCTTAACGGTTTAGTGATAGATAAATGACAGATAAATTGATAGATATTTCTCTACAATTGATAAAGGATTCAATATGGAATACGACACCAGATCCCCATACTTCCTTTTTGAGTTGTGGGGAGGAAATGTATCTTTTTTTCCTACAGCATGCTATTGCTGCTATTCCAGGGAAATTGATACAAGATGTACAATTACCAGAGAAGGTAAAAGCAGAATGGACAAAGCATGTTTTTCAGCAGGTCTACACGTATAAGACTTATGAATACATACAGGAATTAGTGCTTAAAAAGTTGAACCAAAATGCTATTCCAGTAGTAGTGATAAAAGGCACAGCTGCTTCACAGTATTATCCTGTTCCTGAATTCCGTGCCGTTGGGGATATTGACTTACTTGTAAGACCTGATGATTTTTTTCGAGCCAAAGACGTTCTGATAGGCTGTGGGTTCGACGAGCTTTATCCTAATACACCTGTGGATCGACATTTAAACTTAGTAAAGGACCAAGTTCATATTGAACTGCATAGGCGATTTGCATCGGAGTATGTTATAGATGACCCAAGAGCATTTGATGAAATGCTGTTTTCTGATATTACCTTGGAACATTATAAACTTCAGGAACCTTCCAATGGACTGGTTTTATTGGAACATATTGCACAACATTTAAATGCTGGCATTGGTCTTAGACAAATTATTGATTGGATGTTATTTGTTCGTTCTTATCTAGATGATGACACATGGGAATCAGAGTTTAAATCATTAGTTGAAAAAAACGGTTTAAAAGAACTCGCGATAAGTCTAACGCATATGTGTCAAATATATTTGGGACTACCAGAAAACAGCATCAATTGGTGCAACGATGCGGATGAAAGTCTATGCCATGAGCTTATGGAATATATTCTATGCTGTGGTAATTTTGGGAATTCTAGAAACACGTTTGATTCTGGAGTTATAACTCAAATACCATCAATTAGACACCCAATTCAACTTTTTCGCTATGTTCAGAAACATGGAAAAGATAATTGGGTGACTTGCCAGAAATACCCGGTTTTGAAACCGTTTGCATGGATTTATCAGTCATTAAAATACATCGGCATGTCGAGGGAAGAAAATGCAGACGGCAGGAAAATTCGAGAAATGTATAAAGAAGCAAAGAAAAGAAAAAATATGTTGATGAAACTGGGTATTCATGCTAAATATAATTAAACTACTGGAGCAGACTTTGCTATGAAACAGAAGGTGAGAAGTGTAATAACAATCCAAGCAAAAAGAGTACTGATAGTTGCTTTTTTACTTATGACTATATCATTATGGCTTATTAGTAGGCAACCTGGTCAAAATAATGAGAAGATTGCATCAACTGATTTAAATGAAAGGATTACAGAAGAGAATGGTGTCACTCGAATAGATTATGTAAATGATCAAGGACAGTTGAGAATGGCCACAAATCTTGGCTATTCAACTATTGTTAGATCAGGGTCGAATGGGATTGTTCTTGAGCAATACCTTGATGATGAGGGCAATAATGTTTCGGCCCCAGGAGGATACTTTTTCGCATTAAGAGCATATGATGAAAATATGAATAATATCAGGATAGAGTATTTGGGTCATGATAAAAAGCCTATGATTATCTCAACTGGCTGTGCAATTGAAGAGAAATCATACTCTGCCGACGGAAGATTGATTTCAGTATACTATTATGACACGATTGGAGATCCTGTTTGTACACCTAACTATGGATATGGAAGAAACTATGAATATGATAGTGCCGGCAATATATCTAAAATGAGCTTTTTAAATTTCAACGGTAAACCAATTGTTACAGATTTGGGCTATGCAATTGTCAAACGAACATATTATGACACAATAGGCCCAGAAGGTGGAAAGACGAAATACGAGTTCTACTATGATGAAGATATGAATCCGATTAGTCTTCCTCTGGGACATTATGGAATATATAAAGTATATGATGAACAGGGTAACAATTCAGAGATAATATATCTTGACAATAAAGGAAAACCTTTTCTTACTAATCAGGGATATTCTAAGATTATCCGTACTTACCATAAAGATAATACGTTGGCAAGTGAATGTTACTACGATTTACAGGGTACCCCTGTTAGCCTTGCAGAAGGTCAATATGGAAAAAGAATCGAGAATGGTAAGACTATATTTCTTAATGCAGATGGAAGTGAACAATTCAACATTAGGAACATCTTATATAATAATCAGTGGTATGTTGTTATATTTGCTATTATCATTGTCTTTGTTTCCTGTATAAGTAATACTAAAGTGAATATTGGTCTCCTAGCTTTATATATTGGGGGAATCGCTTATCTAACCTTAATGTTTCGGACCCCTTCCCAGCAAAGTATAATCCTGGATTTGTTCTGGTCATATAAAAAGATGTTTGCTAGTATTGGTACTATGGAAGATATTTTCAGAAACATTTGGCTTTTCATCCCCTTAGGTGCTATTCTTTATAATCTTTATCCCCAAAAGGTTGTACTTTTAATTCCAATTTTGTTGTCTGGCTTAATCGAATTAGTTCAGTATATTACAAAAACAGGAATTTGTGAGTTAGACGATATAATCAATAATGGATTGGGTGGTGCTACAGGTTACGTATTGGGAAGTGAAATGCAACGTGCGTTGATTGTAGTAAAGAACAGAATCCACATGGGGTGTATATCCGGGAGAAGGTTTGCTAGTGGTGGAAGAAACAAGTTATGAATGAATCAACGAAACATACTAAAAAGAAGATAACATTATTATGGAATCTCAAGATAAAGATAGTAAAGATAAAGAAACAATGAATGACATTTCTGTTTGGTAGTGGTCATAATCAAAATGGGTTAGTAGGTTCCGCTATTTCACATGGTCGCACCTGCCAAATACAAGAAAATTTGAACATACTGCTGCCACATATCCCTTCTCATTCGTATTTAAGATTGAAGATGTTTTTAAGAGCATCTCAACAGGCAAGCATCCCTAGCGATGAATTCAAGGGAAGGAGGGTAGTGTGTGCTCAAGAGACGATAGATCAATAAGTGGCACTGTGGGAGTTCTTCGAGAAAGTTGAGATTGCTTGAACTAACATTTTCGGAAGATTGAAGGTAACACAATGGAAACAATTGTCAATGCTAATGGTACTGTAAGGAACATCATTGGGGAGCAAACGATTAAAGATGTCGAATATCGACTCCTGAAGTACACTCTCGAGATTGAGGTCGAAGAAGGGTTGCTACTCGATAATGTGATTACTGGTCAGATAGTCCTGCTAACAGAGGAAGAAAGAAGTATTCTGCACCTGCTACCTCGGAAACCTGATGGTAAAATGAATCAGTTGATATCCGATTACTTTTTGGTGCCCGAAGATTTTAATGAAGACGAATTTGTTCGTGGATATCGAAGCATTTTGCAAAGGGTAGAGAGAAATAAAGATAAACCAATTACGAAGTATATATTGTTTCCAACAACTAATTGTAACGCCCGTTGCTTCTATTGCTTCGAATCAGGTCTTGAGAGAATCAATATGGATGAAGCAACAGCTAAAAAGGTCGCGCAGTACATTAGAGACAATGCTAAGGGTAAACAAGCAGAGATTAGTTGGTTTGGCGGAGAACCTACAGTGGGGATGAAATGTATTGACTATATCTGCCGCTTATTGAAACAGTATGGTGTGAACTATGCGTCAGGGATGGTCAGCAATGGCTATCTCTTCTCTGAAGAAGTTGTAAATAAGGCCGTAAAAGAATGGAATCTCAAAAGTATACAAATCACACTTGATGGCACTGAGGAAATCTATAATAAAACGAAAAATTATATTGTGCATGGAAACGCATATGAGAGAGTGATGAACAATATCGGTCTATTGTTGGATGCCGGTGTAGGTGTAACTATTCTTCTAAACCTGGATTATCACAACTGCGATGATTTGTTCAACCTGATCGACGAATTAGCGTTACGATTTAAACGCTATAAAAACTTTAGGGTATCATCACATGTATTGTTTAATGACGAGGGATTTGAAAAGGTTCATCATACAGTTCAACAAGAAGAGGAGCTCGCGGAACTCAATTACAGACTTGCAGATTATATGAAAAAGGTGGGACTCAATGGTCAAGTACTAGGAGATGTACGATACAAAAAGAGTCTTCCAATGTTACGATATGCGCATTGCATGGTGAATGATTCTGGGGCAATCGTAATTGCACCGAACGGAAATCTTTTCAAGTGTGAACATATCGAAAACGATCTAATGAGTACTGCTAGTGTTGATGGGGGTAGCCTTGGACAAGCTGAGCTTGAAGAGTGGTTTGTGGGGGATGAAGAAGAACAGTGTTCGGAATGTAGTCTATTTCCCTCATGCTTTGTGCCACGAAAGTGCATAGATCATGCAAAATGTTATCCTATCGATGCAGAGAAAAAAAAGGAAGGTTATAAGGACAACATTTCAGAATGTTATCGTGATTATTTGAGAAAAAGATCGGAAGGCGTAGAGAGTCAAACGAACTCTCAGCTTGAAGAATAGAACACATGTATATGAAAACAATTTCTAAAGGAGGAAATGAGAATGCGTCAGGAAATTAACGAGTTTGATCTGGAGAAGATCGTAGGTGGGATTAAGATTTCAAGGAGTTCTTCGACGTCCGGCAAGGTGTACTACAATGGTCAGGAGTACCCGTTCACTAACTATTCAAAGCTGCGAGAA
>CACWHI010000002.1 GCA_902760595.1 uncultured Eubacteriales bacterium
TTTCAATTGCTACACCAAATCAATTCAGACTCATCAAGCGTTGTCATCCTGAGCAGGCCAAGCGAAGCGCGGCCGTTCGCGAAGGATCTCCCCCGTTGCTGGCATTCGTTCACCGCTTGCCTCCTATAACGTCTCTGGGAAGGAGATCCTTCGCTCGCCCCTCTGGCGTGGGAGGGGCGGCTCAGGATGACAAGGTAGCCTGAATGAGCTGCATTTCAATTGCTACCACCAAATCAATTCAGACTCATCAAGCGTTGTCATCCTGAGCAGGCCAAGCGAAGCGCGGCCGTCCGCGAAGGATCTCCCCCGTTGCTGGCATTCGTTCACCGCTCGCCTCCTTTAACGTCTCCGGAAAGGAGATCCTTCGCTCGCCCCTCTGGCGTGGGAGAGGCGGCTCAGGATGACAAGGTAGCCTGAATGAACTGCATTTCAATTGCTACACTAAATCAATTTAGGCTCATCAAGCGTTGTCATCCTGAGCAGGCCAAGCGAAGCGCGGCCGTCCGCGAAGGATCTCCCCCATTGCTGGCATTCGTTCACCGCTCATTTCCTAAAACGTCTCCGAAGAGGATATCCTTCGCTCGCCCCTCTGGCGTAGGAGGGGCAGCTCAGGATGACAAGGTAGCCTGAATGAGCTGCATTTCAATTGCTACACTAAATCAATTTAGGCTCATCAAGCGTTGTCATCCTGAGCAGGCCAAGCGAAGCGCGGCCGTCCGCGAAGGATCTCCCCTATTGCTGGCATTCGGCCACCGCTTGCCTCCTATAACGTCTCTGGAAAGGAGATCCTTCGCTCGCCCCTCTGGCGTGGGAGGGGCGGCTCAGGATAACAACGAGATTTGAGTAATCACACATTATCTCTGCATTACAAGACAAATTGCTTTTCGTCTTCCGTTGTCATCCTGAGCAGGGCGAGAGAAGCGAGCCCGTCCGCGAAGGATCTCCCCCGCTACTTCATCTTTCATACTAAACCTCTCTCTCCCTGCATCAGAGTTTACAAGAATCATCAGTTGAATTTCCCGCTTATTTCAACTATAATAATGATCGGCAGCATATGCCGCTGCCAGCGAGTACGATTCCAAGGAGGCAATTGCCTTGTTTCCCGGCTTCACACAGGACACCGTTCAGTTTTTCATGGACCTCCGCTTCCACAACGAAGTAGCGTGGATGCACGCCCACCACGACGAGTACGTGGCGAAGGTGCAGCAGCCCTTTTACCAGCTGATCGCGGAGCTTTCCCCCACGATGCTGAAGATCGACCCGGATTTCGAGCTGCGGCCCGCTAAATGCCTGTCCCGCGTCAATCGCGACACGCGCTATTCCACGGACAAATCCCCCTACCGGGATCACCATTGGATCGCCTTCCGGCTCGCGGGGATCGACAAGTATGGCCAGCCCTTCTACTGGTTCGAGTTTGGGCCGGACAACCTTTCCTGGGGCGTGGGCATCTGGGGCCAGGAGCGCACGGTGATGAACGCCTTCCGCCTGCGCCTCGCGCATGAAAGCGAAGACATCCTGCAGCTGATCGGAAAGCTGGAGCGGCGGAAGATCGTCGCCAGCGGCGCATCCATGCCGCGGCTCAGGATCCCGCCGGAGGTGCCTGAGGCGCTGCACCCGCTGTACCGGCTGAAATCCATCTATTTTGAACGCCTGGGCATCCGCTATGACTGGGCCTTCGACGACCAGCTGGCAGACCGCGCCGCCAGGGATTTCAAGGCCCTGAAGCCGGCTTACTTGCTGCTCAAGGAGTGCGCCGCCAGTATCGCGCAGGAAGCGCCCGAAGCGCCGAAGCGCGCCCGGCTCGAAGACTTTTAATGATTATGGAAGCGCGCCCGCGTTTCCGGATCGGAGGCTGTATGATCGACCTGTCCAAACTGAAATCCGGCAGCGACATCCGGGGCGTCGCGCTGGGCGAAAGCGCCGTGCTGACCCCGGAGCTGGCCGCCCGCTACGCGATGGGCTTCGCCGCCTGGCGCGCGAAGGATGGGCACCCGCTGCGCACGGTCAATATCGGCCGCGATTCGCGCCTGTCTGGCCCAGCCATCGTGAAGGGCGTCGCGGACGGACTGCGCGGCATGGGCATCGACGTCGTCGATTTCGGGCTGTGCACCACGCCCGCCATGTTCATGTGCCTGCTCACCGAGGGCTATGAGGCGGACGCGTCCCTGATGATCACCGCCAGCCACCAGCCCTCCGACCGCAACGGCATCAAGTTCATCCTGCCCCACGGCGGCCTGAACGGGAAGGAGCTGGACCAGGTCATCGCCTGCGCGAAGGAGGCCGTGCCCGGCGCCGCGCCGACCGGACGGCTGATCGAGCGCGACTACCTTCCCGCCTATCAGCGGATCCTGTCCGATCGCATCCGCAAGGGCTTGAACACCGACGCGGAGAAGCCCCTGACCGGCCTGCACATCGCTGTGGACGCGGGCAACGGCGCGGGCGGCTTTTATGCGGACATGCTGCGCTCCCTGGGCGCGAAGACGGACGGCAGCCAGTTTCTGGAGCCGGACGGGCGCTTCCCCAACCACATCCCGAATCCCGAGGATGAGGAAGCCATGGCCGCCATCAGCGAGGCCGTGCGCCGCAGCGGGGCGAACCTGGGCGTCATTTTCGACACCGACTGCGACCGCGCCGCCATCGTGGACCACACCGGGCGGGAGATCAACCGCAACCGCCTGATCGCGCTGATCTCCGCGATCCTGCTGAAGCAATCCCCCGGCGCGACCATCGTCACCGATTCGGTCACCTCTTCCGGCCTCGCCCAGTTCATCACGGACAGAGGGGGGAAGCATTACCGCTTCAAGCGCGGCTACCGCAACGTGATCGACGAGGCCATCCGCCTCAACGCGGAGGGCGTCGAGTGCCCCCTGGCCATCGAGACCAGCGGCCACGCCGCCCTGAAGGAGAACCATTTCCTGGACGACGGCATGTACCTGGTGACCGTGCTGATCGTGGAGGCCATGCGCCTGCGCCGGGAAGGGAAGGAGCTGTCCAGCCTGCTGGACGGCCTGAAGGAGCCGCTGGAAAGCGTGGAGCTGCGCCTGCAGACCCTCGGCGACGACCGGTTTGCCGCCGCGGATACCGTGTTTGACAGGATCAACGCCTACGCCGCCCAGTCCGCCGACTGGCACATCGCGCCGGACAACCGCGAGGGCATCCGCGTCAGCTTTGACCTGAACGGAGGCAGGGACAACGGCTGGCTGCTCATCCGCCTGTCGGTGCACGACCCCGTGATGCCGCTGAACATCGAGAGCGACGTGGAAGGCGGCGTCCTGCAGATGGCGAAAAGCCTGTACGACGTCCTGAAGGACGCGGATAACATCGAACTCAAAAACCTGAAGAGTTTTATCAATAAGGAGGACGAACAGCATGTCTGACATGGCGATGAAAACCATCAACTCCATCCGTATCCTGAGCGCCGACACGGTGCAGAAGGCCAAATCCGGCCACCCCGGCGCGCCGATGGGCATGGCCCCGCTGGCCTACGCCCTGTACCAGTACCAGCTGAAGGCGAATCCCGCCGACCCCAAATGGCCGGACCGCGACCGCTTCGTCCTCTCCTCCGGACACGCCAGCGCGCTGCTCTACTCCCTGCTGCACCTGTACGGCTATGGCCTGACCATGGACGACATGAAGCAGTTCCGCCAGTGGGGCAGCCTGACGCCCGGCCATCCCGAGTACAGGCATACAGTAGGCGTGGAGACCACCACCGGCCCGCTGGGCCAGGGCGTCGCCAACGCAGTGGGCTTCGCCATCGCGGAAACCATGATGGCCGCGCACTTCAACCGCGAGGGCTTCCCCGTGGTCGATCACCGCACCTACGCCATCTGCGGCGACGGCTGCATGATGGAGGGCATCTCCTCCGAAGCCGCGTCCCTGGCCGGCACCCTGAAGCTGGGCAAGCTGACCCTGCTGTACGATGACAACGAGATCAGCATCGAGGGTAACACGGACATCGCCTTCCGCGAGGACGTGGGCGCGCGCTTCCTGGCCTATGGCTGGGACGTGATCCGCGTCAAGGACGGCAACGACTGGGAGCAGGTCTGCGCCGCCATCGAGCAGGCCAAGGGCACCGACAAGCCCACCCTGATCATCTGCCCCACCATTATCGGCTATGGCTGCGACGCCAAGGCCGGTACCCCCAGCGCCCACGGCGAGCCCCTGGGCGAGGAAAACGTGCTGGCCGCCGCCCGCAAGCTGGGCATGCCGGACGAGCCCTTCACCATCGCGGACGACGTATATGCGCACTGCAAGGAATCCGCCGCGCGCAATCAGGCCGCCGAGGACGCCTGGAAGGCCATGTTCGAGAAATATTCTGAAGCCTATCCGGAGCTCGCGAAGGAATTTTGCGACTGGCTCACCGGCAAGGGCGCCGAAAAGCTCTTCGAGGATGAGGCGCTCTGGGCCTTCGAGGGCAAGATCGCGACCCGCGCCACCTCCGGCGAGATGATCAACCGCCTGGCGAAGCTGATGCCCAACCTGGTGGGCGGCTCCGCCGACCTGGCGCCCTCCAACAAGACCAACATCAAGGGCGGCGGCGACTACAGCGCCGAGAACCGCGCCGGCCGCAACCTGCACTTCGGCGTCCGCGAGCACGCCATGGCGGCCATCTGCAACGGCATCGCCCTGCACGGCGGCCTGCAGGTGTTCTGCGGCACCTTCTTCGTGTTCAGCGACTATATGAAGCACGCCATGCGCCTGAGCGCCATCATGAAGCTGCCGGTCACCTATGTGCTGACCCACGACTCCATCGGCGTCGGCGAGGACGGCCTGACCCACGAGCCCATCGAGCAGCTGGCCGGCCTGCGCGCTATCCCGGACCTGCTGGTGTTCCGCCCCGCAGACGGCAGGGAAACTGCCGCCGGCTGGGACGTGGCCCTGAACTGCGGCCTGCCCACGGCCCTGGTGCTCACGCGCCAGAATCTGCCCCAGTACGAGGGCAGCGGCAAGGCGGCGCTGAAGGGCGGCTACATCCTCTCCGACAGCGAGAAAGCTACCCCGGACGTGATCCTGATGGCCTCCGGCAGCGAGGTGGAGCAGGTGATGCAGGCCAAGGCCCTGCTCAAGGACAGGGGCATCGACGCCCGCGTGGTCTCCATGCCCTGCATGGAGCTGTTCGAGATGCAGGACGAGGCCTACAAGGCCTCCGTGCTGCCTGCTGAAATCCGCGCCCGCGTGGCCATGGAAGCCGCCAGTACCATGCCCTGGTACAAGTACGTCGGCCTGGACGGCGAGGTGCTGGGCATCGACCATTACGGCGCGTCCGCCCCGGCCGCGAAGCTGTTCGCCGAGTTCGGCTTCACCGCGGAGAACGTGGCAGCCGCGGCGGAGCGCGTGCTGAAGAAATGATCACCAAACCTGTGAAGGCGGCGCTATGACCGCGCGGACACTGCAGCTGAGCGCCATCAAGGGCCTCGGCCCCGCGCGGATACAGGCGCTATCACAGACGGGCGTGCACACAGTAGAGGACCTGCTGATGACGCTCCCCGCCCGCTATAAGGATACCCAGACCCTGACCCCGATCGAGGCGCTGCGTCCGGGCCAGACTGCGTGCGTACACGGCTGGATCGACGCCGCGCCCCGATTGGCGCGCTTTCAGGGGCGGACGCTGGTGACCGCCCGACTGAGGGACGAGACCGGCAGGATCCGGGTGCAGTATTTCAACCAGCCCTGGATGGCGAACCAGCTGCAGCAGGACCAGGAGGTGCTGCTGTACGGTCCCGTGACCGAATACCGCGGCAGCCTGCAGCTGACCTCCCCTTCCATCGAGAAGGAGCAGGGCCTGATCCCTGTCTACCGGGCGCTGCCAGGCATCAAGTCCGGTACGCTGGCAGAGCTGATCAGCCGCGCCCTGGAGCGCGTCGACGAGTGTGTGACCGAGAGCCTGCCGGCAGGCACGCGGGCAAGGCACCAGCTGTGTGAGATCAACTACGCCCTGCGGGAAACGCACCATCCCCAGTCCTATGAGACCCTGGCCATCGCCCGCCGCAGGCTGACCTTTGAAAACCTGCTGATGTTCGTGACCGCCATGCGGCTGAACCGTGATACCGCACGGGAGGGCACCCCCCTGGAGATCCCGGCCGACGCGGCGGACCGCTATTGGGAACGTCTGCCCTTTCCCCCGACCGGCGCTCAGCGGCGCGCCCTGAACGAGATCGCCTCTGACATGCGGCAGGGCCGCTCCATGTCCCGCCTGGTGCAGGGGGACGTGGGCTGCGGCAAGACCGCCGTCGCCCTCGGCGCGATCCTGATGTGCGTAAAGGCGGGCTTCCAGGCGGTGCTGATGGCGCCGACCGAGATCCTGGCCCGGCAGCACCTGGAGAGCGCACAGAAGACCCTGTCCGCCTTCGGCGTCAGCTCCGGACTGCTGGTAGGCGGTATGAAGACCGTGGAGCGCAGGCAGGCCCTGGCCGCCATCGCCTCCGGCGAGTGGCAGCTGGTCATCGGCACCCACGCCCTGTTCAGTTCTGGCGTGGAGTACAGCCGGCTCGGCCTCATCGTCACGGACGAGCAGCACCGCTTCGGCGTACGCCAGCGCCGCATGATCGAGGACAAAGCCGTCAGTCACCCCCATGTGCTGGTCATGTCCGCCACCCCCATCCCGCGCTCCCTGGCGCTGGTGATGTACGGGGACCTCGACATCAGCACCATCGACGAGATGCCGCCCGGCCGCACGCCGGTGGGCACCCGCATCGTGCCCGAGCAGAAGCGCGGGGGCATGTACCGCTTTATCCGGGACGAGGCCGCCAAGGGCCACCAGACCTACATCGTCTGTCCACTGGTGGAGGAATCCGAAACCGTTGACGTTCCCTCCGCCCAGCAGGTCTACGCGGAGCTCAGCGCCGGACCGCTGTCGGACCTGCGCCTCGGGCTCACCTACGGCAGCCAGAGCGCGGAGGAAAAGGCGCGGACCATCGCCGATTTTACCGCCGGCAAGCTGGATGTGCTGGTATCCACCACCGTTATCGAGGTAGGCGTGAACGTGCCTACCGCCACCATCATGGTCATTGAGAGCGCGGACCGCTTCGGCCTCTCCCAGCTGCATCAGCTACGGGGCCGCGTGGGCCGCGGCGGCGGGGTCAGCTGGTGCTTCCTGATGGCCTCCCCCAACGAGCGCCTGAACGCGCTGGTGCGCACGAACGACGGCTTCGAGATCGCCCAGGAGGACCTGCGCCAGCGCGGGCCCGGCGACCTGATGGGCCTCCGCCAGCACGGTCAGACCCTGCCCCCCGGCATGAAGGAGGGCTTCGACATCGGCATGATCGGCGAAGCCGCCGAGGAGCTGAAATACCTGAAACAGCCCGGCGCGGAAGCGGATTACGCTTTAGTGAAAGCCGAGGCACTGCGCCGCTACGAGCAATGGCTGAGCCAGATCACCATGAATTGATAGAGTAAAGGAAGCTGATACATGAAACGATTTTTCGCATGTTTACTGACGTTTTGTCTCGCGCTGACCGCGATTCCCGCTTTCGCGATGCTCACGGTATCCATTTCCGACATCAGCGTTCAGGCCGGTGAGGAGATATTTATCTGGTACAATCTTCCCGAAGACGGCCAGGCGGCGCTCTCCCTGATCAACGAAGCCGGGCAGACCGTCGCCGTACTGTTTGACGAATGGCAGGCGGCCGGCTCATACGAATATGGCTGGACCGGCACGTCGGGGAGGGACGCGCTGCCCTCCGGCAGCTATGATCTGGAGCTTCGCCAGGGAGCCGGCGCGGTGCGTCTCAAGCTGATGCTCGATCATCCCACGGCGCCGCAGGGTACTGTGGCCATACCTGAAGCGACAGACACTCCCGCAGTGGCCGAGCCGGAGCCGACCGCCGCACCACAGCCCGTTTCGACGGCAGAACCGCCTTTCAATCCCACGCCCGCGCTGCGCAGCGCCTACAGCCACGTCCACGAGCCGGGCACCTGCTACTGGTGCACGCCCATGGACATCACCGACGAGGAAACCGTCTGGAAAATGCTGACCTCCCCCATCTACACCCTCAATGAGGAGCAGATGAAGCAGGTGATCGTCCGCGAGGAGCCCAGCGAGGATTCCAAGGGAATCGCCGTCGTGACCGGAACCTCCGAGGGCGTACACGTGCTGGAGAACCGCAACGACGGCTGGTCCAAGATCGAGTGCTACTCCTCGTCCTTCTTCGATTCAGAGGTCAAAGCCTGGAATGAATTCGTGACGGGCTATGTCAAAACCTCCCTGATCCAGAAAAAGACGCCGGATCAGAAGTACGCCCTGCTGGTGGACAAGCTGACGCAGACCCTGTATATCTTTCATGAAGGGCATTTGCTGAGTACCCTGGCTGTATGCACCGGCCTGTATAATCCGAAACAGCCCTACAATGAAACACGCACAGGTGAATTCATCCTGGTCAGCAGAACCGGCGATCTCAAGTCCGACCGCATGACCAGCCGCTACGCCATCCGCTACAACTCCGCCGACTATATCCATGAGGTGCCGCACGTCAAGAATGCTGACAAGAGCCTGAATTACAAAGCAACAGAGTACAAGCTGGGCACCCGCGCCAGCCATGGCTGCATCCGCGTGCAGCGCCTGACAAACCCGGACGGCATCAACATGAAGTGGCTGAGTGAACACGTATACGTCAGCAGCAAAAAGGGTTCGCGTCTCGTTATCTGGGAGGATTTCCAGGGCCGTCAGATACCGATCCCCTCCGATGACACGCCGCTGTACTACAATCCCAAGGGCGGCAAGGACTACCACACCTCCGCCACCTGCCCGGGAGCCCTCAGTAAATATCATCCCATGACCGCTTTTACCTATGGCGAGCTGGACACCGGCATATACGCCAGCCTCAACCGCTGCTACAACTGCCATCCCCCCCGCCGGAAAGCGGATATCGAGGAAATCAACAATCTGCACAAGACGCAGTCCCCGGGCATGGTATCAGACTATCACCAATGATCACTATAACGACAAGGAGCTGTTTCGGAATGATCCGCAGCAGCTCCTTGTCATTTTTCTGTTATCTTTTTTTCCCTACGATCATCCGCGCTTTCCCGTAGGTCAGCGTCATGATGGCCATGCCCAGCGCGATCAAGCCCGCCAGCCAGAGCCAGCACGGGAACGGCATGGTCCGGACCGTCAGGAAGAACAGGCTCCCGGCAAACGCCACCGCCACGCATAAGCCCAGGATCATGGCCGCCAGAACAAAGGTGCGCAGACGGTCCAGCGGACGGCACACGGTGTACAGCTGCGTCAGGCCCACGATGCCCGCCACAAGCACCGCCAGGGTGGAGCAGTCCGCCGGCGCGAGACCGATGCGCTCCAGCACCGAAGCGGCGGCCGCGCATATCGCCACCGCGATGCCGCCCGGCGCGGCCATCGTCAGCACGCTGCGCAGGAAATCGCCGCCGACCCGTTCCTTATTGGGCTGAAGCGCCAGGAAGAAGCCGGGGATGCCGATCGTCAGCGAGGAGATCAGCGTCAGCTGGATCGGCTGGAAGGGGTAGCGGATAGGCAGGGCCAGGGTAAACAGGCTCAGCAGGATCGAATAGATGGTCTTGACCAGGAACAGTGTCGACGTACGGCGGATGTTGCCGATCACGCGGCGGCCCTCCGCCACCGCCTCCGGCAGCACGGCGAAGTCCCCGCTCAGCAGGGTGAGCTGCGCCACGTGACGGGCAGCGCTGGCCTCCGAGCCGATGGCGATGGAGCAATCCGCCGCCTTCAGCGCCGGGATATCGTTGACGCCGTCGCCGGTCATGCCCACGGAATGGCCGGCCGCCTTCATGGCCTGCACCAGCTGCTGTTTCTGCTGCGGCGTCACGCGCCCGAACACGGTGTACTGTTCCGCCGCCGCGCGGATCTCCTCATCCGTTGAAAGCTCATGCAGGTCGACGCACCGACCCGCGTCGGGCACGCCGGCCCGCGCCGCGATACGCGCCACCGTTTCCGGATCGTCGCCGCTGATGACGCGGATCCTGACGCCCTGGGAGGTAAAGTATTCCAGCGTCTGCCGCGCGTTGTCGCGGATCTCGTCCTGCAGGCAGACGAAGCCCAGCACGCGCCTGACCGCCGGGAATTCCGTGTCCGCGATCGGCCCGTCTCCCTCGCACAGCGCCAGCACGCGCAGACCCTTGGCGGCCTGCTCGTGCAGCTGCGCTTCGTAGGCAGACAGGTCGGTGAGCACAAAGCTCGGCGCGCCCAGGATCAGGGTCGTGCCGTCATGGAAGCCGGCGGCGGACTTTTTCCGCTTGGAGGAAAAGGGCAGCAACACCGCCTCCTCCAGCTTATGGGGCGGATACTTTTCCCTGATCGCGCGCAGCGTCGCGCTCTCATCGTCAAACGCGCTGACAAAGCGGCTCAGCGCCTGTTCCAGCTCCTGCTCATCCGCTTCCGCGGGGAGCAGGCTGTCCACGCTCATATGGCCGGTGGTCAGCGTGCCGGTCTTATCCAGGCAAAGCGTATCGATCCGGGCGAGGGTCTCGATCCCGTACATTTCGGAGACGAGCATCTGCCGCCTGCCCAGGCGTACGACGCCCACCGCCAGCGCGGTGGAACAGAGCAGCAGTAGCCCCTCCGGGATCATGCCCACCAGGGCGGCGACGACGTTGGGCACCGCCTGCCCCACGGGCAGCTTCAGGATGTAATACTGTTTGACCATCAGCAGCGCGCCGATCGGCACCAGCGCCATGGTGATCAGGTGCACCAGATGGTTCAGGTCCGTCATCAACGCGGACTTGGGCCGCCTGATGCGCTTGGCCGCCTGTGTCAGCTGGTTCAGGTACGCCTTGTCGCCCACCTGCACCAGCTGTGCCGACAGCCTCCCCTCGGTGACATAGCTGCCGGAGAGCAGCCATTCCCCCGGCTGCTTGGGCACCGGATCGCTCTCGCCCGTCAGCAGCGCCTCATCCGCGGCGCCTACGCCGTCCAGAACCATGGCGTCCGCCGGGATCTGGTCCCCGGCCCGCAGGATGATCAGGTCGCCCTCCACCAGCTCCTCCGGCGCCAGGCGCAGCTCGTGCCCATCGCGGATCACCCGGCACTGGGCCGCGTGCAGCAGCTCCAGCCGGCGCACCATGTTGCGCGCCCGCAGCTCCTGCACCGTGCCGATGACCGTGTTCGTGATCACGACGCCCAGGAACAGCATGTTCCTGTACGACCCTACCAGGACCAGGCAGAGCCCCAGGAATAGATTCAGAAGGTTAAAAAACGTAAAGATATTGTCAAACAGGATGCGGGCCACGGATTTTCCCTTCTCGTGGGTCGTCCTGTTGCCGCGGCCGTCCCTCATGCGGAGGCTGGCCTCCGCTGTATCCAGGCCCTCCGGCGGCGTCTGCCGATAATCGTCCGGCAGCCTGGTCGGCAGTGTCAGTTTTTCCTGGTCGTTCATCGCAATCTCCCCTAAAACCATCGGTCCGTCCTGCGGCCGGCTGCATTTTCTCCGCCTATTCTAACAGAAAACAAAAAAAATGTATACGATTTTTTAAAACTGTGATATGATGATGAGGGTATGCATTTCTTCCGGAGGTGAAAGTGAGCTTGAGAAATGCCTCGATCCTGCTGGGAAGCGTCCTTCTGGCGCTGCTTTTGTCCGCGAGCGCTCTGGCGGACAGCCGCTATGAAACGGCAGATTATTCAGCCGAGATGAGCCTCACGGGGCACGGCCTGACCAGCACGGTGACCATCAGCCTTGAAAACAGGACCGCCGCGTCGGTGACCCTGCTGCTGCGGGATATCGCCTTCAACGGCGAGTGCACGGGCTACTCAGCCCGCTTCGAGGTTCCCGCGGGGCAAACGAGCCGTTCCGTCTCCTTCCGCCGCGCGGACCTTTCCCCGATCACGGTCTGCGACGCCGGCATTGCCATACTCGGCGCGGACGGCAGCGTGCTCAGCGAGGAAACGCTGACCGTTCTCCCCTACGGCGAGCGCGGCGTCAAGCGCCCCGCGCTGACAGATTTTGCCGGCGCCATCGCCGCCTATGACGATGAGGCCGCCAGTCTGCTGGTGCTCGCGCCGGAAACAAAGGATGCCCGGCAGCGTACCCTGTGGTTTTACAACAAATCCGACCGCCTGATGCGTCTCAGGATCGACGGCGTGCTGGCGGACGGCCAGCTGACGGACATCGGCCTGACGATGCAGGCCCTGCCAGCCACAGGCCAGTTCGCGTCCCTCACACTGCCGGAGCCTCTTCCCGACGTGCTTCTGCTGACGCTGACGGGCTATTCCAGCGCCCAGAGGGACCGGCCGGCTTTCAGGACCACCTATGAGTACCGCTTATCCGCTCCCGTGCCGGTGACCACCCTGGCGCCGGTCAACACACCGCCCGCACAGATCGGCACCGTGACCATCCGCCGTTCCGGCGCGGTCAATGTCCGTGAGAAGGACACTACGGACAGTAAAAAGATCGGCTCCGCCAAGGCCGGCAAGACCTACCCCTGCTATGGGATCTCCCTGGCGGGCTGGTACCTGATCCGCCTTGAGGACGGAACCGAAGGCTATGTGACGAATACGCTGACCACCCTACAACGCAATTAAGAGAGGTTACTGTTACTATGGATTCAGTCGAACGACGCAGCACAGCCCTGAAAACCGAGCCAACGCTCAAACGACTGTATGAGATCATCTTCGAGGACGAAACCGCGCTGCAGGCCCTGTATCTGGACGCGACCGGCGTCGAGCAGACCGTCACCTGGGCGCAGTGCCGGAGCAAGGCTTTGGCCATTGCCAAAAAGCTGAACGCCGAAAACGGCAGCGGGCAGTGGATCGCCCTGGCGCTGGACACCTGTCCGGAATGGCTGACGCTGTTCTTCGGCATCATCCTCTCCGGCAACAACGCGCTGCTGCTGAATCCCAACGCCCCGGAGGAGCTGACCGCGTACCTGCTCCGGCAGGCGGACGCGCACGCGCTGATCGCCGCCCACGCAGGGAGCGGCGCCGGGGAAACGCGCGCCTACTCAGTCGACGAGCTGTACCAGTCGCCCGACGCGCCGGATTACCAGCCCGAGCGCTTCGGCACCAAGGTCGCGCTCTGCACCTCCGGCACCACCCAAACCAGTCGTATCTTTGTATACGACGAGCGCGCGCTGTGCAGCCAGCTGCTCAACTCCGAGCTGCTGCACCGGCTGAACCGCCGCATCATCGACGGCACCTATACGCGCAACCTGGTTTTCCTGCCGTGCCACCACGTATTCGGCTTCCTGGTCTGTATGCTGTGGATGAGCTTCATCGGCGGCGAGAACGTATACCTGCGCGACCGCAGCCCCCAGACCATCCTCAGGACCGCCCAGGCCTTCGACGTGACCATGCTGATCACCGTTCCGCTGCTGCTCAACAATCTCTGCGGCGCGCTGCGGCGCAAAATGAGCGTGCTGGACGACAAGACGCAGCTCGTGTTCGGGCAGGCGCTGGCGCGTTCGGAGGAGCAGCAGAAGCGCAACCCGGAGAAGGGCCTGGCCCTGGCCAGCGGCAAGCTGTTCGTGGATACCCTCAGGCAGCTGCTGGGCACCCAGCTGCGCTGCGTCATCGTCGGCGGCAGCTTCGCGCCGGAGGAGAACCTGCGGCTGTTCAACCAGCTGGGGTATTACACGGTCGTCGGCTTCGGCATGACCGAAACCGGCGTCACCTCCGTGGAGAGCGATATGGCCTACGACGTGCGCCTGTCCGGCTCCGTGGGCAAGCCCTTTGAAAGCGCGGAATACCAGGTGCTTTCGCCCAACGCCGAGGGCATCGGCGAGCTCGCGATCCGCGGCGGCACCCTGCACACGGCCCGCCTGGAAAACGGGCAGGAGCTGCCCCCCGAGCTGGACGCGGAAGGCTGGTTCCATACCGGCGACCTGGTCCGCCTGGGCAGCGACGGACGCCTGTACGTGATGGGACGCAGCAAGGACCTGATCATCAACGAATCCGGCGAAAACGTCTACCCCGATGAGCTGGAAGCCGCCTTCGCGCCTCCGGCCTACGTAGACGCCTTCAGTGTGGTGGGCATCCGCCGCCAGCCGGACGAAAAATATGAAGACATCACCCTGGTCGCCCACTGCCAGCCCGGCGCGGACACCGCCGGCTACCATGATCTGGTGGAGACCGTCAGCGACCTGAACGCGCGCCTGCCCCTGCTCAAGCAGGTCACGCGGCTCGTCGTTTCCGAGGCGCCGCTGCCGCTGTCCGCCAGCATGAAGGTGCAGCGTTTCCGTCTGCGCAAGGCCATCCAGGCGGGAGACGCGGGCTATACGGACGTATCCCTGTCCAGGGAGGCCCCGGCGCCCGCGCCCAAGCCCGCCGCGCCCGCGCAGAAGGAGCCCGGCGACCGTGAGATCATGGACTGGGTGCGCGGCCTCTACGCGGAGGTGCTGAACATTCCCGCCGAAAGCATCGGCGACGACGCGCGCTTCAGCGAGGACCTGAAGGGCGACAGCCTGGGCCTGGTATCCCTCGCCGTGAAGGCCGAGGAGACCTTCCACGTGGTGATCGAGCCCCGCGACTACGGGGAATGCACCACCGTGCGCGGCGCCGCGCAGCTGATCCAGCGCCTGCGCAAGGGCGAGCATGAGGAGGAACGCAAGAAACCGGAGCACGTGCAGCCCATCACCCGCTTTGAGGACACGCCCGAATACAAGGCCTTCGCCGAGCGCCAGGCCAAGCTGATGCAGGACGAGGCGGACAATCCCTATTTCGTCTGCCATGAATCCCCCCTGACCGACCGCAGCCTGATGGACGGCCAGTGGGTGCTCAACTTCGGCTCCTACAACTACGTGGGCATGTCGGGCCGGAAGGAGACCATGGAGGCCGCCAAGGCCGCCATCGACAAGTATGGCACCTCCGCCTCAGGCAGCCGCCTGCTGGCCGGTGAAAAACAGCTGCACCGCGACCTGGAGAAGGCGATCGCCGAATGGAAGCATGCCGAAAGCGCCATCGTGCTGGTGGGCGGCCATTCCACCAATGTGACCATCGTAGGCAATTTCTGCGGCAAGAACGACCTGATCCTGTACGACGCCATCGTCCACAACTCCATTATGGAGGGCCTGCGCCTTTCCGACGCGGAAGCGCTGCCCTTCCCGCACAACGACGTGCGCGCCCTGGACGCGCTGCTGCGCCTGAACCGGCACGAATACGAAAAGGTGCTGATCGTGGTGGAGGGCGTATACTCCATGGACGGCGACATCGCCCCGATTCCCGAGTACGTGCGCCTGAAGAAGGAATACGGCTGCTTCCTGATGGTGGACGAGGCCCACTCCGCCTGCGTGATCGGTGAGACCGGCGGCGGCGTGGACGAATACTTCCACCTGGAGCCCGACGACATCGATATCAAGATGGGCACGCTGTCCAAGGGCCTGGGCACCTGCGGCGGCTACCTGGCGGGCAAAAAGAGCCTGATCGACTACCTGCATTACAACCTGCCCGGCTTTGTCTTCTCCGTGGGCATCTCCCCGCCCCTGGCGGCGGCGACGCTCCGCGCGGTCCAGCTGCTCAGGGAGGATCCCTCCATCATGGCGGACATGCGGCGGAACATCGCCTGCTTCACGGAGGAAGCCCAGGCGCGCGGCTTCGATATCGGCCTGGCCGGCCGTACCGCCATCATCCCCATCCTGATCGGCAAGGACGAGGACGCCTTCCTGCTCAGCAACATGATGCGCAAGAAGGGCGTTTTCGTGCCGCCCGCCGTGTTCCCGGCCGTACCGCGCGGCAAAGCGCGCCTGCGCTTCTGCGTCACCTCCTGTCACAAGCCGGAGCAGATCCGTGAAGCCCTGGACAAGCTGGTCGAATGCGTGAAGGAGGCCGGCATCGAGCTGCCGAAATAATGAGCCTTTTTCAGCTTCGTGATTCCACCCATATGGAGGATGCGCTATGAAAATGACCTTCCGCTGGTATGGCAGCAAGATCGACCCGATCCCCCTGAAGTATGTGAAGCAGATCCCCGGCATGACGGGCCTGATGGGCCTGCTGGACAAGCCCGCCGGCGTGGACTGGCCGGAGGATGAATTCGTGGCCCTGAAAAAAGAAGTCAACGAGGCCGGGCTCGAGATCGAGGTCATCGAGTCCGTCAATGTGCACGAGGACATCAAGATGGGCCTCCCCTCCCGCGAGGAATACATCGCCAACTACATTTCCACCATCCGGATGCTGGCCAGGCACGGCGTGAAGGTCATCGTGTACAACTTCATGCCCGTGTTCGACTGGCTGCGCACCGATCTGGCGCGGGTGATCCCCGAGGATGGCAGCAACAGCCTGTACTTCGACGAAAAGGACCTGGGCGAGATGGGGCCGCTGGAGATCGTGCGCAAGACTGCCGAGGACAGCCACGGCTTCACCCTTCCAGGCTGGGAGCCGGAGCGCCTAGCCCTGCTGGAGACGACCCTCAGGCAGTATGAAAACATCGGCCCGGATGACCTGCGGAAGAACTTCAAGTATTTTCTGGACGCCGTGATTCCGGTGTGCGAGGAGGTGGGCGTGCGCATGGCCTGCCACCCGGACGACCCCGCCTGGCCCATCTTCGGCCTGCCGCGCATCACCCACAGTCAGGCGGATTTTGACAAGATGGTCGCTCTGCACGACAGCCCCGCCAACACCCTGTGTCTGTGCACCGGCTCCCTGGGCAGCAGCCCGGAAAATGACATCCCGGCCATCATCCGCCATTTCGGCCAGATGGACCGCATCGGCGCGATGCACGTGCGCAACGTGAAGTACCTGGGCCACCACCACTTCCACGAGGCGGCGCACCTGTCCAGCACGGGCGATCTCGACCTGTACGAGATCATGAAGGCCATCTACGATACCTGCCCGGACACCTACATCCGGCCCGACCACGGCCGCATGATCTGGGACGAGCAGGGCCGCCCCGGCTACGGCCTCTACGACCGCGCGCTTGGCGCGGCCTACCTGAACGGCCTCTGGGAGGCCATTGACAAGAACCGACATTAAGGGAGGAACCGCTGCCTGCATGCTTGAATTGAACGAAACGGGCCTGACCGCCCGCTCCGCCTGGGAAGAAAAGGGATACATCCTGCCGGGCTTTGACCGCAAAGCCATGATTGCCGCCACGCTGAAGGCGCCCCGCTGGGTGCACTTCGGTGCGGGCAACATCTTCCGCGCCTTCCAGTGCCACGCGGTGCAGAAGCTGCTGGACGAAGGCGCCATGGATACCGGCCTCATCGCGGTGGAAGGCTACGATTACGAGATCATCGAGAAGGGCTACCGCCCCAACGACAACTATACCCTGCTGGTCACCCTCCGGGGCGACGGCAGCGTGGAAAAGACCGTGATCGGCAGCATCGCCGCATCCTGTATCCTGGACAGCGGGAACGAAGCGGAATTCAGCGCCCTGAAGGCGGTTTTTGAAAACCCGTCCCTGCAGATGGCCTCCTTCACGATCACAGAAAAGGGCTACAGCCTCGTGAACGCGCAGGGGCAGACGCTTCCGGCCGCAGCGGCGGACCTGAAGGCCGGCCCGGAAAAGCCCCAGAGCTACATCGGCAAGGTCGCCGCGCTGCTTTATGCCCGTTACAGGGCCGGCGCCCACCCCATCGCGATGGTCAGCATGGACAACTGCTCCCACAACGGCGAAAAGCTGTATGCCGCGATCCGCACCTTCGCGGAAGCCTGGGGCGACGCGGGCTTCGCGGCTTATGTGAACGACCCGCAGAAGGTCTCCTTCCCCTGGACGATGATCGACAAGATCACCCCCCGCCCGGACGCCTCCGTAGAAGCGATGCTGAGATCTGACGGACTGTCCGGGCTCAGGCCTGCGGTCACCTCGAAAAACACCTACATCGCGCCCTTCGTGAACGCCGAGGAGAGCGAATATCTGGTCGTGGAGGACAGCTTTCCCAATGGCCGTCCGCCGCTGGAGCGGGCGGGGCTGATCTTCACCGACCGGGAGACCGTCAACCGCGTCGAGCGGATGAAGGTCACCACCTGCCTGAATCCCCTGCATACGGCCCTGGCCGTGTTCGGCTGTCTGCTGGGCTATGAGCGTATTTCGGACGAAATGCGGGACGACGACCTGGTCCGCCTGATCCGCCGCATCGGCTACGACGAGGGACTGCCCGTCGTGACAGATCCTGGCGTGATCAATCCGCGGGAATTCATCGACACCGTGGTGCATACGCGCCTGCCCAACCCGTTCATGCCGGATACGCCGCAGCGCATCGCCTGTGACACGAGCCAGAAGATCCCGATCCGCTTCGGCGAGACCATCAAGGCCTATATGGCCGACCCGGAGCGTGACGCCTCCGAACTGAACGCGATCCCGCTGACCCTGGCGGGCTGGCTCAGGTACCTGCTGGGCAAGGACGATACGGGCGCGGACATGGCCGTGAGCCCCGACCCGCTGCTCGGGGAGCTTCAAAAGGCGCTCGAGGGCGTTACGGTTGGGGATCCGGACAGCGCCGAAGGCAGGCTGGACGCGCTGCTGACGGACGCGCGGCTGTTTGGCGTCAGCCTTAAGGACGCGGGCCTGGATAAAAAGGTGACCGACTTCTTCAGAAGCATGCTGGCTGGCCCCGGCTCAGTCAGAGCGGCAATACAGAACAACATTTGACCGAAGGGAGAGCATCACACATGAAGGCGTTTATGGACAAGGATTTCCTGCTGAACACCCAGGCGGCGAAAACGCTGTACCATGAGACCGCGGAGGGCTGCCCCATCATCGACTTCCACTGCCACCTGAGCCCCAGGGAGATCTACGAGGATATCCGTTATGAGAACATCACCCAGGTCTGGCTGGGCGGCGACCACTACAAGTGGCGCCTGATGCGCAGCGCGGGCGTGCCGGAAAAGTACATCACCGGCGACGCTTCCGACTACGAGAAGTTCGAAAAATACGCCACCGTGCTGGGCAAGGCGATCGGCAACCCGCTCCACCACTGGAGCCACCTGGAGCTGCGCCGCTTCTTCGGCTACGACGGCATCCTGAACCAGAAGACCGCGCCCGAGGTATGGAAGCTGGCCAACGCCAAGCTGCAGAGTGAGGGCTATACCAGCCGCGGCCTCATCATGATGAGCAACGTGGATACCATCTGCACGACGGACGATCCTGTCGACAGCCTGGAATGGCATGAGAAGCTGGCCGCGGACAAGACCTTCCCGGTGACCGTGCTGCCCGCCTGGCGCCCTGACAAGGCCATGAACCTGGAAAAGCCCACCTGGCCGGACTACCTGAAGCAGCTGGAAAAGGCCGCCGGTATGGAGATCAGGAGCTTCGCGGACCTCAAGAAGGCCCTGCACTGCCGTCTGGACTTCTTTGCCGCCCATGGCTGCAGGCTGAGCGACCACGCCCTGAATTACGTGATGTACGCGCCCGCGGCCGATGAAGAGGTGGAGCGCATCTTCTCCGCGCGCATGAGCGGCACGATCCCCGGCGCGAAGGAGGAAGCCGCCTTCAAGTTCGCCTTCATGTCCTTCATGGCCGCCGAGTACCATCAGCGCGGCTGGGTCATGCAGCTGCACTACGGCTGCCGCCGCGACAATAACCCGACCATGTTCAAGCTGCTGGGTCCGGACACCGGCTTCGACTGCGTGGATAACACCGCGCCGTCCACCGAGACCGCGGCCTTCCTCGGCTCCCTGGAGGAAAAGAACGCCCTGCCCAAGACCATCCTGTACAGCCTGAACACCAATGACAACGCCGCCATCGACTCAATCCTCGGCTGCTTCCAGAACGACGAGGCCGTCGGCCGCATCCAGCACGGCAGCGCCTGGTGGTTCGACGATCACTTCGACGGCATGTCCGATCACCTCAAGTCCCTGGCCAACCGCGGGTACCTGGCGGGCTTCGTGGGCATGCTCACCGACAGCCGCTCCTTCCTGAGCTATCCGCGCCATGAGTACTTCCGCCGCATCCTGTGCCGCATTTTCGGCGAATGGATCGAGGACGGCTTCTTCCCGGAGGATATGGACACGGTGAAAGAGATCGTCAGCGACATCTGCTACGGAAACGCGAAGCGTTACTTCCAGTTCGCGAAGAAATAAAAAAGCAGGGGCTGCCGCGCTTTTTGCACGGCAGTCCCTTGATGAGGAGCATATCAGCCTGATGCCATCGGCCTTTCTGATCGACAACCTTCTTCTCGGCGCGGGCCTGGCTATGGACGCCTTTTCCGTATCCGTCGCCAACGGCCTGCACGACCCGGGGATGCGTCCCGCGCAGCGCTTCCGCATCGCGGGCGTTTTCGCGTTTTTCCAGTTTCTGATGCCCGTTTTAGGCTGGCTGGGCGTTCACGGCATCGTGAGCGCTTTTTCGGCTTTCAGCCGGGCCGTACCCTGGATCGCCCTCCTCCTGCTCGGCTTCATCGGAGGCAAAATGGTGTGGGAGGGCCTGCGCAGCAGCGAAGAACAGGAAAAACTCGCCTCTCTCAGCTGGTCCGCCCTCCTCCTTCAGGGCGTCGCCACCTCCATCGACGCCCTTTCCGCCGGATTCGCCTCAGCGGGATACAGCTTCGGCCAGTCCCTGCTGAGCGGGCTCATCATCGCCGCCGTCACCCTGGCGCTGTGCCTGATCGGCGTCCGGGCAGGACAAAAGGCCGGCCAGTACCTGACGCGCTGGCCAAGCGTACTGGGCGGCCTCATCCTGATCGGTATCGGTATCAAGATCTTTATTGAGGGAGTATTTCTCTGAGCGCCAGCTGCACAGCCTGCGCCACATACTCCGTAACGGTCCCGGTTTTCACTCCCGCTACGCTCACCCCGCAGCGGGCGGAGGGAACCAGGATTTTTTTTGCCTCCGAGCGGCCGATGGCGACGGCCATATCGGCAGTGACCTCGCCCATCATCCCGTCCGCCAGCAGCATCCCGATCGGCGCGATGATCAGGTCCGCTCCGGCGGCGTTGACCCGTACGGCGTTCTCGCCCGTGGCGGCGCGGTCGGCTCCGGCCTTCAGCATCGCCGCGGTAGCAGCGGCGTTGGTGCCGACGGCGGTCAGCTCCTTGTCCGGGCAGGCGCGCTTCAGCTGCTCCACCACGGCCCGGCCGACGCCGCCCCCCTGGGCGTCCATGATCACGATCCTCATGCCCGTTTCATTCCCTCCGTGTCTTGCGTCCGCTGGAGCGCCTGCGCACATGATCCCGCCTGGCGGCTTCAAAGGCGGCGGACCCCTTGTCCGCGATGATCGTCAGGCGCCTGCAGCCGACAAAGGCGTTCCGGCCTATCCGCTCTACTCCGGGAGGAATCTCCAGTAATTTCAGCGACACACAGCCGCGGAAGGCGTCCTCCCCGATCCTGGTGAGGCGCACCGGCAGGTTGATCGCGTTCAGGGACGCGCAGCCGCTGAACGCGCCGTCGCCCAGCTCCGTCACGCTCTCTGCCAGCTCCACCACCGGCAGCTGGGTGCAGTCGCGGAACACGCCCTCCGCCAGACGGGTGACCAGGCAGGAGATCACGACCCTGTTCAGACGCTGGCAGCCGCTGAAGGCTTCCGCGCCGACCTCCGTCACCGTGCCCGGCATCTCGATGGACTCCAGGCGTCCGCAGCCCATGAAGGCGCGGTCCGCAATGCCGGTCATGCCGCGGGGCAGCTCGACGCTGCGCAGCATCATGCAGTACGCAAAGGCGCCTTCCCCGATCCATGTCAGTCCGGGCGGGATCAGCACGTCTCTGAGCGCCGCGCACCAGCTGAACGCCTGCGAGGCGATCGCACTGACCCCCAGCGGGATCTCGTATAGGGCGTCCTGCTTGCCCGCGGGATAGCAGCACAAAAGCTTGCCCCGCTGGTCGAACAGTACGCCGCTCAGCGAACGGTAATAGCGGTTGTCCTCCGCCGATTCGATGCTTTTCAGGCCGGTGCAGCGCACGAAGGCGCCTTCCTCGATCCGGCTGACCGTCGAGGGGACGGTCACCGATTCCAGGCTGACGCAGCCCGCGAACGCGCCGGCGCGGATGATCTCAAGGCCCTCAGGCAGGCTCACCCGCCGGAGCTCCGTGTGGCCGGAAAAAGCCTCGCGCCCGATCTCGCGCACAGCCATGCCGTGCAGCGTATCAGGGACGTCCGCTTCTTCTCCGCCGCGGTAGCTGACGATGCGCACCGCCTCGTCCGATATGCGCGCCGTTTCGTAGATCTCCATGATTCTTCCCGGCACAGTACACCTCCATAGTCAATGACGCGGGGCCTGCCGTCTCAATCTTTCTGCCATGGCCAATGATGCCGGTGATGGCAGGGATAGCCGAACTGCCGGCAATAGCGGTCGGTATAGGAGCCTTTGTTGACCTGCAGTACCAGCTTTTCGCAGTTGTTGAAGGCTTTGTATTCGATGGATGTCACGCTGTCGGGGATATACAGGCTCCTGAGCTCGCCGCAGCCCGAGAAGGCGCGGCTGCCGATGCTGCGCAGGCCGTCCGGCAGGTCGGCGCCTTTCAGCGAATGGCAGTGATAAAAGGCGTACCGCCCCAGCGTTCTCAGCCCATGATGCAGGTGGATCCTTTCCAGACTGCCGCAGCCGTAGAAAGCGCAGTCGTCCACATAACGGATCCCCTCGGGCGCGGTCAGCTCAGTTTCTCCGCGGCCGGGCAGGCAGAGCAGCAGCGTGTTTTCCGCGCGGTCTGTCAGGAAACAGCCCTCCACCCGCAGAAAAGGATGCCGCGCCGGCAGCGCGATCCCGCTCATCATCAGGCTTCCACGGAACGCTTCGTGCCCAAGGCGCTTCAGCGACGCGGGAAGACTGATGCTTTTGAGCGCGCCGCACTCGGAAAACGCCCTGTCGCCCACCTGGACGAGTCCTTCGGGAAGGCTGACCTCCCTCAGCGCGGACGCGCCTGCAAACGCGCCGATTCCGATCTCTCGCGTGCCGGACGGCACGGCATAGGTGTCGGCCCCGCGGCTGGGCGGGTACCTAAGCAGGTATTCGCCGCTTCTGTCAAACAGTACGCCGTCCCGGCACGAAAACGCCGGATGCCCCGCCTCCGCCTGAAAGGCCGTGATCGGCCCGGCGTGGTCGAAGGCGTCATGGTCGATCCCTGTCAGCGAGTGCCCGTCAACGGCCGTCGGCAGCGCCACAACAGGGCCGCCCTGTACGCATTCGGTCAGGACAGCCGCGCCGTGTTCGCCGATCTCGTATACACAGCCGTTTACGTTGATGGTCTGCATGCTTCCTCCAGCTCTGTCAGGATCCTCTTATATCTCGCGGTCCGTTTGATTCTATCACAGATCCATCGCGAATACAAGTCCCGCGGAAGGCCTCCCCCGTCCAGGCGTCCAGCCGGACCGGCACAAGCTCGCCCGGCTCCGCGCCGCTCACCAGCACCGGCGCGTACTCGGGCGTATATCCTCGGTAAAGCCCGTCCTCCTCGTCCTCCACCAGCACAGGCCGGACGCGGCCTGTCTGCGTCCGCGCCCAGTCCGCCGCCGCCTGCCGTCCTACCTGGATCAGGGCCCTCGCCCGTTCCTCACGCACGGCGCGGGGAAGCTGATCCGGCATGGACGCGGCCGGCGTCCCCTTGCGCGCGCTGTAGGGAAAGACGTGGATGCGCGCGAATCCGATCTCGCGCACCAGCGCGCAGGACTGCCCGAAATCCTCCTCCGTCTCCCCCGGAAAGCCGGTGATGATATCCGTGGTGACAGCGCATCCGGGGAAGGCCGCCTTCAGGCGGTCGGCCGCCTCCAGAAATTCCTGCCTGGTATAGCGCCTGCGCATGCGCCTGAGCACCGCGTCCGAGCCGGACTGCAGCGCCAGGTGGAATTGCGGACAGAGCGCGGGGATATTCCTGATGCGTTCTATGAACGCCTCTGTCGCGATCACCGGCTCCAGCGAGCCCAGGCGGATACGCTCGACCCCTGACGAGGCCGCCGCCTCGACCGCGTCCGCGAGATCGGTTTTCCCGCCCAGGTCGCGGCCGTAGCTGGTCAGGTGGATGCCGGTCAGCACCAGCTCCCGGTACCCGGCAGCCGTAAGGCGCTCCGCCTCCGCCCGGATATCCTCTATCGCGCGGGAACGGATGCCGCCGCGCACATAGGGGATGATGCAGTAGGTGCAGTAGCGGTCGCACCCCTCCTGGATCTTCATCACGGCCCGGGTATGCCCTTCGTCCGCGCTGACCTGCAGCGGCTCAAAGGGCACGCGCAGGATATCCCCTACGGCCACGACCTGGCGCCGCTCCCGCTGGGCGGTCTCCAGCAGCTCCACCACCTCAGCGCGGTGGTTCGCGCCGATAATGAGCCGCGCGCCGGTGGAGAGCAGCGCCTCCCCGTCCCGCTGCGCGAGACAGCCCGCGATCACAATGTCCGCCGCCGGATTGCAGCGCTTCGCGCGCCGCACCGCGTTCATGGATTTCCGGTCGCCGGTGCCGGTCACGGTGCAGGTATTGACCACGTACACGTCGGCAGCCTCGCTGAAGGGCACCACGTGATAGCCGGAACGCTCGAAGCACTCCAGCATGGCCTGGGTATCGTACTGGTTGACCTTGCAGCCCAGGGTCTGAAACGCGACGGTCGGCATGTCAGTTTCCCTCCTGCGCGCCGTATTCCCCGCGCTCGTACAAAAGCATGATCAGTGCCGCCAGGCCGGCGGTCTCCGTGCGGAAGATCCGCGGCCCCAGCGTCACGGGAACGGCCCCCGACGCGCGAAGGGCTTCGATCTCCTCCGGGGTGATGCCGCCCTCAGGTCCGATGACCACGGCGATGTCCTTTGCTTCGGGATGTGCCCGGACCGCTTCGCCCAGAGACAGGGCATGTGCCTCTTCCCAGGGCACCAGCACCAGCTCGTGCTCCGCGAGCAGGCCGGCGAGCTTCCTGGGCTGGATGACCTCGACCGCCGGCACATGCGCGCGTCCGGACTGCTTGGCCGCTTCCTGCGCGATGCGCTGCCAGCGCTCCGCCTTTTTATCCGCGTCCTTGCCGCTGAGCCTGCTGACAGAGCGCGCCATTTCCATGACGCGCACGGCGTATGCCCCGGCCTCCGTGCATTTCTGCGCCAGCCAGTCCACCTTGTCGGCCTTGGGCAGGCCCTGATACACTGTTACCCTGGTCCCGGGCTCCGGAGACGGGAGAGGGTCCCCCAGCTTCGCGGTGACCTCCGGCTCCACAGCCGCCAAAACAGCATGAAACAGCTGATCCTCCAGGATCAGCTGTATGTTTTCGCCCGGCTTCAGGCGCAGCACGGTCAGCGCGTGGCGCGCCTCCTGCGGCAGCAGGCGGGCGGTATCGCTGTCGATTCTCTCAGCAAAAAAACGATGCATAGCTCAGTCTTTCGGTTTCTGCGCGGCGAAAGCGCACCAGTCGCCCCGCGCGCGCTCTTCAAGGATGGTATAGCCGGCCGCGTTCAGGGCGTTGAATACGTCGTCCCGCATTTCACGGATGATACCGCTGCACACGAAATACCCGCCGGGGGCCAGGTAGGCCGTGAGCGGCTTCGCCAGCATGCAGATGACGGGCGCCAGGATGTTGGCCACTGCGAAATCATACGTGCCCTTCACGCCCTTCAGCAGATCGCCCTTTTCCACGTCGATCCGGTCGGACAGCCCGTTCAGCCGGACGTTCTCCTTCGCCACGCGCACGGCGTCCTCGTCGATGTCGATGGCGTATACGTCCTTCGCGCCGAGCAGCGCGGCCGCGATGGCCAGGATACCCGAGCCGGTGCCGATGTCAAAGAGCCTGCCCTCACGGTAATACCGCTCGATCAGCTCGATGCACAGCGCGGTCGTCTCATGAGTGCCTGTACCAAAGGCCATACCGGGATCGATCTCGATGATCCGGTCCCCCGGCTCCGCTGTCCAGTCCTCCCAGGTAGGCTTGACCACCATGTGCTCCCCGATGCGGAAGGGCTTGAAATACTGCTTCCAGTTGTTGGCCCAGTCCTCCTCCCGGATGCTGTCCACGTCCAGCGTCAGCGCGCCGAAGGCGTGCTCCGCGTCCTGGGCCTTCATCCGGGGCAGCTCCAGCCGCAGCGCCTCCAGCACCCTGCCGGCGTCCTCTGCGGCAAACCAGGCCTTGACCCTCACGTCGTCCGGCGCCTCGTCCAGGAGCGCGCGGTCCATCAGCTCCCAGTTACGGCCCGGCTTATCCGGGTCGGGGAGGTCATTTTTATCAATGATCTGCGTTCCCGCCGCGCCCAGACGCATCAGCAGCGCGGATACGGCATCCGCGCCGCCGGTGGTGGTGCTGACGGTCAGTTCTGTATACTCCATAGGTCAGGGCTCGATGCGGTTGGGACCGCGGAACAGGAATTCCGTCTCCTTGATGGAGAGGCCCAGCAGCAGCATGGTCAGGCGGTCGACGCCCAGGCCGAAGCCGCCGTGCGGCGGGCAGCCGTAGCGGAAGAACTCCATGTAGAACTGGACGTCCTTGCCCAGGCCCTTCTCATCCGCCTGCTTACGCAGCTGTTCGTAGCGGTGCTCGCGCTGCGCGCCGGTGGTGATCTCGGTGCCGCGCCAGATCAGGTCATAGCCCAGCGGGTTGCCGTTCTCGTCGCGCATATGGTAGAAGGCGCGCTTTTCCGGGCCGTAGTCGGTCACGAACAGGAACTCATGGCCGAACTTGTCCATGGACAGCTTCGCGCACAGACGCTCCGCATCGGTGGTCAGGTCGTTCTTCTCGCTGTCGTCCACGGTATAGCCGTAGCGCTCCTCCAGCTCCTTGTACACGTCCGCCAGCTTCATTTCCGGGAAGGGCAGGGTGGGCACGATCACGTCCAGGCCGTACTGGGCCTTGATCTGCTCACCGTAGCGTTCCTTCACGGCGGTCAGGGCGGCGGTCAGCAGCTCGGCCTCCACCTGCATGACGTCGCGGAAGGATTCGATATAGCTCATTTCGATATCGAAGCCGGTGAACTCGGTGGCGTGCTTATTGGTATAGGACTTTTCCGCGCGGAAGACCGGACCGACCTCAAAGATGCGGTCGAAGCCCGCGGCCATGGCCATCTGCTTGTAGAACTGGGGGCTCTGGCTCAGGTAGCCCTTGCGGTCGAAGTATTTGAGCTCGAAGACCTCGCTGCCGGACTCGCTGGCCGCGCCGATGAGCTTCGGGGTATGGATCTCGATGAAGCGGCGGTCCAGCAGGTACTGGCGCATGGCGTTGACCATGACGGTCTGAGCCTGGAAGATCAGCAGGTTCTTGTCAGAGCGCAGGTCGATCCAGCGGTAATCCAGACGGGAGTCGATGGCCGCGTCCTTGGAGATCGGCAGGGGCTCCGCGATGGACTCCACCCGGATCATGTCCGGCAGCATCTCGCGGCCGCCCAGCTTGACGTAATCATTTTCCACGATGGTGCCTTCTGCCGTGATAACGGACTCGATGGTCAGCTGGTCCACCGCCGCCGCGACCTCGGGATATTTTTCCTTTTCCACCGTCAGCTGGATGCGTCCGGTATCGTCCCTCAGCACCAGGAAGGCCATGGTGCGCTTGTTGCGGATATTCTCCACAAAGCCCTGCAGCCGCACGCGCTCATTGGCAGGCGCCTGGGCAATCAAAGATCTCTGCATGGTATGATTCCTCCAGTAAATGAATGATGTCAAACGGCCAGGCCGTTTCAGCACAGAAAGAGCCGCGCAGCCCGCGCTGCGCACCGATGTGTATTGTACAGGATTCCGGGGGATTTGGCAAGAGGCAGGCAGATGATTTGAGGCGGTAAAATACGCGGAAACACCGTGTTCCCTCCGATGTCAGCGTGCCGCGCTGCGGTACATGGGATTCGGCATCGGCACCGTCTCGCAGCGGTCGGTGGCCATGGACAGGTCGCCCATCGGGCAGGCGTTGTAAACGGCGCGCTCGCCGAAGCGCTGGCGGATGCCGTCGATAGCGTCGTCCAGCGCCTTCTGCCTGGCGCGGCGGGCATAGTCGTTGAACAGGTCCAGCTGCACCGGCGAGGAGGCGCTGTTGGGATTGATAGCGCGGATCGTCATCGCGCGCACGGTTTTTTCCCAGTGGTAGTGGGCGCGGAACAGGTCATACCCCGCGCAGGCGATCTCATACGGGCTCTGGGAAGGGTACGGCAGGGGGGCCTGCCACTGCTGCCAGCCCAGGTCCTTATCCCGGATGGATACCTGTACGCCCCGCGCCTGGAGCTCGTGCACGCGCAGGCGGTGCCCCACATCCTGTGCCAGCTCCAAGAGCACCAGCCACACCTCGTAGGCGCTGTCCAGGTCCCGGACGCAGGTCACTCCGTGGCCCACGCTTTTAACCGGCGCGACATAATCCGCGGGCATGACCGCCGAGCCGTCCGTACCGTTGGCGAACTCCCGCAGCATCAGGCCGTTTTTGCCCAGCTTCCGGCGGATCAGCTCAGGGTCCGCGTTCGCCAGGTCGCCGATGGTCCGGCACCGGAAGGCCGCCAGCTTCCGCGTGGTCGCCGGGCCGGCGTAGAGCAGGTCCGACACGGGCAGGGGCCAGACCTTCTGCCGGTAATCGCCGCGGGAGACGACGGTCACGGCGTTGGGCTTCTTCATGTCGCTGCCCAGCTTCGCGAAGATCTTGGAAAAGGAAACGCCGACGGAAACGGTCAGGCCGGTCTCGCTCTCCACCGCACGGCGGATCTCCTCCGCCGTGTGATAGCCGACGCCCTCCACGTCGTTGGTGAAGGGCAGCTCGATCCAGTTCTCGTCCATGCCGAAGGGCTCGATCGTCTCCGAGTAGCGCCGGTAGATGCCGCGCACGATCCGGGAATACTTGAGGTACAGGTCGTAGCGCGGCGGCACCACGATCAGCCCCGGACAGGCCTGCAGGGCCTGCCAGTTGGCCATGCCCGTTTTGACCCCGCGGCGCTTGGCGGGATAGCTGGCGGTCAGCACGATGCCGTGCCGGTTCTCGGTCGAGCCGCAGACCGCCACCGTTTTTCCCTTCAGCGTGGGCTGCTCGTTCATTTCCACGGACGCGTAAAAGCAGTTCAGGTCGCTGTGCAGGATCACGCTCATCAGCGGGCGCTCCTTTCCCCGGCCGGTTTCATTTTCCCCCGGGCCGGATATCGCTGCGCCTATGTTAGCATAAATTTTTGATACTTTCAAGTGCTTATATCAAACATGTCATTTGCGATAATTTATTTATATATCAGGTTAATTATATAATCATCAAGATTCTATAGTTAAATTTTTTAATCTTCATATCTTTACACATTCCCCCTCCCGTGATATGATATCGGTGTCAGTTTTGTATACCGCCAAGGAGGGACTCGCCATGCATGAAACACCCGGCTATGTGCGACAGTATGTGGAAGTCACGGTGGATTTTACCCCGGAGGGCCTGATGCTGCCCCGCACCCTGATCTGGGAGGACGGCCGGCGCTATGAAATCGACAGGATCCGCGCGGTGCAGGCCGCCCCCGCGCTGAAGGCCGGCGGACAGGGCGACCGCTATACCGTGATGATCGGCGGGCATGAACGCTATCTTTTTTTCGAGCACAACGCGGACTACGGCAACGAGCGCGTCGGACGGTGGTTTGTCGAAAAGCCCCTCCCTGCCCTTTCTTCGTTCCGCGCTTGATTGTTCCTGCGGCGCATGCTAAAATAGGCGCGAGGTGAAGCTATGAATCCTGTGATTATTGCCGTGGTCATCGCGCTGATCGTCCTGAACCTGATTTCCTTTTTCCTGATGGCGCACGACAAGCGCCGCGCCAGGGCCGGCGGGCGGCGCGTGCCGGAAAAGACGCTGTTCCTGGCGGCGGCCTGCTTCGGCGGGCTGGGCGGCGTATTGGGGATGACGCTGTGCCGGCACAAGACACGGCACTGGTATTTCAGGGTGTTCTTTCCCCTGCTGCTGATCGTCCAGATCGCTCTGCTCATTTTCATTTTCGCGAGGTATCTGATATGAAGCGCCTGACGCAATACGATCACCGGCTCGTGCGCGCCGTGACAGCGGACGGGATGACCCTGGAGGGCTTCGCCGAGCACTGCTCCGCCTCATACTGCATGCACGAATACGGCATCGACGAGGAATGTCTGCAGTTCGACGACTATCTGGTCCGGGGTTCGGAGATCGTAACGATCGAGGACCTGGGGCTGCGCCGGGTGATCAAAGAGTTCGGCGAGCTGACGCCCCATGAGCTGTACGCCATCCTGAAGCTTCGGGTGGACGTGTTTGTCGTCGAACAGCAATGCCCCTACCGGGAACTGGACGGCCTCGACCAGCGGGCGGAGCATATCTGGCTGGAAGATGACGGGGGCATTCAGGCCTACCTGCGCGTTCTGCGCCCCGGCGTGGAGGCGGACTGCTTCGCCATCGGCCGGGTCGTCACCGCCAGACGCGGCAGCGGCCTGGGGCGGCTGATCCTGGCGGAAGGCATCGCTTACATCGAAAATGAGTTTGACGCCTCCCGCATTTACCTGGAGGCGCAGACCTACGCGAAGGGGTTTTATGAAAAGCTGGGCTTCCGGCAGGTCTCGGACGAATTTGTCATCGACGGCATCCCGCACATCAAAATGATCCGGGAGCGCCCGGAAGACGAGGAGTGATCGCATGCCCTTTGAAATGGTGCGCAACGATATTACCCGCATGAACGTAGACGCCATCGTGAACGCCGCGAACACCTCGCTGCTGGGCGGCGGGGGCGTGGACGGAGCCATTCACCGCGCCGCGGGCCCGGAGCTGCTGGCGGAATGCCGTACCCTGGGCTGCTGCCCGGCCGGAGAGGCGAAAATCACCAAAGGCTACCGCCTGCCCGCCCGGTATGTGATCCATACCGTCGGTCCCATATGGCAAGGCGGGCAGCAGGACGAGCGTGAGCTGCTCCGGGCCTGCTACCGGAATTCCCTGGCGCTGGCCGCGGAATACGGCTGCGAGTCCGTCGCCTTCCCCCTGATCTCCGCCGGCGCGTACGGCTATCCCAAGGACGAGGCCATCTCCGTCGCCGTGGACGAGATCCGCCGTTTCCTGGACGGGCACGAAATGACCGTCTACCTGGTGCTGTTCGGGCCGGTGGAGTTCAAGACCGGGCGCTCGCTCTTCCATAAGGTCCGGGAATATATCGACGACGTCTACGCGGAAACGCACCTGGACCGCCGGAACAGCCTTTCCCGCGAAGCGCTCTGGCGGGAGAGCCAGGACGAGGCGCTGCTGCTGGAACACCAGCTGGCCGCCGAAGACGCCTGCATCATGGTCCCCTCGGTGCCGGAGCCGGAGCGTAAGAAAAGCCCCGCCCGGAAGTCGCTTTTCCGCAGAGACAAGGGCGCCGCGCCGTCCAAGGAGCGGGAGACAGCCCTGGAATCTGCGAGTCCCTCCTCCGATACAGCAGGAGTCCTGCCGCCCGTAAAGGTGTCCGGTGCCGCGCCGAACTGGGAGGAGCTGCTGAAGCGGACGGACGAGGGCTTTTCCGCCTCGCTGATGCGCCTGATCGACGAGAGGGGCATGACCGACGCGCAGTGCTACAAGCGCGCGAACGTGGACCGGAAGCTGTTCAGCAAGATCCGCTCCAACCCGGACTATAAGCCCAGCAAGCCTACCGTGTTCGCCTTTGCCGTCGCGCTCAGGCTCTCCCTGCCCGAAACCAGGGACCTGCTGCGCCGCGCCGGCTTTGCCCTGTCGCACAGCAGCAAATTCGACATTATCCTGGAATACTTCATCATGAACAGGCTTTACGATATCTTCGAGATCAACGAGGTGCTGTTCCAGTTCGATATGCCGCTGCTCGGCTCGGCGGTCAACTGATCACCCAAAACAGCGGGGGCTGCTGCGCATTGTATCGCAGCAGCCCCCGCTGTTTTTTTCCGACTTATTTCCGGCTCCGGAAGTCCTCTTCGATCTCCGCCTTCCAGTCCGCCGCCAGCGGCGCGCTGCAGCGCACCCGCTCCACCGCCATGCCGACCGTCCTGTAGTTCAGCCGCTGGCCTTTCGAATCATTTCGGAAGGTGACGGCCCTGTCCTCCGTGATGCCGAAGTGTGCGGCCGTCTCCACGGCGTCGATATTCGCGCCGAGGAACAGGAACTCCCAGCCGTACCTTTCCTTCTGGCGGCGGACCATTTCCTTCACCTGCCCGCTGGTATAGCGGCGGCTCGCGTTTTCCATGCCGTCCGTGGTGATCACGAAGATCGTGTGCTCCGGCACGTCCTCGGCGCGGGCATACTTGTGCACGTTGGCGATGTGGTGGATCGCGCCGCCGATGGCGTCGATCAGGGCCGTACCGCCGCCCACGAAATACTCGCGTTCCGTCAGGGGCTCGATCCTTCTCAGGTCCACCCGGTCGTGGATCACGGCGCTTTCATAGGAGAACAGCACGGTGGACACATAGGCCTCTCCCTCCGCCTGCTTCTGGCGCTCGATCATGCTGTTGAAGCCGCCGATCGTATCCGCCTCCAGCCCGGCCATGGAGCCGCTCTTATCCAGGATGAATACCATTTCCGTCAGATTCTTTTTCATAAAACGATCCCTCCCGTTTTCATCTTCCCGCAGGGCCCTGACTGACCTTGCAGGCTGATCATACACGAAAACGGGAGGGACCGGGTCGCCCGTCAGGCGACAATTACGGAAACGCTGATTACCACTGCGGGTGGATCTCCTCGCGAAGGAGACGGTCGTAGATTTCCTTCACCGCGTCCATCTGCGCGTCCGTGAGCGGCGGCAGCTCAGCCGCCGCCCACACTTGGTGGTGACGTAGAATCGGCCGGGATGGGCGGAAATATATTCTCCGATGGTCTCCTCAACTCTTTCCGCCGTTGTACACGTCCGCGGTGTCGATGAAGGTGATGCCGGCCTCGTCCGCCGTTCTGAGAATGCTGAGGGCTTCCTCATGGTTGAAGGGATCGCCCCAGCGGGTGCCCAGCTGCCAGGTGCCCAGGCCGATCTCGGAAACAGATCGGCCGGTCTTGCCAAAGACGCGCTGTTTCATGCCCGTTTCCGCCTGTCGATCGCGTTCTATGCCTGCAGACGGTTCCCGATCAGGTCACTCAGCCGCTTGCCGTAAAAATACTCATGGGTCAGCTTGTCGTACTCCGACCACAGGGGCAGCGTCTGGCAGGACGACGCCCGGGGGCACGGGGCCGCGTCGCAGCTCAGGCAGGCTACCGTAGCCAGGGAGCCCTCCATCCGCTCGATGATCTCCCCCACCGGGTATTCCTCCGGCGCGCGGCACAGCCGGTATCCCCCGCCCTTGCCGCTGACGCCGGTGATCAGTCCGCCCGCCACCAGGTCGCGCACGATGATCTCGAGATACTTTTTGGAAATGCCCTGCCGTTCCGCGATCTCCTTGAGCGGGATATACCCCTCCCCCGCGTGCTCCGCGAGGTCGATCATCACCCGCAGTCCATAGCGGCCCCTGGTCGAAATCATGTCATCGCCTCCCCGTCCTGCCTATTATACCTGAGGGTAAATAGGAAATCAACCCCTGAACGAAATTTAACTATTGACATAGTAGACTGATAGGTGTATATTGTGTCCGGACAGCAGCCCTGTCCGGGAAGGAAGCGCCATGAAGATTTACGCAGACAACGCCGCGACCACAAAAATGAGCCGGACCGCCATCGACGCCATGCTGCGCTGCATGGAGGAGGAATACGGCAATCCGTCGAGCCTGTATACGATCGGCCAGAACGCCAGGGAGATCCTGGAGAAAGCCCGGAACGAAATCGCCGCCGTGATCCACGCGGACCCGCGGGAGATCCTCTTCACCTCAGGCGGCAGCGAGGCGGACAACCAGGCCATCCGTTCGGCGGCAGAGCTGGGAAAGAAAAAGGGCAGGACCCATATCATCTCCACCGCGTTCGAGCACCACGCGGTGCTGCACACGCTGAAAAGGCTGGAGCAGGAAGGCTTCACCGTCACCCTGCTGGACGTGCACGAGGACGGACTGGTCCGGCCGGAGGAGCTGGAAGCCGCGATCCGGGATGATACCTGCCTGGTCACCGTCATGTACGCGAACAACGAAATCGGCACCATCCAGCCGATCCGGGAGATCGGCGCGATCTGCCGCAGGCGCGGCGTCCTGTTCCACACGGACGCGGTGCAGGCCGTGGGCCACGTGCCGATCGACGTCGCCGCGGACCAGATCGACCTGCTGTCCGCCTCCGCGCATAAGTTCCACGGTCCGAAGGGCATCGGCTTCCTGTACGCGAAAAAGGGGATCCGGCTGACGAACCTGATCGAAGGCGGCGCGCAGGAGCGCGGCAAACGGGCCGGAACGGAGAACGTGCCGGCCATCGCCGGCATGGCCGCCGCCCTGAAGGAAGCCGCCGCTCACATGGAAGAAAACGCCGCCCACGTCCGGCCCCTGCGCGACCGGCTGATCGAAGGCCTGAAGGCCATCCCCCACTCGGCGCTGAACGGCGACGCCAGCCGCCGCCTGCCGGGCAACGTCAATTTCTGCTTTGAGGGCATCGAGGGCGAGTCCCTGCTGCTCCTGCTGGACGACCGCGGGATCTCCGCTTCCTCCGGCAGCGCCTGCACCTCCGGCTCCCTGGACCCGAGCCACGTGCTGCTGGCCATCGGCCGCGTGCACGACGTGGCGCACGGCTCCTTGCGGCTCAGCCTCGGGGAAGACATCACAGCGGAGGAAGTTGATTATATCGTTCAGAACGTGAGCGAGGTCGTCGCCTATCTGCGCAGCTTCTCCCCCGTCTGGCGGGATCTGGTGAGCGGCAAGACGCCCTTTATACTGTAAGTCAGGAGGCAGAACAATGGCATTATACAGTGAAAAGGTCATGGACCATTTCCGCAATCCCCGCAACGTCGGCGTCATCGAAAACGCGGACGGCGTGGGCGAGGTGGGCAACGCCAAGTGCGGCGACATCATGAAAATGTACCTGAAGATCGATGATGACACCATCAGCGACGTCAAGTTCGAGACCTTCGGCTGCGGCAGCGCCATCGCCTCCAGCTCCATGGCCACCGAGCTGATCAAGGGGAAGCCGGTTTCCGAGGCCATGCAGCTGACCAACAAGGCCGTGGCCGAAGCCCTGGACGGGCTGCCGGACTACAAGATGCACTGCAGCGTGCTGGCTGAGGAAGCCATCCAGTCAGCCCTGGAGGATTATTACCAGAAGCATCCTGAGAAAAAACCGACGTGTGACCATCCAGTCGTGCCTTAAAGGAGACTATTATCAGTCCTTTTCAGCACGGAATCCCGGAGTCCGCCGATTTATTCGGCGGATGGCAAAGCCACCCGAAGGGCGACGGGATGGTAGTGCTGAAGAGGACATGGCGAGGGGATTATCAAGGGGGAACACCCTTGATTCATATCCGCAGCAGCGGCATGTACGGTGCGAGGACGAAATCGCGTAGCGATTTCTACCTTGCAGCTTTGCCGCCCGGGAGGACCGTAGGTCCGACAGGCAAAGCTGTCGGGGGGTTCCGTAGGGGGGACGCCAGTCCCCCATGCGGTGCCTGTTCAGTCCACGACTGAACAGGCATACTGACGAAATGAGGTGAAAGCGCATGTGCAGTGATTTTCTGCGATTGCTGCGCGCCAATTTCCGCAACGGGCGAATGTGCCCCTGTCTGTGCTGAATCTTTTCATTCATTTCACACAAACAGAAAGGGGTAACAAATATGTCAAACTATCGTTTTGAAACGCTGCAGATCCACGTTGGCCAGGAACAGCCCGACCCCGCCAGCGACGCCCGCGCGGTACCGATCTACGCTACCACCAGCTATGTTTTTCACTCCGCCCAGCATGCCGCGGACCGTTTCGGCCTGGCTGATCCGGGCAATATCTACGGCCGCCTGACCAATTCCACCCAGGGGGTGTTTGAAGATCGCATCGCCGCCCTCGAAGGCGGATCAGCCGGCCTGGCCGTCGCCTCCGGCGCCGCGGCCATCACCTACACGATCCAGGCCCTGGCAGCCAAGGGCGAGCACATCGTCGCGCAGAAGACCATTTACGGCGGCTCGGCGAACCTGCTGGCCCACACCCTGCCGCTGTACGGCATCGAAACGACCTTCGTCAATATCCATGACCTGGATGAGGTCAAAGCCGCCATCCGGCCGGAGACCAAGGCTATCTACATCGAGACCCTCGGCAACCCCAACAGCGACATTCCCGACATCGACGCCATCGCCGGCATCGCCCACGCGCACGGGCTGCCGCTGGTGATTGACAACACCTTCGGCACTCCCTACCTGATCCGCCCGCTGGAGCACGGCGCGGACATCGTGGTGCACAGCGCGACCAAGTTCATCGGCGGGCACGGCACCACGCTGGGCGGCGTGGTTGTGGACGGCGGCAGCTTTGACTGGGCAGCCTCCGGGCGGTATCCGTGGCTCAGCGAGCCGAACCCGAGCTACCACGGCGTCCGGTTCACGGAAGCGGCAGGCAAGGCAGCCTTCGTCACCTATATCCGCGCGATCCTGCTGCGGGATACCGGCGCATGCATTTCCCCCTTCGCGGCCTTCCTGCTGCTCCAGGGCACGGAGACCCTCTCTCTGCGCCTGGAGCGCCACGCGGAGAATACCAAAAAGGTCGTGGAGTACCTGAAAAAGCATCCGAAGGTCGAGAGGGTGTACCATCCCTCCCTGGCGGAGCATCCGGACCACACGCTGTATGAAAAGTACTTTCCGAACGGCGGCGCGTCTATCTTCACCTTTGACATCAAGGGCGGACAGGAAGAAGCCTTCCGGTTCATCGACGGACTCAAGATCTTCTCCCTGCTGGCCAACGTGGCGGACGTCAAGAGCCTCGTCATCCATCCGGCGACGACCACCCACTCCCAGCTGACCACGGAAGAGCTGGAAGCCGCAGGCATCCACCCCAACACGATCCGGCTTTCCATCGGCACGGAGCATATCGACGATATCCTGGAGGACCTTGAGCGCGGCTTCAGCGCTGTATAACGGAATAGACAAATGAATGAACGCCCTCATCCGACCCGCTTCACGGCGCGGCGGATGAGGGCTTTTCAACCCTTCCGCAAGCCCTTATAGACACAGGCCCAGCCGTATGATAAAATGACGGTATCCCCCGTTATTGTATCATTACGGCAGTTTTATGCCTGAGAAAGGTAGGGATCCCTCCCATGAAAAAAACGCTCTCCCTTCTGCTCTGTCTTTGCCTGATGGGCAGCCTGGTGAGCCTCGTCTCCGCGGAAGAGGCCGGTGAAGCCCGGCAGGACCGTCTGTCGGTCACCCGGCACACCGCCGTCATCCAGGGCAGAGAGATCGCCTATACCGCCACCGCCGGCACCCTGGCGATGACCCTCCCGCAGGGCCAGTGCGACCTGTTTTTTACCGCCTATACGCTGGACGGCGTGGAGGATCCCGCATCGCGGCCCATTACCTTTGCCTGGAACGGCGGTCCCGGCGCGGCTTCCGCCTTTGTGAACCTGGGCTTCATGGGCCCGGAGCGCGTGGAATTTGACGAAAACGGCAAGGTGCTGCGGGTCCCGTCCCGGGTGATCCCCAATGACTGCTCGCTGCTGGACCTGACGGACCTCGTGTTCATCGACCCTGTCGGCACGGGCTATTCCCGGGCCGCGGAGGGTACGGACCCGAAAGCCTTCTACAGCTACACCGACGACATTGCTTCCGTCAGCGAATTCATCCGGCTGTACGTCAGCCGCAACGGGCGCTGGGCCTCGCCCAAGTACCTGGCCGGCGAGTCCTACGGCACCGTAAGGAACGCGGGCGTCGCGGACTATCTGCTCAACAAAGCCCATATGGCGCTGAACGGCATCATGATGATCTCTTCCGCGAACAACTACGGCGCCGACGAGTTTAAGCCCGGCAACGACCTGCCCTACGTCTCGTTTTTCCCGACCTACGCGGCGATCGCCTGGTACCACAAAAAGGCGGCGGACAGCTTCCTCGCCATGAGCCTTGAAGACTTTATGCGGGAAGCGCGCGCCTTCGCGGAGGGCGAATACCAGGCCGCGCTGTTCAGGGGCGACCGCCTGGATACAGAGGAGAAGGAAGCCCTGGCGGCAAAAATGTCCGAGTACATCGGCCTCGACCGCCAGCTGATCCTGCGGCAAAATCTCCGGATCAACGGCGATACCTTCTGCACCGGCCTGCTCTCAGACGAGGCGCTGGTCGTCGGCCGGATCGACGGCCGCTACTCCGGCCCCGCCGTGTCCGGCAGTATGGAGGGCGGCGACGCCGACCCCTCCATGGCGGGCATCGTGGAAGCCTACACCGCCGCCATCAGCGACGTGATCGGCCGCGGGCTGGGCTATCAGACCGACCTGAGCTATGAGATCCTGAGCAATGAAGTGAACGAAAAATGGGACTTTTCTCCCTTTTCCAACCGATACCTGAGCCAGGAGAAGATGATCCACGACTGCATGTCCAAGAACCCCTTCATGAAGGTCTGGGTGGTCTGCGGCTACTATGATCTGGCGACGCCCTTCTTCGCCGCTGAATGGACCTACGGCCACCTCTTCCTCAATGAGGAGTTCAAGAAAAACCTCTCCTTCACCTATTACCCGGCCGGGCATATGTTCTACCTGCACCAGGCCTCGCTCGAGCAGTTCCGCCGGGACGCCGAAAAATGGTTCGGCGCCTGATCCGACCGGCCAGGCGCCGCATATGCCGTTTTCTCATGGGATCTGCTGGTAGGCGGTAAATACCCGTTCCGCGCTGTTTTCGTCCTTGCCCATGGCCCGGATGCCCATGCCCTGCAGCCCTTTCTGATCGGTGGGGAAGCCGTTGTCGATCGAGAGGAAGCCGTAGGCGGGGATATCCGCGTCATATGTTCACGTGAGCCCCAGCCAGAAGCGGCGGAGATGATATGTTATTCAAAAGGACTGCCGTTCCGGCAGTCCTGATTTCCCGTGTATTCCGTTCTGTTACAGAAGCTTCCGCAGGAGCCCCCTTACTTTTTTTCAAAAAATCCTCATCGAGATATGTCGTGGTGTCGCCAAAGAACCCCGGCATGCTGCTGCCGACACGGTCGCCGTCAGCGTCATAATGCGTTTTCTCGAAGATACCGTTCCAGGTGCTGCCGATACGATGACCGTTCGCGTCATAGTGGTTTGTGCTGCCGAAGAAGCCTTCCCTGCTGGTCCCCACACGGTGGCCCTGGGCATCGTAATGCACCGTATCGCCAAAAAATCCCGGGCGGGAGCTGCCGATCTTCTTACCGTTCTGGTCGTAATAAACGGTATCCCCAAACCAGCCTTCTCTGCTGATGATCTTCTTCTTTGACATCGATCATTCCCTCCCCATACTTCATGCCGCGGCAGCTGTGTTTGATCATAGAGAATGTCCACCCCTGTTATTCTAACAGAAATGCCGGGATATCGCAAGGCTTTCCCGCGGATCCTTCAGATCAGCCTCAGGCTTCATAACGGCTCAAAAAACTGCAAATTCTTTGCGCCAATGGCTATTGACATTCTCGGTATTAAGTGTTATACTCTGCTCTGTTGGTCGGATTCAGGCGCGCTCATGCCCCAACATTCAAGCGCGCCGGAAGCAAAAATCGCTGATCCTACCGCGGTTCTCATCTGGGTGTAGCGCAGCTTGGTAGCGTGCTTGAATGGGGTTCAAGAGGTCGAGAGTTCAAATCTCTCCACCCAGACCAGCAAAAAAGTCCGAAAATAAAGGTTTTCGGGCTTTTTTCTTTGCCCAAAAACCGCTTACTACCCTATTACTACCCTATTTAGATTCTCATATGATTATTGTGCCTTGTATAAATCTTGTATAAGATCCTCCACATTATTCATTGCTTTCATTTGAAGGTCTTCAGTAAAATGAAGATATAAATTGCATGTGGTCTGGATATTGCTATGTCCCAAAATTTTACTAAGCAAATAGATATCTCCTCATGAAAGCAGGTAATTAACAGCAAATGTATGACGCAAGTCATGAAAGGTAAAATTACAAACGCCAATTTTCGTGGCATAACGCTTGACACTATGATACAATGTATTGACACCAATATGTTTACCCGTAGATGTTGTGAATACGAGATCATCTATACCTTCGGTATCCCATAAATCGCCAACACGAAGCCTCATTTCGTTTTGCTTTTTCCGATGGCGCTGCAAGAGTTGCATGACCGATGGAGCCGGCCTGATTGTCCGGCTTTTATGGCTCTTTGTTTCCTTATCAATCGAGTATTTTTTTGTCCCCTTATCCCGTTTGAGTTGCTGCTCAATGAGGATAGTACCAGCCTCAAAATCAATATTATGATTGCCTTTGTCCGGCGAATCCTTTTTGCCAGCCCGCGCGCTGCTGACAGAAATCATTTTATCAGCACAAAAGCCTCAGTGCCGTATATCCAAAAGGTTGGAAAAATGAACGAAAAGCAGGAGATTTCCACGCTTATGGAAAAGAAACAAAAGAGAAAAAGGAGCGTGATCGAAATGCTGACGATCCAAGAAAGATTGGGAGATTTACGGGCAGCGCGGGGCTTGAATTATGAACAGCTTGCCGAAGAAACCGGGCTATCCAAATCGGCGCTGCAGCAGTACGAAAACAACGAATTCAAAGATATCAGCCATTTTGCCATCATGAAGCTTGCGAAATATTACGGCGTGACCACCGATTATCTGCTCGGTCTTTCGGAAACAAAAAAGCACGCTGCCGACGACATCAACAGTCTGCGGCTGAGCGATGAATTGATCGAAATATTGCAGCAGGGGAAAATCAATGTGCCCCTGTTTTGTGAATTGTCTGCGCACAAGGATTTCCCCAAATTGCTGGCGGATATCGAACTATACGCCAATCGCTTTGCGTCCAAAGCGATAGAATTCCTGAACGCTTTCGTCAATACCGGGAGGGAGCAGATCATACAGAAAAGCAAACCGCTCCAGCCGGATCATTTTCTGGATATGTTGAGCGATGTTCAGATCGACGAAGGCAACTATTTTGACAGGCGGATCCACGATGATTTGGACGTTATTGTGAAGGATATCCGGGAAGCGCACAAGGACAGAAGCGAAAGCGCCATGGACGATCCGAATTACGATCCGGTCACCATCCTGACCAAAACACTCGATGAATTACAGAACTTCAAAGGCAGCGAGCTTGAAAAGAGGGTTTTCATTTTCTGTAAGTCAAACGGGATCATTTTTTCAAAACTGACGGACGATCATTCGGATTCACCGCCATGTATTCCCGATAATCCTTATAGGTACGACCGTTCAAGTAGCGATGATCCTCACGCTTCTTGTAGGTATTTGCCTTCTTCCTGGATATTTTCCGGCTGACCTGCCGGCGCAGATCCATAGGACCAATGTCAACAAGGCCCTCGAAGACATTATTTTCAATGTAGGTATAGAGGGTCTTCTCACTCAGGCCAATTTCCGGATGTGCCTGAAGAATAGCAAAAGGGGAAAGTCCCTGCTTCAGGAGCGGCTTGATCTTTTCCCCCAGGGCTTTGGCTTCCTGGGTCGTAATGTTATATCCCGATCTGGAATCCACGAGCGTGGTTTCATACTCGCGCTGGGCATCGGCGGGATCGTAGATATACTTATCAAAACGGCAGTGGCTGTAATTACTGCATCCGTTGCAAGCTCCGGGGGAACGATCCCTTCTCTTGCAGGTGAACGGTTTGAAATCCTCGCATGCGGGGAAGCATTCCCGGCCGTATTTGCAGTGCTTGTAGTTGGCACATTCCCGCGGCAAGGTACACTTGTACTTCAACTTTCGATGCAGCTTGATTTCTTTCCCGACAGTGGAATTGTCTTTGCCGATCGTCCTGGCTATTGCTGTCTTGGTGGACCCATGCCTGATTCCGGTTTCGATGATCCTCCTTTCCTTAGAGACGAGATGGCTGACTTCTTTATTGGAATCCTTGTTGTCCTTCCTTTCCGAAGGCATTGTCAGGCGTTCCGATTATACAGAAGTGAACGACTTATTTCCATCATCGTTTATTTGGATTCTCTTGTACGACTTGCTTCCACTTACCGCCCCCTGCACTGGAAGTAACCTTTTCACTTCAGCGTCGATGACAAAGAATGACATTGATCTGAAAAAAGTCTTGAAATGCAGTCGTGTTTTCAGTATAATAAGTGTGTGCTTTGGCCTAAAACACAGCCAAGAATGAATAGGTAATAAGAATAGTAAAGAGATACCCGAACTCACTACTTGAGCAGGAGGAATCATCATGAAAACTGGTCGTATTCTCATCATAACCATTCTTCTGGCATCTATTATGGTATTTTTATTGCCTTCCACATCGGTCAATGCGGCATCAAAGCTCCTTATTTCTTCTCCTGATGATGGTGATTTGGTTTCGTGGAATGAGAGTCTTAAAATTTCATGGAATACTATCGATAATGCTGCTGGCTATTATGTCAGGGTAAAGAATCTTGAAACCAACGCTATGCTCGTTGACAGTGCATGGACAACGAGTAAAAGCTATACAATAAAGAGCAGTTCAATACCACATAGTGATGCAGGATACAGGATTTGGGTAGGCGCTGTTGCGTCTTCATCTGATACTGCCAGCGATACATTTACAAGCGATACAATTGAAATATATATTGCGGCGGAGCCTGAAATATCGGATGTTTACGCGAGCAATACTACCCAAACCAGTGTTGTTCTTTCTATGACGATTGATAAAAACAACGGCAAAAGCATTACAGATTATGGCTTCTACCTTGGAACCAGTTCCAAAGTCAGCAGTATGGAAAAATATAGTTATGGTTCCACCACAAAAGGAACAAAAACAAAAACGATAACAGGGCTTACGCCCGGTACAACGTATTACTTTAGGGCTTTTGCTGAAAATGCTGTCGGGGAGAAATACTCGGATGCGTATAGTTTTGTTACTGCCGGGGGTAAATTGAACGATCCTATTATTACCTATCCGATAGATGGTAATACATATTTTACAGGCAGCAGCATTAAGCTGCAATGGGACGGCGTTGATAATGCGGATGGGTACACTTACCATATCAAACAACTTGTTGGAACGCCTGATCGAACCAACAATAATGAAGCAAGCGAGGATTACTGGACGGGAAGTGTTTCTTCATCCCGCTATTACTATAATTTCAATTCATCTAATTTGATAGCAGGATATTGGTACAAATTTGTGGTTGAAGCCTTTGCGGACGGAATGGACTCATCGTATTCTGACTACTGTTATATCTATGTTGATCAAAAACATTTGGACGATCCTGTTATATCCTATCCAGTAAACGGAAACACATATCCTTCGGGATCAAGCATTAAGCTTCAATGGAATACTGTATCCGGCGCAGATGGTTATCGCTATCATATCAAACAGCTTGTTGGAACACCTGATCCATCCAGTAATAATGAAGACAGTGTCAATACATGGAGCAATACGACAGCTAATACGTATTATACATTAAGCTCTGGAAATGTAAAGGGCGGTTATTGGTACAAGTTTGTTGTTGAAGCCTATGCTTCTGATGCGGCTTCCTCTTACTCTGATTATTGTTATGTTTATATTGAAAAAAGTTCACTGTCGAACCCGATTGTTGTTGCTCCTGTAAATACAGCAACATATAGTGGATATTCAAACATCAAATTTGATTGGAATGCTGTTACAAACGCTGATGGGTATAATATTTTTATCAAACGGTTAAGTGGGATACCCGACCGAACAAATGATAATGAGCCGTCTTTAGCCTCCTGGACGGATTTTACAGCGTCAAATGTCACGGAGTATTCTCTTGCATCCAGTAATTTTGTTCCTGGATACTGGTATAAATTTGTGGTTGAGGCGTATGCGGATGGCTTTAATCCATCCTGGTCTGAATGGGTCTATTGCTTTGTTGAAGAAAACCATTTGGATGACGCAACCATTTCAACTCCTTCCAATTGGGCCGAAGTAACCGCAGGAAGCAGCATTGCAGTGGATTGGAACGATGTTTCAGGGGCGACGGGATATCGGTGCCATATCAAGCAGTTAGTGGGTGAACCTGATACCGGAAATACGAATGAATTGGCTGCCAACACCTGGAGAGAAGATTGCGGTACAACAAGCAAATACACATTAAGCGCATCGAAGATCACGACAGGTTACTGGTACAAATTTATAGTAGAAGCCTATTCTTCCACGGCTTCCAGTTGGTCGAACACAGTTTATGTGTATGTGGCGGAGCCCGGATCGTTGGAAAGGCCGGTAATTACATCTCCTCTTGCCAGAAAAGATTATCAGACAGGCAATGATATTCGCTTTACCTGGAATAAAGTGGATAATGCGACCAGTTATACCTATTATATCAAGCAGCTTGTTGGTGAACCAGATTCTTCCGACAATGAATTAGCCTCCCAAACGTGGACAGGAACCACTGGCGCTTCTTCTCGCAGATTTATTTTATCCGGTGAATATATACAGCCCAATACATGGTATAAGTTTGTGGTACAGGCAAAAGCCGATGGCTATGACAGCAGTTGGTCAAAATATACCTATATCAAAGTTCCGGATCGAGAAGATTGGATATATTTTGTTCTTGGAAGCAATATGGTTAACGTCGGCGAAGAAGCGTTTGCGGATAATGCGCTCCTTCGCACCTTTGACGCGAGTTCAAGTAATCTGATGGTCATTGAAAGCGCGGCATTCAAAAATTGCGTGAATCTGAAAAGCATTAATTTGCCGGAGTCTGTTTATGATATTGCCGATGATGCATTTACGAATTGCCCTAACTTAACCATCCATTGTATCGCTGGCTCTTATGCAGAAAGTTTTGCTATTAGCAAAGGAATCCCAACGGAAGTGCATGGCGTTGCAAAAGAAACGGATATCTTGCAGCTTTCGCAATCCGAATGGTCGATCCCCACAGTGGATGCGGCACAGGCAGCCATCCGTGTTACCAGTTCTGCTGTGTGGTCAGCAACTTCTAATAGCAGTTGGCTAACACTAAACAAGCAAACTGGCAATGATGGGGATAGCGTGATTTTGAGTGTTTCCAAGAATACAGGCTCTGCCCGCACAGCTATGGTTACTTTTACCTGCGGCGAGGCGTCTGCCGTCATTCGAGTGGCACAGAACACATCTGCGTCTCATAATTGTTCTTTGCAGGCGCTTCCGAACTTCTGGGAGCCTAATAGTGACCAATTGACCCGTGAAATTGTAGTTCAAAGCAGCAACGGCTTTACGGTAAGCAGTGATTCTTCTTGGCTGACCTACACCAAAAACAACGGAACTGTAACTGCTAAAGTAACCTCATCGTCGCTTAGCGCTGCAAAAACCGGAAAACTGACGATCACTTGCAGTGACTGCGGTGCAGCAGTAACCGTCACTGTCAGTATCAAAGGGAATTCTGTTCCCGCGCCGACAGGATTGACGGTATATGCCGTAGACCCTCATGCTTTCCGCGTATCCTGGAATGTTGTCAGTGGCGCTTCCTATATTGTGGAGCGCTCGGATGACCGCGGCGCTTCCTGGAATCAGATCAAAACATTGGGGGTTGGTGAAACCAGCTTTATGGATGACGATAATATTGGCGCATTCACTTCTCATTCTTATCGTGTTTACGCGCAAAAGACCGTTTCCGGCAGCACGATTCGCAGCGATGCCAGTGAGCCTTTCTCCCGCAGTACGCCACCCGAAGGCAGAATCTCCTTCGCGGGAACATTCGGAAGCATCAATGAAGGGGAAAGCGCCGATCTTGCTGATTTGTCTTCGCTTACATGGAATGCCGAATCCGGGGCAACGAGCTATTCTGTTTCGCTTCGTAATCTGAATTCTCAAACTGCCGTTTCTGGTTATCCGAAAACAGGCCTGACGGATCGCTCTTTATCCATTGGAGGAAGCCTTGCTCAGGGAAACGGATATGTTGTTTGGGTCGCGGCTTATAATCAATACGGGCATTTGATTGCCCAAGGCAGCAAGACATTCTATGTAAAGAATCCGAACGCGCCGAAGCCAACAATAACAATTAATTCTGTTTCTCCCACTTCCGTGAATAATAGCGGAAATACCCCGTTTGCCATTCATTTTACCGCTACAAACGCAACCTCCTTCCGCTTTGAATTTGATGGCCTGCAAGTTTGGGAAAAATGGGATAAAATCTCTTCTCCCAATCCCAAAGGAGAAAGCAGTGTTTGGACATTCGATTTATCCGAAATCGATAATTGGACTGTGAGTTTTTACCCCAAAGCAGGGAGTGTAATCGGAAATCATTCGATTACTGTAACAGCTTATGGGGATAGTAAACAGGAAGTAGCGACAGCAACTATAGAAATTAAATTTGATGATTCAGAAACAAAACGGAATGCAATTGTCGATGAAGCAAAGAAATGGCTTTCTACAACATTCCCTGCTGCTGGAATGCCAAAGTATACGAAGGCGAGTACTGCAAATTATGTTTCTTCGACTGAAACCAAATCTTATCACGGCATGCCGTACGGTGGAAATAGCCATTGTAGGGATTATAATCTCACTCAATATAGTAATCTTACTGCTAAGGACAGAAAATTAGTTGATAATGGATATGATTATCCTGGGGTCGGAACCAGAAGCGGTGCGCTGTATTGCACAGAATGTGTAGGATTCGTAAAAATGTGTTGGTATTATGCATTGCGAAATGGAGAACAAGAATTCTGGAAGAAATGGAAAATAGAAGATGACACGACACTCACAAATATTTACAGCCGATATGAGAAAAATGGCGATTATTCGTTTGTGCTTCCAGGAGATGCCCTTGTGATTTCAGGACACGTGAGACTAGTTATTGCAAACAACAAATCCTCGAAAACAATAACAGTTATTGAACAAACTAATCCTGCCGGTCTTAATTGTGAATGTCCAACTTGCAAATCCGGTCAAACGATGTCACTTGGAACCATACAACAAACATATAGTTATTCATCATTAAAGAACGATGGATATTATCAAGTTACTAGACTAAAAGAATGCATGCCAGCGACAGAATCACTTAGTGATTGGAAAGGTTTCCGTATTACTGAATAGTTCAAAGCAAATCGTTTTCCAGCCTAATGCTTGCAAATAACTAACGAATTGTGCATTATGTTCTGACAAATTTATATTGAAAACATAAACCCGGTAATATTCTTATCTTGAGAGATAGGAACATTGCCGGGCTTTTTCTTAAAGCTGTCTGTTGATGCTGCTTCTTGTCTTACCCTTCTTAATGAAAGCATCTCATTCATGATATTGCGGAAGGGGGTGAAATCATCGTCACCGTTGAAGCTGTCCACGCCGTCATTGATGGCGATCAGGCGGACGCTCCGTTTGCGCAGCTTCTCCATAATCTCACCGACCTTGAGATAGTCACGCCCTACACGGCTCATGTCCTTCACGCAGATCGTGTGAATCCGGCCAGCTTCCACCTCCGACATCATTGCCATGAAGCCGGGACGTCAAAGCGGGTGCCGGAGATATCATCATCGGTGAAGTGAATGGTGTTCGTCAGGTTATGGTTTCGTGCGTACTCCTCCAACAGCCGTTTTTGAATGGTGATCGAATTAGACTCACCCTGTAATTCATCGTCACGGCTGAGATGCTCGTACAAGGCAGTGATTGTGGGGGATTTCAAGAGATTCAGGCTCTTTTCGTGATATGATCATCTTCTTCATTATCTCATGAGTAAGATGTCGTGTATATTATGTCACAGCTAAAACAATCATAAACTTTTTCGACTCGCCACTAACGAATTTTGGTCCCTTATAATCAGTTTTCGATCATGTAATTAGTTTTTCGAACTACAACGTCCCTTCTTTGTTTGTTGAAAGAAGGTCTTGGAATTAATCGCTTTGTTAATGAAACCTGAATACAGCAAAACGGACTTATCGAAAGAAGAAATGCCTTAGGAAATGAGGCATATGCTCCATCGAGTTTTTTGTTCTCAAATATTACAGAAATTTAATAAATTTATTTTCAAGTTTTTTGTATTTTTGCCAGCATACTCCCTGCGGTTTCAAAAAACAAAGGGAGGTAATTACTATGAAACACGTAATGCAGGGACGACCGAGCAACTCAATCCAGGAGGAAAGTATCGAAATAATCGATAAAATAACAGAATTGTTCGTAAATCAGCTGCCGCTCACGTTAACAGTAATGCAAATGGCAAAAATACTCAATATATCTCGTGCAACAGCTTATAATCTTGTTAACACAAAAGATTTTCCGAAGTTCCGTTTGCCCGGTACAGACAGGATACTGATCAGCACGCCAGATTTAATTAGGTGGATGAAGAACCAATTAAGAATGGATCGGAATAGGTAAAATGATGATAAGGCGGTGATAGATCGCCTTATTTTTGTCTATATGCGAATGGATTATTATATATTCATTTTTATTATTCATTATTACTACCCTATTTCATACCCTATACAAGTTTGTATTTAATAGCACTCTATATAACATTAATGAAGAATGCCTTGACGTACGTAGACATTATAGCACCTAATATAATGTATAATATGCTCATTAAAGAATTCGAATCTCTCCACCCAGACGGAAAGCCCGAAGCTCTTGTGGTTTCGGGCTTTTTCTTTTATTCTCAGCGATGGACCGTGAGCTTTTCAGGAGAAAGACCTTAACCTGAAGGAATACGCGCCGCAGCCCGCTCCCGCGACAGCATTGATACTAAAGGGCCTTGAGCCTAGCGATGGCCGACCTGACCGCCAAGCTGGAATCCATCTACGGCCCCTGCGCCGGCAGCGGATATATGTGCAAGGTCTGGCTGGGCGCGGACGACACCTGCGTGGTACTGTACAGCCTTTTCTCCCCCACGCTGCCGTACGCGAAGACCGACAACCTGAGCGTCGTCTCTCAGATGTACGAGGAGCTCGGCTACACCATCGACGCGTCGAACACGGCCGGGCTGTGATTCCGACCGCATCCAGGGCGCCTGGAGGCTGCTGCGCATGATGCGGCAGTCTCCTTTTTTTACCCCGGAATACCTCGCGTTTTTTCCTAGCACATTTTTAATACATTAGGGGCTGGTCAAAACGTGATTTATCGTGTATAATAGTTTCAGAACTACTTTGAAGGGGGGAGTTTCCCATGATACAAATCATCCACGGCAAAAAAGGCAGCGGCAAAACCAAGAAGATCCTCGACATGGCCATTCAGACCGTTAAAAACGCGACCAGTGACATCGTCTTTGTCGACGACGATACCCGCTACATGTATGACCTGCCCCATGAGATCCGTTTCGTGAACGCGGGCGAATACGGCGTCAATACCCCGGACATGTGCCTGGGCTTCCTGTGCGGCATGCTCACACAGAATTTTGACATCAGCGTGATCTTCATCGACGCCTTCATGAAGCTCGTCAAGGTCCCCGCGGAGGAACTCAAGCCCTTCTTCGACCGTCTCAAGGTCATCAGCGAAGCGCACCATGTTGATTTTGTCATCTCTGCCAGCGTCGACGACGCCGTGGCGCCGGATTTCCTGCGCGAATACTTCATCTGAACATACAACGCGGCCGGCCGGTACACACCAGTGCCGGCTGCTCTTTTTATTTTCGAGGTGATTTCCATGTCAGTACTTCAGCAGCTCAACAGCGGGACCATGTACCTGATCTGCGGCGTCATCGTCGCGTTCGTGGCGCTGGTCTCAGGGGTGTTCCTGATCCGCGCCTGGCGCGCGGGCATCGCCTTAGGGATGGACAAGGCGCGCATGAAGCGCGCCATGACCGCGAGCGCCACCTTTTCCGTGCTGCCCAGCGTGGGCATCCTGCTGGGCGTCATCGCCCTGTCCGGCAGCCTCGGCATTCCCTGGCCCTGGCTGCGCCTGTCCGTCATCGGCGCGCTCCATTACGAGACTCAGGTCGCGCAGGCCGCGGCGGAGCAGCTGGGGCTGCAGCTTTCCGGCGAGGCCATGACCGCCGGCGGCTTTTCTACCATCGCGCTGCTGATGAGCGTGTGCATCATGTGGGGCATGATCCTGATGACGGTTTTCGGGAAGCGTTACCTCGCCCGGCTGTCCGGCAAGCCCAAGCCCAGCGCCGAAAAGAAAGGCCCCGGCTTCGCCGACGCCGCCATGACCGCCATGTTCGTCGGCATGGTCAGCGCCTACATCGGCTCCTATATCGGCGGCTTCGTCTCGGGAAACGGCCTTTTCCTGTTCCGCGGCAGCTGGACGCCGCTGGCGGTCGCCGCCGTCGCGGCCCTGGCGATGGCCGGCTTCACCTGGCTCACGGAAAAGAAACACATGGAATGGCTCGAAGGCTTTTCCATCGCTGGCAGCATGCTCCTGGGCATGCTGACCGCCGTGCTGATCGGAGGCTGAGAACATGGCGAATATCAATAAGAAGGAATCGGACTTTTATCAGGACTACCTGCGCTCCACCCACCGCCTGGGCCGGCTCGTATCCGTGATCACGCTGATCCTGCTGGTCGGGGCTCCCTTCGCCATCGGCGCGTATCTCGGCGCGATGCCCGATCTCGGTGCGGCCGCGCGCGGCTTTCTGGCCGTGGGACTCGTCTGGACCGTATCCAGCGTGGCGGAATTCCTGATCTACACACCCATGCTCGGCGCGGGCGGAAGCTACCTCGCGTTTATCACCGGCAACCTGATCAACATGAAGATTCCCTGCGCGATGACCGCCCGCGAGATGGTGGGCGCGAAAACCGGCACGGCGGAGAATGAGGTGATCTCGACTTTGTCCATCGCCACCTCGTCCCTGGTGACCATCCTGGTGCTGGCCGTCGGCGTGCTGCTGCTCACGCCCCTGCAGCCCGTGCTGCAGAGCCCGGTGCTGCGTCCCGCCTTCGACCAGGTGGTGCCCGCGCTGTTCGGCGCGCTGGCCTACCGCTATTACCGTAAGGATGTCACGCTGGCGCTGATCCCGCTCGCGGCGATGTCGGCGCTGTTCATCCTGCTGCCCTCGCTGGCCTCTTCCACCTCCATCCTGATCATCCCGTCCGGCGCGATCGCCATCGGGCTGAGCTACCTGAAATTCCGTAAGACACAGCAGGAGGCGCGCGTATGATCATCCTCTGGCTGCTGCTGGGCGCGCTGGGCGTCCTGCTGATCCTGCTCCTGATCGCGCTCCTGCGCACGCTGAGGGCGCCGAAGCTCCGGTCCACCTACGTGCCCGCCCCCGACGAACAGGAGGCGCTCGCCCTGGCGGACAAGCTGGCAAAAATGGTGCGGGTGGACACGGTCTCCGTCCCCGAAACCGACCAGCGTGAGAAGTTCCTCACTTTCCACCGCTGCCTGGAGGAGCTGTTTCCCCTGGTCCACGAGCGGCTCGAAAAGACCGAGATCGACGGCAACCTGCTGTTTTACTGGCGCGGCCAGTCCTCGGAGCGCCCGCTGGTGCTGATGAGCCACCAGGACGTGGTGCCCGCCGAGGGCGAGTGGCTGCACGGCCCCTTTTCCGGCGACATCGCCGACGGCAAGGTCTGGGGACGGGGTACATCGGACACCAAGTGCTCCGTCATGGCCTTTTTTGAAGCGGCGGAGCGCCTGCTGGCAAAGGGCTATGTGCCGCCGCAGGACGTATACCTCTCCTCCTCCTGCACGGAGGAGTGGGCGGGCGACGGCTGTCCCAAGCTGGTGAACGAGCTCAGGCGCCGGGGCGTACGCCCCTGGCTGGTCGTGGACGAGGGCGGCGGCATCATCACGGAGCCCATCGGCGGCATCCATGGGAATTTCGCCATGCTCGGCGTATTTGAAAAGGGCAAGGCCGACGTGCTGCTGACCGCCCGCTCCAATGGCGGCCACGCCTCCGCGCCGGCGCGGCGGTCTCCCCTGGCCCGCCTTGCGGACTTTGTGCACGAGATGGAGCACCGCGACCCCTTCCGGCGCAGGATGCCGCCGGAGGTGGCCGCCATGTTCGAGACGCTGGCCCCCTACGCCTCCTTCCCGCTGCGCTACGTGCTGGGCAACCTGTGGCTGTTCCGTCCTGTGCTCCTGAAGGCGCTGCCGCTGATCAGTGCCCAGGCCGGCGCGATGCTGCGCACGACGATCGCCTTCACCATGGCGAAGGGCTCCGACGCCTTCAACGTCATGCCCCATGAGGCCTCCGTCGGGGCGAACCTGCGCTTTATCCCCCACCAGGGCATGGAGGAAAGCCTGGCCATCCTGAAAAAGAAGGCAAAGAAATACCAGCTCGACCTGGAGGTCCGGCACGCCTCCGATTTTACCCCGGCGACCGACATCCACAGCGACGCCTTCCGGCTGGTGATGGATACAGTGGGCCAGGTGTTTCCCGGCTGTCCGGCCAGTCCCTACGTGATGACCGGCGCGACCGACGCGCGCTTCTACCAGGAGATCTGCGATCACGTGGTGCGCTTTGCCCCGGTCGTATACGGGCCTGAGCAGATGAAGGGCATGCACGGCCTGAACGAGAATATCGGCTACGCCTGCCTGCCCGGAGCGGTGGAATTCTACACGAAGCTCATCGCGAATATGGGCGAATAACCCAGTTGCCAAACTGAAAAGAATTTGGTATACTATCATGGAATGTAAGGAGGTGTATCTGTAATGGCCGCAAAAAACGACAATCTGCCGATCAACGCCGATATCGATCTGCATAACGGCGGTACGATCAAGTATGCCAACGAAGTCATCGCGATCATTGCGGGCGTGGCCGCCGGTGAGGTGGACGGCATCGCCGGTATGTGCACCAGCGGCGGCATCGGAGACATCATCAGCCGCAACCGCAACATCACCCGCGGGATCAAGGTGGAAATGGGCGGAGAGGAAGTTTCCGTCGATATATACACCATCGTCGAATACGGTCAGCCTATCCAGAAGGTCGCCCTCGAGGTGCAGGAAAATGTGCGCAAGGCGATCGAAAGCATGACCGGGCTGCACGTGGTCAAGGTGGACGTGCACGTGCAGGGCGTCAGCTTCGAGAAGGAAAACCAGGAGCGCGACGCCGCGATCGAGGCGACCAAAGCCCCCGCGCTGGAGGCGGCGAAGCCCACCCGCAAGAAGAGCGCGAAAAAGGAAGCCGCGCCGGAACCGGCGCCTCAGCCCGCTCCTGCCGAGCCCGCTGAAGAAGCCCCCGTCCCCGACGAGCCCGCGCCGGCGGAAGCGCCGGCAGCCGAGCCGGAAAGCCCGGCTGAAGAGCCCGAAACGCCCGCGGCTGAAGACGCTCCCGCCGAAGAAGCGCCCGCTCAGGACGAAGCGCAGCCCGACGCCGAGGAAGCGCCCGTCGAGGACAAAAAGGAGCACCGCTCCCGCAAACCGCGCCGCCGGGCGTGATATCAGACCGAATAAGGAGGCGACGAGCAGATGAAAGCTCGCTTTGGCACTAAACTGATCATCGTCATCATCGCGCTGATCCTGCTGGTTTTCGGCGCCGCTACGCTGTATGTGGGCATCCGCCTCAACGGCATCGCGCTGACGCCCGCGTCCCAGGATATCATCAGCGAGGTCATGGCGGAAGAAAAGGCCGTCTTCGGCGCGGAAGGCTACTGGACGCTCCGCCGCATCATCCTGATGGGCATGGGCGTGATCGAGGTCCTGAGCGCCATTTTCCTGCTGACCGTACCCGGCAGGCTGCGCTATAAGAAGAACGAGTTCATCGTCCAGCAGACCGAGAACGGCGAGATCCGCATCGCGGTGCGGGCCATCGAGAACCTGGTCCGCAAGTGCACCGACATGCACGACGAGATCGAAGTCTCCGCCCTCAGGATCAGCAGCCACCGCGACGGAGTCTCCGTGGATCTCAAGGCGTCCACGCCCAACAATATCTCCATCCCGCTGGCGGTGGAATCCCTCCAGAAGCAGATCAAGCAGTATATCGTGGTCTCCACCGGCGTCAGCGTGCGCGACGTGCGCGTCGCTATCGTGAACACCAAGGCGGATATGAAGGTCGCCTCCCCGTACGAGGTAGGCAAGGCCGACGCCGAGGAAAAGCCGGAGAAGAAGGCCGCCCATGAGCGCGTGTTCGAGCCCGAACCCGAACCGCAGCCCGAGCCCGCGCAGGAGCCGGAAGCCCCCGCGCCCGCTGAAGCCGCGGAAGCCCCGGCCGCTGAAGGCGAGCAGCCTCAGGCCGAAACGGCGGACGCCGCGCCGCAGGTTGAAGAGAATAAGGAATACACCACCGATTTCCGGGAATGAATCGCTCGAATCAACCGCTGACGAGTTCAGCGACTGAATAACAACGCAATCAAGGAGGAAACGAACATGGCAGAAAGCACTGAAAAAAAGATCCGCAAATTTCTTCAGGTCGGAACGCTTGAGTGCATGATCTTCTGCGTCGTACTGGCGGTCATCGTGGGCATCCTCTTCATCACGATCGGTTTCTGGAAGACGCTGCTGATCACCGCGCTGATCCTGCTGGGCCTGTTCATCGGCGGCGTACCGAACAAGAAGGAATTCCTGCAGGGCAGCGTCAACAAGGTCGCGCCGCAGCGCGAAGCGATGAACACCAAGCGCAGAGAGCTGGAGCAGAAGGTCCGCGAGACCGTGAAGCGTGATACCGACAGCGCCGCGGAAGTCGTAGAGGACGCGCAGGACGTTGCCGATACCGCGGCTGAAAATGCCGAGGAAGCTGTAGAAGCCGCCGAGGAAACGGTCGAAGAAGCCCAGGAAACCGTGGAAGAAGCGGTCGAAGAGGTCAAGGCGGAAGCCGCCGAGATCGCCGACGCGGCGGAGGAAGTCACCGCCGAGGCCCAGGAAACCGTCGAGAAGGTCGAAGAGACCGCTGAAGAGCTTGAGAAAAAGGCTGAGGACGCCGTCAAGGACGTTCAGGACGAGAACAAGTAATCCATAGTGTTGATCAGGACCGCAGGCGGCTTCTCTGCGCCTGCGGTCCTCATCTGTCATAGCAAGGAGACAGCGAATGGCCAGGATACAGGCACGTGCGGCTGCGATGCAGCTTTTATATGAACGTCTGGAGGGCGGCAGCGCGGAGGAGACGCTGGGCGAGCTGATCGGCTTCACTCAGGAGACCTCGGGCAGCGAAGCGAAATATTCCGATGACAAGGCACTGATCGGACATCTGGTCGACGGCGTTACCGCCCAGGCCGCGACGCTCGACCGGCAGATCGCCCCTTATCTGCGCGGCTGGACGCTGGAGCGCATTGCGCGGGTAGACCTGTGCATCCTGCGCCTGGCCTTCTATTGCCTCCAAAATGAGAAGGATACGCCCGCCTCCATCATCATCAAGGAGGCGGTGGACATGGCGACCCGCTATTCCACCGACAAGAGCGGCGCCTTCGTCAACGGCGTGCTCAGCGCCTATCTGAAGGATACGGAAGGAGCCGCCGATTGATCTGCCTGGGCATCGACACCAGCTGCTACACGACCTCTGTCGCGCTGGCGGATGACCAGGGAATGCTCCGCTCCCGCCGGCGCCTGCTGCCGGTCAGGGAGGGAGACGCGGGACTGCGGCAGAGCGACGGCGTCTTTCTGCACACCCGGCAATTGCCCGAGCTGATCGGGCAGCTTTTTGCTGAAGCGCCCTGCCGGCCGGATTGCGTATGCGCTTCCGCGTCTCCCCGCGCGGAGGAGGGCTCGTACATGCCCGTTTTCCTGGTCGGGGCGGGGACAGGCCGCTCCATCGCCTCGGCGCTGGGGGTCCCCTTTTTTTCCACGCACCACCAGGCGGGGCATCTTCGCGCCGCCCGCGTAGACAGCGGGCTCGAAGCCGAAACATATCTCGCGCTGCACCTGTCCGGCGGCACCACGGATGTGCTGCTGTGCGACCGCGGCCGCATCTCCCCGCTGGGCACGTGCCTGGATCTGCATGCCGGCCAGCTGGTGGACCGCATCGGCGTGATGCTGGGTCTTCCCTTTCCCGCCGGCCCCTCCATGGAGCGCCTCGCGGAAGGCTTTGAGGCGCGGGGGCTGATTGCCTCCAGCGTACAGGGCACTTCATGCCACCTCTCCGGCGCGGAAACACGGCTCAGGCAGCTTTCAGCTTCGCTGGAACCCGGCGCGCTGGCGGCGGAGACGTACGACGTGCTCTGCCGGACGATCCTGAAAATGCTGGAAAACGCCGTTCATGAAACCGGCGTGCGCCAGGCGCTGCTCTTCGGCGGGGTCATGTCCTCGCTGCGGCTGCGCCGGCTGTGCGAGGAGCGCGTCCGGAAGCGGCGTATCCCCCTGGAGCTGCACTTTGGCAAGCCGGAGCTGTCCGGCGACAACGCGGTCGGCGTAGCGCTGACAGGCTTGGAAAGGATGGTTACTGATGGCGGTCATTCTTGATGGACGCGTATACGCGGATATGGCGCTGGACGCCGTGGCCGAGAAGGTCGCGGCCCTCAAAAAGCGCGGGATCACACCCGGCCTGGCGGTGATCCTGGTGGGGGACGATCCCGCCAGCCAGACCTATGTGCGCAGCAAGGGCAAGGCCTGCGACCGGGTAGGGATCTATTCCCGGACCATGATCATGGCGGGCGATACCACCCAGGCTGAGCTGGAAAAGCAGATCGCCCAGCTGAACCGGGACGAGAAGATCCACGGCATCCTGCTGCAGCTTCCCCTGCCGCCGCATCTGGACGAGCAGCACGCGCTGTCCTGCATCTCCCCCGAGAAGGACGTAGACGGCTTCCACGCCCTGAACGCGGGACGGCTGATGCTGTCCCTGGAGGGAGTACAGCCCTGTACCCCGAAGGGGATCCTGTTCATGCTCAAGCAGGCCGGCGTCCCCATTGAAGGCGCGCACGCCGTCGTGGTGGGCCGCAGCAACATCGTGGGCAAGCCCGCGGCCATGCTGCTGCTCAGGGAAAACGCCACCGTGACCCTGTGCCACTCCAAGACCCCCGACCTGAAGGCACAGACGCTTCAGGCGGATATCCTGGTAGCGGCGGTCGGCAAGCCCCGTCTCATCACCGCGGATATGGTCAAGCCCGGCGCCGCTGTCATCGACGTGGGCATCAACCGCGTGAACGGCAGGCTGGTGGGCGACGTGGACTTTGAAAACGTTTCCGGGGTGGCGGGCTATATCAGTCCCGTGCCGGGCGGCGTGGGCCTGATGACGGTCGCGATGCTGATGGATAACGTGGTCAGCCTGGCCGAGACGAGCCTCGCATGAGCTGGACACTGACTGTCTCGGACCTGAACGAGTACGTGCGCCGCTCCCTGGCGGGCGACCCGATGCTCAAGGATCTGAGGCTGCGCGGCGAGATCAGCAATTTCAAGCGCCATGTATCGGGGCACCTGTATTTTTCCCTGAAGGACGAGCAGGCCCGCATCCAGTGCGTGATGTTCCGGCAGGACGCGATGCGGCTGTCTTTCTCCCCCGCCGACGGTATGCGCGTGGAGCTTCGCGGCAGCGTTTCGCTGTATACGGCCGCTGGCAGCTACCAGTTTTACGCAAGCAGCATGTCGCCGGACGGCCTGGGTGCCCTGTACCAGCGCTTTGAGGAGCTGAAGCGCCGCCTGATGGCGGAAGGGCTCTTTGACGCCGGGCGCAAGCGGCCACTGCCGCTGCTGCCGCGCCAGATCGGTATCGTGACCGCCCGCACCGGCGCGGTGATCCACGATATCGCCCGGGTGGCCGGGCGGCGGAATCCCGGCATCCAGCTGGTGCTCCGGCCCGCTCAGGTCCAGGGCGCGGGCGCGGCGGAGGATATCGCCCAGGGCATCCGGGATCTCTCGGCGCTTCCGGAGATCGACGTGCTGATCATCGGGCGCGGAGGCGGATCCCTGGAAGACCTGTGGGCTTTCAATGAAGAAACCGTCGTCAGGGCGGTCGTCGCGTGTCCTGTGCCGGTCATCTCCGCCGTCGGGCACGAGACGGACGTGACCCTGTCTGACTTTGCCGCGGACGTCCGCGCGGCCACTCCCAGCGCCGCCGCGGAATTAGCGGTGCAGGAGCGCTCCCAGCTCCTGGATCAGCTGCTCGCCCTGCAGGCCAGGGGCCTGAAGGCGGCCAGCGACGCCCTGAACCGGCGCGGAGCCGCCCTCGCTCAGCTCGAAACGCGGCTGGCCCGGCTCCATCCCGTGACCCATCTCAGGGAGCTGCGCAGCCGGGACATGCTGCTCGCCGCCGCGCTGGACAACGCCGGCAAGGCCAAGCTGCGCGAGGCCTCGGCGATCCTCAGCCAGCGGCTCGCGCGGCTCGAAGCGCTCGGCCCGCAGGCAGTCCTGCGGCGCGGCTACGTCATCGCGCGGGACAGCCGCGGAAATCCCGTGACCCGCGCGGCCAGCCTCCCCGACCGGCTGGAGCTTTTGTTCCAGGACGGAAGGGCGCAGGTAAACACCCTGTCAGTAGAAGGAGGAGATCCGTTTGGCGGCAGCTAAAAAGACCTTTGATACCCGCTTGGCGGAGCTGGAAGGCATCATCACCCGCATGGAAGAGGGCCAGCTTTCCCTGGAGGAGACCCTGAAGCTGTATGAGCAGGGCATGAAGCTGCACCGCACCCTGGCCCAGGATCTGGACGCGGCGGAAAAGCGGATGATGGAGCTGACGGACACCGGGCTCACCGTCATGGAGGACGCGCCGTGAATTACGATGCTGAAGCGGCCGCCTGCAGGGCGCAGGTCGAGGCCGCGCTGGACCGGGCTGTCCCGGAGGACATTCCGGAGCCTCTCCGCGGCGCGATGCGGTATGCCCTGCTGACACCCGGAAAGCGCCTGCGGCCCATGCTGCTGATCAAGTCCCACGAAATGCTGTCTCCCGCCGGGGAGGATGTCTTGTCCTTCGCTACGGCGATGGAGATGATCCACGCCTACTCGCTGGTGCACGACGACCTGCCCGCCATGGACAACGACGTTCTCCGCCGCGGGCAGCCGACCTGCCACGTCGCGTATGGCGAAGCTATGGCGATCCTCGCCGGGGACGGCCTGCTGAACCTGGCGCACGAAACCATGCTGAACAGCGCGCATCCGAGGGCTTTCCCGGCGGCGCGCGCGATCTCACGCTATGCCGGCAGCTATGGGATGGTCGGCGGTCAGGCGCTGGATATCACCTTTACCGGGAAGTCGCCGGACCGCGCCGTGATCGAGCGGATGCAGACCGGCAAGACCGCCGCGCTTTTCCAGGCGGCGGTGACCGCCGGGCTGATCCTGGCCGGGGCAGATGAAAAGCTGGTGGCCGCCGGGGCGGAGTACGGGCTGGGCCTGGGCCGCGCCTTCCAGATCATTGACGACCTGCTGGACCTGACCAGTGACGCAGCCATGCTCGGGAAAACGCCAGGCAAGGATACCGCCGCAGGCAAGCTGACCTGGCCGTCGGCTGTCGGCGAGACTCAGGCGCGTGAAGACGCACGCCTCTGGACGGAGCGCGCCATCGACGCCCTGGCTCCCTTCGGAAACAACGCGGATTTTCTGCGGGATACCGCGCGGCAGGCGCTGAACCGGATTCGCTGAGGAAAACCCATGAATATATTTGAAGCGCTCTGGGCCAACCGGCCCCTCGTCTGCGCGGCCAGCGCATGGCTGCTCGCGCAGGTGATCAAATTCGTCCTCTACTCCTTTATCGAGAAAACCATCAGCTGGCGTCGGCTGTGGGGTTCCGGGGGCATGCCCAGCTCCCACACCGCTTTCACGCTGGCGCTCGCTCTGTCCGTCGGGCTGACGGAGGGCTTCAACACCACGGCCTTCGCCATCGCCTTTGCCCTGATGGGCGTCGTCGTATACGACGCGATGGGCGTCCGCTATGAGACCGGCAAGCAGGGCGCTGTCATCAATCAGATCCTCAACGAGCTTTTCGTGGAGGGAAAGCCCCTGACGGATGAACGGCTCAAGGAGCTGGTCGGCCACTCCCCCATCGAGGTGCTGGGCGGGGCGCTGACCGGCATCATCATCATCCTGATCTTCTATTTATAAGGAGGAACACGACTTATGATGGATCAATTTATGGAACAGGTAGCCACCAAGCGCAATTCCGGCATGCAGTCGATCATGATCGGCTTCGCGTGGGTCGTGATGGCCATTACCGGCGTTTACGGGATGCTGCTGTTCACCCAGATCACCTACGCCTTCGCGGAGAGCACCACCGCCGGTATCGTACAGATCGTCGCCAGCGTCATCTTTCTGGGCACCGCCGTGCTGATCTGGCTGTTCAAGGACCGTCTCCGCACGGAATACGAATACACCTTCACCAACGGGACCCTGGACTTCGCCGCGGTGTACAACAACAATAAGCGCAAGGCGCTGGGCACCATGAACCTGAAGAACATCAAGGCCTGCGGCAAGGTATCCTCCGGCTCCTTCAACCGGTATATCAATATGCCCGGCGTCAAGCGCTCCAACTGGTTCGTCAACCGTGAAGCGGACCTCTTTTATATCTATTTTGAAAAGGACAACAATAAGCGCATCATCATCATGGAACCCAACGAGGATATGGAAAAGCTGATCCGCGGCGCGGTTCCGCAGGGAGCGTACCAGGTCAACTGACATGATTTATCTGGATAACAGCGCGACGACGCGGGTCTGCGAGGCCGCCGTACGGGCCGCCACAGCCTGCATGACGGAAGGATACTACAATCCTTCCGCCCTCTATATGCCCTCGATGGCCGTCGAGAAGGAGATGAACGCCTGCCGGGACACCATCCTGCGCGCGGTGGACGCGGGCGGGGACGCGCGGGTCGTGTTCACCTCCGGCGGCACCGAGGCCGATAACCTGGCGATCTTAGGCGGGATGGAGCACATGCGCGGCGGACGCGTACTCTACTCCGCGGGCGAGCATCCCGCGGTGCGCGAGGCCTGCGAGCACCTGAAAAACATGGACGCCCAGGAGATTCCCCTGGCCGCCGACGGCCGCGTACGGCTGGACAGGCTCGAGGAGCTGCTGACGCCGGACACAAAGCTCATCTGCGTCATGCAGGTGAACAACGAGACCGGCGCGGTCATGCCCATCGCGGAGATCGCCCGGCTGCGCGACCGTCTCTGTCCCGAGGCAGTACTGCACGTGGACGGGGTACAGGGCTTCCTGCGCGTCCCCTTCTCCATGCGTGAGACCGGCGCGGACAGCTACGCCCTCTCCGGTCACAAGATCCACGCGCCCAAGGGCGTCGGCGCCCTGGTTTACAGGCCCCGGCTCAGACCAAGCCCGCGCCAGATCGGCGGCGGGCAGGAAAAGGCCCTGCGCTCCGGCACGGAAAACACGCCCGGCATCGCCGGCCTGCGCGCGGCGATCGAGGCTTGGCCGAAGGACACGGACCTCCGCGCGCTCAAATGCCTGCTTTTCAGCGAGCTGAAGGCGAAGATCCCCGACGCGGTATACAATGGCCCCGATCCCGGCTCCCCGGACACCGCACCGCATATCCTGAATGTTTCCCTGCCGCCGGTGCGCAGCGAGACCATGCTGTACGCGCTGGCCGGGGACGGCGTATATGTGGGCATCGGCTCCGCCTGCTCCAGCCACAAGCAGAAGGTATCGCGTGTCCTGCGGGCCATGGGGCTCAGCGGGCTGCGGGCGGAAAGCGCCCTGCGTTTCTCCCTCTGCCCCTTCAATACCGAGGACGAGATGCGGACCGCCGCCGCTATCGCGGCGAAGCACTACGAGCTTTTGAAAAAATACACCCGGCGATAGAAAGGAATTCCATGGAACAGCTGCTCTTGGTACGGTACGGCGAAATCTATCTGAAGGGCCTCAACCGGCCCTATTTTCTGAAGGCGCTGGTCAGCCGCGTGCGCGAGGCCGTAGGCCCCGTAGGCGGCAAGGTCTGGCTTAAGGACGCGCGGATCTTTGTGGGCGAGATCACGGATATGGAGGACTGCATCCGCCGGGTGACCAGGGTCTTCGGCGTCCACTCCGTCTGCCCCGCCGTCCGGCTGGACAAAGCGGATTTTGACGCGGTCTGCGCCCAGGCCGTCCGCCTGATGGAGGGGCTCACGGGCACCTTCAAGGTGGAAGCCAGGCGCTCGGACAAGCGGTATCCCATGGACTCCCCCCAGATCAACGCGGAGGTGGGCGGCTACATCCTGGAGCACTGCCCCGGCCTGAAGGTGGACGTGCATCACCCGGACCATGTGATGAGCGTGGAGATCCGCGACCAGGCCTACCTGTATGTCCGAGTGATCCCCGGCGCGGGCGGGATGCCCGTCGGCACGGGCGGCAAGGCCGCGCTGCTGCTCTCCGGCGGCATCGACAGCCCTGTGGCCGGCTACATGATCGCCAAGCGCGGCGTGGAGCTGTGCGCGGTGCATTTCTGGTCTTTCCCCTACACCAGCGAGCGCGCCAAGGAAAAGGTCATCGACCTGGCGCGTATCCTCAGCGAAAGCAGCTGCGGCATCCGCGTGCATGTCGTTCCCTTCACCGATATCCAGCTGCAGATCCACGAAAAATGCCCTGAGGACTATACGACGCTCATCATGCGCCGCTTCATGATGCGGATCGCCGAGCGCATCGCCCGTCAGGAAGGCGCGGAGGCGCTGATCACCGGTGAGAGCATCGGCCAGGTGGCCAGCCAGACCATGACCGCGCTGAACATGACCAACCAGGTGGTCCAGATGCCCGTATTCCGGCCGCTGATCGGCTTTGACAAGATCGACATCATCCGTTACGCGGAGAAGATCGGCACCTACGAGACCTCCTGCCTGCCCTATGAGGACTGCTGCACGGTCTTCACCCCGCGCCATCCCGCCACGCACCCCAAGCTGGATAAGATCCTGCAGGGCGAGGCCGCGCTGGACGGCGAGCGGCTGATCGAAGAAGCCCTGGCCGCGACGGAAGTCGTGACCCTGCCGGAGCGGGCCTGAGTATGCGGTTTACGATTTCCCCCCAGGCGGCCAAGGCGCTGCGCGCGCTCGAAGCCGCGGGCTACGAGGCCTATCTGGTTGGCGGCTGCGTCCGCGACGACCTGATGGGCATTCCGCCCCATGATTATGATATCACGACCAGTGCCCGCCCGGACGAGATCAAGCGGGTGTTCTCCGGCTGCCGCCTGGTGCTGGACGGCGAAAAGCACGGCACCATCTCCCCGGTGATCGACGGCGACCTGACCGAGATCACCACCTTCCGCGCGGACGGGGCCTATTCGGACGGCCGTCATCCGGACGAGGTCAGCTTTTCCACCCGCCTTTCCGACGACCTGGAGCGCCGAGACTTCACCATCAACGCCATGGCCTGGTCAGAACGCACCGGCCTGGTCGACCTGTATCATGGCGAAGAGGACCTGAAAAACGGCTGTATCCGCGCCGTAGGCGACCCGCAGGCGCGCTTTAGGGAGGACGCCCTGCGCATCCTCCGCGGCATGCGCTTCGCGTCCAGGCTGGGCTTTTCGATCGAACCGCAAACAGCGGCGGCCATGCACAGCCTGGCGCCGCGCCTGGAAGCCATCAGCCGGGAGCGCGTCTTTGCCGAGCTGACCGGTATCCTGCAGGGCGAGCACGCCATGACAGTGCTTTCGGATTTCCATGACGTGCTTTTCACCGTGGTCCCGGAGCTCTTTCCCCTGTACATGTGCCCGCAGAAGAGCGTTTACCATATCTACGACGTCTGGGAGCATACCCTGCACGTGCTGGACGCCGTTGCCCCGCGGACGCCGGTGCTGACCTGGGCCGCGCTGCTGCACGACTGCGGCAAGCCGCAGACCCGCATGCGCGACCGCAAGGGCTATGACCATTACCCCCAGCACCAGGCCGTTGGAGCCAAAATGGCCGAACGTATCCTGCAATCACTGAAGGTATCGAACGCTTTCCTGAAGGACGTCTGCACGCTCGTTCTTTATCACGATGAGAAGCTGGACGCGCAGACAGCCAAGCTGCTCATGTACCGGGTCGGGCCGGAACGCTTCGAGGCGCTGGTAAGCCTGCGACGGGCCGATCTGCTGGCGCACGCGCCCCGGGTCATGAAGGAGCTGGACGCGCTGGAGGGCGCGACCGCAAGATACCATGAGGCCCTCGATAAGCAGGAGTGCGTGAGCCTCAGGACCCTGGCCGTGAACGGAGACGATATGATGGCCCTCGGATACCAGGGTCCGGAGATCCGGGAAGCGCTGGAGCGGCTGCTGCTCTGTGTGCTCAGGGACGAAATCAGGAACGAGCGGGAACCGCTCATGCAAAAAGCGGCGGCGCGATGAGGCGCCGTCGCTTTCATTCTTCCGCCAGAGCGTACAGACGCCCCGGCTCTCCTTTATTCAGCCTGCCGCGTAGCCCTTGGCCTCGATCACGCCGATGATCTCGCGTACGGCCTTGTCGCACACGGCCTGGTCCTCCGCCTCGGCCATCACGCGGATGACGGGCTCGGTACCGCTCTTGCGCACCAGCACGCGGCCGTTTTCCCCGATGCGGTCTTCGGCTTCCTTGATTGCCACCTGTACCACCGGGTCGTTCATCGCGGCCTGCTGGTCGGTGACATGGATGCTCTTCAGGCTCTGGGGATAGAAATACATGGGCTTTTTCAGCTCGCTCAGGGTATGCTTGGTCTCCAGGATGACCTCCATGATCTTGATCGCGGTCAGGACGCCGTCGCCGGTGTTCGCGTACTTCTTAAAGATGATGTGGCCGGACTGCTCGCCGCCCAGGCGGCTGCCGTTCTGCACCATCGCCTCGCTCACATATTTGTCGCCGACCGCCGTCTTTTCGTACACGATCCCAGCCTCGTCCAGGGAGCGGAAGAAGCCGAAGTTGGACATGACGGTCGCCACGACCATATTCCCCGGCAGCTCGCCGCGGTCCTTCATGTACGTACCGCAGATGTACAGGATATGGTCGCCGGTCAGGACCTCGCCGTTCTCGTCCACGCACAGGCAGCGGTCCGCGTCGCCGTCGAAGGCAAAGCCCGCGTCCAGCTTCTCATCCCGGACCAGGCGCTGCAGGTTCTCGATATGCGTGGAGCCATAGCCGCGGTTGATGTTCAGGCCGTCCGGGTTCGCGCCGATCACATAGGTCCGCGCACCCAACGCGTCGAACACGGACTTGGCGATCATCCAGGCGGAGCCGTTCGCGCAGTCCAGGCCGATGCGCATGCCGCTGTAGGAGCGGGTCGCCAGGGAGATCAGGTAACCGATATAGCGGTTGCGTCCGGCGGCGAAGTCGACCGTTTTGCCGATCTTGTCCCGCGTGACAGCGGGCGGTTCGGGCGAAAGGCCATCCAGGTAGTCCTCCACGGCCGCGATCGTCTCCTCGTCCATCTTTTCGCCGGAGGCGGAGATCAGCTTGATCCCGTTGTCATAATAAGGATTGTGGCTCGCGGAGATCATGATGCCGCAGTCGCAGCCCTCGCTGCGCACGATGTAGGAAACGCTGGGCGTGGTAGTCACGTGCATGATATAGGCGTCCGCGCCTCTTGAGGTCAGGCCCGCGCACAGCGCGTATTCAAACATATAGCTCGAGCGGCGGGTGTCCTTGCCGATCACCACGCGCGGACCGCCGTCCTCGCCCTCCCTGCGGCGCTTTTCGCTGAAATACCAGCCCAGGAATTTACCGATCCTGAAGGCGTGGTCCGCCGTCAGGTTGACGTTCGCTTCCCCACGGAAGCCGTCGGTACCGAAATATCTGCCCATACTTTCCTCCGAATCACTTGATTTCGACGATTTCGCCGCTGTTTTTATAGATATGCCTGGGCGGGATCACGCCGCGCACGCTGGACAGCGGATAGACGCGGCTGTCCGGGCCGATGACCGTGCCGGGGTTCAGCACGCTGTTGCAGCCTACCTCCACATGATCCCCCAGGACAGCGCCCATCTTGCGCAGCCCGGTCTCAAAGCGCTCCCCGCCGTTCCGCACGACGACCAGCGTCCGGTCGGACTTGATGTTGGAGGTCACCGCGCCGGCGCCCATGTGCGCGCCGTAGCCCAGGATGCTGTCGCCTACGTAATTGTAATGCGGCACCTGTACGTGATCAAAGATGATCACGTTTTTCAGTTCCACGGAATTGCCCACCACACAGTCCGCGCCGACCAGCGCGCTGCCGCGGATGAAGGCGCCGGGGCGTATCTCCGTGTTCGGGCCGATGATAGCCGGGCCGGTCAGGGACGCCGTCGGCGCGACGGTCACTGTGCTGTGTACCCAGACCTGCGGGGCCGCCTCCCGGTATTCCTCCTTCGGCAGCGTCCCGATCAGTCGCAGGATCTCTTCCCTGATATGCGGCAGCGCTTCCCACGGATAAGTGAAGCCCGCCAGAAAATCCCCGGCCAGGGAACGGCTCAGGTCAAAAAGCTCATGGATCGTCAGCATATTACTCCCTCAGTATAAATACTCCGGATACACGCCCGCGCCGATCAGCTCCCGGATCGCGCGCTGTACCTCGGCCTTGTCCTCGCGGTAGGTCACGCCGTGCCAGCGGTCCGGGGTCGTCAGCACGCGCACACCGGCCTCGCCTGTCTCGATCATGTGGTTGACCGCGAACGGCAGATAGAATTCCGCCTTCGGGCTGGTGCCGTTCACATCCAGAAACGCCCGGAAATCCCGTTCAAGCGCCGGCAGCAGCGACGGCATGAAGCCCCACATGTTCATGCTCACCGGGGTTTCGGGATCGAGCTTCCGGTAGGTCTCCCCGTCCTCCGTGAACAGCGGGCCGTCCACCGTCGAGATGATGTGCGTATGCTCCTCGATGGTCTTCAGCTGTCCGTCCGCGTCCACGGAGCAGACGCCGCGAGAGACATAGCCCGTTTCGGTCAGCGTATTCCTGAGCTTATAGGCGACCATCATATACAGGTCGTCCGCCTGATTCCCGCCCAGGAAATCGTAGGCCTGCCGGAAGGCGGTGACGCCGTAGTAATCGTCCGCGTTGATGGCGCAGAACGGCGCGTCGATACTATCCCTGCAGCACAGCACCGCGTGGCCCGTTCCCCAGGGCTTGGCGCGGCCCTCGGGCACGGTATATCCCTCTGGCAGCATGGAGATGTCCTGATACGCGTAGACCGCTTCCATTTTTCCGGCCACGCGCGGCTCCATATGCGCCTTGAAAACCTCCGCCATTTCCGGACGGATCAGAAAGATGACGCGGCGGAAGCCTGCGCGGTGCGCGTCGTACAGGCTGTAGTCGAGGATCGCTTCCCCGCCGGGGCCGACCGGATCCACCTGTTTCATCCCGCCGTACCGCGAGCCCATGCCCGCCGCCATGATCAGTAAAATCGGCTGTTTCATACCTGCCTCCTCAAAAACCGCATAATCATGCAGTATAATGCAGTATACCACAAAAAAAGCGGAATGAAAAGGGGCACATCCGACAAGAAAAAGCCTCCGTCCGCATGATCGGGCGAAGGCTGGCTGTATGCAGAGTTTATCTGTTCAGTTACGCGGTCTGGCGCTCATGCGCCGCTTCGGTCTGCGCCGCGTCAGCGCTTGCGGCATCGGCGTTTGCCGTTCCGTCGGCGGCCAGTTTCTTTCTGGTCTCAAAGATATCGCCCAGCTCAAACAGACCCACCAGGGAGAACAGGACGAGCAGGATCCAGGACATTGCCGTCGGACGGCCCTTGATAATATCGTATACCCTCCAGCCGATCAGGGTCAGGGTAAACAGGAACGAAGCGATCTTACCAGCCATAACATTAACCTCCATCTTTTCCGTCCTCTCATCTGAGGGCCGGCGAACTTTCTTTCATGAATGCGGGGCTCTTTCTGAGCCTCACACCTGTTTGTACGCCGCACAGGGAAGGATGGCAGCGGATGGCTCAAATTTCTGTCAGAGCTTTCTGAGGATTCACTCGATATGCTGCAGCACGTCCGGATGCTCCGTATCGTCGGGGCCGACCAGGGTAAAATACAGGCCCAGGCGCCGACAGTCGTACTTGCCGCTCATCAGCACCTCGTGTCGCCCGTTCTGCTGGGACATATGCCTGCGGAAGGCGGACACCGCGATCTCGTACCCTGTTTTGCCCCTCATAGTAGTCAGCTTCCGCGACCAGTCAAATATGCTCTCGTTTTCCGGCCAGAGGTGGACGTACAGCTTTTTCGGCTGCCATACCCCGTATAGCTCCGCAGAGGCAGGCATGGCCTGCGGATCCGCGCACTGGTGGGTGACCGCCTCGATGACCGCCGCCACCATGCGCTTGTGGTTTTCGTTGCCGTACTCGCCGTTCACGTCCTGGGTGACGACCACGGAAGCCTTCGTTTTCCGGATCATGCGCACCATATACTCCGGCGTATCGGGATTCCACTTCTGGTCCGGGAGGTTCGGATAGTGCCGCACGCCGCAGTGCCAGAGCGCGTCCAGCAGCTCGTTGCGCCGGTCCGCCCGCGTACCGGTATGGTTGAAGGTGACCTGCACGCGCTTGTCCAGCTCGCTGGCGTAGGTCGGCAGGAGCCCGCCGAACCAGAGCACCTCGTCGTCCGGATGACAGGCGATCAGCTGGATATCCGCCCCCTCCAGCGAAGGCTCCCAGCGTTGGACCCAGTCCGGCAGCGTCCCTTCCGTAAGCACGTTGAGACGGTTGATGGCGAGCTTCCTTCCCTCGTCCGCCCGGATGCGGAAGCTGTGCGCCGGACGGCTGAACGCGATATAATCGTTGTGGTAGGGAAGGTCATAGCGCGCGATGCGCTCCGGCTCCGCGCCATCCATGCTTTCCACGATCACGGGAGGCACGGTCTCATAAAACGAGAGCATGACGCCCTGGGCCAGCTTCTTGCCCGGCAAAGTCACCGTCAGGGTCCCATCCGCGCCCCCGTCCCAGTATTTGCTCAGCGACCGCGCCAGGATCAGGTCCTTCTGTTTGCGGTTCACCGATACCTTCAGCCTGCAATAGCCGGCAACGTCCTGCGCCTCCGCGGTACGGCCCTCGCCGGCGGCCAGGCACTGCGGCAGCAGCAGAAGGCCGGCCAGCAGCAGGATGGCCGCTCGCTTGATGATTCTCATCTGCCGTTCAGTCTCCTTTGATCATGTGATGGCACGCCGCGTAGTGATCCGGCGCGATCTCGCGCAGCTGGGGCTTCGCCTGCCGGCACTCCTCCGTGCAATAGGCGCAGCGGGTGTGGAAGGGGCAGCCCGTGGGCGGGGACGCCGGGTTCGGCACGTCGCCCTCCAGCACGATATGCTTTGATTTGTTCGCCGGATCATGCGAGGGCACCGCGCTCAGCAGCGCCTGGGTATACGGATGGGCAGGGTGGCGGTAGACCTCCTCGGTATTGCCGGTCTCCATCAGGGAACCCAGATACATGACGCCCACGCGGTTGCTGATATGCCGCACCACGTTCAGGTCGTGGGAGATAAACACGAGCGACAGCTCCATCTCCTGCTGCAGCTCCATCATCAGGTTCAGGATCTGGGCCTGGATGGACACGTCCAGCGCGGAGACCGGCTCATCCGCCACGACGAAGCTGGGGTGGGTGATCAGCGCGCGGGCGATGGAGATGCGCTGCTTCTGTCCGCCGGAAAACTGGTGCGGATAGCGCCACAGCTGGTCCGGCGTCATGCCGATGCGGGCCAGCATCTCCTCCACCCGGTTCTTCAGCTCCTCCGGGGAGAGGGTGAAATGCACCTTCAGCGGCTCGCTCAGCAGCTGCCATACGTTCATGCGCGGGTTCAGGGAGGCGTAGGGATTCTGGAAGATGAACTGCATGTCCCGCCGCTTGAGGCGCAGCTGCTCCTCGTTGAGCGCGCTCAGGTTCTCGCCGTCAAAATACACCTCGCCGCCCGTCGGCTCGATCAGGCGCAGGATTGCGGAGCCGGTGGTGCTCTTGCCGCAGCCGGATTCACCCACCAGCGCGAACACCTCGCGGCGTGCCACGGTGAAGCTCACGTCCTCCACGGCGTGCACATGGCCGACCACTTTTTTGAACAGTCCGCTTTTGATCGGGAAATACACCTGCAGGTGCCTTACGTCCAGCAGGATATCACGCTTCTGCTCGCTCATGCTTCCACCTCCTCGCTGTTCAGGAAGCAGCGGCACTTATGCCCGGGGCTGATCTCCGTCAGGGCCGGCATGGCCTCGCGGCAGCGCTCCGTACAGCGGGCGCAGCGGTCCGCGAAGCGGCAGCCCTGGCTCCACTGCCCGCCGGGGGGCACGATGCCCGGGATCGTATACAGCATGCGGCTCTCCCCTCCCAGGGAGGTCACTGCCTGCAGCAGGCCGAGGGTATACGGATGCGCCGTATGGTGGAACAGCTCCATCACGTTCGCCTGCTCCACGATCTGCCCGGCATAGAAGACCGCCACCTCCTCGCAGGTCTCCGCGATGACGCCCAGGTCATGGGTGATCATGACGATGGAGGTGTCGTTCTGCTCCTTCAGGTCGTTCATCAGGCGCAGGATCTGCGCCTGGATCGTCACGTCCAGCGCGGTGGTCGGCTCGTCCGCCAGCAGCAGGCGCGGATCGTTGATCAGCGCGATGGCGATCATGATGCGCTGCAGCTGTCCGCCCGACAGCTGGTGCGGATAGGAGGCGAGCGTCTGCTCCGGCCGCGGGATATTGACGCGGTGCAGCATTTCCAGGGCGCGGTCACGCATCTCCTGCCGCGTCATGGCGGGATGATGGAAGGCGAGCGCCTCATACATCTGCATCTCGACCGTAAAGATCGGGTCCAGGGAGGTCATTGGCTCCTGGAAGATCATGGAGATCTCCTGTCCGCGGATGGCGCGGATAGCCTTCTTATCCAGCTTCAGGAGCTCCACCTCGCCGTTGCGGCTGTCATAGCGGATATCGCCGTCGCTGATGCTGAGCGGATAGGGCAGCATGTTCATGATGGCGTTGGCCGTGATAGATTTGCCGCAGCCGGACTCCCCCACGATGCCGAAGGAGCACTTGTGCGGGATATCCAGGTCCACCTTGTCCAGCAGGAGCACCTTGCTTTTTCCGCGCAGGGTCGTGATCCTCAGGTTTCTGATTTCCAGCAGGTTGTTCATCTCCGTCCCTCCTTACAGCTTCAGCTTCGGATCCAGGACGTCGCGCAGGGCGTCGCCCAGGATATTGAAGGAGAGGATCGTCACGATGATGAACACCGCCGGGAAGATCGCCATCCAGGGCGCCTGCTCCATGTACTTGCGGGCATCAGAGAGCATGCTGCCCCAGGAGGGATCCGGGGGCTGGATGCCCAGGCCCAGGAAGCTCATGGACGCTTCCGTCAGGATCGCGCCGGACAGCGCCAGCGTCGCCTGCACTGTAAACGGCGCCAGGATATTGGGCGTCACATGCCTGAAAAGGATGGCCATCTTTTTGAGGCCGATGGACCGGGCGTTGGCGATATAGTCCGTGGACTTGACCGTTTTGACCGAGGCGCGCACCGTGCGCGTGAACACCGGAATGTTCACGATGCCGATGGCGATCATGGTATTGACGATGCTCTTGCCCAGCACCGCCACGATGAACAGCGCCAGCAGGATGTGCGGGAACGCGAAGATGATATCCATCACCATCATGATGACGGATTCCGCCTTCCCCTCAAAAAAGCCGGCGATCAGGCCGAACAGGTACCCGAACCCGGCGGCGATGCTCACGGCGACCACGCCGACGATGATGGAAACGCGCGCGCCGTAGACGATCCTGCTGAAGATGTCGCGGCCGAAATTATCCGTACCGAACCAGAAGGTGGCGTTAGGCGCGGCGAAGCGGGCCTTGCTGTTCATTTTGCCGACCTCAAACCGCGCGATCCAGGGCGCGAACACGGCGAGCAGGATGACCAGGCCAACGCCGATCATACCGGCGCGGCCCATGGGGTCGTTCCACAGCTGCCGGAGCAGGCTCTCGTTGCCGGGGAGAGCGCGGTTGATGACGGGCTTCTTTTCTCGTTTCATAGCGCGCCTCCTCAGTTATAGCTGATCCGCGGGTCGATATAGGTATACAGGATATCGACCAGCAGGTTGATCACGACGTACAGTACCGCGATGAACAGCACGCAGCCCTGCACCACCGGGTAATCCCGCTGGTTGATGCCGGTCAGCGTGTACTGGCCGAGGCCGGGGATCGAAAAGATCTGCTCGATGACGACGGTGCCGCCCATCAGGGAGCCGATCTGCATGCCGATCAGCGTGATGATCGGGATGGAGCTGTTGCGGAACGCGTGGCGGAAGATGGTCACCCGCTCCGGCGCACCCTTGGCGCGGACCGCCTTGATGTAATCCTGCCGGAGCACCTCCAGCATGGAGGAGCGCGTCATGCGCATGACGGAGCCGGCCATCACGGATCCCAAGATGAAGGCGGGGATCACCATGATCTCCATGTTCGTCCCGAAGTTTTCAAACAGGCCGACATACTTGACCGGCGTATGATAGTTGAAGCCCTTCGCCAGGAACAGAATGATCAGCGTCGCGGACGCGAAGTTGGGGATCGAAACGCCCATCAGCGCGATGACGCGCACGACGCGGTCGATCACGCTGTTGCGCTTGAGCGCGGAGATGATGCCCAGCGGAAGAGCGATGATCCATGCGAAGATGCAGCCCATGATCGCCAGCTCAGCGGAGATCCTGAAGCGGCTCATGATCTCCGGGAATACCGGCGCGCCGGTGCGGAAGGACTCGCCGAAATCGCCGGTGACCGCCTTGCCGATCCAGGTCAGGTACTGCTCCACCAGCGGCTTGTCCAGGCCGAGCTTCTTTTCCCACATCGCCCGGAGCTCCGGGGTCTGCTCGATGCCGAGGATGCCTGATACGACATCACCCGGGATCAGCTGCATGATAATAAAGATCGCCAGGCTGATGCCGATCAGTATAGGGATCAGCCCCAGCAGGCGTCGGATAATGTAATCGCGCATGGATACGCTCCTTGATCAGAAATAGGTCAGGTGCGGAGCCAAGGCTCCGCACCTGACGAAGATCGTTGCAGTTTACTTGGCGAGGGTCACACCCGCGAAATTGCTGGTGCTGGAGGCGTTGGGGGCATAGCCCTGCAGCTTCGGACTCGCCAGGAAGTAGGCCTTCGGGCACGCGACCGTCGCGGTGGCGCACTCGTCGAGGATGATGTTGATCGCTTCCTTGTAGATCGCTTCGCGCTTTTCCACATCCGCTTCGCCGGCGCCCAGCACGCAGAGCTCATCTACGCGGGCGTTGGAGTAGTTCTGGATGTTCGCGGAGCCGGTGGAGGAGAAGAAGAAGGCGACGCCGCGGTTCGGGTCAGAGCCCGCGCCGTTCTGGCAGACCATGATGTCCAGGTCATGGGCCTTCCACTTGTCGATGTAGGTGGCGTTCTCTTCGTTCTGGACGTCCGCCTTGATGCCGATCGCCTCCAGCTGCTGCTGGACGACCATGCCGATGTCACGGATGCCGTCGTTCAGGCCCACGGTGATCACGGTCTCAAAGCCGTCCGGATAGCCGGCTTCCGCCAGCAGGGCCTTCGCCTTTTCGATGTTCTGCGTGTAGTAATCCTTTTCAGTGACGTCCACAGCCCAGTGGCCCATGGAAGCGGGCACGAAGCCGGAGACCGCCGCCTGGCCGTTGAACGCGAAGTCGATGATCTCTTCGCGGTTCAGCGCGTAGTTGATTGCCTGGCGGACGCGCACATCGTCAAACGGAGCGCGGGTGCAGTTCATGAACAGGGCATAGTAGTCGCGGGTCTGGTAGGAGATCTCCTGGATCGGATCCTCGGGCTTGACCAGCTCGAGCATGGCGGTATCGGCCACGATCAGGTCGATGGTGCCGGCGCGCAGCGCGTTCAGGCGGCTGTTGGCGTCCGTCATGGTGTAGAACTCGATCGCGTCGAAGGAAGCCTTGTAGGCATCGTCGAAGTGAGCGTCATAGGCGTTCACAAACACATGGTTGTCAGGCACATACTCGCCCAGGGTGTAGGGGCCGGTGCCGCCGTCATCCTGCAGCAGGTTGCCCTTGGCCTCCACCACATCCTTGTCCACGATGGAGCAATAGATGGAAGAGACGTTGCTCAGGAAGGTGACGCTCGGGTTCTTCAGGTGCATGACGACCGTGTACTCGTCCGGCGTCTCGATGCTCTCGACGTCGCCGGCATAGCTGGCGGAATTGCCCAGCGCGCCCAGCTCGGGGCTCAGGATGCGCTCAAAGGAGTACTTGACATCCTCAGCGGTCACCTTGCGGCCGGAGTGGAAGGTGGCGTTTTCCGCCAGATGGAAGGTGTAGGTCTTCAGGTCCTCGCCGACTTCCCAGGAACGGGCCAGTTCGGGGATGACCACCAGGTTCTCGTCCAGGTCGACCAGCTGGTTGTACACCTGGGACATCACGCGGATGGACGCGTGGGAGGAACAGGTGTGGGGATCAAACCCGGCGGGTTCGGTCTCCATGCCGTAACGGAGAACGCCGCTTCTTTCAACCGGCGTCTTGGCAGCTTCCTCAGCAGCCTTCGCAGCCTCTTCAGCGGCCTTCTGAGCAGCTTCCTCAGCAGCCTTGACGGCTGCGTTCAGCTCTTCTTCAGCCGTTTTCTTGGCGGCCTCCAGCGCTTCCGCCGCTTCTTTCGCAGCCGCTTCCGCATCGGATTTGGCGGTTTCCAGTTCTTTGGTCAATGACGCTACCTTGGCGTTCAGCTCATCGACCTGCTTCTGCAGGTCTGCCTTCTGTCCGTTTCCTACGATGCAGAAAACGATAGCAGCTACGGCTACGATTGCAAGTACGATGCTAAGAATGTTTTGCTTCTTCATAGGTATCCTCCCGCTATCTTAACAGATTTATAGACAATCATGGTGTCCCGCAACGAATAAGTATAACAAAAGACCCGATTCATTGTCGGTACTTCATGATCATCTACGCCCAGATTATAGCAGATGCCCGAGAATCATGCAATATCATTTTTCTATTCGCCCATGCAGTGTATCACATCAAGCCTTCCTGTGCAGCTCGTGCCGGCTCAGGCGATCCCAGGCGACGGCCTCCCATCTGGTGCCCGGCCTGCCGTAATTGCAGTAGGGATAGATGGAGATGCCGCCCCGGGGCGTGAACTCGCCCAGCACCTCGATGTATTTCGGGTCCATCAGGCGGATCAGGTCCTTCATGATCACGTTCACGCAGTCCTCGTGGAAATCGCCGTGGTTGCGGAAGCTGAACAGGTACAGCTTCAGGGACTTGCTTTCCACCATGCGCTCGCCGGGCACGTAGGAGATATAGATGGTCGCGAAGTCCGGCTGGCCCGTGATCGGGCATAGGCTGGTGAACTCCGGGCAGTTGAACTGCACGAAATAATCGTTGTCCGGATGCTTGTTGACGAAGGTCTCCAGCACCTCGGGCGCGTAATCGCTTTTGTATACTGTTCTCTGATTGCCCAGCAGGCTCAGGCCCTGGGTTTCTTCCTTCGTTCTTCCGGTCATGCGCGCGCCTCCTCCGGCTGACGGTTGGTGAGCAGATAGAAGGGGATGGTGTCCAGCGCCGCGTAGACCAGCTTGACAAGGTACTGGCTCAGGATCATGTTTCCGATATCCGGCACGACCCCGTAGAAGGCCAGTACGATGAATACCGTGGTATCGATGAGCTGGCTGGACATGGTGCTTACGTTGTTCCAGATCCAGCGTCCGCCCCTGGCGGAGCCGTGCCGCGCGATATACGCGCCGCGGATGCGGTGGAACACCCATACGTCCCAGGTCTGGGAGGCGAGATAGGCGGCCATGGACGCGGCCACCACCCGGAAGCTGCTGCCCAGGATGGCGGAGTATTCCCGCTGGTTGTCCGCGAAGGGCGCCACCGGCAGGATCAGCGCCAGGCCGATCAGCGCGAGGCTCACCAGCTGGCACACGACGCCCAGCCGCACCGTACGGTTGGCCTCCTCCTTCCCCCACAGCTCCCCGATGACGTCCGTCATCAGGAAGGTGAGCGGATAGGCGACCACCGCCGCCGGCACCGTCAGGCTGCCGATCATGGCGATCTTGCTGCTCAGCACGTTGGAGATCACCAGTGAGGTGACGAATATCCCGTTGAGCAGCATCAGGTTCTTTTCCGTTTTTTTCATGCATTTCTCCTTCTCGGCGAAAGAAAGACGCACCCTGTGACCGCCGTTATGGCATGGGTGCGCCTGAACAAAAGAGTTCTTTTGCTTTCGTCCCGTAGTTTTGTTTATAGACAGGATGGTCACGAACTGTCTGCCGCGAAAACGGCGGAGACAGTATAGCATGGGAAAAAACGGGCGTCAATGAATAATCCGGCCGGTTTTCTACGTTTTAAGGGGTCTCCTCCCCGTATATGACGCAGCCACGGCGGCCCATTTTTTTGACCTGATACAGCGCGGTATCGGCGTCCTTGAACAGATCGCCCTGGGGCTGTGGCCGGTCCGCGAAGGCCACGCCGACGCTCAGCGAGGCGGGCGGCGTCTGCACGTCCGCCGGAGCATGGAGCGCCTCATTGATCTGCGTCACCTTCCGCCTCACCAGGCCGCTCATTTCGCTGCTGACACGCGTCATGATGACCGCGAATTCATCGCCGCCGATCCGGCACACCAGGTCGACGGAGCGGAAGCTCTGGCGCAACAGCTGCGCCACGCGCTTGAGCACCCGGTCTCCGCCGTCATGCCCGTAGACGTCGTTGACGTGCTTGAAATCGTCCACGTCGATGAGCAGCAGCGCCGCGTGGCTGAGGTCCACGTCCCGGACGAACATATCGTACGCGCGGCGGTTGAACAGCCCGGTCAGCGCGTCGTGCATGACGTCATAGGTCAGGTCCTGATGCGCCTTCTGGTTCTCCTCAAATATCTCATTATAGGTGCGGGCGACGAAGCGCAGCTCTTCCGCGCCGCTCGGCTCGATCATTTTCTTCTTCCGCATCATGCGGACCATACGCGCAATGGGAACCAGCACCTGGACAAAGATGAATACCACCAGACACAATACGGCCAGGAGCATCGCCACGGTGAGCCAGGTCTGCCCGATCAGCAGGCGGTTCAGGCTTGCCCCGGCGTCCTCCAGCTCCGTACTGGTCGAGCGGTGCAGCTCGTCCGCGCACCGGCTGACGTTTTCCTGGATCTTCGCCTTATAGTCCAGGTAGATCTCGTCAAACATCAGCTCCCGCGCCTTCTGGCGCTTGTCCTGGTCCGTCAGGGCCTGGTCTTCCTCGCTCAGGACAAGGGAGGCGACCGCCGGCGGCATCTCGCTGTCGGCATAGCCGAAGGCCAGCTGCGTGAGCCGCATGGCCAGATGCTCCCGCTCCATCAGCTCATCGGAGTATTCCAGCGCCCTGGCCAGACTGGCGTAGGCGTCCCCGCCGCAGCCCTCCAGCAGGTTCTCCAGGTCGTCCAGCGCGCGGTTGCGCCGGCGGGTCACCTCGGCCTCCTGAAAATAATCCCTCAGGTACTTGAGATCGCCCGTCACCGTGAAGCACCGCACCCGGTCCGTCAGGTAGTTCGAGCCGGCGCTCATCTCCGACGCCGCCAGGGAAGACGCGATATAGCGCTCGTTGGCGCGCTCCATGCGCGAGTAGCCCGCGTTGACCTGAGCGTCGCAGATGAACAGCGCCACGCCGGCCGCCAGCGCCACCGCCACGATCAGCGCGCTGACTCTTTTCAGTTTCGGCCCCTGTCGGCCGCCCCCACCATCCTTCATATTTATCCTTTGATCATCGACAGCGCGCCGTACAGCACGGAATCATCGCCCAGGGCGGCCTTCTTCAGCGCCACTGTGGAACGGATGGACGGCATGCAGTAGCGGTCGACCTCCGCGGTGATCTTTTCCAGGAACAGGTCGCCTACCGCCTCGATGACGCCGCCGCCGTAGACCACCGCGTCCGGGCTGAAGGTGTTGATCATGTTGCCGGTCGCCACGGCCAGCCAGTGGCAGGCGCGGTCCACCGCTTCCGCCGCGACGGCGTCGCCCGCCCTCAGCGCTTTCCTGAGCGCCTTGCTCTTGAAGGCCGCCCCGTCCAGCGCGTCCGCCATCATGCTCTCGCGTCCGCGGGACACCTGCTGGCGGATATAGGCAGACATGCCCTGCTTGCTGGAAAACGCCTCCAGGCAGCCGCGCTGGCCGCAGTTGCACAGGGGGCCTTCGGGATCGAGGATCATGTGCCCGTATTCCGCGGCCTTGAACTCATTGCCGGTGAACAGCTCGCCGTTCAGGATCAGGCCGCCGCCCATGCCGGTGCCCACGAAAAAGCCGACGATGTTCTTATATCCCTTCACCGCGCCGTACTTGTATTCTCCCAGCACGCCCACGTTGACGTCGTTGCCGATATGGAAGGGTACGCCGAAGCGCTTTTCGATCGGCATCCTGATGTCATAGTCACGCCAGGGCAGGTTCGGGGAAAAGAGGACGATGCCCTTCTCCTGGTTGATGACGCCGGGCGCGCCGGCCGCGATCGCGTGTACTTTCTCCTTCGGGATCCCGGACCCGGCGAGCATCTCGTCCACCACGCTGATGATGACCTGCTCGATGTTCTCCGAGGAATCGCCCCCGGACTTGGTTTTCTTTTTGAGCCGGTAGACGATCTTCTCATTCTCGTCGAAGATGGCGCCGAGCACCTTGGTGCCGCCGATGTCCAGGCAAATATTGCAGTTGTCCGCCATGCTGTTTCCTCCTTCGGATCAGGGCCTTGTCTGTTTAACGCTGTGGTTTCACGGAGCCGCTGACCGCATTGTAACATAGAAGCCCCTGCCATGCAAGAAAAACATGCGCTTACTGCGCCTGGACCGCCTCGCGCAGACAGCGGGCAAAGGCTGCGGCCGCCGGGGAGGGGCCGCCCGGCGGATAGACCGCGTAGAGGCGCCGGTATACAGGCTTGCCGCCCGGCATGATGAACAGCGGCTCCTCCGCCGTGCTGGTCAGTCTGGCGTACCGCGTGCACAGGAACGCGATCCCGAAGTTCTTGAGCGCCAGCTCGTAGGCGGTCACGTTGTTGGCCACCAGCATGATCTCCCGTGGGTTCAGGCGGTAATTGGCGAACAGCCATTTCGTGTAATCGTTCAGCGAAGCGCCCACGCCGGGGCACAGGAAGGGCTGGCGGTTCAGCAGGTCAAGCTCCACATCCAGCGGGCTTTCCGGCGAGTTGCCCCGCTTGTCCCGATCCGCGAACGCGGGATGGTCCCGGCCCGTCACGAAGCACTGGCGCTCGTCCCCCGCCAGCTCATAGGGCAGATGTGCGATATAGGCGAAGGTCTCCAGCACCGCCACGTTCAGCATGCCGCGCCCCGTATGCTCCGCCATGTTGACGTCCCGGTCCTCCACCAGGCGGACGCGCAGGTCCGGCCATTCCGCGCGCAGCTGTTCCAGCACCCTGGGCAGCCACAGCGCGCCGCGGTTGCGGCCGATGCCGATGCGCAGGGTCTGCCGGCTGTCCTGGTCCAGGGAGCGCATATCCTCCACCAGCTGGTTGTGCATGTCCTCGATGCGCCGCATCACGGCGATGTAATACCGCCCCGCCTCCGTCAGCCGGATGGGGATCACGCCGCGGTCGAAAAGGCGCACGCCCAGCTCCGCCTCCAGCCGGTTCAGGTACGCGGACAGCGCCGGCTGGGAAATATACAGCCGTTCCGCCGCGCGCGTCATGTTCTGCTCCTCCGCCAGCACGGAGACGTAATACAGCGAGTCAGTGTTCCTGCGGTTCATGACGGGTCTCCTTTCGTGGGATATTCATATTATAACATAAATATTATAATTTGATAGTCAAAAAAGTATTGTCAAAAACGGCAGAATAATGTTATAATTTTCCAGCAATCAACCGTTTTATGTTCTCTTCTCAGGCTTATCAGAACCTTTTCAAGTTTTCCAGAGAGGAGTGGTGCAATGTCATCCATTGCTTCAAAGCCGAAAATCACGCACAGGAGGGCGCTGCGCAAGCAGCTGACGCCCTATATGCTGCTGGCGCCGGTGATCATCTTTATCTGCTGCTTCATGTTCTGGCCGATCATCAACGTGTTCATCCTGAGCATGCAGAACCACGTGGTCACCAAGCCGAAGCAGTGGGGCTACATCGGCTTCGCCAACTATGTCAAGATCTTCACCAAAGATACGGTGTTCACCAAAACCATCTGGACCACGCTGCGCTGGGTGCTCATCAGCGTCGTTTTCCAGTGCGTGCTGGGCTTCTGGCTGGCCTATGTGCTGAACAAAAAGTTCAAGGGCCGCGGCATCGCCCGCGCGCTGGCGCTGACGCCCTGGGCGGTCGCCGGCGTCATGGTCGGCATCATCTGGAAGCTGATCATGGGCGAGACCTACGGCGTGTTCAACGACCTGCTCAAAAAGCTGGGCATCATCCAGCAGAACGTCTCCTGGTTCGCCAACGCCCAGTCGGCCACCTTCTCGATCATCCTGGCCAACGTGTGGCGCGGCATCCCCTTCTTCACGCTGAGCTACCTGGCCGCCCTCAGCTCCATCCCGGACGACCTGTATGAATCCGCGAAGATCGACGGCGCGAGCGCGCCGCGCACCCTGTTCAGCATCACGATCCCCATGATCCGCGACACCATCATCCTGACGACCCTGCTGCGCTCCATCTGGACCTTCAACGCCGTCGACCTGATCATCTCCATGACGGACGGCGGCCCAAACCGCGGCACCACCACCCTGGCTTTGTACATCATGACCACCTTCAAGGGCAAAATGGATTACGGCTACGCCAGCGCCCTTTCCGTGATCGCCACACTGATCATGATGGTGCTCGCCTTCATCTATATCAAGTGGGGCAAGCTTGGAAAGGAGGGGATCAACTGATGAGCCGCAAGACCCGCACGCGCCTGGCCAACCTGTTCTTCAGGGACATTCCCATCGTGCTCTTCCTGATCTTCATGCTCTTTCCCTTCTACTGGATCCTGAACACCTCGCTGAAGGATTCCATCGACGTCATCTCCATCCCGATCCAGTACTGGCCCAGCCACCCGACCTTTGAAAACTTCCAGGGCCTGATCTCCCTCGGCTTTGACCGGTACTTCCTGAACAGCCTGTTCGTGGCCACGTTCACGACCATCATCATCATGGTGCTGTCGCTGCTGGGCGGCTATGCCATGAGCCGCTACCGCTTCAAGGGTCGCACGGTCGTCTACATCATGCTGCTGGCCACCCAGATGCTGCCGGCCGTGGTGCTGATGATCCCGCTGTTCCAGACCATGCAGACGCTGGGCCTGATCGACAACCTGTGGAGCCTGGTCATCGTATGCTCCTGCACCAACCTTGCCTACTGCATGCTGATGATGATGGGCTACTACAACTCCGTGCCCGTCTCCCTGGAGGAGGCTGCGCAGGTGGACGGCTGTTCCCTGATGGGCGGCATCATCCGCATCCTGATCCCCACCATGGCGCCCGCCATCGTCGCCACCGGCGCGTACGCCTTCATCAACGCCTGGAACGTCTACGTCTACGCCGTCGCCTTCATCAACCAGAAAAAAATGTACACCCTTCCCCTGGGCCTCAACGCCTTCCAGGGCGAGTTCGGCACCGACTACGGCCACCTGGCCGCCGGCTGCGTCGTCGCCCTGATCCCCGTCTTAGTCATTTTCGCTTTCCTGCAAAAGCGCATGGCCGGAGGCGCAACCGCCGGCGCTGTCAAGGGATAAGCGAAGATATAGCGTCACAAATCATCACTACTTTAAGGAGGTACAGACATGAAAAAACTGCTTTCCATGATCCTCGCGCTCTGCATGGTGCTGAGCCTGTGCGCTTTCGCGTCCGCCGAGGGCGAGCGCAAGACCATCAGCCTGTGGTATCACTCCGGCGACGCCATCACCGACGCGTACTATACCGAAGTGTTCAACAAGCTCAACGAGTCCCAGGACAAGTACACCTTCGAGTACACCAGCTTCGCTTTCAAGGATTTCCAGGATAAGTTCCAGAACGCCGTCATCACCGACTCCATGCCTGACGTCGTTTCCCTGGGCTTCTCCAACATCTCCACCTTCACCGCGCAGGACAGCCTGCTCCCGCTGACCGATGAGATCCTGGCCCAGGTCGAGAACTTCTCCAAGGTCGACGCCGGCCTGACCACCAACCTGCGCAACATCGCCAGCGGCACGCTGTACGGCATCCCCTTCGCCTACAACCAGGAAGTCGCCTATGTGAACACCGCCTTCCTGGCCGAGAAGGGTGAGGAAGCCCCCAAGACCCAGAAGGAATACCTGGCCCTGTGCGAGAAGTACGCGGACGCCGAGAACGGCAAGTACTTCACCACCCTGCGCGGCGTGCGCCCCTATGACTCCATGCTGGCCTGGCTGTTCACCTACACCGACGGCGCCGGCTTCAACGGCTCCTGGTTTGATGACGAGGGCAAGTGCATCCTGAGCCGTCCCGAATTCATCGAGGCGATGGAAGCGTATGCCGGCATTTACAAGAACAAGTGGTGCTCCGGCGACTCCGTCAACAACAACTACAACGAGATCTGCGCCGAGTTCGACTCCGGCGTCGCCTACTACCTGGTGCACAACTCCTCCTCCAACACCAACCACGCCAACGCACTGGGCGCCGACAACTTCAAGGCCGTCACCGTGATGGCGAACGACCAGGGCCACTACTTCGCTTCAGGCCTGCAGCCCAACGTGTTCTGCATCCCGAAGAGCAAGAACCCCGATCACGACTATTCCGGCGCCATCGTTCTGATGAACGAGCTGCTGAGCACCGAAATCGACGGCGGTCTGTGCGCCGCGCTGGGCCGCGTGCCCTGCAACGTCGAGGTGCAGGAGCAGGATTGGTACAAGCAGAGCGACCTGATGATGCTCTGCGCGGGCTACCTGACCGACGAAAACTACAAGCAGATCCTGAATCCCTACTGGCTGGCTGACTTCTCCACCATGATCACCACCGACATGACCGCCGACTTCCAGGCCGTGCTGCTGGGCGAAATGAGCGCCGCGGACTGCATGACCAAGTGGGCCGAGCAGATCGACGAGTATCAGGCTGAATACCTGGCCGAGCAGGGCAAATAAGAGTCCCCATCATCCCACATACTGAATGAACTGCCCGCCGCGCGGCGCGGAAGCCCATTTGCGCTATGGTTTCCCGCTGCGCGGCGGATTTATGAAGGAGAATGTGACGCTATGCAGGATTTCGTTTTGTTCCAGGACGACTTTTCCGGCTTTGCCCTGGGCCCGCTGCCCTTCGACCGGGAGCATTCCGCCAACGGCGAATACCACTATGTCGAAAACCCCGGCTACGGCGGGGACTGGTACGACCCCATCACCAACTGCTGGTTCCGCGGCCCTAACTGGGTCGTGACGCGCCAGGACGGGCATCACGTGATGGAGCAGATGCGCGTGCGCAACCCGCTGACCCACGGTGTATGCTCTACGCTGGTGGCCGGCGACAAGGACTGGAGCGATTATACCGCCGAGGTGGATCTGCGCGCCCTGTGCACCACCGACCAGGTGGGCCTGCTGGTGCGCTACCAGGCGTCGCTGCAGCACTACGCCCTCTTTTTCGCCAACCAGGAGCTGCAGCTCGTGCGCGTGATCAAAACGGACCGGACCGTGATCGCCAGGGCGCCCGTCAGCTACAGCTGCGACAAATTCATACACATCTGCGCGGAGGTCCGCGGCCCGCGCATCACCTGCTTCGTGGACGGGCGGGAGGTACTCAGCGCGCAGGACGATACCTATCGCACCGGCTGCGTCGCGCTGGCCGGCTATATGCCCGCCCAGTTCGCCAACGTGCGCGTCAGCTGCACCGAAGCGCAGGCGGACGCGTTCTCCCGCGCGAAGGCCGAAAAGGCCGTTCGCCTCGCGCAGAAGCGCGCGAAATACGCCCAGCCGCGCCTGTGGAAGCGCTTTGACCTGGGCAACTGGGGCAGCTCCCGCCAGATCCGCTTCGGGCACCTGACAGGCACCGACGAGGTCTTTTTCGTGATGGCGCAGCACCAGAAGCGCGTGTACAAGGAGCGCTACTGCAACATCAGCTGCCTGACCGCCGTCAGCATCGACACCGGCAGAATCCTCTGGCAGTGGGGCGAACCCTCTCCCCTGGCGGTCAACCAGGACACCACCTGCGACCTGCCCTTCCAGATCTACGATATCGACAACGACGGCTGCGACGAGGTGATCATGGCCAGCGATTTCAAGCTGCAGATCCTTGACGGCCGCACCGGCGAATGCAGGAAATACATCGACACGCCCTATAACGAGGAGGACCCCACCCAGATCCTGGGCATCGAGTTCCAGGTGCACGCCTTCGACCGCCTGAACGTGGACGCCATCCGCATCGTGAACGTGAGCGGCAAGGCCCGCCCCAGCGACATCCTGATCAAGGACCGCTATGCCCGGCTCTACATTTACAACGACCAGCTGGAGCTGCAGTGGAAGTTCACCCACAACAACACCGGCCACTTCCCCTACGCCTATGATTTCAACGGCGACGGGAAGGACGAGATCTTCAGCTGCTACAACATGATCTCCGCCGACGGCAAGCTGATCTGGGAGCTGCCTATCGACACGGACCATACCGACGAGATCATCATCGGGCGCTTCGATCCGGACATCGACGACGACCTGATCGCCATCGTATCCGGCTGGCAGGGCTTCATGATCGTGGACAAGCAGGGACACATCCTTTCCCGCGACATCAACGGCCACGGGCAGCGCATATCCGCCGGCAATTACCTGCCGGAGATGAAGGGCATGCAGATCTGCACCACTACCTACTGGGAAAACCAGGGCATCATCTACATGTACGACTGCAAGGGCCGCGAGCTGTGGCATATGGAGCCCTCCAGCAACGGCAACGTGATCGCCCCGGTCAACTGGCAGGGCGACGGCACCGAGCTGGTGCTGCTGAACGGCAACGTGAAGTACGGCGGCATGATCGACGGCGAAGGCGACCGCGTGGTGACCTTCCCGGACGACGGACATCCGGACATGTGCGCCGAGGTCATCGACCTGACGGGCGACCACCGCGACGAGATCGTGCTGTGGGACCACGACCGGATGTACATCTATACCCAGGACCGTCCCTGTGAGATCAAGGGCCGCGAGTACGTGCCGGACAAGTATCCGCACTACAACTCGTCCAACTATCGCGGCGAGTATTCCTTCCCCAAGTGGATCGAAAAACCGGAGGAAAACGCATGAACGCGCAATGGCTGACCTATTTCAAACACTACGCCGCCGACATCTTCCCGAAGATCCCCACCCCGGAGCACTGGAGCTACAAGGATGACATCACCATGCTGGGCGAGGAGATGCTGCTGAACGTGACCGGCGATCCGGTATACAAGGACAGCATCCTCGAAGCGGGCAAGGCCCTCGTCACGCCGGAGGGGCGCCTGCGCAGCTGGGATGACGACGTGCATAACCTGGACTTCGTGAGCCTCGGCAAATCCCTGTGGGTGCTGTACCGCCTGACGGGGAACGAGGCCATTCACGAGGAGATCCGCCGGGTGCGCCGCAACCTGTCCGGACATCCGCGCACGAAGACCACCGGCAGCTACTGGCACAAGAACATTTACCCCTGGCAGGTGTGGCTGGACGGCCTGTATATGGCCCTGCCCTTCCAGGTACAGAGCGACCTTGACGCCGGCGTCACCGACTTTTCCGACGTCCTGGACCAGTTCCGCCAGGTGCGCGCGCACCACTACGTGAAGGAGACCGGCCTGTACCTGCACGCCTGGGACGAAAGCCGGACCATGGACTGGTGCGACAAGGAGACCGGCCTCAGCCGCTGCTACTGGCTGCGCGCGGAGGGCTGGCTGCTGATGGCCATGTGCGACTGCTACGAACTGCTGCGCGGCCGCATGTCGGAGGCGAAGCTGTTCGTAGAGCTGCTGCGTGAAGCCCTCGCCGGCATCATGCCCTATCAGGATCCGGAAACCCGCATGTTCCGCCAGCTGATCGACCGCAAGGACCTGGAGGACGACTACCTGGAGACCTCCGGCAGCGCCATGGTGGCCTACGCCCTGCTCAAGGGCGCGCGGCTTGGCATGCTGGACGCCGCATGCGCGAAGGAGGGCGCGGAGATCCTGGAGGGGATCCGCCGCACCTACCTGAAGGGCGATGGCATTCCCGTGCTGTACGGCATCTGCGCCAGCGCCGGCCTCGGCCCGGGGCCGGACAACCGCCCCGACCGCGACGGCACGCCGCGCTACTATCTCAGCGAAAAGCAGATCCCCGATAACCAGCACGGCGCCGCGCCCTGCATGATGGCCGCGGCGGAATGCCTGAAGGCCGGGCTGTGACCGCCCGATAAACGATGAAGGGGCTGTTGCATGTCGTTATGCAACAGCCCCTTCCTATATCCGTCAGACGCTCAGGTGCCGTTCCATCAGGGCCGCGGTGGCCACATACATCACCGCGGAGCAGCCCAGCGCGATCACGGCGTTCCAGATCAGCCTGGCGTCCCAGACGAGGCGCTCTGTGCAGACCTGCTGCAGGTAGGCCATGGCCCAGCTCAGCGCGATGAAGATCAGCAGGCTCACCCAGCCGTTATACTTCTTGCCGTTCAGCAGGCAGGTGGCGATCACGTCCGCGAAGTAAGCGGTAATGACCGTAGCGAGCCAGCTGCACAGAAAGTTGAGCGTCAGGAGGGCGAAGAGCCTCCCGTCCAGCGGCACTTCCATGCGGAGCTGCCGCAGGAATTCGTCCAGCATCTTCTTGAGCTCGCCCAGCTGGCCGTAATGGCCCAGCAGCAGCGTCACGTCCAGCGCGCCGAGGGCGAAGAAGAACGCGCCCGCCACAAAGATCGAAAGTCCGTTTTCGATCACCTTGCCGCCCAGGATCCTGTAGCAGCTGTTGGGCGTCATGTACAGCATGTAGCCCTGCTTGGTATTCATGTCCTGGTGCATGGTCAGGATGCTCTGGATGCCGATGAAGATGATGCCGCCGATGGCGAGGAAGGTCAGGGCGAGGATGGACAGGCCATTGTACTTCTCCTTATCCAGGTACAGGCTTACCAGGAAGGCCAGCTCCGCGAAGGCCGTGATGCCCAGGATGATGAGCTTGGTGCCCCAGGTCTTTCTGAATTCATATTTGATCAGGTTCTTCATGCTTCCGTCCCTCCCTGGGCGCCGTAGATCCGGCGGTATTCGTCCGCGATGGAGCAGCCGTTTTCCGTGCGCTCGGTCTCAATATCCGCTTCCTTGATCAGCTGGCCGTTCCGAAGGAATATGGCCCGGTCCGCGATCGCTTCCATCTCCTCCACCAGGTGGCTGGACATGATCAGCAGCTTATCCGGCTGGGCGGATTCGATGATCGCGCTCTTGATGCGGTCACGAGCCACCAGGTCGATGCCGTTGAAGGGCTCGTCCAGCATCCAGACCTTCGCGTCCCTGGCCAGGGTGACCGCGATCTTCGCCTTCGCCATCATGCCCGAGGAGAGCGTTTTGACCTTCAGGCTCTCCTCCAGCTCGAAGGAGCGCAGCAGCTCGGCATAGCGCTGCCCGGAGTAGTCCGCGAAGAAATCCTGGTAGTAGCGTCCCACGTCCTTCAGGGACATCCAGTTATAGAAATAGGGTTCCGTCGACATATACGCGATCGAGGCGCGGCTGCAAACACCGACAGGCTCACCTTCAAACAGGATCCGCCCGCTGGTCGGCTTGCACAGACCCGCCGCCATCTTCATCCACGTGGTCTTGCCGCTGCCGTTGGGGCCCAGCATGGCATAGATATGTCCCTTTTCCAGCGTCATGCTCACCTGGTCCACAGCGGTCTTGGAACCAAACATCCTGGTCACCGCTTCACTTTTCAGCATTTTTCATCCTCCTGACTGATCATGGCTGCCGCTTCCCTCCGGGCATAGCCCAGGGAAGCCATTTTTTTCAGATAGTCCCGCACAGCGTCTCTCGCCATGCCGGCCCTCAGCGCCTGGATCCGGTCCGGCGAATCGGTCACATACGTGCCCATGCCGCGCCGCATCTCCACCAGCCCTTCCTTTTCCAGCTCCTGGTAGACCCTGGCGGCCGTGTTGGGATTGATCGTGTACCGCACGGCCAGCTCGCGTCCTCCCGGCAGCTTCTCGCCGGGAGGCAGCCGGCCGGTCACCATGTCCGTTTTGATGCAGGTGGCCACCTGCATCCAGATCGGGATCGAAGCGTCAAAATCCAAGCCGGTCACCTCCTGGCGATTTAGTGCACTATGTGTATAGTACACTAAGACAACAAGTTTGTCAACCCCTTTTTGAGATTATTTTTTATCGGCACTTGATCGGAGCCCTGCGCGGGATTCGCCGCCGGTTCCGGGATGAAACCAGGTAATCCGCTGTCGCTCAGAATTTGAACAGGATGCCCGCCACGGCGGACAGGGCGATGAAGATGACCGGGCTCCATTTCAGCTTCTTCTGGCCCACAAAGATCAGTACGGCGAGGATCAGCGCCTTCCAGACGAACAGGTCGCCCAGATTGCCGGAAGCCGCGTAGGCGTTCAGGTCGACCAGGGCTACCTTCGCCACGTTCAGCCCGGCAGCGGTGATCATGGCGATCGACGCGGGACGAAGGCCGTAAAAGGCGCCTTCCACCAGGCTGTTCTGGCGGAATTTCGCCAGGAACCGCGCGATGATCAGGATGATGATGACGCTCGGGGCGGCCAGGGCCAGGCTGGCCAGGATGCCGCCGGGGATCCCCGCCACCCGGAAGCCCGCGTAGGTGGACATGTTGATGCCGATCGCACCGGGCGTGGACTCCGAGATGGCGATCATATCCGCGATATCCGCGTGGGAGAACCAGTCCGGATACCGGTCGCTCATCTCATACAGGAAGGGCAGGGTCGCCAGGCCGCCGCCCACGGAAAACAGGCCCGTCTTGAAGAATTCATACATCAGGGTCAGGATATTCATTTGCCCTCGCCCTCCTTCCGCGCGCCGCGATTCTTGCGGCCGGACACCAGTACGCCCACCGCCCCGGCCAGGATGACCAGCACCGCGGTCGGGATCTTAAAGGGCAGCACCAGGCCGGAAAACGCGTTCAGCGCGAATACGGCCAGATACAGGCCCAGGGTAAACGGGTCCACCACGGACTTTTTCCACAGCCGCAGCACGGCCTGCAGGATCAGTACGCATACGCACACGCGGATGCCGGCGAACGCGTGCTGCACGATCTCCAGCTGGGCGAAATTGGTCAGGAACAGGGCGATCAGCAGGATAATAATGATAGGGAACGTCAGGAAGCCCACGGTGGCCGCCAGCGCCCCCCTGACGCCGCGGCGTTTTTCCCCGATAAAGGTGGATACGTTCAGGGCGATGATCCCGGGCGTGCACTGGCCGATGGAGAAATAATCCCTCAGGTCGTCCATCGTGGTCCAGTGGCGCTTGTCCACCAGTTCGCGCTCCAGGATCGGCAGCATGGCGTAGCCGCCGCCAAAGGTCACAGCGCCGATCCTGGCAAAGGTCCAGTACAGGTCAAGCAGTTCGTTCATGTCAGCCTCCGGTTCGGAAAGATTCCTGCCCATTATACAGGTTCTCACGGGGGATTACAATATTTCAGGACGGTATTCCGTTTTCTCCCTGAAGCTCGCTGAGACTTCCCCGACGGAGCATGACGTCCGCCAGCTCCGCCATCTGCAGCGCGGATTCCGCGCATTCCCGGTTCACCCAGGCGCGGATCAGGCCCGCGATGCCAAAGACCACAAAACTGAAGTGGTAGTCGAAATCCGCCTCCGACAGGGTGCGGGAATACTCCGGAAAGGCCGTCACGCACTTCTCCCGGATGACCTGGAAAAGCCGGTAGAGGAAGCTCATATCCCCGTGCGGGCTCAGGAGCACGCGCACCATCTCCCGGTTATCCTGAAGGAAGGTGAACAGCTCCAGCAGCAGCGGCTTCGTTTCATGCGCCACGTCCTCGTGCTCATGCTGCTCCACAATGCTGTTGAGGGCCTCGAAGATCCCGTCCTCGATCTTCTCCAGCATATCGAAGATATCCTTATAATACAGATAGAAGGTCCCCCGGTTCATATCCGCGAGGTCGGTCAGCTCCTTCACGGTGATCTCCTTCACCTGCTTCTGCTGCATCAGCTGCGTCAGCGCCTGCGTCAGCAGCTTCTTCGTGCGGCGCACGCGCCGGTCCTCTTTCCTGGTCTCCTCAGCCATAGCGTTTCCTTCTTTCTCGACAGTTTTACAGTGTTCTGTTGAATAACTCGGTTATGCCGGGAGTGATTGTTGATTAACAAACGATTGATACTCAATTTGTTTATTGATTTCAATCACAAAGAGTATTATAATTCACATCGTTGATTTAGTCAACACAATGTTTTGTAACGTTAGGAGGATCAATGTGAAAGGGTTCACAAAATGGCTGGTCAGGCACAGGATACCGGTCGTGATCCTGTGCCTGCTGCTGCTGATTCCCTCCGTGATGGGGATGGCGGCAACCAGAACAAAATATGATCTGCTGTATTACCTGCCCTCCGACCTGGAAACGGTTCGCGGTCAGGAGATCCTGCTTCAGGATTTCGGAAAAGGGGCCTTCTCCCTGCTGGTCACCGAGGGCATGGATCTGAAGGATCAGGCCGCGATGGAGAACGAGATCCGGCTGATCCCGCATGTCGATTCCGTGATCGGCTACGCTTCCGTCACAAAAGGCATGCTGCCGCCGGAGATCCTTCCGGACGATGTCCGGGAGATGTTCCAGCGCGGCGACTGCATGCTGACCGCCGTGTTCTTTGACGAGGGCTCCTCCTCCGAGGAGACCATGGCCGCCATCGACCAGATCCGCCGGACGGCGGGAGACCGCTGCCTCGTGTCCGGCCTGTCCGCCGTGGTGACGGATACCAAACACCTGGTGGAGTCCCAGGAAGCGATTTACGTGCTGATCGCCGTGGCGCTGTGCGCCGTGGTGCTGATGATCACCATGGACTCCTTCCTGCTGCCGCTGATTTTTCTGGCCTGCATCGGGGTGTCCATCATGTGGAACATGGGCACCAACTACTTTCTCGGGGAGATCAGCTACATCACCAAGGCGGTCGCCGCTGTGCTGCAGCTGGGCGTGACCATGGACTACAGCATCTTCCTGTGGCACAGCTACAAGGAGCAGAAAGCGCTGACGGAGGACAGGGACGAGGCCATGGCAGAGGCCGTGCGCCTGACCTTTACCTCCATCCTCGGTTCCTCCCTGACCACGATCGCCGGCTTCGTATCCATCTGCTTCATGAGCTTCACCCTGGGCAGGGACCTGGGGATCGTGATGAGCAAGGGCGTGGTCATGGGCCTCATCGGCACGCTGGTGCTGCTGCCCTGTGTGCTGCGCATGACGGACAAAGCGATCGAAAAGACGAGCCACAGGCCCCTGCTGCCGGATATGGGCGGGCTGAGCCGCTTCATCGTCCGGCATTACAAGCCCCTGTTCGCCGTACTGGTGCTGCTCGTCTTCCCCGCCTTCTACGGCTACAGCCATGTGAACGTCTATTATGACATGAGCACCGTGATGCCGCCGTACTTTGCTTCCGTCAGCGCGAACAAAAAGCTGGCCGAAACCTTTGACATGGCGACTACCCACCTGCTCCTGATCGACGCGGACGTGCCGCAGAAGGACGTGCAGGAGATGGCCGGTGAAATGCGGGCTGTGGACGGCGTCAAAAACGTGATCGGCATAGACACCCTGCTCGGGGCCGGCATACCGGAAAGCATCGTGCCGCCCGACGTCCTGTCGCTGGTCAAGGGCGATCGCTACCAGCTGATGCTGGTCAGCAGCGCCTACGTCACCTCCTCCGACGAGGTCAACCGGCAGATCGACCAGCTGAACGGCATCCTCAAGCGCTACGACGCAGGCGGGATGCTGATCGGCGAGGCGCCCTGCACCAAGGACCTGATCGCCTGCACGGACCACGATTTCACCGTCGTCAGCCTGATCTCGATGATCGCCATCTTCCTGATCATCCTGCTGGTCCAGCGGTCCATCTCGCTGCCCGTCATCCTCGTGGCGGTGATCGAGCTGGCGATCGCGATCAACCTGTGTATCCCTTATTATACGGGAATGACGCTGCCGTTCGTCGGCCCCATCCTGATCTCCACCATCCAGCTGGGCGCGACCGTGGACTACGCGATCCTGATCACCACCCGCTATAAGCAGAACCGCATCGCGGGCATGGATAAGGCCACGGCCATGGAAAAGAGCGTCGCCCTCTCAGCCCAGTCGATCCTGGTCAGCGGCTTCAGTTTCTTCGCGGCCACCTACGGCGTAGGGCTGTACGCGGACGTGGACATCATCTCCTCCATGTGCCGCCTGATGGCGCGCGGCGCGCTGCTGAGCGTGGCCGTGGTGCTGTTGCTGCTGCCGGCCGTCCTGCTGCTGTGCGACAGGCTGATCGTGCACACGACATTCGATATGAAATCACTCAGAGCATGAAAGGAAGGATTCAGATGCTGAAAAAGATCACAGCCGTCCTGCTCGCCGGCGTCATGACGCTGGCCTGTGTATCCGCGCTGGCTGAAAACGTCAAGCATGAGCGGGTCTTCATCGTAGCGGACCCGAACGGGGCGGTCAGGAGCCTGACCGATACGGTCCGCCTTGAGAATAAAGACATGTCAGATGTCCTGGCAGACGCCTCCCTGCTCACCGGGATCGAAAATATGAGCGGCAGCGAGACCTTTGCCCGCGAGGGAGACGCCATCCTCTGGCAGGCGAAGGGCGGCGACATCGTGTATCAGGGCCGGTCTGACAAGGCGCCGGCGCTGGTGCCGCACGTCACCGCGACGCTGGACGGCGAAGAGGTCGCGCTCGACCAGCTGAGCGGTCTTACGGGCCATGCCGTCCTGACCGTCAGCTATCCGGACAGCGTTTCCTGTCCCGCCCTGGCGCTGACCGTCATTCCTCTGCCCGCCGCGGGGATCTCCGAACTGATCACCGAGCACGCGGCCGTGGTGACCGAGATGGGGCAGCGGATGCTCGTCGGCTGGGCCGTGCCCGGAGCAGACGAGGCGCTGGCGCTGCCCGCCTCCTTCACGGTCTCCTTTACGGCGGACCACGCGGACCTGGGTTGGATGATGACGCTGATCTCCTCCGATCCCATCCAGCTCGTGTGCCGCGCGATCGACGCGAAGGTGGATATCGACGCGCAGGCCAAGCTCGACGAGACGGCCGCCCTGCTCAACGCGCTGAAGGACGAAACGTCCCTGCCGAAGACCACGGGCAAAACAGCCGAGATCGCGGGTAAACTGGGCATGCTCAATAGCGCGCTGACCATGCTGGACAGCAGCGCCTCCCAGCTTGCCGACAGCGCCAAGGAGCTGTCGGGCGGAGCGGCGGCGCTCTCCAAGGGCATCTCCCAGGCAGCCGGCAGTATGGGCCAGCTGCAGGAGGGCCTCTCCGGCGTATCCGAAAACAGCGCCGCGCTGAACGCCGGGGCAGACCAGCTGTTTCAGGCGCTGCTGGACAGCGCCGGCGCGCAGCTCGCCGCTTACGGGCTGCCCGCGCTGACGCCGGAAAACTACGGCGATGTCCTGAACGGCGCCATTGACAGCCTGGACAGCGCCGAAGCGAAGGCCGCGCTGTCGGGGCTGAAGGATCAGCTGGATCAGGTCCACAGCTATGTCGGCAGCCTCAAAGCCTATACCGGCGCGGTCGACCAGGTCTCAGCCGGCGCTTCAGAGCTGAACACCGGCCTGCAGGAGCTGAAGAAGAGCGGCTCCGCCCTCTCCGCGGGCGCGGGACGGCTGCAGTTCGGCGCGTCGCTGCTGCATTCCACCGGTACACAGACGCTGAAAAACAGTATCCTCGACGCTGAAAAGACCACCGCGGAGCAGCTTCTGCCCTATGTGGAAAAGGACCTGCCGGAGCTGCTGCGCATCTTTGAGCAGACCAGGGACCAGTCCCGGAACGGCGGATATGACCTCCGTCCCGAAGGAATGACAACGGTCACCGCCTACATCATCCGGACCGACCTGCGATAAGCCCGGCAATTTCGAGAGGCTGCCGCACAACCATGTGCGGCGGCCTTTTTTACATGCCGCCGGCCGGCACGCGGTTGACAAGCGCGGTGCAAACAAGTAAAATACAACCTGAATGATCAGAAGGAGGACGGACATGCGGAGCGGAAAACGCCTGGCAGCGCTGCTGATGGTCATGGGCCTGCTGTTCACATCGTCCGTTATCCCGAAAAACGCGGCCTTTGCGGATGCGGCCGCAACGGTGCAGGCGCCGCTCTCCGGCGACGTATTCGCTCTGCCCGGCGCGCGTCTGCTGCGGACGGTCCCGGCATTCGACATCCTCGCATCCGGGGAAGGCCTGACGCTGACGCCGGCATCCGAGCTTCCGGAGGACGCCGTCCTGCTGCTGGCCGGCATGAACAGCGAGCCGGTCGGCTTTACGCAGGAGGGCTTCTCGGTATCCGTCCCCCAGCCGCCCGAGGTATGCTGGCTGACGGCGCAATGGACGGACGGCGTTTTCACGGTTTCGGCGCGCTACCTGGTTTCGGCGGACGGCCGCTGTGACTTCTGGACCGCGTCCGCGGACGACCGGCAGCGCGTGATCACGCGCAGGGGCTTTTCCGGCGGCTACACCGTTGAGATCGAGATCCCGAACGTCCATACCGCCACCGTCTATTATGACGCGGACGGTGTTCTGCATAGCAGCGTGCTGCTGGGCGACGAGCGCGAAGAGGACACGCTCCCCATGATCCTGCAGTACGACGAATTCGGGCGCGCCGCGAGCATCACCGCCGCGGACCTGCAGCACACCTATACCTACAGCCGTGCCCAGGGCGCCTGGGTGGACGAAGCCGGAAGCCCGGCCGACAGCCCGCAGCTGCCGCCCTTCGCACCGGAGCGCCATCCCGCGCCGGCGGCGCTCCCGCTGGAGATCCCCCCGGTACGCCTGACGGAAGCGGCGGCAGGGATCCGCCGTGACGAGCTGACCAGTTCGGCTCCCGAGCTGAAAGATCCCTCGGCGGAAGAGGGCGTACTGCAGTTTTATTCGGACGCGGACGAGGCGGAAGCGGTCACTGCGGACGGTCTGAGCTTTTCGACCGTCTATGGAACACTCAGCCACGAAGGGACCCGTTTCTATGCCGGTATCGCAGACCTGGCCCCGGAGCTCAGGATCCAGTATACCCTGGTACGGGGCAGCGTCACAGCCGTCTACCAGGCATCAGCTCTGCAAAGCGTTTCCGACAGCGCCCGGGGCGTGACGCTCCTGGCGGACGGCACGCTGCACCTCAGCCGGGGCGCCTGCCTTGCCAGGTATAACGCCAAAGGGAACCTGACGGAGGTCAGGGTACAGAGCGCCGACGGCGCGGTTCTCACCTATAACCGCCAGGGCCGGCTGACCGGCTGGGAGATGGACGGCTACATCTGGACCCGTGAGAACGGCTGGCGCGGCACGGCGGTCAACGAGAACGGGAATATCATCCACCCCGCCGTCAAACAGCCCGCCGCCGTCAATCTGGACAGCTATCCCCCTATCACGATCGAGGAGTGAACCTGTATGATGATCGATATCGAACAATTCACCGGAAAGCGCGTCCATATGGTCGGCATCGGCGGCTCGTCCATGTCCGGTCTGGTGGACTTCCTCCTGCAGCGCGGCATCCGCGTGACCGGTTCTGACCGCGACAATTCCCACCATGTGGAGGCGCTGGCCGCCAAGGGCGTACCGGTGATGATCGGCCACCGCGCGGAAAACGTGCGCGGCGCAGACCTGCTCGTATTCTCCGCCGCGATCCATCCGGACAACCCGGAGCGTATGGAAGCGCTGCGTCTGGGGATTCCGGAGATGGAGCGCTCCACCCTGCTGGGTGAGCTGATGCGCGGCGCGGAAACGGCGATCTGCGTATCCGGCACCCATGGCAAGACTACTACCTCGGGCATGATCGGCCAGGCGCTGATGGACGCGGGACTGAATCCTTCGGTCCATATCGGCGGCGAACTGGATACCCTGCACGGCGGCACACGGCTGGGCAGCCGGGAGCTGTTTGTGGCGGAGGCCTGCGAGTACCACAGCTCGTTCCTGGAGCTGCGGCCCACCGTGGCGGTGATCCTGAACGTGGCGGGCGACCACTTCGACTACTATAAGGACATGGACGATTACGAGAACGCCTTCCGGGATTTTCTGGACCGTCTCACTCCCGGCGGCGTCGCCGTCTGCTGGGGCGAGGACGCCCGCGCTCTGCGGCCCGCCATCCGGTCCGGCAGGCGCATCGTCACCTTCGGCTGGTCCGGCAACAACGATTTCTCTCCCGCGGATCTGAGCTATGACGAATTCGGGCGTCCCCGCTTTGACGTCATGCATGACGGTGAGCGAGAAGCGCATATCGAACTGAAGATCTCCGGCGAGTTCACGGTGCTGAACGCGCTGGCCGCCTATGCCGCCTGCCGTCAGACCGCCGCCTCCCCCGCCGACGTCGCCGCGTCCCTGAGCCGCTTCGGCGGCGTACACCGGCGCTTTGAGCTGACCAGCGTCACTGACGGCGTGCGGCTGTACCATGATTACGGCCACAACCCCGAGGAAATGCGGGCAGCCATCTCCGTCGCCGTGAAGCAGCAGGCCAAACGGGTCTGGGCGGTCATGCAGCCCCACACCTACAGCCGCGTCAAGCGCCTGTTCGACGATTACCTGACCTGCACCGAGGCCGCGGACATCACGCTGGTCACGGATATCTGCGCCGCCCGGGAGACCGACCCCGGCGACATCAGCTCGCAGATGCTGGTGGACGGCATGAAGGCCCACGGCGTCAACGCAGTCCTGACGCCCTCCTTTGACGACACCGAGCGCTACCTGCGCGGCCACTGGCAGCCCGGCGACCTGGTGCTGACCATGGGCTGCGGCGATATCAACCTGCTGAACGAGCAGATCGCGAAGCACGGGGACACGCCAAGGTAAGAAAGGCGGGAATCAGTATGGTGTTATCTGCTTTGTCGTTGGCCAGGCGTCTGGCGCTCCTGCCGCTCCTTTTCTGCCTGCTGGCGTTTTTGCCGGCCCGGGCGGAGGTGCAGCGGAGCAAGCTGCTGGACACGGCCTTCCAGATGCTGGAAAAGGACAACATTTTCCAGCGCCGGTACAACGAGATCACCGGCGCGCAGGTGACCTCGCTCTTTGAAACGGGACTTCCCTACTTTTTCGGCGGCAGGCCCAACGACACGCTGATGTCCCAATACCCCGATTTCGCCAAGCGCTACTGCTGGGAAAGCACCAGCTATTACAAAAAAAACAAGGTTTACATCTACGGCCTGGACTGCACCGGGTACATCACCTGGCTGCGCAGGGAGAGCGGCCTCGACAAGATGCCCACCGCCGGCGAGATCCTGAACGAGAAGAAATACCGCGGCAACGACCTGTACTGCGGCGGCTGGAACTGGAAGTATCCCGAAAAGCCGATGCCTGAGCCCCAGGAGCTGCACAAGTCCCTGCAGGTGGGCGACGTGCTGGTGATGCGCTCCAAGTACCGGCACGTGATGCTGTACATCGGCACCCTGCGGGACTACGGCTTCACCGCCGAGGAGGTGCCGGAGCTGGCGGAATACCTGGATTACCCCCTGGGCATCCACTGCTCCTCTCATCCCCGGTATGCGCCGGTGATCCAGGAATATATCGACGCCCGGCCGGACTACTGCCGCAACTGCATCACCACCGACGGCGGCGTCAACGTATCCATCCTGTACGTGCCGCCGGAGGCCGCTCCGTACCACGAGTACGTGCAGGTGACCCTGTTCGACTATTTCCTGATCGACGAGGGCCAGTACCAGCTGACCATCCGGCCCACGGACAACCTGCGTGCCTTCACCTGGTACCGGCCTTGAGCATCCCTTTTTCCAGACCCCGATCATCATCATGGAGTATCCGATGGACCTATCCCGCATTTCCACCCCCGAAGCCCTGAAGCAGCTCAGCAGCGCCGAGCTGAACGACCTCTGCGCCGCCCTGCGCGAGCGCATCATCACCACCGTATCGGAGAACGGCGGCCACCTGGCCTCCAACCTGGGCACCGTCGAGCTGACCGTCGCCCTGCTGCGGGCCTTTGACATTCCCAGGGACCAGATCGTTTTCGATGTGGGGCATCAGTGCTACACCTACAAGCTCCTCACCGGACGAGAAGCGGATTTTGCCACCCTCCGGCAGTTCGGCGGGCTTTCCGGCTTTCCCAACCGCGGCGAGAGCGAGGCCGACCTGTTCACGACCGGCCACGCCTCCAACGCCATCTCTCTGGCCACCGGCCTGATCCGCGCCAGGCAGCTGACGGGCCAGCCCGGCAGCGCTATCGCGGTGCTGGGCGACGGCGCTCTGACCGGCGGCATGAGCTACGAAGCCCTTAACGACGCCGGCAGCAGCGGCCTGCCGCTGATCGTGATCCTGAACGACAACGGCATGTCCATCTCCAGCAACGTCGGCGCGCTGTCCAGGTACCTGACCAACATGCGCGTGTCCAAGGGCTGGATCGGCACAAAGAAGGCGGTGGCCGGAGGCCTGAAACGCCTGCCCCTCATCGGCGGCGCGCTGTTCAGCTTTTTCGAGGGCTTTAAGGACCATATCCGCAACATCTTCGTCCATGACAAGTTCTTCACCTCCCTCGGCTTCCGGTACCTCGGCCCCATCGACGGCCACGATATCCCGGCCATGGAGAAGATCTTCCGCCGGGCTGTGGCGCTGCGCGAGCCCACGCTGATCCATGTGGTGACCCAGAAGGGGCACGGCTATGCCCCGGCTGAGAACAGCCCCGACATTTTCCACGGCGTGCCGCCCTTTTATGTGGACAGCGGCGAATATAAAGAGGAAACGGGGCCGGAATTCGGCAGGACGGCGGCCGAGTACCTGATCGAGCAGCAGAAGCGCCGCGGGGACATCTGCGTCGTGACAGCGGCCATGAAGGACGGCACGGGCTTTTCTGTATTTGAAGAAGCCTGTCCGGGGCGGCTGTTCGACGTGGGGATCGCCGAGGAGCATGCCGTAAGCATGGCGGCAGGCCTCGCGCGCGGCGGACAGCGGCCGGTCTGCGCCATTTACAATACCTTTCTGCAGCGCGGGTATGACCAGCTGCTGATGGACGTGTGCCTGCAGAAGCTGCCGGTGCTCTTCCTGCTGGACCGGTCGGGCCTGAGCGGACCGGACGGCGCTTCGCACCACGGCATATTCGGACTTTCCTACCTGACGACGATGCCCGGCATGCGGGTGTACTGTCCCATCAACGCCGCGCAGCTGCGCGAGGCCATGGACGAGGCCCTGGCATACGACGGCCCCGCCGCCATCTGTTATCCGCGCCGGCTGCCCATGTATCCGGCGCTGCGGACCGCTGAGGTCAAGCCCTGTGCCAGGCTGCGCGAAGGCGGCGACGCCGTGCTGCTGTGCGCGGGGATGATCGCCAAGCGCGGCCTGGAGGCGGCGGAGCTGCTGGAGAAGCAGGGCATCAGTCTGGCGGTATTCGCGGTCTCGCAGATACGCCCGCTGGATCAGGGCGTCTGGCAGGACATTGGCACGCGGCCGTGCTTTACCCTGGAAGAAAACGTGCTGAGCGGCGGCTTCGGCGAAGCGCTCTGCGCGGAGGCGGCGCGCACCGGACACAAGGCGCCCCTGGCCTGCTTCGCCCTGCCGGACGCCTTCCCCGCGCACGGCAGCCGTCACTGCCTGCTCAGACAGGCAGGGCTGGACGCGGACACCCTGGCTGAAAAGATTCAGCGATCCCTGAACGGAGGCAGAGCATGAAACAGCGCGCGGACATCCGCCTGACGGAATCCGGCCAGGTGGACAGCCGGCAGAAGGCCCAGGCCCTGATCATGGCCGGACAGGTGTATCTGGGCGAGCGGCAAATCAAAAAAGCCTCGGAGCTGATCTCCGGGGACGAGGAGCTGACCATCCGCGGCCCAGTGGACCGCATTGCCAGCCGGGGCTTTCACAAGCTGGAAAAGGCCATCGAGGTCTTCAGGCCCGCGCTCCAGGGCCGCGTGTGCATGGATATCGGCGCGGCGGCCGGCGGGTTCACCGACGTGCTGCTGCGCAACGGCGCGGGGCACGTATACGCTATCGACGTGGGCTACGGCCAGTTCGATTACCAGCTGAGCCAGGACCCGCGGGTGACCGTGATGGAGCGCACCAACGCCCGCACCCTGACGCCGGACATGTTCGACCTGCATCCCACGATGACGGTGATGGACGTGTCCTTCATCTCCATCACCAAGATCCTGCCCGCCGCCATCGCCATCATGGGCGAAGAAGGCCTGGTGATCACCCTGGTCAAGCCGCAGTTCGAAGCGGGGCGCGGCATGGTGGGCAAGAACGGCGTGGTGCGCGAGGAGAGCACCCACCGTCAGGTGCTGCGCAGTATCTGCGACGCGGCGGACGGCCTGGGCTGGAGCGTCCGGCAGCTGACCTGGTCCCCCATCACCGGCCCCAAGGGCAATATCGAGTTCCTGGCCGACCTGCGGCCCGGCCTCGTCCCCGCCCCCACGGACGCGGAGATCGCCGAGCTGGTGAAGGAAGCGCACGAGCGTCTGAGAAAAGACGCCTGATATACCCCCGTCAGTCCATGAGAAAAGGGACGCCCGAAAGCGTCCCTTTTCTCATATCCGTGATTATTTCCCGAAGAAGCCCTTGATCTTGTCCATCAGGCCCTTACTGCCGGCGGCGCCGATCTGCTTCTTGATCATGTCGATCAGCTGATTGATCTGCTCGTCGGGCAGGTCGATGCCCAGCTTCTTTTCCAGCGTGCCCACAGGGTCCTTGGCGAAGGAAGCCATCAGGTCCTTATCGCCGGTGATGCTCTTGATCAGGGATTCAGCCTTGGCCTTGAGCTGTTCAACATTTAACATGTCTGCCATAATAAACCCTTCTTTCCACATCGTCATTCGTTATTTGCCTTGCGGCCTGGAAGTAATATAAAACGTTTTATTCCCGGTGTCAAGATAAAAATACTTTCCTTGACAAAGCATAGCGGAAACAAGTATAATAATCGGGCGGAGAAATGCGGCGGTCTATTTGATATGCCCGCCGTAGGATAGTATCCTGCCGCGTACACCGGAGCATACTGTCCCAAGACAAAGGAGGTTGTTTCCCATGTCCATCAAGTTGACCATTGACGGCAACACTGCCGTCAGCCACGTCGCGTATGCGTTCAGCGACGTGGCCGCCATCTACCCCATCACGCCTTCCTCCCCCATGGCGGAAGTCGCGGATGAGTGGGCCGCCCACGGCCGGAAAAACCTGTTCGGCCAGACGGTCCGCATCGCTGAGATGCAGTCTGAAGCCGGCGCTGCCGGCGCTGTCCACGGCTCTCTGTCCGCCGGCGCGCTGACCACCACCTTCACCGCCTCTCAGGGCCTCTTGCTGATGATCCCCAACATGTACAAGATTTCCGGCGAGCTGACCCCCGCGGTGTTCCATGTGAGCGCCCGCGCCCTGGCCTACCACGCCCTGAACATCTTCGGCGATCACAGCGACGTCATGGCCTGCCGTCAGACCGGCTTCGCCATGCTGGCCAGCAACTCCGTCCAGGAAGCGCACGACATGGCGCTGGTTGCCCACCTGGCGACCCTGAAGAGCTCCGTGCCGTTCCTGCACTTCTTCGACGGCTTCCGCACCAGCCATGAGATCCAGAAGATCGACGCCATCGACACCAAGAACTGCTACGAAGAGATCAAGGCCCTCGTACCGTGGGACAAGATCGCCGAGTTCCGCGCCCGCGCCCTGAATCCGGAACATCCGCATCAGGCCGGCACCGCCCAGAACAGCGACATCTACTTCCAGGGCCGTGAAGCGGGCAACAAGTTCTACCTGGCCGTGCCCGCCATCGTGGAAGAGTGCATGGACGAGGTCGCCAAGCTGACCGGCCGTGCCTACAAGCCCTTCGTGTACGAAGGCGCGCCGGATGCCGATAAGGTCATCATCTCCATGGGCTCCAGCTGCGACGTCGCGCACGAGACCATCAACAAGATGCTCGAGAGCGGCGAGAAGGTCGGCGTCGTGAAGTGCCACCTGTATCGTCCCTTCTCCGTGGAATACCTGATGAAGGTGCTCCCGAAGACTGTCAAGAAGATCGCCGTGCTGGACCGCACCAAGGAATCCGGTTCTCTGGGCGAGCCTCTGTACCTGGATGTCTGCGCCGCGCTGGCGGAAGCCGGCCGCAGCGATATCAAGGTCGTGGGCGGCCGCTACGGTCTGGGCAGCAAGGAATTCACCCCGACCATGGTCAAGGCCGTGTTCGCGAACCTGGACGGCGAAATGAAGAACCACTTCACCGTCGGTATCGAGGATGACGTGACCAACACCAGCCTGAAGCTGGGCGAGACCTTCGCCGCCGCGCCTGCCGGCACCTCCGCCTGCATGTTCTACGGCCTCGGCTCTGACGGCACCGTCGGCGCCAACAAGAACTCCATCAAGATCATCGGTGACCACACCGACAAGTACGCGCAGGCCTACTTCTTCTATGACAGCAAGAAGTCCGGCGGTCTGACCGTCAGCCACCTGCGTTTCGGCGACAAGCCGATCCAGAGCCCCTATCTGATCGACCACGCCGACTTCATCAGCTGCTCCAACCCGGCGTACGTGACCATGTACGACATGGTGACCCCGCTGCGCAAGGGCGGCACCTTCCTGCTCAACTGCCAGTGGAGCCCCGAGGAGCTCAACGAGCGCCTGCCCGCCTCCATGAAGAACAAGCTGGCGAAGAAGGAAGCCAAGTTCTACATCATCAACGCCATCGACCTCGCCCGCAAGGTGGGCATGGGCAACCGCACCAACACCACCATGCAGGCCGCCTTCTTCAAGCTGGCCGACATCATCCCCTATGATGACGCCGACAAGTACATGAAGGAAAAGGTCGTCGCCTCCTACGGCAAGAAGGGTGAAGACGTCGTCAAGATGAACTTCGCCGCGATCGACGCTGCCCTGACCGGCCTGGTCAAGGTCGACATCCCCGCCGATTGGGCTACCACCACCGAAGGCGCTGTGCCCGAGAAGGTTCCCGGCACCGACAAGTACTTCGATGAGTTCATCGCGCCCGTTCTGGCTCAGGAAGGCAACAAGCTGCCCGTCAGCAAGATGGATCCGCGCGGCATCGTGCCCACCGGCACCACCAAGTTCGAAAAGCGCGGCATCGCCGTGTTCGTGCCTGAATGGCAGGTGGCCAACTGCATCCAGTGCGGCAACTGCGCCATCGTCTGCCCGCATGCCTGCATCCGTCCCATCTACGTGGCCGGCGACGCGGAGACCCCAGAAGGCTTCGAGACCAAGCCCGCCACCGGCGCGGAATTCAAGGGCATGAAGTACCGTATGCAGGTCAGCCCGCTGGATTGCACCGGCTGCGGCAACTGCGTCGACGTCTGCCCGCTCCACGGCAAGGAGGGCAAGGAAGCCCTGGTCATGAAGCCGCTGGATTCTCAGCGTAAGGAAGAGGCCAACTGGCAGTATGCCATGACCGTTCCCGAAGTGGCCGACAGGATCACCAACAAGGCGACCGTCAAGAACAGCCAGGCCCTCAAGCCCCTGTTTGAGTTCTCCGGCGCCTGCGCCGGCTGCGGCGAGACCCCCTATGTCAAGCTGGTTACCCAGCTGTTCGGCGACCGCATGATGATCGCGAACGCCACGGGCTGCTCCTCCATCTACGGCGGTTCCGCCCCGACCTGCCCCTACACCACCAACGAAAAGGGCCAGGGCCCCGCTTGGTCCAACAGCCTGTTCGAAGACAACGCTGAGTTCGGCTTCGGCATGAATCTGGCCACCACCCAGCGCCGTAACAAGCTGGCCGACGTCATCTCCGAGGTCGTGGAAAACGGCAAGGATGAAGCGGTCGTCGCCGCTGCCAAGGAATGGCTGGAGAACAAGGACGACGCCGAAGGCAGCCGCAAGGCCGGCGACAAGCTGGTCGCGCTGCTCGAAGGCAAGGAAGGCTGCTGCGAGCGCCGTCAGTTCATCCTGGACAACAAGGACCTGCTGACCAAGAAGTCCATCTGGATCTTCGGCGGCGACGGCTGGGCCTATGACATCGGTTACGGCGGCGTGGACCACGTGCTGGCGCAGAATGAAGACGTCAACATCCTGGTGCTCGACACCGAAGTATACTCCAACACCGGCGGCCAGGCCTCCAAGGCGACGCCCACCGGCTCCGTGGCGAAGTTCGCCGCCGCCGGCAAGCGCACCAAGAAGAAGGACCTGGGCATGATGGCCATGAGCTACGGCTATGTGTACGTCGCTCAGGTCGCCATGAGCAACCCGCAGCAGGTCATCAAGGCCATGCTCGAGGCGGAAGCCTATCACGGCCCGTCCCTGATCATCGCCTACGCGCCCTGCATCAATCACGGTCTGCGCGCCAAGGGCGGCATGGGCAAGGCCCAGGCCGAGATCAAGAAGGCGGTCGAGTGCGGCTACTGGCAGCTGTATCGCTACAACCCCGAGCTCGAACACCCGATGACCCTGGACAGCAAGGATCCCACCGGCGACTATCAGGAATTCCTGAAGGGCGAAGTCCGCTACACCTCTCTGGCGCAGCAGTTCCCCGAAGCCGCCGCGAAGCTCTTCGTACAGCAGGAAGAGGACGCCAAGGTTCGCCTCGAGTCCTACAAGAAGCTGGCCGCGCAGGAGTAACCGCATCAACTCTCCCCCGGGTATCCGGGGAAACACAGAGGGCCGTCCCGAAAGGGACGGCCCTCGTTTCATATTCAGATAAATCATTTATGAATTACGAATTGGATTGTTGGTGACTCCGAGCAAATAATCGATACTCGTTCCATATATATCAGCCAGTCTGATCAGAACCTTCGTTGGGATATCATTTTCCCCCGTCTCATACTTGGAATAACCCGTCTGGGACATATTGAGCATTTTCGCCACCGTTTTCTGGTTCCAGTCATGATCCTCACGCAAATCTCTGATGCGTTGGTATGCCATACAATTCACCTCATTGTGATTATGGCATACTCTAAACAGGTTATTGACAAATAACCTGTTTCAGGTTATACTTCTGCTGTCAGATTCTTTGACTGATGTCTATCAAACTGTACTATAACGAAAATGTGAGGTGGATTATGAAAAGAGTAACCATGATTCTGGCTATAACACTTATTATTTTGCTGATTTCCACAAGCTGTTTCGCTGACTTTTTGACGAATGATTTTACTGCAAAAACGCTCGAAGGGATAGATGCATCCGTTTCTGACTGGTCTCAATCAACTACACTTAGGAGTTTATTTGCACTTGTAATTCTAGCTGACTTTACAAATAATAATCCCTCATATTCAACTGATGATATATATCTTATTGATGGCATATACTTTGCGAAGGTTCTTGGCGGTCTCGGTATTCACTGCTTTTATCATCTTAAAAACGATTCTCTTCTGCTACTTAGCTATACTCCGATAACTAAAAGTGCTCAATATGTACTTTATGATCTCTATGTGCCCAGTGATTTTTTCAAAAATAATATACGGTCAGTTATTAGGGAAACAGATAGCAACGCTACTATTTACTATCTCTCCGCTTCAGACTTACTTGAAGCTGCGCAGCAATTATCAAATTAAGCGTTCCCTTTCTTTCCATTAAACTGTGAATCTGCTTTTTGATAACGCGTATCATGTTTCTTCATGATCAATTCAAGTTACAGTATCTCTATATGCTTTGGTGCAAAAAATCCTGCCTTCCGAAGAAAGCAGGACGAGAAAACGTTCCAATTCACCGAGAAACCGATCAGCCGATCGGGCCACAGCGGTGATCTCGTAATACATTGGCGTAAAGCCGGCGGGCGCGGGTTCACGGAGCTGTAAATGAAAACGCGAGGTTCGGCGCGCCTTCCGGATTCATCGTCCCAACGGCGTAGAAGCCGGAATGCCTGTTGATCGCTTCCATCAGGGCGTCGGCCTCAATGATGACGTAATATTTATTTCCCGCAAGAGTCAAGAAAAACAGCGTCAAATCCTCCGGATCACGCCCCCTGGCTTTCCTCCCAGCGCCGGATCTGGACGATGTCGGATTTCTGCACGGACGGGTGGTACCTGGCCAGCGCGTTCTCCATATCCTCCGCGGTCACGGGCGAGGTCTCGCCATTCACACTGATCGTGCGCTGCACCGCCGCCATTTTGATCTGGTTGCACAGGGCCACGATATCCGCCGCGTTGGAGCCCTCCGTCCGGTCCGCGCAGGTGCCGGCGTCAAAGCCGTCCACAGGCACGTTCCTGAACGCTTTTTCGATCAGGAACAGGCGGGCCGGGTAGTCCGGCAGGGAAACGTGGATCTTCTGGGTCAGGCGCGGAGGACGCATGAAGGCGCTGTCGATATCCCAGGGACGGTTGGTCGCCGCTAAGATCAGCAGCCTGCCCTGGCTGTCGTCCGCCGTAAAGCCGTCCATCTGGCTCAGCAGCTCCGGCACCAGCCGGTTCATCACGGTGGAATTGCCGCCGCGCTTAGCCGCCAGAGCCTCGAACTCATCAAAGAAGATGATGGCGCTCTGCTCCGCGCGGGCCGTTTCAAACAGGGATTTGACGTTGCGCTCGGCTTCGCCGAAGTACTTGCCCACGATGTCCGAGCAGCGGACGGAATAAAAGGCGGAGTCGATCTCATGGGCGATGGCCTTGGCGATCATGGTCTTGCCGGTGCCGGGCGGGCCGTACAGCAGCACGCCGCCTTCTGCCTTCAGCCTGAACTGGGAGAAGATCTCAGGGTGCTTTCTGGGCAGGATGATCCGTTCCCGGATCGCCTGCTTGACGTCCTCCAGCCCCGCGATATCGTCGAAGGTGATATTCGGCTTGCGCTCCGCGTGCCAGATGGTGTTGGACTCGTCCGAGCTGCCGTTGGAGACAGGCTGCGTCCTGCCGGCCGCCTTCCCGCCCGATCCGGAAGCGGGAGCGGACGCCTTCGCGGCTTTCTCCTTTTCCTTCCGTTCCAGCGCGTCGGCAATGCCCACCAGCAGGTCTCCCCGCCGGATCAGGCTGTCGCGGGCCGAGCCCTTGCTGCCCATGGCGTTTTCGTACAGGCATTTCGCCGCGAGGCGGTACTGCCGGGCCGCTTCCTGGAAGCGTCCGGCCTTTTCCGCTTCTTCCGCGTAGTGATAATAGGTATCATACATGCGCATGGCGCCCTGATCGGCAGGCATAGTTTACTCCTTCACGCCCTGCAGCTGGCTGTTCAGGTTCTTCAGCTTCGCGGCCAGGGCGTCCTCCTGGGCGTCCGCCTCACCGGAGACGTCCGCGCTCACCAGGGCTTCGATCTCGGCGTCCAGCTCCTCATCGCTCATTTCCACGTCGGCGAAGCCCATGCCCGCGTCCTCCATGAAGCTCTCGAGCTGCTCCATCGCCATCTCGGCGGAGGCCATGCCCTTTTCAAATTCCAGTTGGTTTTTGGCGAAATTGGTGCCGCTGGCGACCTTGGAGACCTCCTTGCCCATATTGCCCATCAGGTTGACAAATTTGGAGGAGATCGTGGTCAGGTCGCGCATGGACTCCGCCATCTTGGCCTGGAGCACCATGGCCTCCGAGCGCTTCTGGTAATTCACGATCATCTTCAGGCCGCTGGCGGCCACGGCGTACTGCTGCTTGATGCCTTTTTCGCGCGCTTCACGGGCGAAGGCCAGCATCTCGTCCTTCTTTTTTTCCAGCTTCTTATTGACCTTTTCCAGGTCGCGGATGCCCTGGCGCACGGCAATGCGCGCCTCAAGCTCCTTCTCCTGCTTGGACTTCAGAAATCCGGGCTTATGCATCAAAATCGCTCCTTCCGTGTTGATCGGGCATCACGTTACATTTCCAAGGGATCCTGAGGCTGCTCCTCGGGCCGCGCTTCGGCGGGAGCGGGCTCCTGCTCCGCCCTCCGGTTCGCTTCAGCCACCATTTCGTCGAAGGGGTCCGCTTCCTCCTCTGCGGGGGCTGAGCCGCCGCTCACCAGATCGTCGAAAAAGCTGGGCTCGTCCTCTGTAGCATGGCTGAGGGCGCGCTGATGGACCGCTTCGGTCCTTCCCGCCATCTTATGCAGCTCCCGGTCCTGGTCCGCTGCCTGGTCGATCTGCTCCGCCGCCTGGTCTACCAGCACGGAGGTGCGCACCATGGCATGCTCGTCAATGGCATTCTGCATGGAGAGCAGCACGGACTGGTAGCTGGCGCTGATCTTCGACAGGTCCTCCGCCCGCTTCATCAGCGTGCCGATAGAGGCGTCAATGGCGTCCAGCTTGGGCTTGATGAGGGTCGCTTCATGCTTGAGGCGGGTATAATCGAAGCTGGATCTGTCGACCAGCCGGGCTTTCCCCACGATAGCCTCCAGCTTTTCGCGCATCCCGTCGCGTTCCTTCAGCAGGCTGTCAAGCTTGCCCTCGATCTCGGCGATCTCGCGCTCCTTGTTCTCATGTTCTTCTTTGTACAGGGACTTCTGCGCCGCCTGCTTGCCGCGTTCGCCTCCCAGGGCGCTGCGGAGCTTGTTGAAGATAGGCATGAGCATCCTCCTCACTTCTGATGTACGCGGGGCTGTTTCATCCGTCTGCCTTTTTTCAGGCTCCGTGTCCTCCGTCTGCGCTTCGCGCCGCTCAGCCGCGGCCGGTGGAGCCAGCAGCATCTGCAGCTCGGAAAGCAGGCGCTGCGCGTCCCCCCTGTCGCCCTGGGTCAGGGCGTCGCGGGCCTGGCTGGCCAGCTCATAGGCTTCCTCCGCCTTTTTCGCCTGCGGCTGCCCGCGCAGAAGCGCCTGCGCACGCCTCAGCAGCGCGGCAGTCTCCGAATCCACCACCAGGTCGCTCATCGTGACGCAGGTGCGTCCCGCCGATTCCCAGAGCTGTTTCGCGTTCATATCAGTTCCAGCGCTTGTCGCCCACAAAGAACAGGGCGACGGTCCCCGGCCCCGTATGGCTGCCGATGGTCGTGCCGATCGAGTTGATCTCCACCGGGCCGTTCAGACGCGGGAAACGGGCCTCCACCAGCTTCGCCACCGCCTTGGCGTCCTCCATGCAGGCGGAGTTGGAGATATAGCATTTGCCGCTGTAGTTCAGGCCGTCCTCGGCGTGCTCCGCCATGCGGTCGACGATGGCCTGGATGACTGCCTTCTTGGTCCGGATCTTCTCGCGCGGAATGAGCTGGCCCAGGTGGTTCATATTCAGCAGCGGGCAGATATGCAGCACCTTGCCGAAGAAGCCGGCCGTCTTGCTGATGCGGCCGCCCTTGATATAGAACGTCAGGTCCGTGGAGAAGAACCAGTGATGCACCGTCAGGCGGTGGTCCGTCGTCCAGCAGGCCAGCTCGTCCAGCGGCATGCCGGCGTCGCGCTTGTCCGCCAGCATACCCATCAGCAGGCCGTAGCCCGAGGAAGCGCCAAGCGAATCAACAATATAGATCCTGCGCTCCGGATACCTGGCGCGCAGCTGCTCAGCCGCCGCGTTGGCGGAGTTGACGGTGCCGGATATGCCGCTGGAGAGCGTGACGTGCAGGATGTCCTGTCCCTGGCTGAGGAAGCCGTCGAAGTATGTCAGGTATTCCTCCGTATTGACCTGGGACGTGCGCGTATCCGCGCCGTCCATCATCGCCTGGTAAAACTTGTCAAAGGGGGTGGACTGGCCCAGGTCGTCCAGCAGGTCCCTGCCGTTCAGCTGGTAATGAAAACAGATGTAATGGATGTTCCGCCGCTCAAAGTGTTCCCTGGAAAGATCCGCCGTGGAACAGCAGCTCAATACATAGGACATGTGTGCCTCCCAATCATGGAATAATAGATTTACAGGTACTGATTATAGCAGTTCCCCGGTGTTTTGTAAATGTTCAACCAGGTATGCAAATATGTCATGCGCCAGCGGCGCGGCATACGTGCCGCCGCCGCCCATATCCTCCAGCACGATGGACAGGGCGTAGGGCGCGCGTTCGTCATCGATAAATCCGATGAAAAGCGCGTTGGTGCGCGCCTGGCTGTCCACCTCGGCGCTGCCGGTCTTTCCGCAGATCCGCCATCCCACCAGCGCGGCCCGGGTGCCGGTGCCGCCTTCGGCGTTCACGACGTCATACATATAATCGCGCAGCATGGCCGGAACAGCAGGATCGTCAAATACCCATCTGGCCGTCTGCGGCTCCAGCACGCGCCGCGTCGTCCCGTTGGAGGCCGTCGCCCTCGCTACGAGCTTGGGTTCCATCATCACGCCGCCGTTGGCGATCGCCGAAGCGATCAGGCACAGGTGCAGCGGGCTCGCCTGCAGGCCACTCTGGCCAATTCCCGTCATGGCGATCTGCCAGGGCGTGCGGTTTTCATCCGGATAGGAGGAGTTCTCGAGCACGATATCCCGGAACAGGAAATTGGCGTCGAAGCCGAAGGCCATCGCCTGCCGACGGAGCTTCGCGTCCGTGACCAGCGACGCGGCCTCGGCGAACGTGTTGTTGCAGCTGACCCTGAAGGCTCGCCGCAGGTCGATCTGCCCGTGGGACACCAGAATCCCCTGCGCCGAGTCCGTGCCCGCGTCGGTGATGAGCCGGGTCCTCCCTTCGCTGTCTTCCGTCTCATAAGCGCCGGTGCAGGTAAAGGAGCGGCCGCTCAGCTGCGGATCGCCGAGCACGGCGGCGGCCGTCACGACCTTGAAGGTCGAGCCAGGCGCGTACATGCCCTGCGTCGCCCGGTTGAAATAGGGCTGGCGTGAGCTCCGGGCCGCGGTCTGCAGGTTGGCCGGGTCGAAGGTCGGGTAGCTGAGCTCCGCCAGCACCGCACCGGTCTTCCAGTTCATCACCGTGACCGCGCCGGCCGGCGCCAGCGTGGCCTCCCCCGGTTCATCCGCCGGGAGCCTGATCGCCTCCAGCCGGTTCAGGATATAGGCGCTGAGAGCGCTGTCGAGCGTCAGCGTCAGGCTGTCCCCCTTGCGGCGCTGACCGCCGATGAAATCGCTTACCCGCTCGGTCAGGCTCTGGTCGAACCCATACAGCGCCTTCGCCATAAAGGTTTCCACGCTGTTGGCCACATTGCCGGACGCGTCGCCCACGGCATGGGCCACGGAACGCCTGACAGCGGGATCCGTATGATACTGCCGGGTGACGGTAAAGCCCTCCGGCGTGTCGGTCACCAGGCTCCCGGCGAGCAGCACGCCGTTGGCGTCATAGATATCTCCGGGCACCACGTCCTGCTTGGCGCCGCGCAGCCAGGAATTGGCGCTGGTGGAAAACCACCGGCTGCCGTAATTGGTCAGGCTATACGCCCCGTACAGGACCAGCAGGCTGAACAGAACGCAGAGGAGCAGCCCCACGCGGCGGATATTCTGGCGTAACTGCTTCACAGCGAACTCTCCCCCTCATACAGCGCTTCCTCGCGCGCTTCGCTGATCCTGGCGCGGTTGCAGGCGTATACTCCCTGCATGATCCCCACCAGACACATGCTGGAGACCAGGGAGGTGCCGCCGTAGCTGATCAGCGGCAGGGTGACGCCCGTCAGCGGGATCAGCTTGATATTGCCGCCCACGATCACAAAGGTCTGCAGCCCAAGCATCACGGTACAGCCCAGGCACAGCAGGGCGTAGAAGGAATTGTCCGCCTGGCGCGCGATGGACAGCCCGCGCAGCACCACCGCAAGGAAGATGACCAGCACCGCCAGGCCGAAGACGACACCGAGCTCATGGCAGATGACCGTGAATATATAATCGTTATAGGAGGCCGGGATCACGCCGGGGTTGCCCAGGTGAAGGCCGGTGCCCCACAGCCCGCCATTGGCGATGGCGATCAGGCCCTGCACGATCTGGTAGCCCGCTCCCTGCCGGTCCGACCATGGATTCAGCCATACCGCCACGCGCTTTTTGACATGCGCGAACATGCGGTAGCCCAGCAGGGCCCCCGCCGCGCCGCTGACCGCGCCGCCTGCCAGCACCAGCCAGCTGCCCGTGGACGCGTACATCATCAGCAGCGCCATGCCGAAATAGAGCAGCGCCGTGCCCAGGTCCTTCTGGAGCATCAGGAAGCCCAGACACACGCCCGTCAGCAGCACCGCCGGCACGAGCCTCCGCCGGGAGAGCAGCCACGCCAGGGCCACCAGCAGGCTCAGCTTGACCAGCTCGCTGGGCTGGAAGCCGAAGCCGAACAGCGTGACCCAGTTTTTCGCGCCGTTGATCTCGCTGCCGTACAGGAGCGGCAGGGCGAGGAGGCCCAGCGATACGGGCACCGCCAACCACGCGATCAGCCGCCAGCGGCGGATATAGCGCACGCCCACCGTGCAGGCCAGCATCGCGGCGATCGCCACCATATAGTTGATCAGCTGGCTGATGCCGCGTTCCGGATTCAGCCGGTACAGCACCAGCACGCCCAGGGCGGCCAGGAAGCCGGTCAGGCTCAGGAGCAGCCGGTCCGAGGGGAACAGCCTGGGCAGGCCCAGCACGCTGACAAAGATCAGCGCGGGCACCGCCAGCGCCAGCAGCAGGGCGCGCGTATCGTAATTATACAGGAAGAGCAAGCCGAACGCCAGGAAGTAGAACAGCATGGCGATCAGCAGCAGACGGCGCGCCGGGGAGCGCTTTTCCTTTTTCTTTTTCTTCATGATTCCTCCCCGTCGGGCGGATCGTCGTCAAACAGCGGCATCCGCAGCAGTTTTCCGCTTTCTGGCTCCCGCTCCACGTCCGGCACCGCCCAGATGTCGTCGTCCTCAGCGTCCGGATCCCGTTCCGCCTGTCCCGGCAGGGGCACCCCCATCCCGTTGGGCAGAAAGTCATCCTCCTCCCAGTCGCTGAGGATCGGGGTTGGACTGTCCTGCTCCCGCTGCACAGGCAGCTTCAGGCGCTTATACAGGCGCAGTCGCATCGTCGTCTCCCCCGCCTCGATCAGCGCGCCGCTCACCGCGTAATGACCGGCCTGAGCCGGCTGGCCGTTGACCGTCACCTTTGCCCGGCGGCACGGGATGATCTCCACGCCACGCCGCGGCTGGAAGCGAAACCTGAAATGCCTGGGCCTGAGCCCGCGCTTGCGGATGGCCACATCGCACACGGACGCGGCCCCCACCAGGCCCTCCTGAGCCAGGGGCAGGCGTTCGCCGCTGTCGGTGAACTCCAGCACGCCGATCTGCCCGGCCTGGGGCAGCTGCCGCTGCTCCCGGCTGTGAACGCGGTGCTCTTTCATCAGCCACCTGAGCGCCAGCAGGCAGATCAGCGCGCCGAGCGCGGCAAACACATACCGCATCAGCAGCGCCAGGATTTCATAGGTCGCTTCAGGCATGATCTTTCCTCGTTACTTCGTCACATTGAAGGTCGTGGTTCCCGCCTGCTTGCCGTCAAAGTACAGTGCCCAGGTATACTGGCCTGTCGGGATGGAGCCCACGCTTTCCATCAGGTATTCAAACAGATTGTTGAACGGATAGTCCTTCCAGTAAATGTACGTCCTGCCGGCGGGGATATTGTCGTCCGGATTCAGGTACTGCACAAAGGCGTCCCCGTTCGGAACGAAGACCGCCATGGTCCAGTTGGCGGTGCGCTCATACCGGATCTGGGGATAATTGATCTTCAGGTATGCGTAGAACCGGTAAGTCGAAAGGTTCTTCTCGATCTCGGAGGCTTTGAAGCTCTTGTCCCCGTTGCGGGTCCCCTTGCCGGTCGTCACGCGCAGCTCCATCGAGGGCTTGACCTTGAAGTCGGTGAAGTTCTGCTTCGTCGGCCTGTAATCATAGGTGGCCGTCGCGCCGTTCCTGTCGGTCACCGTGATCGTATACGGCTCGCCCGGCACCATCGAAAAGCCGTTGGACACGCTCGTCAGGAAGGTGCCTGTCGTCATGCTCTGGCGCGCCGCCAGCTTCGTGCTGCCGCCGCTGGTATACTGGTGCTGCACCGTCACGCTGTACGGGCCCTTGTTCTCGCTGTCCTCCCAGCTGACGGTGGTGATGCCCCGGCTCACCGACGGCTCCTTGATCCGGAAGGTGCGCGGCCTGGGAGTCGGGGTCTTGGTGGGCTTCGGTGTAGGCGTTTTGGTCGGCTTCGGCGTCGGGGTGGCGGTCGCCCTGGGCGTCGGGGTCGCCGCCAGCGTCCGCGCGCTTTCAACGCTGAAGGGCACGGCGCCGACCGTCCGGCCTTCATGATACAGCTCGAACTGGTAGTCGCCCGCTTTCAGGTCGTTATTATCCGCGCACTTCTGCAGCAGCTGACCCATGGTATAGCGATAATACCAGGTGGAGCCGTCCGGCGCGTGAAGCGTAAAGCTGTCCCGCTCCGTATACAGCATGCCGCTGGGCGTCCTCAGCGCCGCCAGCACCGTCAGCTTATAATCCTCGGCGATCTGATAGTCCCAGGCAAAGCGCGCCATCGGCTTCAGGGCTTCATCCTGCAGATCGCTGAGGGCGTAGGCCCTGATCTTCAGCGTCTCTCCGCCCTCATCCAGAATCACGTCATGGCTGTGCTCGCTGAAGCTGATTTCCGTATACGGGATCGCCGCCGGCAGCGTCACGGATTTCATCTGCTTCGCGTCGAAGCGCGGCCTGCCGTTCTCCGCCGCGTCGCAGTACACGCCGAAAACCATCTTTTCCCCCGGCACCGCTTCGAGCCGCAGGTTCGTCTCCTCCGGTTCCATGGTGAACCAGGTGTAATAGTCATTCACGCCGTAGGCGGTGTACACATAATACTGTCCGGGATGCGTCGCCTTATAGCCCGAGTAGTCCACCGTCACTTCGCCCAGGCCGACGATCAGGCTGAAGTCCTTCAGCCATTCGCTCTGATCCGGAGCTTCGGTCGGCGCAGGCTCGGGCACTGGCGCGTCTGTCGGGGTGGGCGTCGGCACTTCCGTGGGAACCTGAGAGGGCGCGAACGGTGTCGCCGGCGCCGCCGTCACGGATGGGGTCGGATCCAGCGCCGGGATCACCCAGCCGGGAAAGCTCTGCCTGGACGCGGGAGTCACTGCGGCGGCCGACTCGTCCGTCGGGGCAGCGGTCGGGGCCGGCGCAGGCTCGGGCGTGGCCGTCTGGAAGAAGGACGGGAACCACGAGCCCAGGAATGAGCCGCCTCCGTTCCCTGTTTCGGGGGCAGCCGTCGCCTGGGGACGCGGCGTACCGCATCCGGTGCAGAAGTTCAGCTCGTTCGCCGTTCCGCATTCCGGGCAGAACCAGCTGTCCGCCATCACGCAGCCAGGGAACAGGCACATAGCCATGAGCGCCGAAACCAGCGCGAATGACAGAATCTTTTTGCTCATAGGGCGCGCCTCCTGTTCATCATTTGAAACTTCAGCCTATTCTAACATAAAACAGCGGAGAACACAAATTAAATTGCAATATTCTCCCCGCTATGCTATAATTTTCCTGCTTTTCAGCCGGAACGGGCCCACGTTTCCCCGGCCGGCCTCCAACCTTCTGAACACTGAGGTATCACATTGAACAACGATCGTCTGTCACATATCCGCAATTTCTGCATCATCGCCCACATCGACCACGGCAAGTCCACCCTCGCGGACCGGATCCTGGAAAAGACCGGTGTCTTTGAGAAGCGCGAGATGCAGGAGCAGATCCTGGACTCCATGGAGCTGGAGCGCGAGCGCGGGATCACCATCAAATCCAAGGCCGTGCGCATGAGCTACCGCGCCAAGGACGGAGAGACCTATGAGCTCAACCTGATCGACACGCCGGGCCATGTGGACTTTTCCTACGAGGTCAGCCGCGCGCTGGCCGCCTGTGAAGGCGCTCTGCTGGTGGTGGACGCCACCCAGGGCGTGGAGGCGCAGACCCTGGCCAACGTATATCTTGCCCTGGAGCACGACCTGGAGACGGTACCGGTCATCAACAAGATCGACCTGCCCAGCGCCAGGCCGGACGAGGTGCGCGCCGAGATCGAGGAAGAGATCGGCCTGGACGCCTCCGACGCGCCTCTGACCAGCGCCAAGCTGGGCATCGGCATCGACGAGGTCCTGGAGGCCGTGGTCACCCGCATCCCCGCGCCGAAGGGCGACGCCGACGCGCCGCTGAAGGCCCTGGTATTCGACGCCGCTTATGACAACTACCGCGGCGCGATCTGCTTTGTGCGCATCATGGAGGGCACCGCGCGCCCCGGCATGCGCATGCGGCTGATGCAGACCGGCGCGGAATACGACATCGTGGAAACGGGCGTGTTCACGCCCGGCTACACCTCCGTGCCCGAGCTGCGTCCCGGCGAGGTCGGCTATATCGCCGCCTCCATCAAGGACGTGGCGGAGACCCGGGTCGGCGACACCATTACGGACGCCGCGCGTCCCGCCGCCGAGGCGCTGCCCGGCTACCGCCAGGTGCAGCCCGTGGTGTTCTGCGGCATTTATCCCGCGGACGGCGCGGACTATGAAAACCTGAAGGACGCGCTCGAAAAGCTGCGCATGAATGACGCCTCCCTGCATTTCGAGCCGGAGACCAGCACGGCGCTGGGCTACGGCTTCCGCTGCGGCTTCTTAGGCCTGCTGCATATGGAGATCATCCAGGAGCGTCTGGAGCGCGAATTCGACCTGGACCTGATCACCACCGTTCCCAACGTCATCTACGAGGTCGTCAAAACAGACGGAACCGAGCTGACCATCGACAATCCCGCCGCGCTGCCGCCGATCAACGAGGTGGCCGAGATGCGGGAGCCCTATGTCCGCGCCACCATCTATACCCCGGAGGAATTCGTCGGCCCGCTGATGGACCTTTGCCAGTCCAAGCGCGGCACCTTCATGGACGAGCAGTACGAGGGCAAGCGCGTCCGCCTGATCTATGAGATCCCGCTGAACGAGGTCATTTACGATTTCTTCGACCAGCTCAAATCCCGCAGCCGCGGCTACGCTTCGTTTGACTACGAGCTCCTCGGCTGCAGGAAGTCTGACCTGGTTAAAATGGACATCCTGCTGAACGGCGACATCTGTGACGCCTTCACCATGATCGTGCACAAGGACCGCGCTTACCCCCGGGGCCGCGGCATCTGTGAAAAGCTCAAGGACGTCATCCCCCGCCAGCAGTTCGAGATTCCCATCCAGGCGGCCATCGGCGGCAAGATCATCGCCCGCGAGACCGTGCGCGCCGTCCGCAAGGACGTGCTGGCCAAGTGCTACGGCGGCGATATCACGCGCAAGAAGAAGCTGCTGGAAAAGCAGAAGGAAGGCAAGAAGCGCATGCGCCAGTTCGGCACCGTGCAGCTAACCGGCGAAGCCTTCATGGCCGTGCTGAAGATGGACAGCTGAAAAAAGAGGCTGCTGCACAGTATTGCGCAACAGCCCCATTTTCTCTCTGTTCGCTTATTCTTCCTTATACGCGATCGCCTTGTCGAACAGCTCCTCCACTTCCCGCTCGGGCGCTTTGGAGCAGAGGGTGACGACGACCGCGGCAAGCAGGCCGCATAAGAAGCCCGGGATGATCTCATAGACGCCGGTGCCGGACAGGAAGGCCAGCCAGAGGATATCCACCGCCGCGCCGACCACGATGCCCACCAGCGCCCCGTGGAAATTAAAGCGCTTCCAGTACAGGCTCAGCAGGATGACCGGGCCGAAGGCTGCGCCGAACACGCCCCAGGCGTTGGACACCAGGCTCATGATGGTGCCCGCGGCGGGATTGGTGGCGATCACCAGCGCGATCACCGCGATGATCAGCACCACCATGCGGCCCGTCCACAGCATCTCACGGTCGCTGGCCTTGTTGCCGCGCACGATGGGCTTGTACACGTCGGAGGAGAAGGCCGAGGCCGCCGCCAGCAGCTGGCTGTCCGCCGTGGACATCGAGGCCGCCAGGATGGCGGAAAGCAGGATGCCGGAAACGACGCCGGGGAAGATACGGCGCACCATGGTGATGAACACGAGGTTCTTGTCGTAGATCTCCTGGTCATAGCCCAGGAGCTGACGGCCGAAGATGCCCACCAGCGCGGCGAAGACCAGGATCAGGGTCGTCCAGCTGATACCGATCGCGGCGGATTTCTTCAGCGATTTCTGGGACTCCACCGACATGAAGCGGATGATGATGTGGGGCATGCCGAAGTAGCCGAGGCCCCAGCCCAGTCCGGACACGATATCCTGCCAGCTCGTCAGCGGATTGAAGAAGTTCGGCGTCTGGGCGATGATCTCCGAGTTGCCGCCGGTGATCATGGTCGACGCGAAGATCGGCGCGATCAGCAGCGCCGCGAGCATCAGCAGCCCCTGGAAAAAGTCCGTCCAGCACACGGCGGAGAAGCCGCCCAGGAAGGTGTAGGCGATGATGATCACCGCCGCCAGGTACATGGCCACCGTCTCGTCAATGCCGATGACCGTATGGAACAGCGTGCCCGCCGCCTTGATGCTGGCCGCGGCGTACACCGTGTAGGCCACCAGGAAGATGACCGCGCACACCACCTGCAGCGCATAGGACTTGGAGCGGAACCGCCGGGTCAGGTACTGCGGGATGGTGATGGCATCGCCGGAGACGATGGAAAAGCTGCGCAGGCGCGGCGCCTCAAAGATCCAGCTCAGCGCGTATCCGATCGCGAGACCTACAGAGATCCAGACCTGGCCCAGGCCCAGGGCATAGATGGCGGTGGGGAGGCCCATCAGCACCCAGGCGCTCATATCCGAAGCGCCGGCGGACAGGGCGCTGACCCACGGCCCCATCTGGCGACCGCCCAGGAAGTACTCCTTTTCCCCCGCGTTCTTGCTTCTCAGGAAGAAATACAGTCCGATCCCGATCATGAAGGCCAGGTAGATCACGAAGACGACGATTTCAGAGGTATTGCTCATTCATTTCATCTCCCGTTCTGTATGGTATACAGGCATACCAAGTATACTGTATACAGACTCGTTTTTGAAGTACTGAGCGGCACAAAACAAAAAAGAAACATCACCGCCGCATTAGAAGAGGAGGAAAGCGCATGGAAAACCTGGACCGTCTGCCCGCCCTGCCGCTGATCGCCAACAATCCCTATTTTTCCATCTGGCTTCCCGGAGACACGCTGAACGCCGCCGCCCCCGTCCACTGGTCCGGCGCGCCGAAGGGCCTGAACGGCAGCGCCGTCATCGACGGCCGCGAATACTGCTGGCTGGGCAAGAGCTCCCGCCCGAGCATGGAGACCGTCTCACTGAAGGTGACGCCCACGCGCACCGTCAGCGTCATGCGTGCCGCGGGCGTCGGGCTGACGGCGGCCTTCTGGTCCCCCGCCCTGCCGGACGACCTGGACGCCCTGTCCACACCGATCACCTTTGTGGACGTCTCCCTCGTTTCCCTGGACGGCCGGGCCCACAGCGTATCCCTGCGCTTTTTCGCCTCTGGCGACCTGTGCTACGACGGACAGGTGCCGCCGCCTCTCCAGGGCGAACAGTTTGCGTACGAGGGCCTGTCCATGGCCTTCATCGGCCAGGCGCAGCAGCGTGTGCTGGGCCACTCCGGGGACCACATCACAATGGACTGGGGCTACCTGTATCTGGCCGCGCCGGAGGGCGTCAGGTACCTGGAGAACCGAGGCCTATCCTTCACAAAGGAGCTGGATATCGGCGCTGAGCCCTGCGGCACCCATCTGCTGCTGGGCTACGACGACGTCGCCGCCATCGACTATTTCGGCGCCTATTGCAAGAACTGGGGAATGCGCGACGGCAAAACCATGCCGCAGGCCCTGTCGGCGTTCTCGCAGCGAAGGGCGGAGCTGCTCTCCGCCTGCGAGCGGCTGGACGAAGCCGTCCTTTCCGAAGCGGAGCGCATCGGCGGGGAGGATTACCGCCTGATCGCGGCCGCCGCGTGGCGGCACACCTTCGCCGCGCACGCGCTCATCGCGACGCCCGGCGGGGAGATGGCGTTCCTTTCCAAGGAAAACGATTCCAACGGCTGCATCGGCACGGTGGACGTAAGCTATCCCTCCATCCCGCTCTTCCTGCGCTTCTGTCCGGAACTGGTGAACGCCCTGTGCAGGCCGGTGCTGCGCTTTGCCTCCCTGCCCGTCTGGCAGGACGATTTCGCGCCGCACGACGTAGGGCGGTATCCGCACGCCACCGGACAGGTATACGCGGCAAAGAAGCCCCTGCCCAACGGCCGGACCGCGCCGCTCTATTACCTGTATCCTGCCGGCACGGACGTCTACGATCCGCGCTACCAGATGCCGGTGGAGGAATGCGGGAACATGCTGATCATGCTGGAGGCCGCCCTCAGCTTCGGCGCGGACGACAGCCTGATCCGCCGGTATGCCGGCCTGCTGGACCAGTGGGTGCGCTACCTGAACGACTGCGGCGAGGATCCCGGGGAGCAGCTGTGCACTGACGACTTCGCGGGACACCTGGCCCGGAACGTGAACCTGTCCGCCAAGGCCTTTGTCGGGATCGCGTGCTACGCCAGGATCCTCAGCCGGCTGGGCCGGACGGAAGAAGCGCGGCGCTGGGAAGCGCGTGCGCATGCGCTGGCGGAAAGCTGGCTGCGCCGCGCCTTTGATGGAACATCAGCGGCCCTCACCTTTGACGGCACAGGCTGGAGCATGAAATACAACCTGGTCTGGGACCGCGTGCTCGGCCTTCATCTGCTGCCGGAGGAATTCTACGAGGCGGAGACCCGCAGCTACCTCGGGCATGTGAACGAGTTCGGGCTTCCCCTGGATTCCCGGGCCGATTATACCAAGTCCGACTGGCTGGTCTGGTCCGCCTGCCTGACCGTGGATCCCGCGCTGTTCCGCCAGCTGATCGCCCCGCTGGCGCACTACCTGCGCGCCACCCCGACCCGCGTTCCCTTTTCCGACTGGTACGACACAAAAACCGGACGCTACGTGGCCTTTATCGCCCGCAGCGTCCAGGGCGGGGTATATATGCCCATGATCATTCCCTAAACGCAAACAGATGGGGTCTGTCCACGATGATGTGCGGCACCCCCATCTGCTTGTTTTTTATCATCTTCCGAAAAACGCGAAGACACGGTCGTAAAAGTCCTTCGCTTCCTCATAAGCACCGTGCCCAAGACCCTGGTACACATAGAGCTCACTGCCGGAGATCCCCCGATGCAGCTCAGCCGCTGCATCAGGCCCAACGGTGCGGTCGTCGCTTCCGGCGATGATGAGCGTCGGACAGCTGATCCGTGACAGGCTGTCACGGGCATCGAACCTCAGGATAGCGCCGGCGTTCTTCAGAAACCGGTCATAGTCCGCCGGCCTGGTGAGCCTGGCCAGCAGGGGAAACAGCTTCCTGTTCCTTCGCAGATACCGCGCTGAATACATCCTCTCCGCGGTATCAGCCATCAGCGCCGCGTGATCCCCACGCTTCGCTATATCCATCCAGCCGGTGACCACGGCTTTCACAACACTGTTAGCGTCAGGCGCCGTGACAGCCAGCGCCAGCCCTGTGACCAGCCCGGGATGCCGGACCGCGATCGCCTGGGCGATCATCCCGCCCTGGGAAACGCCCAGCAGATACGTCTGTTCTATGCCCAGGCTGCGGAGGACCTGCGCCTGGTCATCCGCCATATCCTCGATGGAATAGCCTTCCGACATCACGTTCTTCCTGCTGAACATATAAACGGCATAGTCACGGAGGTATTTCCGGTAAGGGGCTGACAGGATCAGTGCCTTCCCGCGGACCGTCGCCAGCCCGTCCGACAGGCCGGGCAGCACGGCCAGCTTCCGGCCACCGCTGCCGAAGGAGACATAATACATCTCCGTATCTCCGACCGGCACACTGCCGTTTTTCACGTTATGGCCTCCCCACAGCTTCAGAGCACGGCTGACAGCCTCAATAATACAGGTTCCCGAACCAGTTCATCGCGTCCAGCCAGCCGGTGCGCACCATGAGGCCGGAGGCATACGGGAAGAAGGCGATGAACAGGGCGGCGACCACGATCAGGTACACGATCAGTCCGGCCAGGCACCAGCGGTCGGCCTTTTTCTTTGCCCGGGCCGCTTCCTCCTCCGTTTTGCCCTTCTCCAAAGCGCGCCGCTCGGCCCGTTCGGTGAGCCAGCCCTCCAGGTATTCGAAGATCAGGCCGGTGCAGAGAATAATGAACGGCACCGACGGGAAATAGTGATAGATGTACGTGCCGCGCGGCACCAGCATCCACGGCAGATACTGCGCCGCGAACGCGATGATCAGCATCAGCGGCCGGCGGTCATACCTCCCCGCGGGAGACAACGGCGTTGCCGCCTCCGCCGGATACCCGCTCTTTATACTGCCCAGCTGCCTGGTCAGCCACGCGCAGAACGTCATGAGCAGGCACGCGAAGCCCACCCACCACACGGCGATATTACCGAAGGCCAGGATGGTGGAGGCGTAGCCGGCGGGCTCATAGCGGTCCGCCGCGTAATACATGGGCTTCACCACCGCGAAGGGCCACTGATACCACGGGGAGTAATAGGGATGGTCCATGCCCAGGCCCGGCTGGGAATGATAGCTGAGCATCCCCTCCGCCGCGTTGATGATGCGCTGCAGGCTCACGCCGCCGTTCGGCGCGAAGTACGGGATATAAGAGAGGTAGTAGATCAGCGCGGGTATGCCCACGAACCAGATGAAGCAGCTGACGACCGTGATCAGCAGGCGCCGCGTCCCCTGGCCGCGCGCCGCCACCACGCGCGGATCGTTCCCATGGGCCGCTTTCGCCTTTTTGACGGCGTACCAGCGGCGGCCGACGCTGATGAAGAACAGGATCGCCAGGCCGACGCCCGCGTAGCAGCCCGTCCACTTGCTGGCCACCGCCAGGCCCATCATGAGGCCTGACAGTGCCAGCGGCACCAGCGTTTTGCGCAGGGGCTGGCCGAAGAAATCGGCCAGCATCCAGCGGAACATGAAGTAATAGCTCCAGATGATGAACAGTACGACGTAGCTGTCGATGGTCGCCAGCCGCGTCTGGGTATAGTGCAGGGTGTCCAGCGCCAGCATCAGGCAGCAGAGCACCGCGTACCTGCGCTTTTTGAACAGCAGCCGCGCCAGCAGGTACAGACCGGGCAGCATCAGCACGCCGGCGAGGGTGCCCGCGAAGCGCCAGGCGAACGGCGTCATGCCGAACAGGCCGACGCACCAGCTCATCAGAACCTTGCCAAGCGGCGGATGCGTGGTCTCGTAGGGCGTCATGCCGGCCCAGTGCTCGTAGGCGGTGCGGGCGTGGTAGATCTCGTCGAAGTACATGCTGTTGTACCAGCCGGGCTCGCCCGTGAGCGTGTCCTGCTCGTCTGTAAGAGCGCTCACGTCGCCGCCCGTGGAGCTGACGGCGGACGCGATGGGCAGCACGTTTCCCTCCGCGTCGCGGAACAGCACCTCCATCAGCGTCAGGCCCGCGTCGCCGGCGGTCAGCCGCACATAGCGCCCGTTCAGGGACAGGCCCTTCATCCCGCGGTTGGAGCGCACATAATTCCACTGGAACAGGTCGCCGATATCCATCCTGCAGGTATAGGCGTTCGTCCAGGTTTCCCCGTCGGCGCTGGTCTCCACCTTGAACGAGCACTTGTACTGGTGCACGCCGCCGATGTACAGCATCCGGAAATCAGGCAGTTCCTTCCCCAGGTCGAAGGTGACCGATTCAGTCACCAGGATATACTCATCCGCGGCGGACATCGAAGCGTCGAAGGCGTTCTCATCCCAGCCCTCCTCATCGCTCCAGTCGTCCTCATCCCACAGCTCAGCTTCTTCCTCGTCCCAGAGCTCGGAGTCGTTTTCATCCCAGTATTCAGGCTCTGGGTTTTCCGCGCTGGCCGCCGCTTCCTCCGCCGGTGTCTCCGCCTCAGGAGGCACATAGTTGGGATTTTTCTCATACTGCGCGTGGAACTCGTAGCCGGTCTGCGGGGAGGTCACGCTGCCCAGATGCCAGAAGGCCAGGCCCGCGTACAGTGCGGTGATCACCAGGATCAGGACCGCGTCCCTGCGATCCAGTTTCCTATCCGTATGGGACAGCTCCTCCCGCGCCACGCATTCTCCGAGAGGCTTGGCGGGAACGGCGTTCCCGGAGGTTTTTTCTTCCGTATCGGACGCTGCCGACGCCACAGGCTTCGCTCTCCACGGCCGCCAGCCCTCCCCGGCCCGATCTACTCCGATCCAGCAGGTCATACTGAAGGCACAGACGTTCAGGACGGCGGAAAGGTACTCCAGGGCGCCCATATCGCTGATATGCCCGATATAGGGGATCGTCAGGTGTCCGTCCGAACCGCCGATGCGCTGGTTCCGGGAGAGCACGCAGCCCACGTTCAGGAAGCAGCCGGCTGTCGCCAGCAGGGCCGCCAGCAGGATACGGTCATCCTCCTCGATCAGCCACGCCCACAGCAGCAGCAGGATCGCCGGGAAGAGGTAGCGCTCATGCATCATCCCGCCCATCGCAAACAGGCCGGTCATCAGCAGGCCGCCGTACAGCGGCAGGTGACGCAGCTGACCCGCCTGCACGCAGAGCGCGATCGTCAGCGCGATCACCAGCCCCATCAGCGCCGTGGACCAGAACTGCCAGCTCACACGGAATACCGTTCCGATGACCGCCAGGATGAGCGCCACGGCAAGAACAGCCAACGGGATCAGCGCTTTCCTGATATTCTTTCTTTGCCTGACCACAACCCAGCCCGCGGGCAGGCCGAACAGGGCCAGGGCGGCCCAGCCGAACCAGCGCGGCGCGCCGGAAGCCAGGCCCATCCAGTTCGCCCCGGCCAGGAAATACAGGTTGCACGCGTTGACGGCGGCATAATCATAATAGCCCATGGTCTTGCCGTACAGCTCAAACAGCCAGCCAAAGCCACGGCCCCAGCAGAAGGGCAGCACGACCGCCAGCGCGACCGACAGCATCACGCCAAATCCGATGACAAACTCGCGGAGCATCGCCCGCCGCGCCTCCGGTTCCGCCTTGGTTTCCCGGAACTGCAGGTATAGCGCCACCAGGCCCAGAGGCCCGAACATGAGCACCTGCGGCTTCATCAGCACCGCCAGCACGTAGAAGGGCAGGGCGAAGCTCCACTGCTTCCGCATGCCCCAGATGAGCGTCAGCGCCAGGAACAGCATCATCACACTGTCAGACTGTCCCCAGCCCGCGCCGGTCAGCAGCAGCAGCGGATTGAACAGGATCAGCGCCGCCGCCGAGAGAGTGAATACGGTCGGAGCAATGCGCTGGCGGCCCTTTCTGCCCGTCTTTTCCGTCATGCTCCGGTAGATAAGCCACGCCGTCAGCATGTCCGCCAGGATCGGCGGGAGCTTGATCATGAACTCAGTCACGCCGGTCCCGAACCAGTTTCCCAGAAGACCCACCACGCCCAGCACCAGGATATATCCCGGCGGGTAATCGCAGATATACATGGAGCGCCGCACAACGGGGTCCAGATCCAGCCGGTAGAAGCTGCCCGGTCCGTTGGTCGCCACACTCGAAGCCCAGGCGGAGAAATCCCCCACGTCCACATCGTAGCCGCGGATCACGAGCGCGATCACGATTCGGACGATCAGCCCCAGCGCGAACAGCGCGAAGGCCCACAGAGCGCCCGTCTCCAGCGGACGGCTGCGGTCCGCGCGCTTCAGGGCATACCAGGCCAGCGCGGCATAGCCGATCAGCGCCAGCGCCATCAGCGCGATGTGGCCCGCGGGACCGGCATCCTCCTCCCCGTCTTCGGCCTCCTCACGCACATCCGCCTGCCGGGCCTTCTGGTACCAGTCATAAGCCCAATAGCCCTCCGGCACCTCGGCGACCTCGGTCAGCCGCAGGTCCCTGAACCACGCCTCACCCGTGGCCTCGCCGGAGTAGCCGCCCAGGCGCGCGAACACCGTGACTGAATGCTGGTCCGGGCCTGTCCGTCCGTAAAGCTTCAGATGCGCCCACTCCGGCTGATCGTACAGCGAATCCGAGAACACATAGGGGCCTTCGATGGACAGGTTCGCCCCGAGCCCGCCCTGGGCGCTGGCTCTGACATCCCCCTCCAGGCAGTACAGGCTGTCCGGCCGCACGCTGACGATCTGCGCGAAGCGCGCGTCATTGGCCAGCATGTTCACGATATGCGCCGATACGCCGCCGTCCTCCTCCGTCACAAAGTCATAGGCGGTATAGGTGGAACGGCTGACATAAGCGTCCTCGTACCACGCGCCGGAGCCCTTAGCGGCAAGCTCCTCAAAGCTGCCGTCCTTCAGCAGGTTCTCCCCGGTGATCCGGTGCCCGTCCCCCTGGGGGCGCAGGGCCAGCAGCAGGACCAGCAGTATCGCCAGCGCCGCCAGCGCTCCGCCAACCCATTTACGCCGTTTTTTCGGGATGCGATTCCATAAATCCATGCGGATATCTCCAATAATTGATCAGAATGCGTCACGGATCAAGCGAAAGCCCGCGTCGCTCTCCTCCAAAATGTCAAAGCGGCAGCCTTCCGTGCCGTATTCGCGCATATACGCCTGCGCGGCGCGGCGGAGGCGGCTCTTCTTCAGGCTGTCGACGCGCATCGCGCCTTCGCCGAGCCGGGGCGAGCTTTTGACCTCGACAAAAACGGTCTGGCCGCTCTCCTCCGCCACCAGGTCGATCTCCCCGCCGCCCCCGCGCCAGCGCAGATGCCGGATGCGGTAGCCGTGGCGGCGCAGGTAGCCGACCGCCCGCAGCTCCGCCAGTACTCCCCGGGCATTCATACGAAATGCGTGATGAAGCTCCTGCGGTGCAGCGGACAGGGCCCGTACTTCCGCAGCGCTTCGATATGTTCCTTCGTGCCGTAGCCCTTATGCCGCGTGAAGCCGTACTGCGGATACAGCCGGTCCGCCTCCAGCATCTGCCGGTCACGGGTCACCTTGGCCACGATGCTCGCCGCGGCGATGGCGTAGCTCAGGGCGTCGCCGTGGATGATGGCCCGCTCCTCACCGTCCAGGCCCAGGTTCTTCACCGCGTCGATCAGGTAGACCTGCGCTTTCGCGCCTGAGGCCGCCTGCTGCATGGCCGCCCTGGTGGCGTTCAGGATGTTCACCCGGTCGATCTCCTCCGGGCCCGCCTGCCCCACGCCTACATAGCGCGCGAGCTTCAGAATGTCCTCAAACACCACTTCACGCCGTTTTTCGGACAGTTTTTTGCTGTCGTCCACCCACTCGAGTAGGGGTTCAGGGGGCATGATCACGCAGGCCGCCACCACATTGCCCGCCAAAGGGCCGCGTCCCGCCTCGTCCATACCGGCGAACACGACGCCCGCGTCCCAGAGCGGACGATCCGTGGCGCAGAGGATATTCAGCCGTTCTATCCGTTTCGTGTTCATGCCTTCGCCTCCGGTGCGCTCTCCAGCGTGATCCGGCCCAGCTTGCCGCTGCGGAACTCGTCCAGCACCACCCGGCAGCCGCGCTCCTCGTCCGGCTGGTTGCCCCTCAGCAGGAAGCCCCGTCCGTAGCAGACCGCGTCCAGCAGCGCCTGCCCACGAAGCGTGCCGTCGCTCACCTTGAAACGGCTCATCACCGCCTCGGGCTTCATCTCCATCATATCATCCAGCAGGTTGATGGCCAGGGCGTAGATATCCTGCACATCGTCGCGCACCGCCGCGATATAGGACAGGCGCAGCGCCGCCTTCTGGTCGTCCAGCCGCGGCCACAGCAGGCCGGGCGTATCCAGGATCTCCAGATACGGGGAAACGCGCACCCACTGGTTGGCTCTCGTGACGCCGGGGCGGTCCGAGACCTCCCTCACGGCGCTGCCATACAGACGGTTGATCAGTGTGGACTTTCCCACGTTCGGCACACCCACCACGATGGCCCTCACCGTCTTATTGACGCCCCGCTCCTTCGCGCGGTCGATCCGCTCCTGCGCTTCCGCCTGGATCATGCGCAGCACCTGCTTGTACTGACGGTTCACGTCGATCGCCGCAGCCTTCAGGCCCTGGGCGCGGAAGTAGCCGAGCCAGTGCGAGGTCTCCAGCTCATCCGCCAGATCACTCTTCTGCATGATCAGCAGATGGTTCTTGGCCCGGATGATCCCCTTCAGGTCCGGATTCCGGCTGGAACGCGGCAGCCGCGCGTCGCACAGCTCCACAATCACGTCCGCCTTGGCCACCTGGTCAGTCAGCTGGCGTTTGGCCTTCGCCATGTGCCCCGGATACCAGTTAATGCTCATGTCAGTTTCCCTCCAGCGGCCAGACTGCCTGTGTGATGATGCCGCAAAAACATGATACCATGATTTACGCAAAAAGGCAAAAGAATGTCCGTCGATTTTACAGCTATGCCCCGCTTTTTTCCAATTCTCCGAAAAAAACTGTAGCGTTCATACAAATCCTGTGCTATAATAACATGTCAGGGTATACATGGTCGCTGGATTTCGGCCTCCAAACAGCCTGACGAAAGGACCTGAACGCATGAAAACAAGGGCAGAGAGGATCATTGAGCTCGCGAAGCTGAATGAAAACGAAGCCATTTATCTGACGAAGCCAAGCAACATGTTCTATGTCTCCGGCTTCACCGGCGAAGGCGCCGTGGTCATCGGCCGCGGGATCTGCGCCGTCATCACCGACTCCCGCTATACGGAGCAGGCCGGCCGCCAGGCCCCCGGCTTCGAGGTACTGACCATCAGGACCGGTCAGCGTCACGCCGCGCTGGCCTGCGAGTACCTGAACGGGCATCACGTGAACGCCCTCCGCTACGAAGCCGACGAGGTCACCGTGAAAGCGTTCGAGAGCATGAAGCAGGATATGCCCGGCTTCACCATGACCACGCTGAACGGCGAACCCGAGAAGGTGCGCGAGGTCAAGGAGCCCTCCGAGCTCGCGCTGATCAGGGAAGCCTGTGATATTTCCTGCAAAGCTCTGCAGAATATACTGCCCATCTTCAAGGAAGGCATCGCCGAGACCGATATCCGCATCGCGCTCGAGTTTGAGATGCTCAAGCTGGGCGCGGACGGCCTCGCCTTCGATACGATCGTGGCCTCCGGCGAGAACGGCTCTCTCCCCCACGCCATTCCCGGCCCGCGCAAGCTGAAGAAGGGCGATATGATCACCATTGACTTCGGCGCGCGTAAGGGCGGCTATGACGCGGACATGACCCGCACCCTGGCCCTGGGCGAGCCCAGCGCGGAGCTGAAAAAGATCTACGGCATCGTGCTGGAAGCGCAGCAGACCTGCCAGGACGCCCTGCGCGCCGGCCTGGTCGCCAGCGATATCGACAAGATCTCCCGCGACATCATTGGCGGCGCGGGCTACGGTCAGTATTACGGCCACGGCCTGGGCCACAGCGTGGGCATCGACATCCATGAAAACCCGCGCCTCTCCCCCACCTGCCACGACGTGCTGACCGAAAACACGACCATGACCGTGGAGCCCGGCATCTATGTGCCCGGAGTGGGCGGCGTGCGTATCGAGAATACCTGCGTCATCGGCGCGGATAAGTCCGAGACGTTCGTCTACTTTACGAAGGATCTGCTGATCCTCTGATCGGCTGCCTTATATACATCAAATCTACAACTGAAACGGAGGAACCCAGCATATGATTACAGCAGGTGATTTCAAAAAAGGCATTACCATCGAATGGGATGGCGGCGTCTGGAACATCGTCGACTTCCAGCACGTGAAGCCGGGCAAGGGCGCGGCCTTCGTGCGTACCAAGATCAAGAACGTCATGACCGGCGCCGTGGTCGAGCGCACCTTCAACCCCACGGACAAGATGCCCCGCGCCATCATCGATACCAAGGAAATGCAGTACCTGTATAACGACGGCGACCTGTACTACTTCATGGATCCCGAGACCTACGAGCAGGAACCCCTGGGCAAGGACGCGGTGGAAGACGCGGTCAAGTATGTGAAGGAAAACATGAACGTGACCATCCGCTACTTCAAGGGCAAGGCCTTCTCCGTCGAAGCGCCGAACTTCGTGGACCTGGAGGTCACCCAGACCGAGCCCGGCTTCAAGGGCGATACCGCCTCCAATACCTATAAGCCCGCCACCGTGGAGACCGGCTACGAGCTAATGGTGCCCCTGTTCATCAACATCGGCGACGTCATCAAGATCGATACCCGCAGCGGCGAATATCTCAGCAGAGCCTGAGGAAAGGATTTTTTATGAGCGAACTGACTGACCGTGTCGCATTCCTGCGCGGCCTGGCCGAAGGCATGCAGCTGGACGAGTCCAAGCCGGAAAGCAAGCTGATCCTGAAAATGCTGGACGTTATGGACGAGATGGCCAAGGACAACGACGACCTTCACAAAGCCCTGGATGAGCTCAACGAGTATATGGAAAGCATCGACGAGGATCTTTCCGATATGGAAGAGGACATCTACGGCGACGCGTCCGACCGGGACGACAAAGGCGACGGCGAAGACGGCGACAACGGCGACGAGGATGGCGAGGACGAGCGCACCGTGGAATATGCCTGCCCCTATTGTGGCGAGGTCATGGTGTTCGACGTCGAGCGCTTCGACTTCGACGAGGACTATCTCTGCCCCAACTGCCACAAGCCCCTTTTCCCCGAGGATAACGAAGGCGAAGAGAGCAGTGACGACGAGGACAACTGACAGCTTTCGTATAATGTCAAAAGGGGCTGGTTTCCAGCCCCTTTTTCTGTGACAGATGAGGTTTTTCTATGTTCACCGACATGCATAATCACTTCATATACGGCGTAGACGACGGCTGCGCGGATCAGGACGCCATGCTCAGGCTTCTGTTCAATCTGGAGGCAAACCGGATCACGAACCTGGTCTCTACCTCCCACATCACGCCGGGGCTGAATCCTTTCCCCATGGACGCCTACTGCCGCCACTTTGAGGAGGCGCAGGCCCTGATCCGGCGGGAAGGGCTGCACATGCAGATCTATACCGGGCATGAGATCCTGTACACGGATCTCACGCCGCGCTACCTGCGTGAGGGCAAGGCCCTGACCCTGGCGGGAAGTGAGTTTGCGCTGATCGAGTTCATGCCCACTGAAAACTATGAGCGCCTCTGTGAGGCCGCCCAGAAGGTCCGCAACGCGGGCTACCGTCCTGTGTTCGCGCACATCGAGCGGTACGCCTGTCTTTCCGATCTCCGCCGCGTCGAAGAGCTCAAGGATCGGTATGGCGTGCGCATCCAGGTCAACTGCAGCCTGTTCGTCCACAGGCAGGGCTTCCTGCGCCGCCGCTGGATCAAAAGCATCATGAAAAGCGGCCTGATCGATTACGTGTCCACCGACACCCACGATATGCCCGGCCGTGAGCCGGCCATGGGACAGTGCTACGATATCCTTCTGAAGGAATACGGCGAGGATACCGCCCGCGCCCTGACCAACGACAACGCGCAGGAAATACTGGAGGCGTGACGGTCCGTCCTCAGCGTTCCTGCAGCTGCTTGGTCAGGTCGTCGATCACCGTAGCCATGGAAGGGTTGTCGCGCCTTTCCTCAGCGATACGGTCGCAGCCGTGCTGGATGGTGGAGTGATCGCGGCCAAAGGCGTCGCCGATGTGCGGGAACGAAGCGTCCCCCACCTCGCGGCACAGGTACATGGCGATCTGGCGCGGCACGGAGATCTCCCGATTGCGGCGCGGGCCCTTCAGGTCGTCGCCGCTCAGATTGTAATACTGCGCCACCGCTTCGATGATATCGTCGCAGCTCAGCTTCTGAGGCTTCGCGCTCTGGAACACCTCGCGCAGCGCGTCCTCCGCCAGCTTCCGGTCGATCCGTCGGCCCGTTAGCGAGGAATAGGCACTCAGGCGCTTCAGGCAGCCCTCCAGCTCCCGGATGTTGCTTTCCACCCGGGAGGCGATCATTTCCAATACCTCACGGTCGATATCCAACATATCGTCCGCGCATTTTTTTTGCAGGATGGCCATGCGCGTTTCAAAATCGGGCTTGCTGATATCGGCGATCAGGCCCCAGGTAAAGCGCGAGGTCAGCCGGTCCGTCAGCTTCGGGATGTCCTTGGGCGGGCGGTCGGAGGTGATCACGATCTGCTTGCCCGCGTCGTGCAGGGCGTTGAAGGTATTATGGAATTCCTCCTGCGTGCTCTCCTTCTTCGCCAGGAACTGGATATCGTCGATCAGCAGGAGGTCGCATTTCCGGTACCTGTCACGGAATTCCGCGGTGCGCTTCTGTTGGATCGCCTCGATCAGCTCGTTGGTAAAGGTCTCCGTGGTGACATAGCGCACCACGGTCTCCGGATGGCGGTTCAGCACGAAATGCCCGATGGCGTGCATCAGGTGGGTCTTGCCCAGGCCGACGCCACCGTACAGAAAGAGCGGGTTATAGGCGTCCGCTGGGGCCTCGGCCACCGCGAGACAGGCCGCGTGCGCAAAGCGGTTCGCGCTGCCCACGACGAACGTATCGAAGGTATAGGCCGGGTTCAGCTCGCTGCTGGCGTGGTCGGCTTCCTGCGTCTTGGGCTGGGCAGGCAGCTCCGGCTGCTCGCCCTTATGCACCAGCTGCAGCCTGACAGGCCGTCCCGCCGCCTGGATCAGCGCGTTGTCGATGAGCGAGGCCCAGTTGCGCTCGACGAAGGAATAGATAAAATCCGTGTTCGCCTCCGCATAAAAGACGTCGTCCCGAAGCCCGGCGGGCTTCAGGCCGTTCTCGATCCACGTCGTATAAGAGACCATCGGCATCTGCGGCTGAATCAGCTGGCAGACACGATCCCAGAGTTCCTTGTCGTTCAAGCCATCCACTCCCAACAAATCTTCGTTCCCGCCGCGACAGCAAAGCCTGCCGCGGCGGAACCGCGTCAGTATCCCATATCTTACCAGACCGGTTTTGAAAAAGCAAGTATTTTCATAGACAATCAGCCGGCATTTTGCTATAATAACAGCAACAAACACACAGGAGGCGTCCGTTATGCAGCATCAGAATCCTTTGGCCTCTCAGCAGACCACGACCAAGCGCTTCATCACGATGGGCGAGATCATGCTCCGCCTGACCCCGCCGAACTACGACAAGATCAGGATGGCCAACATGTTCGAGGCCAGCTACGGCGGCAGCGAAGCGAATATCGCCCTGGCCCTGGCCAACCTGCAGGTGGACAGCACCTTCTTCTCCGTCGTGCCCAACAACTCCCTGGGCAAGAGCGCCATCCGCTGGCTACGCTCCAACGACGTGCACTGCACCCCGATGATCCTGTCCACGCCCGAGCAGACGCCGACCCATCGCCTGGGCACCTATTACCTGGAGACCGGCTACGGCATCCGCCCCAGCAAGGTCATCTATGACCGGAAGCACTCCGCGATCTCGGAGTTCGATTTTAGCTCCTACGATTTCGACGCCCTGCTCAAGGAATTCGACTGGCTGCACCTGAGCGGCATCACACCGGCCCTGAGCCCCTCCTGCGCGGACGCTATCCTGAGGATGCTGGAGAGCGCGAAAAAGCTGGGCCTCACGGTCAGCTTCGACGGCAACTTCCGCTCGGCCCTGTGGACCTGGGAACAGGCCCGGGATTTCTGCACCAAGTGCCTGCCCTATGTGGATATCTTGCTGGGTATCGAGCCCTATCACCTCTATAAGGACGACAGCGACCCCTCCAAGGGCGACTGGAAGGACGGCGTGCCCCTGCAGCCCACCTATGAGCAGCAGGACGAGATCTTCCAGCGCTTCGTAGAGAAATATCCGAACATCCGCTGCATCGCCCGCCACGTGCGCTACGCGCACTCCGGCTCTGAGAACAGCCTGAAGGCCTTCATGTGGTACGACAATCACACCTTCGAGAGCCGCATGTTCACCTTTAACATCCTGGACCGCGTGGGCGGCGGCGACGCTTTCGCCAGCGGCCTCATCTACGCCATGGTCCACGATTACAAGCCCATGGACATGATCAACTTCGCCGTCGCATCCAGCGTCATCAAGCACACCATCCACGGCGACGCCAACATCATCGACGACGTGCAGTCCATCAAGAACCTGATGAATACGAATTACGATATCAAGCGGTGATCCGATAGATTCTCATCGCGTTCTCATACGTGATCCGCGCCATTTCCTCCGCCGGGATGCCATGCAGCCCGGCGGCTTTTTCACATACATAGCGCACGTTGGAGGGGTCGTTGCGGCGGCCGCGCACGGGTTCGGGCGCGAGGTAGGGGCTGTCGGTTTCGATCAGCAGGCGGTCCAGCGGCACAGCCTGGCAGGCGGCCTGCAGGTGCACGGACTTTTTGAAGGTCAGCGGGCCGGCGAAGGAAATGTAGAAGCCCATGCGCAGGTATTCCCTCGCCGTTTCCGCGCTGCCGGAAAAGCAGTGGATGATGCCCTGCGGCAATACCTTGCGCTGGCGGAAGATCTCCACCATGTCCCCGTGCGCGTCCCGGACGTGGAAGATGCACGGCATATCCAGGGCCACGGCCAGGTCCAGCTGCTCGTTCAGCACGCGCTTCTGCACGTCGCGGGGGCTCAGGTCATAATAGTAATCCAGCCCGATCTCCCCAATGGCGACATAGGGCTTTTCTTTGCAGTAGCGCTCCAGCGTCGCGAGATAGTCCGCTGGCGCGTCCTTCGCCTCGTGCGGATGGATGCCGCAGGTGGCATAGACGCCCTCATGACTCAGGGCAAAGGCCAGCGACGAGTCAGACGTCTTCAGGTCGCTGGCGACGCAGGTGAGCCGGGTCACGCCGCTCTCCCGCAGCTTTTGATATGTCTCTTCCCGGTCCTCATCAAAGCGCTCGTCGTCCATATGGCAATGGCTGTCAAACAGTTCCAAGGCTCGTCCCTCCATAAAAATAGCTGTTGCGGAGCACCCGCAGCAGCTTATTCAGTAGTCTTCGGTACAGATGAGTGTGGAGTGTGAAGTTCAGGTAGAAACTCCTCCGCTTTGCTGCGGAGTTTCTTTTGATTGCCGCAGGCTGACCCTGAATCCATGAATCAGAAGAAATCGCGCAGCGATTTCAACCGCCACTTCACTCTTCACACTGAATCCGTCTCAGTAGTAGAGCGACACGATCACGCCGCCCATGTTATCGATGGACGCTTCCGCTTCGGCCCCGGCGGGCACCTTCACGCTCACGCTGCCGCCGGTGTCGGCCATCCGGTACAGCTCATACTTGAGCTCGCCGTCCTGGTACACCGCCAGATGCGGATGCGCCGCCATGTACTCGATCATTTCCTCCAGGCAGATGTCCATTTTGTGCATCACAGCCGCCGCGGCGACACCCACATAACGGAACATCATCAGGTGCTTGGATTCGCCCGTCTTCCAGGACTTGTCCGAGGCTGTCGCCACCGGATAGCCGCTGACCGGGAAGCGGAACACGTAGCCGTACTCCCAGGAGTGGTTCCACAGCCAGGAAAAATGCTCCGTCTCCGTGAACTTGACGCTGTTGAATTCGCTGTCGCCCTTCTTGTTGCGGCGCACGTTGAAGGTCAGGCCGGTCTGGTAGTCGCTGGTGCCGGGCACGTTCACGTTCTCACGCGCCTTCTCGATCAGCACCTCGCCGGTATAACGGTTTTCAAACTTGGTCTGCTCGTTCAGGAACAGCTCTGTCTGGCGCGCGTTGGTGCGGTAGCCTTCCTGGATCATATAGTTCTCCAGGCCGTCCGCTTTGGCGGCCTGCAGCATTTCGAGCATGTGCTGATAGGCGGCACGCTGGAGCCGTACGCTGCGGTTGGCGGTCTGGATAGAGAACCCGTCCGCGCCGGACTGGGTCATGATGCTGACCAGCTCCTCGCCGTTCTCAAAGCGGTCGTCCGTAAAGTCGGTCGGCAGGTAATGCCAGCGGTTGACCAGCATCAGGCCGCCCGTCTCCAGCTCGTCGCGCTCGAACTCCTGGGTAGCGCCGTTCTTCACATCGAAGCTGCTGATATCCACGATGGCCCAGCCCTCGGGATCCGGCAGCGGCCAGCTTTCGTCCACGGGCTTGGCCTGGGCGGCCGCCTGCTCCGCGAGCCACTGCTCCCGCAGCTCGACCCGCTCTTCATTCTGCTTGTCGCGCTGCTCCTGCAGCTGCGCCAGCTGCTGATTGACGGTGCTGCGCGCGAAAACGAATCCTATCACCGCGATGGCGGTCAAAACGAGCAGTACGATCAGTATATGTCTGAGCCTGACATAGGCGTCCTTTCTGGTGTTTTCTTCAGCCATACGGATCATAGCCTCCTTCTGTTTCGCATCAAATATGATGGAAATGTCATCACGCCCTATTATATCGGAAGAGGCCAGGAATGTCAAACAAATTTTGTAACAATTTCGACAAATATTTGAAATAAATGTAACTATTCAGTCATACAGTAGAGTGAGACGAGGCCCGGTCCGTTCCGGCACGGAATCCCGGAGTCCGCCGATTCATTCGGCGGATGGCGAAGCCAC
>CACWHI010000003.1 GCA_902760595.1 uncultured Eubacteriales bacterium
AACTATCTGACGCCTAAACAGTACAGAGAGTACCATGCCCTGTGACTTGTGTAGAAAACTTTCTTTCTGTGTCTACTTTATGTTGACTAGTGCATTCCGTATTGCCTTTACACGCACGCACACAGGTTTTGGGGTTGTGCAACAGCCCCTTTTTTGTTATTTCCCGGGAACACAGCGCAAAAGCGGTCAGCAGGGCTGATTCCGCTATTATTCCAGCTGCAGCTCGTACAGCCGCTTGTAGATGCCGTTCTTCTGCAGCAGCTCCTGGTGGGTGCCGCTTTCGCGGATGCGGCCGTGGTGCATGACCATGATGCGGTCGCAGTCCTGGATGGTGGAGAGGCGGTGGGCCACCATGATGGCCGTGCGGCCCTGCATGAGCCGGTGTACGGCCTCCTTGATCCACTGCTCCGTCTCCGTGTCGATGTTGGAGGTGGCCTCGTCCAGGATCAGGATCTTCGGGTCGTAGGCCAGGGTGCGCGCGAAGGACAGTAGCTGCCGCTGGCCGGCGGAGTAGGTCGCGCCGCGCTCGGTCACGCGCTCCGAGTAGCCGTTGGGCAGGCGCTCGATGAAGCGCGCGGCGTTCACCTCGCGGGCGGCCTCGCGGATCTGTTCGTCGGTGATATCCTCGTTGAGCAGGCGGATGTTGCCGCTGATGTCGCCGGTGAACAGGAACACGTCCTGCTGCACCTGGCCGATGGCGCCGCGCAGCTGTTCGCGGCTCATCTCGCGGATGTCCACGCCGTCGACGCGGATCGTGCCCTTCTGCACGTCGTAGTAGCGGCCGATCAGGTTCAGAATGGAGCTCTTGCCCGCGCCGGTCGCGCCGACGAAGGCCACGCTCTGGCCCGGCTCGATCGTGAAGGACACGTCCCTCAGCACCCAGTCCTTCTCGTCGCCGGTGTAGCTGAACCAGACGTGGTCGAACTCGATGCGGCCTTTGATCTCGGGCAGCAGGGTGGGATGCTCGCTGCGCGGGATCTGGGGCTTGGTGTCCAGCAGGGTGAAGATCTTTTCCGACGAGGCGATGGCGCTCTGCAGGGTGGAGAACTGCTCCGCCAGCTCCTGGATGGGCTCGAAGAAGGAGCCGATGTACTGCAGGAACTTGAACAGCGTGCCGATGGTGATGACGCCCATAAGGGCGGTGCGGCCGCCGAAATACATGACGATGGCCAGCGCGACCACGCTCAGCATATACAGGCCGGGACGGAAGAGGGCGAACACCATCATCTCCCGGAAGCCCGCTTTGTACAGGTCGTCGTTCTTCTTTGAAAACTCCTTCAGCTTCTGCGCTTCGCAGCCGAAGACCTGGATGATCTTCATGCCCGAGAGATGCTCGCTCAGGTAGGTGTTGATGGCCGTCAGCCGCGTGCGCACCATGCGGTAGGTCTTGCGCGAGATCAGGCGGAAGATGACGGTCAGCGCCATCACCACCGGCAGCAGCACGAAGCTGTACAGGGCCAAGCGCGCGTTGAGCGCCAGCATGATGATGATCAGACCGACGATCTTGACCGCGTTGCGGAACAGCTTGATCAGGATGTCGGTAAAGACCTCGTTGATGGATTCCACGTCGTTGGTGGCGCGGGTCACCAGCTTGCCCACCGGGGTCGTGTCGAAGAAGCGCATCGTCAGCGACTCGATATGCGCGAAGATCTCGTTGCGCATATCGTAGATGATGTCCTGGCCCATGCGCTGCATCATCAGGAACTGGAAGCGGTTGCACAGGAAGAGGCCGATCAGGGCGAGCAGGTACTTGGCGCTGGCGATCAGCACGCCCCGGAAGCGCGCGTCCGCCATCTCGCCCGCCGCCCACTCGGTACGGCCGCTGCTCAGCACGGTCTGGCTGGTCTGCCCGGTGATGAACTCGTCGATGGCGTCGCCGATGATGATGGGCCGCCAGATCTCCAGCCCGGTGGCGATCAGCACCAGCAGAAGGCATACGCAGAAGGTGCGCAGGTGCGGCTTCATGTAGCGCAGGATGCGGCGGATGGCGCTGCCCTCGTAGTGGATATGATCGTCCTGGTCGTCGCGGGACTGCCACAGGGCCTTCAGGCGGGCCTTGAGCCCGGCTTTGTTCTGCTTACTCATGCGCCTCACCTCCCTTCAGGCCGGAGAGGTCGTCGGCGGGATGCTCCTCATGGAACTGCTTTTCCAGCTGCTGCTTGTCGTAGATCGAGCGGTACAGGCCGTTCAGCGCCAGCAGCTCCGCGTGGGTGCCGTACTCGGCGCGGCGGCCGTCGTCCAGCACCAGCACGTGGTCCGCGTGCTGGATGGTGGAGATGCGGTGCGCGATGATGACGGTGGTGCGCCCCTGCCGCAGCTCCCGCAGGCGCGCGAGGATCTTCTCCTCGGTATCTGTGTCGACGGCGGACAGGGCGTCGTCCAGCAGCAGGATGGGCGCGTCCTTCATCAGGGCGCGGGCGATGGAAATGCGCTGCTTCTGCCCGCCGGACACGGTCACGCCACGCTCGCCGACCACCGTAGCGTAGCCCTCGGGGAATTCCAGGATGTTCTCGTGCACCTGGGCGGCCTCGGCGGCGCGCACGACGTCCTCATGGGCCGCGTTCTCACAGGCGAAGGCGATGTTGTGCTCCACCGTGTCGCTGAACAGGAAGCTGTCCTGCGGCACGTAGGCGATGTCCCGCCGCAGCACGGCGAGGGGAATGCTTCTCAGGGGATGTCCGTCCATGGTCAGCATGTCGGGCCGCTCCGTGTCCCACAGGCGCGTCAGCAGGCTGGCCAGGGTGGTCTTGCCGCTGCCGGTGCGCCCGATGACGGCCAGGGTCTCGCCGGCTTTCACGCGGACCGAGATGTCCCTCAGCGCGGGCCGGGATTCGGCGCCAGGATAAGCGAAGGTGAGACCGTTCAGGGCGATGTCGCCCTTCAGCCCGGTGATAGCTGGGTCGCCCTCGTCACGGATGTCCGGCTGCTCGTCCAGGATGGCGCGGATGCGCTTGAGGGAGGCCATGCCCTGGGACACGCTGGACACCGCCTCGCCCACGGCGATCATGGGCCAGACCAGCATGCCCACATAGCTGTTGAAGGCCACGAACTGGCCGGGCGTGATCTGCCCGTAGATGGCCAGCCGGCCGCCGTACAGCAGCGTAGCCAGCAGGCTCAGGCCGATGATCAGCTCCAGGACGGGGATGGCGATGGCCACCAGCCGCACCACGGCCAGGTTCTTTTCCCGGTTTTTGGCGTTGATCCTCGCGAAGGCCTTCAGCTGGGCCATCTCCTGCACGAAGGCCTTGATCACGCGGATGCCGCTGATGGATTCCTGCACCTGGTCGGTGAGCTCGGAAAACGCCTCCTGCTTTTTCAGGAAGCGGCGGTGCATGTGCTTGCCGAAGAACACGTTGCCGATGACGATGACGATCATCGGGGCCACCGCGGTCAGCGTCAGGCGCGCGTCCACATAGGCGATCATGTTCCACAGCACCAGGATCAGCATGACGCTGGCGTCGAAGATGGTGATGACGGTCATGCCCAGCAGCCTGCGCACGGACATCAGGTCGTTGGTGAAGTGCGCCATCAGGTCGCCGGTCTTGTGCTCGTTAAAATACGCCATGGACAGGGTCTCCAGATGCGCGAACATGTCCCGCCGCAGATCCCGCTCCACGGAGCGTGCCGACCCGAACAGGAAGTACCGCCAGCCGAAGCGCCCCAGGGTGATGACCGCGCCCATGCCCAGCAGGCGCAGCGCGATGGCCCTGATGCTCTCCAGGCCGAAGCCCGTCTCCGCCCGGTTGGTCAGGCCGTCGATCAGCTCGCCGGTCAGCAGGGGCACGCCGGCATTGACCCTGTCCACGATGAACAGGGCCAGGATGCCGAGCAGGTATTGCAGCCAGTATCGGCGCAGGTAGCTGAGCGCCAATTTGAGTTCTCGGTTCATACGGTTCCTTTTCGGATCGGGAGGAGAAGATCAGAAGGTTTTTCTGCTGTCCAGCAGAATGGTGACCGGGCCGTCGTTGACCAGGGACACCTGCATGTGGGTGCGGAACACGCCCGTTTCCACCGGCACGCCGGCCTGGCGGATCAGCTCGCAGGTCAGGGCGTACAGCCGGTTGGCCTCCTCCGGGCGCTCGGCGGCGGTGAAGCCGGGGCGGTTCTGCCCGCGGGCGTCACCCAGCAGGGTGAACTGGCTCACGCACAGGATCTGCCCGCCGATGTCCACCACGGAGCGGTTCATTTTCTCCTGCTCGTCCTCGAAGATGCGCAGCTTGACGAGCTTGTTGGCCATGTATTTCGCGTCGGCTTCGGTATCTCCCGTTTCCACGCCCAGGAGGACGCAGAGCCCGGCCCCGATGCGGCCGCTCTCCTCGCCTTCGGACGTGACGCAGGCTACCACGACGCGCTGAACGACTGCACGCATGAGTGACCTCCTTTTCGCAGGAAAAGCCATCCGACGAAAAGCCGGATGGCAGAAATGGATGAAGGGAACGTTACGGCATCAGCAGCCGCACGCGGTAGACAGCTTCCAGGGCATCGATGGCGCTCATCACCGCGCCGCTGGGCTTGTCGCTCAGGTCGAGCACGGTATAGGCGTAGGCGCCGCGGGACTGGTTGACCATGTTCTCGATGTTCAGGCCCGCCTCCGCCAGCGCGCCGGTGACGGAGCCGATGACGTTGGGGATGTTCTGATGCAGCACGGTGAGGCGCGGCATGGTGACGGCGCCCAGCTTGCAGTTGGGATAGTTGACGCTGTTCACGATCTCGCCGCGGAGCAGGTAGCCTTCGATCTGCTCGGCGATCATGCGCACGCAGTTGTCCTCGCTCTCCGGGGTGGAAGCGCCCAGGTGGGGCAGGAACACGGTGTTCTTGACGTGCATCAGCGCCGGCACGGGGAAGTCGGAGATGTAGGCGCGCAGCTGGCCGTTGTTCAGCGCGTCGGCCAGGGCCTGGCTGTCCACCAGAGCGTCGCGGGCGAAGTTCAGCAGGGCCGCGCCGTGCTTCATCTGCTCCAGGGCCGCGCTGTCGATCATCTTGCGGGTGCCGTCCGTCAGCGGGATGTGCAGGGTCACGTAGTCGGACTCGCGCAGGACCTCGCTCACGTCGGTGGAATGGCGTACGGAGCGGGAAAGGCTCCAGGCATGGTCCACGGAGATGTAGGGGTCGTAGCCCAGCACCTTCATGCCCAGGGAAGCGCCCACGTTGGCCACCAGCACGCCGATGGCGCCCAGGCCGATGACGCCCAGGGTCTTGCCCTTGAGCTCGGGGCCGACGAACTGCTTTTTGCTCTTTTCCACCAGCTTCGTCAGGTCGGGATCGTCCGCGTTGTCCAGCGTCCAGCGGATGCCCTCGGATATGCGGCGGGAGCCCAGCAGCAGGCCGGCCACTACCAGCTCCTTGACGGCGTTGGCGTTCGCGCCGGGCGTGTTGAACACCACGACGCCGTTCTCGGCCATCTTATCCAGGGGGATGTTGTTCACGCCGACGCCCGCGCGGCCGACGCACAGCCAGCTTTCCTCAACGGGCAGGTTCAGCATGTCCGCGCTGCGCACGATCACCGCGTCCGCCTGCTCGGCCTCGGGGCTGACCAGGTACTTGTCCCCGGCCAGGATGTCGCGGTAGACGGGGGAGATGGGGTTCAGCGTTTTGATCTTAAACATCAGGCATTCTCCTTCTCAAAGGCCTTCATGAAGGCGCACAGCGCCTGCACGCCCTCGATGGGCATGGCGTTGTAGATGCTGGCCCTGAGGCCGCCCACCAGGCGGTGGCCCTTCAGGCTGACCAGGCCGGCCTTGGCCGCCTCGGCCACGAACTTCGCGTCCAGCTCCGGACTGGGAGTGGTGAAGGTCACATTCATGCGGGAGCGGCTGCCCGGCTGCGCCGTGGGCCTGTAGAAGCCGCTCTGGTCCAGCGTTTCATACAGGATGCGCGCCTTTTCGATGTTCACCTTTTCGATGCCGGCCACGCCGCCCTGGGCCTTGAGCCACTTGAGGCAGAGGCCCATCATGTATACCGCGTAGGTGGGCGGGGTGTTGAGCATGGAGCCCTTCTCCGCCTGCAGCGTCCAGTTGAATACCTTGGGGCATAAGGGAGAGGGATGGCCCAGCAGGTCGTTGCGCACCACCACCACGGTCAGGCCGGCGGGGCCGATGTTCTTCTGCGCGCCCGCGAAGATGACGCCGAACCTGTTCACGTCGTAGGGCTCGGAGAGGATGTTGCTGGACATGTCGGCCACCAGCGGCACCTTGCCCGTATCCGGGATGCTGGGATAGCGGGTGCCGAAGATGGTGTTGTTGGTGCAGATGTAGAAGTAATCCGCGTCAGGATTGACCATGTCCTTCGTGATCTCGGGAATATAGGTGTAATTGTCCTCCCGGGAGGAGGCCGCACAGCGGATCTCGCCGTAGGCCTTGGCCTGGCTGAGCGCGCCGTGGGCGAAATTGCCGGTGTCCGCGTAGTCCGCGGTGGTCTTGAGCAGGTTCAGCGGCACGGCCGCGAACTGGCCGGTGGCGCCGCCCTGCAGCAGCAGCACCGTATAGTTATCCGGGATCTGCATGAGCTCCCGGAGCAGAGAAATGGCTTCGTCAAAAATGGCCTGGTAGCCCTTGGAACGGTGGCTCATCTCCATCACGGACATGCCGGTTCCCTGGTAGCTCAGCATTTCGGCGGCGGCAGTCTCCAGCGCCTGCTGCGGCAGCATGGCGGGACCCGGCGCGAAATTATACACTCTTTCCATGTGCGATTCCTCCTGTTCCGACCGCCTGAAGACGATCAAGAGCTATTGTACAGCAAAAAAACAGCCCGTGCAACAGGCGGGCTGCATGGAAATGTATTAAAAATGCATAAAATGCGGAAAAAGCTTATCGGTGCGGCCTGTACGGCTCCAGATCGCCCCGGACCACGCGGACCAGGCCGTTCACGATGCCGCGGGCGATCTTGATCTGGTAGTCGGAGGTGGTCAGGATCCAGTCGTTGGCGGGGGTGGAGAGGAAGCCGCATTCGATCAGGAAGGTGACCATCTTGGCGTAGTTGCTCCCCACGAACTGGTCGGACATGCGCACGCAGCCGCCGCGAACCCGGGTGGAGGCCACCATCTCGTCGGCGATGGTCTGGGCGGTGTCGCGGTAGCGCTCGATGGGCATGAGCGATCTGGCATAGGGGGAACGCGACGGCCCGTAGACATATACGCCGTTCTGCGTGTGGTCGGACGAATTGTTCAGGTGGATGCGCAGGAAGTAATCGGCGTTCTGCGCGTTGGCGTACTCCGCGCGCTCCATATTGGTGACGGAGACCTCCTCCTCCCAGCGCGTCATCACCACCTCGGCGCCGGCTTCGCGCAGCAGGCGGCAGAGGTGATAGGAAATCTCCAGCACCGCCACGGATTCCTTGCGCTGGGTCTTATTCCCCTGGGCCATCGTGGAGTTGCCGCCGGAGACGAGCTTGTCGCTGCCGGGATACTGGTAGACCCTGCCGCCGTAGACCGGCAGCGCCTGGTGGCCAGGATCGATGCACACCTTTACGCCGTGGAGCGGCCCCTCCGGCGCGGTCTCGCCCGCGTCGATCGGGGAGAAGAGGGTCCGGACGTCCCCCTTGGCGAGGGTGCGCTCATTCAGCGATTGCACGGTCACCGTGACCAGGTCGCGCGGATACACGCACCGGAGGGGAACGGTGCAATCGAACACTCCGTTTTCCGCTTCATTCAGGGTAAAGCGCATGTTCTGGACGGCGGACGATATCCTGACGATCACCTGATGGTGCCCCGGCGCGGTGAAGCGGATGCCGACCGCCTTGTCGCCCGGGATCAGGGTGAGATCGGTCACCTTCCTGACGGCGTCGCGGTCCGGATTGATCCGTTTGACGGCCTCGGGCTTCAGGGGCAGATTGGCCTTTTCAACGACGAGCCCTGCCGGGGTGCTGACTTCTACGCGCGCGTTCTGTTTTACCGGCTGCTTCATCAGCGGCACGTCGCCGGTATAGCGGCCCTCGTCGCCCGGCAGCACCAGCGTGCCGGATTCGCTGCCCGTGCAGTACCTGAGCAGCATGTATGGCAGCTCGCTGGTGAACTCAAAGTGAAAGCCGCCCTCCGTCTGGGTCAGGCTGACGGCGGCAGAAGCGCTGGAGGCCCGCAGGCCGAGGCAGGCCAGCAGCGCGAGCAGTATGGCGGCAGCACGATAGGAATAGCGTCCATACATGGCAGAAACTCCCGTTTTCCCAATAAGAGGCCGTTGCGCATTATAAAGAACAGCCAGCTTTTGAGCATTTGTACAACAGTATATATCACAAACGCCGATCTGATGTCAAGAAGCGGATCGGGCGCCGTTTTTGCGACGCTGTCTTCCGGCGCTCCGCGGGTTGCGTTTCCTGAAAATGTGTTATAGACTGGTGATCAGACGCATCTTGGTGGCGCGTTTGTGCGCCTTGGCGTCGAAGTGCTTGCGCTTGAGGCGGATTTCCGTAGAATGGGTGACGCGGCCGGCAAGGGCCGCTGAAACCTGAACGGAAGGAAGACGAGCCTATGAAAGCCATCATTCACGATCTCGGAACGGAACAGAACATGCGGCTGCGCGCCGCCGCGGATCTGGTGATCTGCGCGGATGGCCGGTACGCGCCCTGCCAGGGCTGCTTCCGGTGCTGGACAAGGCATCCGGCCGCCTGCGTCCTGAAGGACGAGCTGCGGGAGGTCTGCAGGGTGCTCGGGATGTGCGAGGACATGACCGTCGTCACCGCAAACCTGTACGGCGGGTACAGCCCGGCGGTGAAGAACCTGCTGGACAGGAGCATCGGCCTGTCGACGCCCCTCAGCACGTACCGGGGCGGGCAGATGCACCATACGCTGCGGTACGGCAGAAAGGGGCGGTTTCACGTGATCGCCTACGGAACGTTCACTGAGGCGGAAAAGCAGGCGCTGCGGCTGATGGCGGAGAGCAACGCGGTCAATATGGGGTTCCGGGAGCACAGCGTCGCCTTTTGCGCGGACGCGGAGGAAGCGGGAGGGCAGGCATGATGAGCGGCACCGTACTGATCAACTGCAGTCCCAAGCGCCGGCTGAGCGCCTCGGGCTTCCTCGCGCGCTGCGCCGCCGGACTGATCCGCGGAGAGAAAAGGGTGCTCCAACTGCGGACGCCCGCAGACCATCCCGCGATCCTGGAGGCGATCCGGACCGCCGAAAAGGTCGTGTTTGTCACTCCGCTGTATGTGGACAGCCTTCCCTCGCACGTGCTGCCGTTCATGCAAAAAATGGAGGCCTGCTGCCGGGAGAACCGGCTCCGGCTGAAGGTCTACGCCATCGCCAACAACGGCTTTATCGAAGGCCGCCAGAACGAGCCCCTGATGCGGGTGATGGAAAACTTCTGTGCGCGCAGCGGGCTTACGTGGTGCGGCGGCCTGGGCATCGGCGGCGGCGTGATGCTGAATGTGGAGCGCATTATGCTGACGGTGCTGCTCGGACTGACGGCCCTGAACGTCGTGCTGCGGGCCGCTCAGGGCGAAAGCCCCTGGGAGCCGCTCCGCTCCTTCGCCGTCAGCGCCGGAGAGCTGCTCCTGCTGGCCTGCGGGATCATTGCCCTGATGCTCCGTCTGGCATATCATGTGAACCGGGGCACGGACGCCGGCAAGCGCTATACGCGCATCATGGTGCCCTCCTTCCTTTTCATCCTGTTCGCGGATATCTTTTTTACAGTCGTATCCGTGCTGCAGGGCGGCATTTTCCGGGGCTGGCTCTCCCGGCTGAAGCCCACGGGCGGCTGCGAGCCGGCTGTCAGCGGTAAGCAATAATACTCACGTACCAAAAGGAGTAAAGAGCATGCGGGTCCGATTTGAACAGGTGGACGCCAGGGAAAAGGAGCAGGCGCTGATCCGGGCGATGGAGAAAACCCCGGACATCCTGAACGCCATCGATCTGCTGGAAAACGGCGCCGGCGGCATTGCGGTGATCCGGGACAGGAGCACCTGGTTCTGCCGGCTGACGCAGATCTATTACATCGAGTCCGTGGATAAGCGCACCTTTGTCTATACCAGGGACGACTGCTTCGAGTGCCGGGACCGCCTGTACGAACTGGAGGAAAAGCTGGGCATGTACCATGTGCGCGTCTCGAAGTCCATGATCGTGAACCTGCGGAAGATCCGGAATGTCAGCGCGGAGCCGGGAGGCAGGATGGTCGCCGTCCTCCTGAACGGAGAACGGGTGATCATTTCCAGAAGCTATGTCAGGGAGATCAAAAGGAGGCTTGGGATCCTGTGAGCGGAGCGAAAAAGATCTTTGTCCAGAGTATGATGATTTCCACCGGCATCCTGTTCCTGAACGGTATCCTGGCGGTATTCCAGCACTTTTCAGGAGGCGGCAGCGATATGGTGCTTCAGTGGTATCATCCCATCACTATCATCCTGACCGGAGTCTTATGCGCCCTGCCGACCCTGCTGCTCACGAACCGGGACCAGTGGGACAGGAAGACATTTGCGCGCAGGATCGCCCTGCATTGCCTGGCGCTGTATGCGGTGGTGATCGGCTTGGGCTGGCTGTGCCAGTGGTACACGGATCCGGCGGGATTCTTCGGCGTGAGCGCCGTGTTCTTCCTGGTCTACGCCTTCGTGTGGCTTTCGAGCCATTGGCTGGACAAGCAGGACGAGAAGAAAATCAATCAGGCGCTGGACGGTATCCGCGATCCTGATTGACTTGTGTCAGGACGTTTTGTCTGCCAGGGGGCAGGATCTCCGCGTATAAACCTATTGTCAGCGGTCGCCTGCGGCGTGCGCATCTGTTGCGCTGCGCCGCGGCGCCTGCGCAAATGCGGCATGGGGTCCCTTGCGTCTTTTTGAAATCGGTTGTAGAATGGGGACCGATGCCGCGCATCAAGGAGGTTTACTGTCCCAATGAACATGTTGAAAAAGTGCTTATCTGTCCTGATGGCCGTGCTGCTGCTGTTCGGCGCGGCCGGCGCGCTGGCCCAGCCGGCTGAAGCGGATGATCCGACGGGCCTGCCGGAGGTCGGCGACGTGGTCTGCGGCTTTGAGGCCAAGGAGATCCGCGAGTTTGCCCTCGTCGGCGCCCAGACAGTGCTGTTCGAGCATCAGCGCACCGGCGCGAAGCTCATGTATATCGCCAACGACGATACCAACCGTGTGTTTGACCTGACCTTCCTGACCAGGCCGACGGACAACACGGGCCTGCCACACGTCTTCGAGCATTCCACGCTGGACGGCAGCAAGAAGTACCCGTCCAAGACGCTGTTTTTCAACCTGAGCTATCAGACCTACAACACCTATATGAACGCTGAGACGCACAGCATGATGACCTCGTACCCCATCGCGTCCCTCAGCGAGGCGCAGCTGCTGAAATATGCCGACTTCTATACGGACAGCTGCCTGAACCCCATGGTGATGGAGGACGAGAGCATCTTCCGTGAGGAGGCCTGGCGTTACCGCCTGGAGAGCATGGATGCCCCGCTGACCATCGAGGGCACGGTGTATTCCGAAATGCTCGGCGCGACCACGCTGGGCCGCGAGGCCACCTTCAACGGCTACCGCGCCGCGTTTCCCGGCTCCGTCGTGGGCCTGGAGCAGGGCGGCGACCCGGACTACATTCCCGACATGACCTGGGAGAGCCTGAAGAATTACCACGACCTGTACTACCATCCCTCGAACTGCATCGCCTACCTGTACGGCCAGTTTGAGGATTACACCGCCTTCCTCAGGCTGCTGGACGAGGCCTTCGCGCCCTTCGAAAAGAAGGACCTGGCCTTTACGGACAGCGGCTATACGCCGATCACCGAACCGGTGACCGTCAGCGTCGGCTTCCCCATGGCGGCCGGCACGGATACGGCGAACCAATCGGAGATCGAATACTTCTTCGTCTGCCGCGGCTTGCGCGACGACCAGCGGGAGCAGATGGTCATGAACACGCTGACCGACCTGCTGAACGCGGAAACGTCCCCGCTGATGATCGCGCTCAAGCGCGCGCTGCCCACCGGCAGCTTCTCCTGCTTCATCGACACGACCGCGCCGGACGACGCCATCGTGTTCACCGCGGAAAACGTGAACCGGGAGGACGCCGAGACGTTCCGCGCCACGGTCGACGAGGCGCTCGCCCAGATCGCCGAGCAGGGCTTCAACACGGACATGGTGGACGGCGTGACGGCCGGCCTGGCCATCTCCACCCGCCTGATCGGCGAGAACTCCGACGTCGGCGTCTCCCTGATCCCGACCCTGGCGTACTACTACGCGACCAGCGGCAACGCCTATAACTATCTGGACTATGTGGCCGCGCTGGACAACCTGAAGGCCTGGAACGAAGAGGGCCTGTACCGCGAGGGCATCCGGAAGTGGCTGGTCGGCAGCAGAACCACCGCGCTGGCGACGACCTATCCCGAGCCCGGCCAGAAGGAAGTGAAGGACGCCGCGCTGGCGGAAAAGCTGGCCGCCGTCAAGGCCGCCATGACCGAGGAGGAGCTCCGCGCCCTGGTCGAGCAGAGCAGCGCCAAGGCGGAAGAGGAGGATACCTCCGCCATGGTGGCGCGGCTGCAGGCCGTGACGGTCGCCTCCCTGCCCGAGGAGTATAAGGAATACGACGTGAGCGATACGACCGGCGAGGATACTGTCCGCCGCGTCACCGCGGAGGCGGATGTGGACGGCATCGGGCGCGTGGCCCTGTTCCTGGACGCGTCCGGTCTGCCGCAGGAGGAGATCCACTGGCTCCAGCTGTACGCGCAGCTGCTCGGCGACCTGAACACCGCCGGGCACGCGAAGGAAGAGCTGGACGTGCTGTCGAGCCGTTACCTGTACAGCCGCGATATGCGGGTGTCCCTGATCGGGAATCAGAACGCCTTCAAGCCCTACCTGCGCCTGGGCTGGATCGGCACGGACGAGGATCTGGCGACCGGCTATGATCTGATGTACGAGCTGGCCTTTGAGACCGATTTTGCCGACGAGCGCCTCGCCGAGCGCGTCTCCGCCCTGCGGGCCGAGCTGCGCAGCACCATCAACGCCGGCGCGTACAGCATCCTGCTGTACAGATCGCTCGCGGTCTCCAACCCCATGTTCCGTTATTACAATTACCTGAATTTCCTGGATTACTACGCCTTCCTGGAGACCGTGGAGGCCCAGATGCAGGCCGGGCCCGAGGCCGTGACCGCCAGGCTGCGGCAGGTCCAGACGGCGCTGCGCAACCGGTATCACGCCATCGCCGTCTATACGGGAAGCGAGGACGGCATTGCTGAAAACGCGCCGCTGGCGGACGCCTTTATGGCGAAGCTGGACAGCGCGCCATTTGAGGCCGCTGAATACGACCTGCCCGTTCCGGCCCGGCGCGAAGCGCTGATCGTGGACCAGCAGGTGCAGTACAACAGCCTGATCGCGGATTATGCCAGCCTGGGCATGGACGAGTACCACGCGGGCCTGGACGCGGTGATGTCCCTGGTGGGAGACGTCTTCCTGATGCCGCAGCTGCGTGACCAGTACGGCGTGTACACGCCCATGGCCGGCGCCGTGACAGACGGCGGCGTGTACCTGCTCGCCTACCGCGACCCCAACATCCGTCAGACCTTCGCGGTGTACGACGGGCTGGCGGAGCAGCTGCGCGGCTACCAGGTGAGCCAGGAGACGCTGGACGGATATATCATGTCCGCCTATGCCGGCTACGCCAAGTCCACCGGTGAGCTGACCAGCGCCATGAACGCCGTCATCAGCCTGCTGAACGGCGAGCCCCAGGACAGGCAGCTGCAGTACATGCGCCAGCTGAAGTCCGTGACCCCGGAGACCATGGAGCGGGCGGCGGACATGTTTGAGAAGCTGAGCGCCAACGGCGTCCGCGCCACGGCCGGCAGCGCCGCGGCGATCAACGCGAACAGCGACCTGTATGACGTGATCCTGAACCCCTTCAACGCGCAGGATATGACGCAGGTCGTACTGGACGATGTGAAGGAGGGCCAGCCGCACTACGAGGCCATGCGCTTCGCGTTTGAGAACGGCCTCATGGGCCTGCAGGGGGAGAACACCTTCGGCGCGGACGCGCCGGCCACGGTGGGCGACCTGTACGCCGCCATCTACGTCATGATCGGCGGCGAGTACGCGCCGGAGGAGGCGTACAACGGCGTCATCGAATACGGCCTCGCGCCCGCGGAATACGCGTTCGACGCCATCGTGACCCGCGCGATCTGCGATGGAGTGTTCGGCGACTTCGCGGATATGATATTCGGCGTGAAAATGCCCGCGCTCTCCGAAGGCGAGGCCGACGACACGCCCGTGACCCGCGGTGAGCTCGCGGAACAGATCAAGTTCCTTTCTGAAGCGGAATAAAAAGACCGGAGGGGCTGCTGCGCATCGCCGCGCGGCGGCCCCTCCGTATGGTTTGAGGGCTTGCTTATGACTGTTGATTCTCTTGTCCTGGGCCCGCTGGGGACCAACTGCTACATTCTTTCCGCCGCGCCTGACGGCGACGCGGTGGTGATCGACCCGGCCTCCAGGCCGGAGCGCATCCGGGAGGCGCTGGCGGGCCGCAGGGTGGCGGCTGTGCTGCTGACGCACGGGCATTTCGATCATACGGGCGCGCTCTCCGCGTTTGAGGGCTGCCCGATCTATATCCACCGCCTGGACGCGCCGATGCTCGGCGATCCGTACCTGAGCGTGGCGCAGATCGTGCACGACCGCAAGCCGCGGCCCGCGGCCACGGATATGCTGGAGGACGGGGATGTCCTTCACCTGGCGGGGCTCGAGATCCATGTGGTGCACACCCCGGGGCATACGCCCGGCGGCGTCACCTACCGGATCGGGAACGCGCTGTTCACGGGCGATACGCTGTTCCAGGGCTCCTGCGGCCGCACTGATTTTCCCGGCGGCAGCTGGGAGACGGAGCAGCGCTCCATCCGGCGCCTGCTGTCGCTGCCGGGAAATTATACCGTCTATCCCGGGCACGGCCCGCAGACGACCCTGGCCGCGGAGCGGCCGCTCTATCTCACCGGTGATTGACGTTCCACTGATGGTATTCGGGATTATCCGTTGACTCGACCGTGCCGTCCGTATACCGCACGCTCTTGACCGCTATGTAAATATAATAGATTTCGTTATAAGGATTCGTCAGCGGGATATCCGGCGTTTCCACCGTCTCATAGGGCTTGACCTTCTTGCTGAAGGAGATCACGTTCTTGGCGCTGTTCTGGTTGCCGAATTCGTCGCAGGTATAGGATATGATTTCGTAATCGTGGACGGTTTTGCTTTGATGCGTGTTCTTGACCCGGACCTGGATGCCCATTCGCCTGGAGCTGATCCAATGGAACCCGGTCGAGTTTTCATCCAGCACGACCAGGGAAACGCCCTGTCGGGGCGTCGCGGTCGGTCTGGGCGTCGCGGTCCTGCGCGGGGTGGGCGAAGGCGTCCTGGTCGGCTGGGCGGTCGGCCGCGGCGTAGGGACAGGGGTCGGCGTCGCAAGCTCTACGTATTCCTCGGCGGTGCCTGAAGGATAAACAAGAACAGCCCTGGCTTCCGCGAACATGTATTCAAAGGTAAAATCGGCGTCCTTGTAGCGCAAATCCGCCTTGAAGGCTCCGTTATCATTGCTGTAGCCCTTGATCTCGCAGCCATACTCGCCGATATAGCGGCTGAAGGCGTCGAAATCGGCTGAGGTGACGCCCTTGAAGGTCACGCGTCTGCCGCCGTCCGGCAGCTGCTCCTGGCTGTCCGGCGCGCGCTTCACGATGGCGGACATGCTGGGAAGCGTCGTGAACAGGTTGGTGAACGAGGGAAACAGGCCTTCGGCCAGCGAGGTCGCCGTCACAGCGAAAATGATCAGAACGGCGCACAAGGTCAGCGGGAATCGTTTTTTGTCCATAACAGGTACCCCCCTTTTTTAAATGGACCGGTTTGCGTCGGCAGTGCTTTCGTCAAACGTTTTTCTTCTGTGCCAGGAGCAAAATGCTGTTTCTTATGCACAGAATATACCATCAAACCAGGGGACCTGTCAATCGGAATTTCGCGGCTGAACTGAATAGGTGTTTCGCCGAGTATCAACCCCGCGATAACACCACCCGGAGGGAGTCGCTGAGGCGCTGGTGGCGGATGCGCGTGGCGTCGAAGTGCACGCTGGTGAAGGCTAACTGCATGATGGGGCCGGTGGCGAAGGCACAGATCAGCGTGCCGATGCCCACGGGACCGCCGAGCAGCCAGCCGATCAGCGTGGCGGCGCTGAGCAGGGTGATGCTCACCGCGCCGATCGGTACGCGCCCGGCGCGCTTGGCCAGCCCTACCAGCAGCGTGTCGCGCGGGCCGCAGCCCAGGGAGGCCGCCATGTAGGCGTACTGGGTATAGCCCATGATGAACAGCCCGGCGATCATCACCGGAATGCCCGTCAGCGGGGAGCGGCACGGCGGCACCAGGCGGATCATGTTGAAGAAATCCACCGCCTTGCCCACGACCACGGCGTCGATGAACATCGCCAGGCCGATAGGCTCGCGCAGCAGGATATCGATCAGCAGGATGGTCAGGGACACGGCGATGGACGCCGTGCCGTACAGGATGCCCAGGCTGCGGGAGAACCCTAAGTTCAGCACGTCCCAGGGCCCCGCGCCGATGTTCGCCTGTATGGTCAGGTAGACGCCGAAGCCGTTCACGAACAGGCTGGCTGCCGCCAGCAGCATATGGAGAACGATGGCTGTGGGCGTGCTGTTCTGGCGCAGATCAGAGCGGTCCATGTCAAACATCCCCCTCAGTCCTCGCACTGGGCGAGGGCTTTTCCTTTCTCGAAGGCTGTCCGGCGTTCCTGAGGGAATACCGTTTCATGGCGCAGGCGCTTGGCCTCCGGATCGAACATGGTCCAGGGCCAGTCCGTTTTGCCGTAATCCCTGAGCTGCAGCGTATCGCCGCTCACCAGCAGCTCCGTCGGCCCCACGAAGCGGCTGAGGGTCTGCTGGTAATTGGCGAGCAGGCTCATATAGGCCGTGTCCGGCGCGTTGCTGGTCATGATCAGCAGCACGGGCACGGGGCGGCTGTTGCAGCAGGGCTCCTCCATGTTATAGGTCAGGTTCTGAAAGATCAGCCGCTCGTACAGCGCGCGGAAGGAGGCGGTCAGCTCGCCCAGGTAATTGGGGGAGCCGATGATCAGCCCGTCCGCCCCGCGGATCGCGTCCAGTACGGGCTGAAGTCCGTCCCGGCAGACGCAGCGGCCCCTGTTCGCCTCGCGTTTGCAGCCGAAGCAGGAAACGCAGCCTGTGTATTTTTCCAGCCGGAAAAGGTCAAAACGTTCGGTCACGGCGCCCGCGGCTTCCGCGCCGGCGGCGGCCTCGGTGATCAGGGTATCGGTATTCCAGCCCCTGCGGGGCCCGGCGTTGACGACGACGATCCTTTTGCTCATACCATTGCTTCCTCCGTGTGTGATCAGAAGATGATTATAGCACGATACGGACGGGTGAGAAGCAAAAACAGAAAAAGAACAGGCCTATCCGGCGCGGTTGTAAAAATCCTCCGGGAGGCGCGAATTTCTTTGACGAACGCCGGCGTTTGTGGTATGCTTGTCCAGAGCGTCACGCCTGTGACGCCTTTTACGGACGACAGAAGCGATAGTGGGAGGAAAATCATTATGGCGACGCTGCATAATACCGCGAAACCCGGCGATTTTGCCAAGACGGTGCTGATGCCCGGCGACCCGCTGCGGGCGCGCTTCATCGCGGAAAACTTCCTGGACAACCGCGTGCTGGTCAACGACGTGCGCGGCATTCAGGGCTATACCGGCGAGTACAAGGGCAAGCGCGTGTCCGTCATGGCTTCCGGCATGGGCATGCCTTCCATCGGCATCTATTCCTATGAGCTGTACCATATGTACGACGTGGATAACATCATCCGCGTCGGCTCCGCCGGCCTGATCGACAAGGGGCTGAAAATCCGCTCCGTCCTCGCGGCGATGAGCGCCTACTCCAACTCCAGCTACGGCGCGCAGTTCGGGTTCCGCGGCAACCTGGCCCCCTGCGCCTCCTATGACCTGCTGAGCAGGGCGGTGGAAGCCGCGAAGGCGCGCAACGTGAACATCCACGTCGGGCCGGTCTATTCCTCGGATACCTTCTATGACGAGGATCCCCAGAACGAGATCCTGGAGCGCATGGGCGTGCTGGCCGTGGAGATGGAGGCCTACGCCCTGTACCTGAACGCCGCCCGCGCGCGGAAAAACGCGCTGGCGCTGCTGACGATCTCCGACAACCCCTACACCGGAGAAAGCTGCACCGCGCAGGAAGTCCGCGAGACCTTCACCCAGATGATGGAGATCGCGCTGGAGATCGCCTGACGCTTTTGATTTGAGGTAACGATATATGAAAAAACTGATCAATCTCCTGTGCCTGGCGCTGTGCCTGTGCCTGGCCGTGCCGGCGCTCGCCGCGCCGCACCGCGACCGCAGGACCGTGACGGACCTGAGCGAGGAGCTGGAGACAGCCGTATCCCTGTTCGGCGGCGCCTCGCTGCTCAGGGACGTGTACGAGCTGAAGGAGGGCGAACCGGTGCCCCAGGCGCTCGAAGAGGGCGCGCTGCTGGTGGGCTTTGGCCGGCACCTGCTGCCGAACCTGGACGGCGACGCCACCGACGGCAAGGAGACCGCAGACGCCGCGGCGCTCTCCGGCCTGCTCGGCCAGCTGTTCACGGGCGAGACCGCCGTGCCGGAAACGCCCAGCTGCCCCTGTATCACCCGCGAGGGCGACAAGCTGACCTTCGATATTACGGACGTGGACGTGGAATCCGCCGGCGGGGCGTATATCTTCTCCGCCTGGCAGGACGACCGGCGCGTCACCGTGCTGGCGGACCTGTACAGCGCGATCTCGTATTTCGGCGAGGACGTGGAGCTGATCTCCGAGGAATACATCCTCTGGATCCGTACGGCGCAGTTCGTGCTCGAACGGGACGAGGCCGCGGCGCTGGGCTACCGCCTGGTGTCCATGGTCAGCTATCCGGACTGGCTGGACGGCGCGGTCAACGAGTGGGAGCTGACCCTGGGCGAGGACTATGAGGTCAACCTGCCCACCTTCTTCCGCCTCGCCTCCTCCGAGGACGGGACGGACACCTATGCCGCCGAAGGCCTGGACGCTTCGCTGACGATCCAGACGCTGCCCGCGTCCGGTCAGGACCCGCTGTCCGCGGCCCGGGAGGAGTACGCCGCCGCGCATCCGGACGCCTCGATCGTGATGGAGCCGGATCTCAGCTACTTTACGGCGGAGACGGACGGCATGTATGTGATGTATGTGGTGCCCGAGGAGGCGGACAGCCTGCACGTCCTGACGCTCACCTTCCCCAGCGAGCGCCAGTACGAATTCTCCTTCTACGGCGAGATCATCCGCAATTCCTTCTACTGCGAAGGAATGGGATTAGGTTGAATATTTGCTTCTGAGGTTGATCCATGAAAAGAATCGTTTCCGCGTTTCTGTGCCTGGCCCTTTGCCTGACGGGCGTGTGCGCCCTTGGTGAGGGAAGCTGGGGCCAGGAGCCGCTATGCTTTACCGGCGATGTGTACGCCTCCTACGATGACAGCGCGATGCCGGACGGGCACCTGAAGATCGCCATCAAGTATGTGGATGAGCGGCCCGCCCGGGAGCGCCAGTATTTCATCTGCGATATCCAGGTGAAATCGCCCGACGCCCTGACCACCGCGTTTTTTAACCCCGGCAACATGAAAAAGACCGGTCTGCTGGAGGATATCGCCAAAAACAACCAGGCGGTGCTGGCGGTGAACTGCGACTTCTGCGGCGACCACGACAGCGGCGTCATCATCCGCAACGGCCAGCTGTACCGGGCGGAAAAGACCTATAAGCTGGATATGCTGATGATCGACGGCGACGGAAACTTCGCGCTGCACAACGGCAACCGCAAGCAGGACGACGTGAAGGCGCTGGCGCAGCAGCTGCTCAGCCGCGGCATCGTGCACACCATCGAGTTCGGCCCCGCGCTGGTGGAGAACGGGCAGGCCCTGTCCTTCAAGACCAAAACGGACAACGACAACAAGTACGTGATCTCCACGCGCTCCAGCCAGCTGGAGTCCCGGACCGCCGTGGGCCAGATCAGCCCGCTCCACTATGTGATCATCGTGGCGGACGGCACCCGGAAATCCAACGGCAACTGGGACGGCTATTCCCTGCAGGAGCTGCAGCAGATGTTCTTGGACTGCGGCGCCCAGACCGCCATCAATCTGGACGGCGGCGGCTCCACCAAGCTGTATTTCTACGGCCAGGTCATCAACCGGCCGACCAGCTCGTCCCGCCAGGTCAGCGACGCGCTGATTTTCAAATAAATACGATACATAAGGGGTCTTTTTCGTGGATCAGTGCCGCCGTATCCTGATTGTTCTGATGGTCATGTCGCTGCTCTGCCTCTCTGTCCCGGCCGGGACGGAAGGGGCAGAGGATTCTGATGTTCCGGCGGAAACGGCGGAGCCTCAGCCCACGCCGGAAGCCGGCGCGGCTTCGCCGGAGCTTGAGGAGATCGAGGAAGAGATCGAAGACGCCGAGGCTGCCGAAGAGGCCGCGGAGGAGGCGGAAGCCGCCGAGGAGACGGAGGGAGAAGCGCCCGCCGAGGAGGTCCTCTGGTACGGCCGCGTCAAGCTGGCGAAGAGCGCTTCCCTCGCCCTCCGCGAGACCATGACCACCGGCAACGTCTACACTGCCACCGGCAGCGCGAAGAAGGGCGAGATCGTGGCGGTGCTCGGCGAGGTCCAGCAGTGGGTCTATGTCCGTGCCAGGGACGGCGAGGGCTATATGCTGAAGAAATTCCTCGTGAAGGCGGAGCCGGGCGAGGAGACCGAGCCGGAGCCGACGCCCACGCCGAAAAAGGAGGACGGCCCGTATCTCCCGGCGGACGAGACGCCCTTCGAGCCCACCACCTACCTGGATACCCGCGCCGCCTTCCCTGAGGAAGAGGGCGAGGCCCAGAAGGTGCTGCTTTCCTTTATCGGGGACGTGACGCTGGGCTGCAACGAGAACGCCCACGCCAGCAACCGCTCCATCGACGCCTATGTGAAGAAGTACGGCTACGACTATCCCTTCCGCAAGGTGCGCTATATCCTGGAGCAGGACGACCTGACCATCGCCAATGTGGAGGGCACCTTCCACAGCGACACCTCGGGCCTGACTCCGCAGACCAAGAAGGCCTACAATTTCCGCGCCACGCCCGACTATGTGGAAATCCTGAAGCAGGGCAGCGTGGAGGCTGCGGCGCTGGGCAACAACCACACCATCGACTACGGCGAGCCCGGCTTTACCGAGACCATGGCGACCCTGGAGCAGGCCGGCATCGAATGGTTCGCGAACACCGAGTTCAGCGCGAAGAGCTATATCTTCGAGCATCAGGGTGTCCGGATCGGGCTGGTCAGCTGCTACGTATCCCACTGGGTCATCAACAACGGCGAGCACATCTCGGAGATCAACGCCACTATCGAGGATGTGAAGGCCCAGGGCGTGGACGTGCTGATCGCGTATATGCACGGCGGCGTGGAGTACGAAAAGGTGCACGACACGCACCAGGTGCGCTTCGCCAAGTATTTCATCAGCAAGGGCGTGGACATCGTGATCGGCAGCCACCCGCACATCCTGCAGGGCTGCGAGATGATCGACGGCGTGCCCGTGTTCTACTCGCTGGGCAATTTCGTGTTCGGCGGGAACTTCCAGTTCTTCAACAAGCGGCACAGCACCAACCTGCGCTATACGGCCATCCTGCAGTGCGCTCTGTCCTTTGACGAGAACCACAATTACCTGGGCTGCCGGTTCAATATCATCCCCTGCCGCCTCGGCGCGGACTCCATGGTCAACCAGTACCAGCCCTATCCCGTCACCGGCGATGAGGCGGACGCGGCCCTCGCTCAGATCCAGCTGGACACCAACAAGTTCTGGCGGATCGACAACGTACAGCCCGATATCGGCGCGATGCAGGCGTTCATCCCCGCGAAAAAGAAATAACGGGTCACAATGGGCGGACACGGTTCCGCCCTTTTTTGGCCCTTTTCAAACGTGTTCTGTTATGGTAAAATGTGTCCGGAGACAAAGAAGCGGCCAAGGCCGCTGTACAAGACAAGGAGGAAAAGAATATGAAGTGGATTTGCAAGGTTTGCGGTTATGTGTACGAAGGCGAACAGCCCCCGGAAAAGTGCCCGGTGTGCAAGGCACCCGCGTCCAAGTTTGAACAGCTTGCGGAAGAGCGCGTCTGGGCCGCGGAGCATGTGGTCGGCGTCGCGAAGGGGCTTGATCAGCGCATCATTGACGGACTGCGTGAAAACTTCAACGGCGAGTGCTCTGAGGTCGGTATGTACCTGGCCATGAGCCGCGTCGCATTCCGCGAGGGCTATCCCGAGATCGGCGAATACTGGAAGACCGCCGCGTTCGAGGAAGCGGATCACGCCAGCCGCTTTGCCGAAATGCTGGGCGAAGTCGTGACCGACTCCAGCGAAAAGAACCTGGCCATGCGCGTGGAAGCCGAATGGGGCGCCACCGAGGGCAAGACCGAGCTGGCCAAGCTCGCAAAAGAACTCGGCTACGACGCCATCCATGACAGTGTGCATGAAATGGCGAGGGACGAGGCGAGGCACGGAAAGGCCTTCGCTGGACTGCTGAAGAGGTACTTCGGGAAATAAGAACCTGCATTGGGAGACGGGATTTTCTCGTCTCCCTTCGGTATTTCGCAATGAACATCAAGCGCATCGTCAAATGGGCCGTTCCCTTATTTGTGCTTTTATATTTCCCGCTCATGTTTTACATGGGCGTCATGGATTATCATGCACACACTGATGACCCTTTTACCATCATGTTCGGAGTACCCTGCGCGATCTGTTGCATCATAGGCTGCTTCCTGGCGCTGAAGCGGAAAGAAAGCGGTCTTGCAGTTGTGTGTGCTTTAGCAGCTGCATCTTGCGTCTTCTTCTGCTATTGGATATATCGCATTCCTTTCTGTACAATGTGTGAGCCAATCGACAGGAACCATCTTGGATTCATGTTGGAACCATTTGCAGACAAGTTCTATGGTCCATAAATTACAACGAAGCTCGACACGGCAAGGCGTTCGCAGGACTGCTCAAGCGGTATTTCGGGAAGTAATCTTCCATCGTGTGGCGGGGCTTCCCGCCACATTTCATATTCCCGGTGAAGCGAGGTGGCGTAATGCGTTTTCAATCCATTAACAGATTGCGGGATTTTGAGTTTCATGATTCCATGTGGTCACTGGCTGATTGCGATTCCGCGTCTTTTGCATTCGATGTAACAGCGCTGAATCTTCATCAGGACGCGCCGCAGAATCCTGAAAGCTGCGATATGGAAATCGAAAACGCGTGCGTCTTCTTCGTCGAGTTCCGCCTGGCTGTTTATGAACCAGGCGTGGCCTGGACAACCGACGCTTCGGGAAAATCCTGCCCCACTGAGCCGCGAAAGACGTACACTGGCGACGAAGCCATCGCGCTGTTTCAGCTTGAGGCTAAGCATGGAATCTGGGTCTACGCTTTGGAGCAAACCGATACCGGTGAATGGGTTTTGTCAGGTTGTGGGGAAGAACCCTATTTTGAAGTCAGGTTTTCCTTCGATCAAGTCGTGATCGAATGGGATGCTTTCCGCCGCCCTGCCTGGTATGTTCTCCGTTCGCGTGGTATTGAGGCTTGAAGCCCGGCATGGCAAGGCCTTCGCCGGCCTGCTGAAGAGGTATTTCGGGAAATAAGATCCACTGGATATTTCAAGGCTTACATAGGGTGACATCGAAGGGTGTCACTCTTTTTTGTTGCTATTGCTTGTACTATTCCCTTTCTGGCCCCTCCTTTATGCCCGGACTTGTACTTTTCTCATCTTGTACCAATTTGGCAGAGCCATTATCACATGATATGACGCTCTCCGAAGTAATACTAATCTCTGGTAAAACCGCTAAATCTTGCACGTGTCTTTGACGCTTGCTCAGCGTCACCCACCCTCACCGTACCAACGGGTACGCTTTCGTGCTCGTGCGTGTTCCTTGATCAAACGCCAAATCCACGCACAATCTTTTAGCATTTTTACCAGATATTAGTATAAAACGCTTGATCCGTGCAAGTTTTGTCTTGAACAAATCCGTGATTTGTGCTATATTTTGCTAAACCAAAATGAAATCACGAGGAGGTCATACTATGTTTGACAACATCGGAGGCAAAATCAAGAAGCTGGCAAAGATCATCTGCTGGATCGGCATCATCCTGTCCGTCATCACCGGCATCGCGGCCATCGCGTCCGGGAACAGCATGGTCAGGGTCAACGGCAGCTATACCAGCGTTTCCGGCGTGGCCGCCGGCATCACGATCATTATTATCGGCTGCCTGGCATCCTGGATCGGCTCTTTCTTCACCTACGGCTTCGGCCAGCTGATCGAGAATACGGACGCCATCCGCGAAAACACGCAGCGCATGAACTGATACTAATCTCTGGTAAAACCGCTAAATCTTGCACGTGCCTTTGACGCTTGCTCAGCGTCACCCACCCTCACCGTACCTGCGGGTACGCTTTCGTGCGGGTTCCTTGATCAAACGCCAAATCCACGCACAATCTTTTAGCATTTTTACCAGATATTAGTATGAGCGCTTTTTCCTTGACACAGGGGCTGTTGCGCATTGCCTGGCAACAGCCCTTCATGAAATGCGGAAAACTGCCGCAGGGCAGACAAGAGGGAGGATAGGTATGCTTATCGTGACGACGGAGACCGTCAGCGGAAAGGAACTGGAAACGCTCGGCATGGTGAGGGGAAGCACCATTCAGACCGTGAACGCCTTCAGGGACATCGGCGCGGGCCTGAAGACCCTGGTGGGCGGTGAATTGAAGAAGTATAACGAAATGATGGACAATGCGCGCTCCATCGCCACGGAGAGAATGGTGGACGAGGCGAAACGCCTCGGCGCGGACGCCATCGTCGGCGCGCGCTACGCCACTTCCTCGATCATGCAGAGCGCGGCCGAGGTCATGGCCTACGGAACGGCGGTCAAGTACAAATAACGGAGAGGTTTTTTGCAGCACCGGCTTCAAACCCGCCGTTCACTGAAAGCTGAGGAAACGCACATGAAAAAGCTGTTGGCCGTCACACTGGCGCTGATCCTGCTGTCGTCCGCGGCGCTGGCGGATTCGTCGATCTTTGTGGCTACCGACCGCCATCACCACTATGAGACGCTGACGGTGGAGGAGCCTGCCGAAGCGCAGGATGCAGAAGCGCGCCCGGAGGCCGATCCTCCGCCGGACGGAGAGGCTCCGCCGGAAGGCCTGAAACGGCCCCGGAAGAAGCGGTACCCGGTCTATGACGAAAACGGGAGCCTGATCTGGCATAACGATCTGACGGCCATCCTGAGGCTGGCCGCTGAGGACGGCGCGGCGCCTGAGTTCGTCCTTCTCGGCGGAGACAACGTCGGGGAAGGCAGCGACAGGTCTCGGGACGAGACCGGCTATCCGATGGGAGCGCCGTTCTTTTCCATGACCGCGATCGACGCGCAGGTGCGGGCGGTATTCGGGGACGGCCCCAGGACGCTGTATACCTATGGCTCCCATGACATCAACACGACGGACCGCTATGAGGATGTGTTTTTCTCCGGACCGGTCGCCGGCAACGGCTATTACATTTATGGGATTACCTTTTCACAGATGATCCATGACACAGACCGGCAGGCGGAAAAGTACGGGGGGAAGGACGCTGCTGACTCACGGGGCCTGTCCGCCCAGACTGCCAGCCACCTGTTCCTGTCCTGGGTGAGAAGCCTGGACGATCACCTGCCGATCGTGGTCATGTCCCATGTCCCGCTGCACGCGCACAGAGGGGATAATCTCGGCGCGTGGACGTGGACGAAGGCGCTGAATGCCGCCGCTGAGGATCACGACGTGATCTTCCTCTGGGGCCACAACCATACGACGGAGGCAAAGGAAGAGGACAAACAGCTCGAACGCGCGCACTACCTGCTTTTGCCCGGAGACAGGCTGACGGCCCAGACCTGGGAACCGGACGCGGAGGGCAAGGCTGTGGGAAGCAGAACGCGGCTGTCCGAAGACGAAAAAGAGGTCCGCGAGCTGGTGGCGCAGACGGAAACGCTGCGGTTCCTGTACATGAACGCGGGGTATATCACCAACGGCGTGGGCACCCTCATCACCTTTGAAGACGGCCGGATCCGTGTGAAGCGCTACGCGCTCAGGGAGGAAGAACAGACGGAGCCGTTTGAATACGAGCTGTACTGGAACGAATAGAACGGCTGCGGTTAAGGAAATGGACAAGAATCGACTTTTCTGCTTAAACTGACTTGAAACTTTCGTGATACAGTGATACAATGCAGCACGGCTGCCGCGGGAAGAATGCGCGGCAGCCGCGCATTGTTTTTTTGAAGGGAAGCGTTCTGTTTACCATGCAAACTCTCTTGTTGGTCGCTTTTGCGCTGTTCGCGGGCCTGCTGATGACCCGTCTGTTCGTCAAATTCCGCCTGCCGGACGTCACCGCCTACCTGGTCACCGGCGTGCTGATCGGCCCCTGCGTGCTGGGGCGGCTGGGTATCCCCGGCCTGGGCTTCCGCACCTTTGAGGAAGTGGATTCCCTGAGCCTGATCAGCGATGTGGCCCTGGGCTTCATCGCGTTCGCCATCGGCCATGAGTTCCGCCTGTCCGCACTCCGGCAGACCGGCAGGCAGGCCACCGTCATCGGGATCCTGCAGGCGGTCATCACCACCATCGTCGTGGATATCGCGCTGATCGCCACGCATTTCGCCATGCCGGACCTGGTGAGCCTGCCCGTGGCCATCACCCTGGGCGCGATCGCCGCCGCTACCGCCCCTGCCGCGACGCTGATGGTCGTACGCCAGTATAAGGCCAAGGGCCCCGTTACCGACGTGCTGCTGCCGGTGGTCGCCCTGGACGACGCGGTGGGCCTGGTGGTGTTCGCCGTTTCCTTCGGTATCGCGCAGTCTATGATGAACGGCTCGGTCAATACCCTGGCGCTGATCATCGAGCCGCTGGGGGAGGTCATCTTGTCGCTGGTGCTCGGCGCGGTGGTGGGCCTGGGCCTGACCTACCTGGAACGGTATTTCCATTCGCACCGCAACCGCAACGCCCTGATCGTGGGCAGCGTCATCCTGACCGTGGCGCTGAGCCAGCTCAAATTCCGGCTCAGCGCGTTTGAGTTCGGTTTTTCCTCCCTGCTGGTGTGCATGATGCTGGGCACCGTGTTCTGCAACCTGTGCCCCCTGAGCGAGGACCTGATGCTGCAGGCGGACCGCTGGTCCGGCCCCGCCATCACCCTGTTCTTCGTGCTCAGCGGTTCGGCGCTGCAGTTCGAGGTGTTCGCGCAGCCGGCGGTCATCCTGATCGGCGTCATTTTTATTGTCGCGCGCTCCCTGGGCAAGTATATCGGCGCGCGCTTCAGCGCAGACCTGGCCCACAGCTCCGCGACCGTGCGCAAGTACCTGGGCATCACGCTGCTGCCTCAGGCCGGCGTGGCGCTGGGCATGTGCACGACGGCTTACCGTGTGATGGGAGCCGAAGGCTTGCTGATCCGCAGCATCATCCTGTTCTCCGTGCTGGTGTATGAGCTGATCGGCCCGAGCCTGACCAAGATGGCCCTGACCCGCGCCGGCGACATCCAGACCGAGCCGGAGGAGGTCAGGAACCGCCGCCAGAAGCAGCTGGCGCAGATCGACAAGCCTGTGCCTCCGAAATTCGATCACTGATGTGAGACGGAACGCCCGCGATCTTCCTTGACCGGAACGCCGCGGGCGTTTATAATGGGCCTGACCTCACAGAGGGAGGCGAACGGATGAGGAAAGTATGGCTGCTGGCGCTGTGCCTGGCGGCGCTGCTGGCGCTGTCCGGCTGCGCGGCCGCCCGGGAGGTCGTACGCCACAAGACCGTGGCCATGTTTACGGATTCAAAGCTGCCGGAGGCGGACGTCGCGCGGATGATCGACTTCGCGGTGGACCTGAGCTACTGCGATTTTTCCGGCACCCGGGAGGATATCCGTGACCCGGAGGCCCTGGCGCTGTGGGAACGGTACCTGCCCGACGCGGTCTTTACCTATTACCTGAAGGGCGCGCTGGCGGAAAAGCCCTGGAATATGAACCATTATGATTTCGGCACAGGGGCCGTGGCAAAATAATTTTCATGTAATTGCAACAAACCCGTGTCCTGTCTCGTCTATATCATTGAGACCACGGAATGTGTATTGATGGAAGGGAGTAACGCACGATGAAAAAATTCCGCTTTGCCATGCTGCTGACAGCCATTCTCCTGACGGCCGCGCTTGCCGCCTCCGCCCTGCCGGAGCCGATCCTGGGCGAGGTATACGACGCAGGCAGGACGCTGCTGTTTGATACTACGAATGTGACGCTGAACGGCACGGCGCAGTTCTCGCTGGACGGGGAGCGCTTCAAGACGGTCAACGCCCGCTATGTGCAGGACGATGTGAATTCCTACTGGAAATATCAGCTGCTGACGCCACGCAAGAACGGCCAGGGCGACCGCGAGAGCGGTTATACGGTCATCGCCAACGGCTCTTATCTGTATACGGCTGACGCCTATTATCCCGGCACCTACCGCGAGGGCTACGACAGCAGCGAGCAGAACACGCTGGTGCGCCGGTCCGCGCTGATGGACCAGGCGGTGGAGCTGGCAGGAGTCGCGATCTCCGCCGCGGAGCCGCTGCTGGGCGAGGACGCGGTGCAGGTCGTGACGGAGAACCATACCGGCAAGGTGGTGCGCGTGATGCTGGATGAAGGCAGCGTCACCCCGCTGAGCAAGGCCGCCTTCAACCTGTGCGCGCTGCAGGTGATCCGCCGGGCGATCGAGCCGGTGGATTATGACCTGCTTCCGGAGACTGAAACCTATCCGTACCAATATGTGAGCCTGTCCAAGGGCATCCTGGCGTTAACGAGCCGCTATGACCTCCGCAGCCTGGATGTGACCGTGACGCTGGACGGCAACGGCCGCATCAGGGGCCTGTCCGGCGCCGTATCCGTGGAGCTGGTGATGGAGCCGGGCCTGACGCTGAACGATGAGGCGCAGCCCCATATCCTGGACTGCAGCTTCAGCGTGACGGCGGCCGAGTACGGCACGAGCAAGGTGGAAAAGTTCGATCCCGAAAAGAACGGCCTGGTGCCGCAGTACACGCTGTACGGCGAGTGACGGATTTCTGTCATGTGCCCCTGTTCCTGTACTCGTTGAACATGTACTGCTGATAGACGCCGTTGTACGGCCGGTAGCGCTCCATCGGGTAGCCCTGGGGATACTCGCGGTCCAGGACCCGGCGGATCCATACGTCCACCGGAAAGGCGTCCAGCTGGTGCAGGCCGAACAGCGCCGCGCAGCTGGCCACCTTGGGACCGACGCCCGGGAGGGCGGTCAGCGCCTCGATGGCCGCGTCCGCCGACACGTTCCGCAGCCGGCTGAAACACAGCGTGCCCTCTGCCGCCGCGCGCGCGGCTTCGCGCACGTACCGGCAGCGGTAGCCCAGCCTGCAGGCGGCCAGATCCTCGTCTGAAAGCCGGAGAATGGCCTCGGGCGTCGGAAATGCGCGATAGCTTCCGTTTTTGTCTGTCTTCTCTTCTCCCGCCATATCGCAGAGCAGCCCGATGCTCCTGCGGATGGCGGGGATGTTTTTATTCTGGGAGATGATGAAGCTGACAAGCGCCTCCCACGGCTCCTGCCGCAGGATACGGATGCCCCGGCCGTGCCCGCAGGCGCGGAACAGGAAAGGATCCTCTTCGCGGCTGATCCTGGCGCGGATGGCGCGATAGCTCTCGCCGAGGTCGAAGTAATCATACCAGACGGCGCGGAATTCCGCTTCGTCGCAAGAAAGCCGGAAATCGCCGCCGCCCAGGGCGCTGACTTCAACACGGTACCCGTCGTGGATGATCCGGTAGGCGGCTTCGCCGACGGGCTCCCAGCGGAAGCACTGCCCGCTTTCGGCGATCAGGCGCAGGTCGAAATCGTCATCAGGATGGAAGATCATCATGGCGGAGGGTCCTTTCTGTTTTGTCAGGGTGTTTCGTGGACAGGATACCACGAAGGAGGGAACGGGTCAATGAGAATCGACTGGCGCTGAAGGCAAATCCGCGTGCTGTAACAAATTGAAAAAAGAGTTGACGCTTTGCCCTGAAAGCGCTATAATACACATACGGTCGCCAATCCGCTGTGGAAAACAGCGATGTCCAGGCGAGAGTGGCGAAGGGAGGGAAACAAGGTGTCTGAGATCCGGATCAAGGAGAACGAGTCTCTGGAAAGCGCGCTGAAGCGCTTCAAGCGGCAGAGCTCGGGAGTGCTGGCCGAGGTTCGCAAGCGCGAGCATTACGAAAAGCCCAGCGTCAAGCGCAAGAAGAAGGCTGAAGCGGCCCGCAAGCGTAAGTATTAATAAGGTCTATGGTTCCTTTCCCGCCTCGTTGTGAGGCGGGTTTTTGATTGCGCCGGAGCCGTACTGCGCGAAACTGTGAAAATGAAGATGGATTCTCGTTTTTCGGGGGAAAAAGTACTGAAAAATGGAATGTAATGCTTCCATTATATGGAAAAATATGGTATAATAAATCGTTTCCCGGCACGCTTACGCGAGACGGAAATGACATGGACGAATGAAGAACAGCTGCCGGCCGGCGGAACGTTTCCAGCCGGCGCGCAAACGGAGGAAAGCATGCAGGAAGATATCATCGAAACCAGAATCACGGGGGAAACCTATGACGCGTCGCAGATCCAGGTCCTGGAGGGGCTGGAGGCGGTGCGCAAGCGTCCGGGCATGTACATCGGGTCCACGGACGCGCGCGGCCTGCACCACCTGGTGTACGAGATCGTGGACAACGCGATCGACGAGGCGCTGGCGGGCTTCTGCAACGACATCCTGGTCGTGATCCATCCCGATGATTCCGTTTCCGTCAGGGATAACGGGCGCGGCTTTCCGGTGGACGAGCATCCGAAGCTGCACCGCCCCGCGGTGGAGGTGTGCCTGACCGTGCTGCACGCCGGCGGCAAGTTCGGCGGCGCGGGCTATAAGGTGTCCGGCGGCCTGCACGGCGTCGGCGCGTCCGTGGTGAACGCCCTGTCCAGCCACCTGCGTGTGGAGGTGCACACCGGCGGCAGGATCTACGAGCAGGAGTACAACCGCGGCAAGATCGCGTACGACCTGCGCGTGATCGGCCAGGCGGAGGACACCGGCACCTACATCCATTTCTGGCCGGACGTCCGCTCCGACGCGAACCCGGACGGCGTGTTCGACCCCGGGATCACCTTCGATTACGATATCCTCAAGACCCGCCTGCGCGAGATGGCGTTCCTGAACAAGGGCGTGCGCATCACCCTGAAGGACGAGCGCGAGGGCAAGGAGCGCGAGCACGTGTTCCATTACGAGGGCGGCCTCAAGGAGTTCGTGAAGTACCTGAACAAGAACAAGGAGGTTCTCTTCCCCGAGCCGATCTACGTGGAAGGCGTCAAGAACATGGTGATGGTCGAGGTCGCCATGCAGTACAACGACTCCTACACGGACAATATCTACTCCTTCGCCAACAACATCCATACGCCCGAGGGCGGCACGCACCTGACAGGCTTCATCCAGGCCCTGACCCGGGCGGTGAACGACTATGGCCGCCGCTACAAGATCCTGAAGGACGCGGACGCGAACCTGAAGGCGGACGACGTGAAGGAATCGCTGGCGGCCATCGTCTCCGTCAAGCTGCCGGAGCCGCAGTTCGAGGGCCAGACCAAGTCCAAGCTGGGCAACTCCGAGGTCCGCGGCATCGTGGACGGCTTTGTGACCGAGCACCTGACCAACTTCATGGAGGAGAATCCCTCCGTGTCCAGGATCATCCTGGACCGCTGCCTGGGCGCGGCCCGCGCCCGCGAGGCGGCCCGCAAGGCCCGCGAGCTGACCCGCCGCAAGAGCGTGCTGGAGAGCGGCTCCATGCCTGGCAAGCTGGCAGACTGCACGGAGCGTGACCCCGCCAAGTGCGAGATCTTCATGGTGGAGGGCGACTCCGCCGGCGGCAGCGCCAAGTCCGGCCGCGACCGCCACTTCCAGGCCATCCTGCCCCTGCGCGGCAAGATCCTGAACGTGGAAAAGACGCGTATGGACAAGATCCTGGTCAACCAGGAGATCAAGAACATGATCACCGCCTTCGGCTGCGGCATCGGCGACGACTTCAACCTGGAAAAGCTGCGCTACCACCGCATCGTGTGCATGACGGACGCCGACGTCGACGGCAGCCATATCCGCATCCTGATGCTGACCTTCTTCTACCGCTATATGCCGGAGCTGATCAGGCAGGGCTATGTGTACAGCGCCATGCCGCCGCTGTACAAGATCACCAAGGGCAAGCAGGAGTGGTACGTCTACTCCGACGAGGAGAAGGAAGCCAAGCTGAACGAGATCGGCCGCGACTCCAAGCCCGAGGTCCAGCGCTACAAAGGCCTGGGCGAGATGAGCAGCGAGCAGCTGTGGCAGACCACCATGAACCCCGAGACCCGCACCATGAAGCAGTTCACCCTGTCCGACGCCATGGCCGCGGACGAGATCTTCACCCTGCTGATGGGCGACAAGGTCGAGCCGCGCCGGGAGTTCATCGAGCAGAACGCGACGCTGGTGAAGGACCTGGACCTCTAACGGAGTGACGAGTGAGGAGGTAGGAGTGAGGAGTTCAGGAAGAAACTCCTCGCCTGAGGCTCGGAGTTTCGTGCTTTGGATTGGGGGCTGCTTATGAAGCAATTTGTCGGACTGTTTGCGGTCAGCCTTGTCATTTTCCTTTTGATGCCGATGGTTGCCAGCGCGGACTTGGGCGCGGATGCCCGCAGACTGATGCTGGAAAAAGGGAAAAGCATGACTGCCGAGATGGTGGAATGCGCCAATTTGGATGCTTATGTCAAATCCTTCCTCGACGGGAGCAGTTATGAGGAAGGCGCGGAGAGAATCGTCAGTGACATCAAAAAAGCGGATTGGAGTGAATGTCACGGCGGGACGGTGTACGTGATCCGCGACGAAGCAGTAATAAGCATGTTAAAAACCATCGGGGCTTTGAATCAGGAAATCTCACCGCGAATGCGTGCTAAAGCGATTAGCGAATTGGTGGAAGGCTTTCATGGCACGATTGCGATGGAAACCGGCGCTGAGTTTATGACTGCAGCTACCATGCTGAGTGTTAAAGACGCTTTTGTCTCAGACTGTGTTTTTCCGGCAAATGCATTCGTGTATTTACGGTACTCCGAATTTGATGTGCTGTGCCGATTCCAACAGTTTGACGGCGGCGTCATTACAGCCAAGCTTTTTCCCGTTCCTGCGGACAGTGAGGAAATTCTGAAGCAGCATCTGAAGATAAAAGGCTTTCTCGGATTCATGATGAGTCTCTCTGATGAATATCCTCTGGAGGGATGAGATGCGAAACATAACGAAAGCGATCGTGTTTCTGCTCTGCATTGCTTTTGCCTTGCCCGCTTCTGCGGAGCTGAGCGAGGACGTGAAGGCAGTGCTGCTGGAGCGCACGGAAGCGCTGACGGCGCTGATGGCCGAGGCAGCTGACAGCGAAGCTTATGTCAAACTGTATGTGGGTGAGAACAGCCAGGTGCTGGAAACGATCCGCAAGATCGGCTCGGCGGACTGGGAGCAACGTGGAAAGGGCACGGCTTACGTGCTGGGCGGCGGAGCGATCGAGGCCTTTGTATCCGCTTCGGGCGTCAAGCTGGATGATTTTTCGGACAGTCTGCAGGCGAAGGTCCGGCAGGCTGTGGCCGGCTCCATCCCGATGGCGGCGGTCAGTCCCTCGGGGGATGCCTTCATCGCCGCTGCTGCGGCGCTGCGCTCCGGCACGGTATTTGTGGCGGACGAGCCCTTCCCGGAATACGTACTCGTCTTTCTCGCGTACAGCGGGGATTACGGCGTTCTGTGCTCCTTCGTCAGGGGCGAGGGCGGCGCCGTGTCCGCCAGCCTGGTGCCTGTTCCCGCGGACTGTGAGAGCCGGCTGAGGCAGGTGATGGGCTTCGGAGGCCTGCTCGGCAAAACGGAAAGCCTGTATGAGGAGTATGCGCTGGCTGAGTAACACTGTTTGACCATGGACGAAAGGAGGCGACGTATGCAGGCGCTGCAGCGCTGGACGCAGTACACCGTCATGCACCTGGACCGACGTGTCGCCTCCATCCGCAGCGATGGGACGTGCACGGTATACGCGCCGGCCTTCATGCCATGGAACCTGGTTCTGGAGCAGGCGGCGGAAATGGACGCCCGGGTGAACAACCTGAACAATTTCTATTATTGGTGCGCCTCCCGGGTACTGACGCTGGAAAGGAAGTACGCTAAGGAGATCCTGAACAGCATTGGAATGAAGCAGGCGGCGACGGACCGCGAGCGGGCGGAGATCGCCCTTAGCTATCACTGCGTCACCCTGACGGACGTCTACTGGGTGAGGGGATACCGGGAGAGGCTCGGCTACGACGAGATCAGCCTCTATGATCATTCCCTGTCTGACGCCTTCGTGGATGTGAGCCTGCGGGGCAGGGCGCTGACTGCGCAGAACGCCGAGCTGCTGCCCGTCCGGGATACCGCCGGCGACGTATCGACATTAGGCGCTGCGCCGAAGGCCTGGATCCGCCGGGAGGGGAAGTTTCTGCTGCTCAAGGAAGGCGATCCTGGACAGGTGGAAGCGGAGCTGCTGGCCAGCCGGGTCGCGCGGTGCTTCGACGTCCCGCAGGTCTTGTATGAGCCCTGGGAATATGAGGGACAGCCGGTCAGCGTGAGCCGCCTGATGACCTCCCGGGAGCGCAGTATTGTCCCGATGGAGCACGCGGAGATCTGGGCCGCGAACCACGGGACGGATATCTACTGCCTGGCGAGGAGGATCGACCCACGCGGCTACTGCATGATGAACATCGTCGATTACCTGGTGGGCAACACGGACCGGCACTGGGGCAACTGGGGCTTCCTGATGGATAACCGCGCCAACAAGCCGATCTCCCTGTTTCCGCTGATGGATTTCAACCAGGCCTTCCAAAGCTATGACACGCTGGAGGGCACCCGGTGCCTGACTGTTCCCGGCAGCGTGAGCCAGCAGGATGCCGCCCGGGACGCCGTCCGGCAGGTTGGCCTGAACCAGACGGCGGAGATCCGGCGCGAATGGTTCCATGACCCCGCCCGATGGGCAATGTTCCAAAACCGACTGAACGTATTGTGCACCCAAGAAATACACCCCCAAAAGTAAAAGTCTTCTGAAAGATGAGGGGTGCAGGGGAGAAGGAAACGCTTCTTCAGAAGAGTTTCCTTCTCCCCTGCAAAACCCCCGCACGAAAGGAAAAAGCTATGCCCAGTGAGATCAACGATCGCCTGCTGCCTGCCGACCTTGAAACGGAGATGAAGACCTCGTTCATCGCGTACGCGATGGCGGTCATCATCAACCGCGCGCTGCCGGACGTGCGCGACGGCCTGAAGCCGGTGCACCGGCGCATCCTGTTCGACATGAACGAGCTCGGCATGACGCCGGACAAGCCCTTCCGCAAGTCCGCGCGTCTGGTGGGCGACGTGCTCGGTAAGTTCCACCCCCACGGCGACGCGTCCGTGTACGACGCCATGGTGCGCCTGGCGCAGGACTTCTCCATCCGCTACCCGCTGGTGGAGGGCCAGGGCAACTTCGGCTCCGTGGACGGCGACGGCGCGGCGGCCATGCGTTACACCGAGGCCAGGATGAGCAAGATCTGCACCTATATGATGCAGGACATCGACAAGGACACCGTCGATTTCATGCCCAACTTCGACGAGACGCTGATGCAGCCCACGGTGCTGCCCTCGCGCTTCCCGAACCTGCTGGTCAACGGCAGCCAGGGCATCGCGGTCGGCATGGCCACCAATATCCCGCCGCATAACCTGCGCGAGGTCATCAACGGCGCGATCTGCCTGATCGACAACCCGGACGCGACCCTGGACGACCTGATGGAGCACATCAAGGGCCCCGACTTCCCGACCGGCGGCGTGATCCTGGGCCTGTCCGGCGTCCGCGAGGCGTACTATACCGGCAAGGGCCATATCACGGTCCGCGCCAAGAGCGAGATCGAGGACATGGGCCACGACCGCGCGCGCATCGTCGTGACCGAGATCCCCTACATGGTCAATAAGGCCCGCCTGGTGGAAAAGATCGGCGAGCTCGTGCGCGAAAAGCAGGTGGAGGGCATCAGCGACCTGCGCGACGAGTCCGACCGCAACGGCATGCGTATCGTCATCGAGCTCAAGAAGGATGTGCAGCCCGCCGTCGTGATGAACTACCTGTACAAGCACACCCAGCTGCAGGACACCTTCGGCGTGAACATGCTCGCCCTGGTGGACGGGCATCCGCGCGTGCTGAGCCTGCGCGACGTGCTGTACTACTATATCCGCCACCAGGACGACGTGGTCACCCGCCGCACCCAGTACAACCTCGAGAAGGACCGCGCCCGCGCGCATATCCTCGAGGGCCTCTTGAAGGCGCTGGACAATATCGACGAGGTCGTGCACATCATCCGCACCAGCAAGGATACCGGCGCCGCCAAGGAAAACCTGATGGCGCGGTTCGATTTCTCCGATAAGCAGGCCCAGGCCATCCTGGATATGCGCCTGGCCCGCCTGACCAACCTGGAAAGCGACAAGCTCCAGGCCGAATACGACGAGATCGAGGCCGATATCGCGTACCTGGAAGGCCTGCTGGCGGACAAGAGCAAGCTGATGGCCGTGATCAAGGACGAGCTGACGGTGATCCGCGACAAGTTCGGCGACGACCGCCGCACGGAGCTCTCTCCCGTGGAGGGCGAGATCGACGTGGAGGACCTGATCGCCGTGGACGACATGGTGGTCACCCTGACCCACTTCGGCTACGTGAAGCGCATTTCCAAGTCCGTGTACCGCGCCCAGAACCGCGGCGGCAAGGGCGTCAGCGGCATGACGACGCGCGACGAGGACTTCGCGGAGCAGATCTGCGTCGTGAACACACACCAGGACGTGATGTTCTTCACCAACCTGGGCCGCGTTTACATGCTGCGCTGCTACCAGATCCCCGAGGCCGGGCGCACCGCCCGCGGTACCGCGATCATCAACCTGCTGCAGCTCACGACCGGCGAGAAGGTCACCACCATGCTGCCGCTGCCCAAGGAGGGCGACGGCTACAGCCTGATCATGGCCACCAAGGGCGGCTATATCAAGAAGACGGATCTCGAGGAGTTCCGCAACCTGCGTAGGATGGGCCTGTTCGCCGTCACCCTGATGGAGGGCGACGAGCTGGTGGGCGTGCGCCTGTGCCGGGAGGGCGATACCCTGCTGATGGGCACCCGCAACGGCCGCGCCATCCGCTTCAGCACCGGCGACGTGCGCACCATGGGCCGCATGGCCCGCGGCGTGCGTTCCATGCGCCTCGGCGAAGGCGACCAGGTGATCGACCTCTGCGTGATCGAGGAGGGCGGCCTGGTGCTGAATATCACCGAGAACGGCTACGGCAAGCGCACCGACCCTGAGCTCTACCGCGAGCAGAGCCGCGGCGGCATGGGCGTGAAGGCCATGGCCCTCACCGATAAGACCGGCCCGCTGACCGCGCAGCTGATCGTGCATGAGGAGGAGGATATCCTGCTGATCACGGACGACGGCACGATCATCCGTATGCCGGTGAGCAGCATCCGCGTCTGCGGCCGTGTGGCCCAGGGCGTGCGCCTGATGCGCGTGGGCGACGAGCGGCGCATCATTTCCGTCTGCCGCGCCGAGGCCGAGGAGCCGGATGCCCCGGCGGAGCCCGCTGCCTCCGCGGACGATATGCCGGACACCCTGTATGAAACCACGGAGGACAGCTCCGGATCTGAAACCGAACCCGAGATCTGAAGAAATAATAAAGGAGAATGACCGCAATGGCAGACAAGAAGCAGGAGTTTGTAACTCATATCACGCCCCGTGACAAGGACTTTTCCCAGTGGTATACGGACGTGGTCACCATGGCCGACCTGATGGATTACACCCCGGTGCGCGGCTGCATGGCCATGAAGCCCTACGGCAACCGCATCTGGGAGCTGATCCGCGAGGGGCTGGACCGCCGCTTCCAGGAGACAGGGCACGAGAATGTGTCCATGCCCATGCTGATTCCCGAAAGCCTGCTGCTGAAGGAGGCCGAGCACGTGGAGGGCTTCGCGCCCGAGGTCGCGTGGGTCACCCAGGGCGGCACCGAAAAGCTGCAGGAGCGGCTGGCCGTGCGCCCCACCAGCGAGACCATTTTCTGCACCATGTTCGCCAAGTGGGTCGAATCCTGGCGCGATCTGCCGCTGAAATATAACCAGTGGTGCTCCGTCATGCGCTGGGAAAAGACCACCCGTCCCTTCCTGCGCACCGCGGAATTCTGGTGGCAGGAGGGCCACACCGTGCACGCCACCGCCGAGGAGGCGGAGGAGGAGACCATGACCATGCTCAACGTGTACCGCGATTTCGCGGAGCAGGAGCTGGCCATGCCCGTGTTCTGCGGCCAGAAGTCCGATAAGGAAAAGTTTGCCGGCGCCCGCGCCACTTATTCCATCGAGGCTATGATGCAGGACGGCAAGGCCCTGCAAGCGGGCACCTCTCACAACTTCGGCACCAACTTCTCCGTGCCCTTCAACGTCCAGTACCTGAGCAAGGAGGGTAAGCTGGAATACTGCCATGAGACCAGCTGGGGCGCCTCCACCCGCCTGATCGGCGCCATCATCATGACCCACGGCGACGAGCGCGGCCTGAAGCTGCCGCCCGCCATCGCGCCTTACCAGGTGGTGCTGGTGCCTGTGGCCGCGCACAAGGGCGGCGTGCTTGAAAAGTGCGCCGAGGTGGCGGAAGAGCTCCGCAAGGCCGGCCTGCGCGTGAAGCTGGACGACCGCGACAACGTGTCCCCGGGCTTCAAGTTCAACGAGTGGGAGCTCAAGGGCGTGCCCGTCCGCGTGGAGATCGGCCCGCGTGACATCGAAAAGGGCGCTGCCATGGTCTGCCGCCGCGATACGTTCGAAAAGGCGTCGCTGCCGCTGGAGGGCCTGGGCGAGACGCTGGTGAAGATGATGGACGATATCACCGCCAACATGTTCAGGGTCGCGGACGAGTTCCGCAAGGCCCACACCAAGGATGTTTTCAATATGGATGAGCTGGGCGAGCAGGTCAACGGCGGCTATGCCCGCGCCATGTGGTGCGGCGACCGCGCCTGCGAGGACGAGATCAAGAACCGCTTCAGCGCCACCTCCCGCAACATGCCCTTCGACCAGACCCCCATCGGCGAGACCTGCGTCTGCTGCGGGAAGAAGGCTAATAAGGTCATGTACTTCGCGAAGGCGTACTGATTCATAAAGCGTTTGGGCGGCCTCTTGACTTGCCAGTGGCTTCCCCTTATAATGCAGATGGTTAACCAGCTTAGCTAACCCAACTGCGAAAGGAGGCTGGCAATGACGACGGTCAGTATGTTCGAGGCAAAGACCAATCTTTCAAAGTACGTCTCTTCTGTCGCGGATAAAAAGGAGCCGTATGTCGTCATTTCCCGCAATGGAAAGCCGGTGGCGAAGATTGTTCCGTTTGCGGAGGATTGCTCGCGGCGTATCGGTATCGCGGCGGGAAAACTGCCGCAAATGGCCGACCTTGAGGAATTCAACGCCATCGATGCGGAGATCGGGGAAGACTTTTACGGAAAGGGTGCATTGAGATAAAGCTGCTTCTGGATACGCATGCGCTCATCTGGGCGCTGACTGACGATCCGCGTTTGTCGGAAGCCGCAAGAGAAAGTATCCTCTCTCCGGAAAACACCATCTATTACAGTACGGCTTCCCTCTGGGAAATAGCGATCAAAAATCAGAAGGCGCCGGACCGGTGCCCTTATAACGAAAAAGACGTAGAACGCTTTTGCGAGAAGGCGGGCTTTCTGCCGATGAGCATCCGGAACGAATATGTGACAGGATTGCGTGAGCTCAAAGTCAGACCGGGACGCTGTCTCAGGAACTATGATCCGTTTGTCCGGATCCTTCTCAGCCAGGCCAGGGCGGAAGGCTGCCGGCTGATGACGCATGACGCGAACATGGCGAACTATCAGGAAGATTGTATTTTTGTGATATAGGAGTGTAGTCTATGGGCACCGAAAGCAAAAACAAGGAAGAACAGCGCCGGGAGCTGAACGGCATCACCTATTTCGACCGCGGGCGGCTGACCGGGCGCGACGGAAAGCGGTACGACCGGTTCGCCATCCAGACCCACTTCATCGAGGTGGGGGAGGACCAGGCGGAGCTGGTGAAGCGCTATGTGCTGCCGCTGTACCAGAAGGGCGACGTGCTGGCCTTCGGCGCGAAGGTCATGGCCATGTGCACGAAGAACGTGCGCACCAAGGAGCAGGTGCATCCGGGCTTCTGGGCCAAGGCCCTGTCCCGCCACGCCAGCGAGACCAAGGCGGGCATCGGCATGCACGACGCCTATAAGCTGCAGCTGGCCATCGACATGGTCGGCGCGCCGAAGGTGGTGTTCGCCTCCGTCGCGTCAGCGGTCACCAAGCTGTTCGGCGTGCACGGCGTGTTCTATAAGATCGTGGGCCCCGGCGTGGCCGGCATCGACGGCTTCTATTACCGGTCCTCCTTCGACCGTTACAAGGACCTGGCCCTGATCAACAACGAGAATCCCGTGGAGCTCTGCGACGCGCTGGAGAAGGCCACCGGTGTGCCCGTGGTGCTGATGGACGCGAACGACATCGACCAGAACCAGCTGGGCAAGTGCTCTGATTTTCCGCTCAGCGACGACCAGATCCAGGACGCGCTGAAGGACAATCCCTCCGGGCAGGGCGGCGAGCTGACGCCCTTCATTCTGATCCGGCCTGTTGAGGCGAACGCATGATCAACGGCAAATACCTCTACGAGACGCACATGCACACGATGGAGGCCAGCAAGTGCTCCGATTCCCCGGCCCGGGAGTATATCGCCCGCTACCGCGATTTCGGATACGACGGCATCATCATCACCGATCACTTCTATCATGGCAATACCTGCGTGGATCGTTCGCTGCCCTGGCCGGAGTTCGTCCGGAGGTTCTGCCTGGGCTATCACCATGCCCGCGAGGAGGGCGAACGGCAGGGCTTTCCCGTCTATTTCGGCTGGGAGGAGAACTTCCGCGGCGACGAATTCCTGGTCTACGGCCTGAACGAGCAGTTCATGCTGGCGCACCCGGAAATGACCTCCTGGACCCGCGCGGAGCAGTATGAGGCCGTGCGCGCCGCCGGCGGCTGCGTGGTGCAGGCGCACCCCTTCCGGGCCCGGGATTATATCCGGGATATCTGGCTGTCGCCGTATTTCGTCGACGGCATCGAGGGCGTGAACGCCACCAATGAGGACCCCTGGAATACCCTGGCGCTGCGCTATGCCGCGTCCCTCCGTCTGCCTGTCACCGCCGGCTCAGACAACCACCACGTCACGACGATGCGCCGTGAGGTGCTGGCGGGCGTGCTTTTCGACGAGCCGCTGACCGGCAGCGATGATTACGCGCGCCGCATCCTGAACGGCGACAGGATCGAGCTGTACCTTCCGCACGATCCCCTCCCGTATACGCCGGACATCACGCCGGACAAGCCGGTCTACTGGCTGGAAAGAGACGGCACATCGGTGCCCGGAAGAACCGTGGCGGACTGATACAAATCTCCGGTAAAACCGCTAAATCTTGCGCGCGTCTTTGACGCTTGCTCAGCGTCACCCATCCTCACCGTACCTTGATATGATCATAAAGGCTGTTGCCAGACGATGGACAACAGCTTTTATTGATTTTGCTTGACAAGTATGAAAACATTTGATACAATTAAATTGTACTAAATGATTTAAGAGAGTAAGCAGCAATGGCGAGCATTTATGATTACAGCGTACCGAACACGAAGGGCGAAGAAGTGAAGCTGGCGGATTACGCGGGCAAGGTGATCCTGGTGGTCAACACGGCGACCGGCTGCGGCTTCACGCCGCACTACAAGGACCTGGAAAGCATGTATGAGAAGTACCATGACCAGGGCCTGGAGATCATCGACGTGCCCTGCAACCAGTTTGCGGGCCAGACCCCCGGCACCGACGACGAGATCCATGAGTTCTGTACGCTCAAGTACCACACCCAGTTCCCGCAGATGAAGAAGTCCGACGTCAACGGCGAGAATGCGCTGCCGCTGTACACTTATCTCAAGTCCCAGAAGGGCTTCGAGGGTTTCGGCAAGGGACCGGCCGCGCTGGCGATGGGCCTGATGCTCAAGAAGATCGACAAGAATTACAAAGAGAACCCGGACATCAAGTGGAATTTCACCAAGTTCGTGGTGGACCGTCAGGGCCAGGTCGTCGCCCGCTTTGAGCCCACCGCCGGCATGGCCGACGTAGAAAAGTGCGTGGCGGCGCTGCTGTGAGCGAGCCGCGGGATGAAGCCCTGCGCCTGAGCAACCAGCTCTGCTTCCCGCTCTACGCGGCCGCGCGCAAGGTGACGGGGCTGTACCAGCCCTATCTCCAGCCGCTGGGGCTGACCTATACCCAGTATGTGACCCTGCTGGTCCTCTGGGAGGAGGATGGGCAGAGCGTCAGCGCGCTGGGGGAAAGGCTGTTCCTGGACAGCGGTACTCTGACGCCGTTGCTGAAAAAGCTGGAGCAGCGCGGCCTGGTCAGGCGCGAGCGCTCCAGGGAGGATGAGCGCGTGGTCCTGGTCCGCCTGACGGATGAGGGACGCGCGCTCAAGGAACAGGCCCGGGAGATCCCGATGAAGGTCGGCAGCTGTATCCAGCTTTCGCCCGAGGAAACGCTCAGCCTGTATCAGACATTATACAAACTCCTGAATCAGTAAAGAACACCGCCGGTCCGCTCCGCGTATGAGGGAGGGACCGGCGGTGTTTCATCATTGTCAGTAGGGACTGTCGAAATCCCGTTCAGCCTTGGCCACAGCGTCCTCCAGGCTCATGCCGGCGAAGTGCTGCGCGCCTAAATTGCGGCCGGACTTTTTGTCGTCCACGAATACGCCGACCACGATGCCGGGGATCGCGCTCTCCGGCGCGTTCGGCGCGTGGCTGCCGCCCAGGTCGGTGCGGCACCAGCCCGGATCGGTCAGGTTGATCATCACGTCCGTGCCCTCCACCTTGGAGCCTAAATCGATGGTGATCTTGTCCAGCGCGGCCTTGCTGGCGGAATACCCGGCCTGGCACACGTCCAGCGCGATGCCGCTGGTGGTGTTCAGGATGCGTCCGGACCCCCTCGCGATCATCTTCGGCATGAAGTGATAGCAGATCATCGCCGGCGCGATCGTATTCACGCGGAAGCTGACCTCATAGTCCTCCACGGGCGTGGCGAAGTAGTCCGTCCGGTAGGCGATCTGCAGCCCCGCGTTGTTGAGCACGATGTCCACGTCCACGTTCATCCGGTCGATCTCGTCCAGCATGCGGCGTACGGCGTCCAGGTCGTTCAGCTCCGCCTCTACGGCGTAAGCCTGGACGCCCATGGCCCTGACCTCAGCCAGCACTTTTTCAGTGTGCGCCAGCTTCCGGCTGTGCAGGATCAGGTTGCAGCCCTGCTCGGCCATGAACTTTGCCGTCAGATAGCCGATGCCCCTCGCCGCGCCGGTGACCAGCGCCCATTTGTTTCGCACCTGATACATGATAAACCTCTCGGTGACAAATCCTAAGTACCACTTTGGATTTGTCATAGAATGATATTTCAAAATATGAAACAGGGGCTGCCAAAGGCAGCCCCTGCGCTCAACTCACCTTACTTGGTGGTGCAGTACATGAAGTACTTGTAGCCCAGCGGGTTCGCGAAGAAGCCCTGCACGTTCTCGGAGATCATGTAGATGTCCGTGTAGTAGTACAGCGGGGTGATGGCGCCGGTGCTCATCAGCAGGTCCTCGGCGGCGTGCATCATGCCGTAGCGGGCTTCCTTGTCTCCGCAGCTCTTGATGGCGGCGATAGCGGCGTCATAGGTCTCGGCCCAGGTGCCGTTCTCAACTTTCACATCAACGCCGTAGGGGGTCAGGTCGATGGAGTAGATCTTGGCTTCCGCGTTGGCGCCCTTGCCGAACTGGGAGTCATTGTTGCCGGAGTTGGAGACCCACATATCCAGGAAGGAGATAGGATCGTTGTAGTCCGCCAGCCAGCCGTTGCGGGCGACGGTGTAGTCGCCGGCCTTACGGGTGTTCAGGAAAGTGTTCCACTCCTGGTTGGTCAGGTTCATAGTGATGCCGATGCCGGCGAACACGCTCTGCAGATACTCACCGATCAGCTTGTGGCCGTCGTTGGTGTTGTAGAGGTATTCGATGGTCGGGAAGTTGGTGAACTTGCCGGAGGCTTCGTCATAGGTGTAGTACTTCTTCAGGGTCTCGATGGCGGCGTCCCAGTTGGCCTCGTAGGCGTCCTCGGACACGTTCCAGTAACCGGCGTATTCGTCAGAAGGACCGGCGACTTCATAGAACTGCTTGGCACCGTCGGCGTCCGTCAGACCCAGCGCGACGAAGGAGGAGGCGGGCTGCTGGCCGGCCTGGCCGATCTCGGTCACGATGTAGTTGCGGTCGAAGAGCAGGCCCAGAGCAAAGCGGATCTCAGCGCGCGCCTTTTCGGCGTCGTCACCGGTCAGCTCGCAGCCTTCGGGCAGGATGTTGGCGTTCACGTTCCAGGACACATAGTAGGTGCCCATCTGGGAACCGACGAAGAACTCAGTGGGATACTGAACCTTCAGGTTGGCGATCTCAGCGGTGGGGACGTCATCGATCATCACCCAGTCGCCGTTCTGGTAGTTGGCCAGCATGTTGTTCGCGTCATCGGAGAGGAAGAAGTTGATCTCGTCTACGGTGATTTCGTCAGCCTTGAAGTAGTTGGGGTTCTTGGTCAGGGTGATGACGGAGTTGTGCTCCCAGCCGGTCATGGTGTAGGCGCCGTTGCTCACATAGGAGGCAGGATCGGTGGCCCAGGCTTCGTTGGCAACCACGTCCTCACGGATGGGCAGGAAGGTGGGGAAGGAGAGCAGTTCGTTCCAGTAGGAAACGTCGTTGTTCAGGGTTACGACCAGGGTCTTGTCGTCGGTGGCTTCGACGGCCAGATTGTCCGGATAGCCCTTGACGACTTCGAACATGTAGCCATAGTCAGCGCCCAGCGCGGTAGAAGCGGCGCGCTTCCAGGCGAACTCGAAATCCTTCGCGGTCAGATCCTTGCCGTCAGACCACTTAACGCCGTCCACCAGAGTGTAGGTGTAGGTGGCGGTGCCGTCCTCATTGATCACGGCGGCGGGCAGATCGGTGGCGAGGTCAGGCACGATGTTCAGCGCGCCGTTCTCGTCCTTGGCCCACTTGCTCAGACCAGAGAAGAGGTGAATGATCAGGGTGGCGCCATCGACCGCGGAGTTCAGGGCGGGATCGAGGGTGTCAGGCTCGGAGGCGATGCAGACATTCAGGGACGTCTTGGCAGCTTCCGCATTGGTCACGGCGACGCAGGACAGCATCATCATGACAGCCAGCATGAGTGCAAACAGCTTTTTCATGGTTTGTTCCTCCTGTAAAGATTTTTATTCATGAATGCGCAAAACGCATTGATGAAGCTTAGTTAATCTCCTTCACGCGGTGGCAGGCGACGAAGTGGTCCTTGGAGACCTCTTCGAAGGCCGGCATGCTCTCCGCGCAGGCCGGCGTCGCGAAGCGGCAGCGGGTGCGGAAGGGGCAGCCGGAGGGCGCGTTCAGTGGGCTGGGAATGTCGCCCGTCAGCACGATGCGCTTATTGGCGCGCGCCGTCTTGGGGTCAGGCATGGGCACGGCGCTCAGCAGGGACTGGGAGTAGGGATGCAGCGGATGCTTGTAGATCTCCTCCGCGTCCGCCAGCTCCACCATCTTGCCCAGGTACATGACCGCGATGCGGTCGGAAATGTGCCGCACCACCAAGAGGTCGTGGGCAATGAACAAGTAGGTCAGGCCCAGCTTGTCCTGCAGGTCGTCGAACATGTTGATGACCTGCGCCTGGATGGATACGTCCAGGGCGGAGACGGGCTCGTCGCAGACGATGAACTCGGGGTTGACTGCCAGGGCGCGGGCGATGCCGATGCGCTGGCGTTGGCCGCCGGAAAACTCATGGGCGTAGCGGGAGGCGTGCTCGCTGTTCAGGCCCACATAGCCCATCAGCTCCAGTACCCGGTCCTCGCGCTCTTTCTTCGTCTTGTACAGCTTGTGCACATCCAGGGGCTCCGCCACGATGTCGGAGACCGTCATGCGCGGGTTCAGCGAGGAGTAGGGGTCCTGGAAAACCATGGTGGCCTTGCGGCGGAACTCACGCAGGGACTCCCTGCTCTTGATCTCCTGGCCGTCATAGATCACCTGGCCGCCGGTTGGCGTATACAGGTGCAGGATGCTCCGGCCCACGGTGGTCTTTCCGCAGCCGGATTCGCCTACCAGGCCCAGGGTCTCGCCTTTGCGGATGCTGAAGGACACATCGTCCACAGCCTTCAGGGGCTTCGAGCGGAAGAAGCCCATGTTGATGTCAAAGTACTGTTTGAGGTTCCTGACTTCGAGGAGCGTTTTATTTTCAGGCATGGTCAGCGCTCCTTTCCAGAGTGATGTTTCCCGCTTCGACGCCGTCCTTGATGTTCATCCAGCAGCGGCTGATCTGTTCGTCGTTCATGCGCATTTCTTCCGGACGCTCGCTCAGGCAGATCTTCATGGCATGATCGCAGCGCGGGGCAAAGGGGCAGCCCTTGGGCATGTTCAGCAGGTCGATGGGGGTGCCGGTGATGGGCTGCAGGCGCTGGCCGTTGTTCTCATCCCGGGGGATGGAGCGCAGCAGGCCCTTGGTGTACTCATGATGCGGATGGTAGAAGATGGCGTCTGCCGTGCCGCGCTCGCAGATGCCGCCCGCGTACATGACGATGATTTCGTCGCACATCTGGGCGACCACGCCCAGGTCGTGGGTGATCATGATGATGGCCATGCCCAGCTTCTTCTGCAGGTCCTGCATCAGCTCCAGGATCTGGGCCTGAATGGTCACGTCCAGGGCGGTAGTGGGCTCGTCGGCGATCAGGATGTCCGGCTCGCAGGCCAGCGCCATGGCGATCATGATGCGCTGCCGCATGCCGCCGGAGAGCTCGTAGGGGTACTGCTTCAGGCGCTTTTCAGGCTCGTTGACGCCCACCAGCTGGAGCATTTCCAGGGCGCGGTCCCGGGCCTGCTTCCGGTTGCGGTCCGTGTGCAGGGTGATGGCCTCGATCAGCTGATGCCCCACGGTGTAGGTGGGATTCAGGGAGGTCATGGGATCCTGGAAAATGATGGAGATCTTGTTGCCGCGCATGTGGCGCAGGGTGCGCTCGTCGGCGCCCACCAGCTCCTGGCCGTCCAGCTTCACGCTGCCGCCCACGATTTTACCGGTGGGGGCCAGGATCTGCATGATCGAATAGGCCGTCACGGACTTGCCGGAGCCGGATTCGCCCACGATGCCCAGCACCTTGCCGTGGTCCAGGTTGAAGGATACCCCGTCCACCGCTTTGACCTCGCCTGCGTCCGTAAAGAAGGAGGTGCGCAGGTCTTTGACTTCCAATAGTGACATATCCTGTAATAACCTTTCAGTGTCTGTGCGCTCAGGCGTTGAGCTTGGGGTCGAAGGCGTCGCGCAGGCCGTCGCCGAACAGGTTCAGCGACAGCACGATCAGGCAGATGACCACCGCGGGGATGACCAGGCGGTAGGTGTAGGACGTGATGCCGTTCAGCGCGTCGGAGGCCAGGGAGCCCAGGGAGGGCATGGGGGCGTTGACGCCCAGGCCCAGGAAGGAGAGAAAGCTCTCCGTGAAGATCGCATTGGGGATCTGCAGAGCCGTGGAGATGATGATGACGGAGATGCAGTTGGGCAGCAGGTGCTTTTTGATGATCCAGCTGCCGCTGGCGCCCGTGGCCTGGGCAGACAGCACGTATTCCTGCTCGCGCAGGGACAGAATCTGGCCGCGGATCAGGCGGGCCATGCTGACCCAGTACAGCAGGCCGAAGACGATGAACATGGAGATCACGTTGGAGCCGATTTTGGCGAAGATGGTGCCCTCCACGTTGAGGGTGCGGCCCAGCACGACCGACAGCAGGATGATGACCAGCATATCCGGCAGGGAGTAGATCATATCCACGATGCGCATGATGATGATATCCACCTTGCCGCCGAAATAGCCGGCGATGGAGCCGATGGTCATGCCGATGATCAGCACGATGATGCTGGCGAAGAAGCCCACAGCCAGAGAGATGCGGGTGCCGTAGACCACGCGGATGAAATAATCGCGGCCGTGGGAGTCGGTGCCGAAAATGTGGGGGAAGACCTTCTCGCCCGCTGCGATGCGCTTGAGCTCCGTCTTTCCGTAGGTGAAGGGCTGCAGGTTGTTAAAGGAGCTGTCCGCCGGCTTGCCGGGGCGGACGCCCAGCATGGCGTCGTAGGAGTAGGGCCAGAAAAGGGGCAGCAGGATGGAGGACAGGGTCACCACGATGATGATGATCAGGCTGGCCGTGGCCACCTTGTTCTTCATGAGGCGCTTGCAGCCGTCCTTGAAAAAGGTGCTGGAGGGGCGCATCTGGGAGATGTATTCCTTTTCGGCCTCCGTGGCTGGACGGAAAGCGTCCGGGTTCAGGTGCATGCTGAAGGGCTTGTTGGCATTAAACATGTTCGCTTCCCGCCTCCTTTATTCAAATTCGATCCTGGGATCCACGACCTTGTACAGGAGGTCGCTCACCAGGTTCATGATGACGATCAGGGAGGCCAGGAAGATGGTGGTGCCCATGATCATGGTGTAGTCGCGGTTGGTGATGCTGGATACGAACTGCCGCCCGATGCCCGGCACGGCGAAGATCTGTTCCACCACCATGGAGCCGGTCACGATGAAGGCCAGCATGGGGCCGAAGTAGGTGATGACCGGAATCAGCGAGTTCTTGAGGGCATGGCCGAAGATGATGCTCCAGCGGGATACGCCCTTGGCGCGGGCGGTGCGGATGTAGTCCTGCCCCAGGACGTCCAGCATGGAGGAGCGGGTCAGGCGCGTGATGTAGCTCATGGGGTAGAGCATCAGCGTGATGACCGGCAGTACCAGGCCGCCCTGCATGGCGCCGTTGGCCGGCAGCCATTTGAGCGATACCGAGAATATGATCAGCAGGAACGACCCCATGATAAAGGACGGCATCGAAACAAAGGCGGTGGTGATCACCATGATGATCTTATCCAGCAGGGTGTTGCGGCGGATGGCCGCGACCGCCCCCAGGACGATGCCGGTCACCGCGGCCAGGCACGCGGCGATGAGGCCCAACTTGGCGGAGGTCTTCATGCCGTCCATGATGATGTCAATGACCTGACGCCCGCGCTGCTTCAGCGAAGGCCCGAAGTCAAACTTCGTCACGATGTCGCGCAGGTAGGTGGTGTACTGTTCAAACAGCGGCTTGTCCAGGCCGTACTTGGCTTCGAGGGCAGCCTGCGCTTCCTTGGAGATGGCCTTTTCACCCACAAAAGGACCGCCGGGCACGGCGTGCATCACAAAAAACGTCACCGTGATGACGATCCAGATGGTCAGGATGGCCAGCAGGATACGCTTCAGGATGTAATACAGCATCTTAGAACTCATGAAAGATCCTCTATCTTTGAGCCGCACATGACGGCAAATTCAATACGACAGAACAATATTATTGCTCCGCCAGACAGGGTTATTATACGCGAATCAGTTTGAGATGCAATTAAAATACGATTTTTATACAAATAAAGAACATTGATACAAGAGACGTGTTGAGAAAAAAACGCCAATTAAATGGACAAAGAGAAGCGGTTTTGTCACGCCTGAGGACCTTGTTGATGCTCTCCCGTTCCCTTTTCCTCCGCCTCGAGCCGCTCCAGCACTTGCCGCAGGTCGTCCATCGTCACGCCCGGGGGAAGCTGGATATCGGAGGGGGTCTCTTTATCGGCTGTTGCCGCCCGTTCCTTCCGGGTCCGTGTCAGCGCGCGCAGCCAGAGGATCCCATCGATCACGATCACGGTGATATTGATCGTGAGGACCGTGTAGCGCTCCAGGTCAAAGCGGGTGGCGGCGTTCCCGCTCAGCCAGAAGAAATACCAGCATCCGCTGAGCAAAAGCGGCAGGAAGCTCACGAAGGGCCCCGGCGCCTTCCTGCCCCAGTGCCGGGCCGAGGCGCGCGCCAGCACCGCCACGGTCAGCAGGATCGCCGCCAGCCCGAACGGGCCGACGTAGCCCAGCAGCGCGCCCGGAGGCCCGAACGCCCTGTCGCACGCGCGCACAAAGCTTTCCACGTAAAAGGGCATATAGCCGTACGGATATCTCTCCAGCGCCTGCGGCAGCCAGGAAAGGAGCTTCAGCACATCGTTCATATATGATCCCTCCTCGCTTGATCCCACAGGGGGATTATACCAGATAGGGCACGGTCTGAAAAGGGAGTTTTGTTTTTTCCTTGATAATATCCCGATTTCCGTATATAATGGACAGGTGGAAATACCGCACATCTGAATCGGGAAGAACCGCGCGGATACGCGTGGGACGGGATAGAAACAAGTCCGGAAACGCTGGAGGCAGGATGTCATGAAGGGCAGGAACAATCATACGGTCATCGTCGCCGCCGTCGGCGGCGTGGTCGTGATGCTGATCCTCGTGCTGGGGACGATGTGGATGGGCCAGATCGCGAGGCGGGACACGGAAAACGCGGTGCGCTCCGTCTCCCTGCTCTACCTGGACGAGCTGGCCGGCCGCCGCGAGCAGGTGGTCACGGAAAACCTGCAGGACCGCATCGCCGACATGCAGACCGCCCTGGAGCTGATGACCGACGACGACCTGAAGGACACCGCGTCGCGGCAGGCCTACCAGTCCAAGATGAAGCGCCTGTTCAACCTGGAGCGCTTCGCGTTCGTGGATGAGGACGGCCTGATCTACACCTCCACCGGCACCGAGCGGGATATCGGGCAGTACGGGTTCGATCACCGCAGCCTCTCCGGCCCGGAGATCTCCATCAAAAACCTGGAAACGGCGGACAAGCGTGTGGTCATCGCTCAGCCTGTCGCCCGGCAGTTCGAGGGCCGGAGGCTGACGGTGTGCTTCATGGAGATCGACATGCGGGAGATGCTCTCCGGCGTGTCCATGCAGGCGCAGGAGGGCGGCGCGACCTTCTGCAATATCTATACCAGCGGCGGCGTGGCCCTGAGCAACACGGTGCTCGGCGGCCTCGCGGTGGAGGATAACCTGCTTTCCGCCATGCGCAACGCGGTCTTTGAGCCCGGCTACTCCTACGACAGCTTCCAGGACGATTTCCGCCAGCTCCGGCGCGGCGTGGTCTCCTTTGAGTACAACGGCATCCGCGAGACGCTCTCCTACGTGCCTGTGGATGGTACGGACTGGCTGCTGACCTACCTGATCCGCGAAAGCGTGATCAGCGACCAGATCAGCGGCATTTCGGACGGCATCATCCGCCGCAGCATATTCCAGTCCATCCTGACGGTGCTGGCGCTGGTGGGCGTCTTCGTTTTCCTGTTCATCCAGATGCGCAAAAACGCGCAGCTGCGGCTGGAGCGGGAGACCGCGGATACCGAGAACCGCGTCCGCCAGCAGGCGCTGGAGCAGCGCCTCGCCCTCCAGGAGAAGATCATCGAGGAGGAGAAGCACCGCACCCAGCAGGATCAGATGATCACCGCCATGGCCTCCGACTACCGCACGGTGTACCACGTGGATCTGGAAAGCGACGAGGCCATGTGCTACCGCGCCGACCCGGACGACCACGTCCAGACGCCGGTGGGCGTTTCCTTCCGCTTCCATGAGCGCTTCTCCTGGTACGCCGAGCACTGCGTGGATGAAAAGTACCGCGAGGGCTTCCTGAAATTCATCGATCCGGATTTCCTGCGCCGGGAGCTTTCCCGGGAGAAGATCGCGGTGTACCGCTATCTGGCGCACCGGGATGGAAAGGAATACTATGAAATGATCCGCGCGGCGGATGTGCAGCACGCGGCGGACCGCGGCGACGGTAATGTCAGCGCCGTGGGCCTGGGCCTGACCATCATCGACGCGGAAATGCGGCAGACTCTGATGCAGCAGCAGGCCCTGCGTGAGGCGCTGGGCGCCGCGGAGCAGGCCAGCAAGGCGAAAACGGCTTTTCTTTCCAACATGAGCCACGAGATCCGCACCCCCATGAACGCGATCATTGGCCTGGACAATATCGCCCTGGCGGACGAGTCGATTTCGCCGGCTACGCGCGAGCAGCTGGAAAAGATCGGCACCTCCGCCCGCCACCTGCTGAGCATTATCAACGATATCCTCGACATGAGCCGCATCGAGTCCGGCAAGATGGTCCTGAAGAGCGAGGAGTTCTCCTTCGGCAAGATGCTCTCCCAGGTCAATACCATTATCAGCGGGCAGTGCCGGGACAAGGGCCTCCACTACGAGTGCCGCTTGAAGGGCCCGGTGGCGGATTACTATATCGGCGACGATATGAAGCTGCGCCAGGTGATGATCAACATCCTGGGCAACGCCGTCAAGTTCACCCCGGAGGGCGGCAGCGTGACGCTGGAGGTGGAGGAAACGGCCCGCTACGGCGGGAAATCCACCCTACGGTTCACGTTTAGCGATACGGGCATCGGCATGAGCCCGGAATTCCTGCCGAAGATCTTCGAGGCCTTCACCCAGGAAGATACCACCGCCACCAACCGCTTCGGCAGCACCGGCCTGGGCCTGCCGATCACCAAGAGCATCGTGGAGATGATGAACGGCAATATCTCCGTAGAGAGCGAGAAGGGCAAGGGCACCGTATTCACCGTCGTGGTGACGCTCCTGGATTCCGACCGCGTGAAGGACGCGGACAGCGGAAACGGCCTCCGTCCGGAGGAGCTGTGCGTGCTGGTGATCGACGACGACCCGATCGCCTGCGAGCACGCGCAGGTAGTGCTGGGCCAGGTGGGCGTCAGCTGCGAGAAGGCCCTCTCCGGCGAGGAAGGCCTGGAGATGGTGCGCCTGCGCTGCGCCCGACAGGAGCCTTATAACCTGATCCTGGTGGACTGGAAAATGCCGGACATGGACGGTGTGGAGACCACCCGCCGCATCCGCGCCGTCGTGGGCCATGACACGCCCGTCATCATCCTGACCTCCTACAGCTGGGACGAGATCGAGCAGGAGGCGAAGGCCGCCGGCGTGGACACCTTCGTGGCCAAGCCGCTGTTTGCCGGCACTGTGATGGACGAGTTCCGCGAGGCCTTCAGCAAAAAGAACGCGAAGCTGCTGCACGAGACTGCAGACCTGGCCGGCCGGCGCGTGCTGCTGGCCGAGGACGTGGACGTCAACGCGGAGATCATGACCATGGTGCTGTCCATGCGCGATATGGAGGTGGACCATGCGGAAAACGGCCGCATCGCCGTGGAAAAGTTCGCCGCGAGGGAGCCGGGCTATTACGCCGCCGTGCTTATGGACATGCGCATGCCCGAAATGGACGGCCTGGAAGCCACCCGCCGCATCCGCGCCATGGACCGCCCGGACGCTAAGACCATTCCGATCATCGCGCTGACCGCCAACGCCTTTGACGAGGACGTGCAGCGCAGCATGCAGGCCGGCCTGAACGCGCACCTGAGCAAGCCCGTGGAGCCGGAGGTGCTGTTCCGGACGCTCGAAGGCTTTTTGGCGCGCTGATTTGTCTGAAAATTGTTGTGGACAATTCCGGATGACTGTGCTATAATCGCTTTTGCGGCTCATAGAGTGCCAGTTTATGAATCCGCTATCGACCTATGAAAGAGGTGAAATGGCATGAAAGAAAAGATCCACCCGAAGTACAACAAGTGCATCGTCCGCTGCGTGTGCGGTGCCACCTTCGAGACCGGTTCCACCAAGCCGGAGCTGCGTGTCGAAATTTGCTCCAAGTGTCATCCTTTCTACACCGGCAAGCAGAAGCTGGTGGATACCGGCGGACGCGTCGATCGCTTCAAGAAGCGTTTTGGCATCTGAGCAAATATTTGAGAAGTCGGCAGTGCGCCCGGCTTCTTTTTCGATTAAAGCAGATTGTGTCATATATGGGACGCAATTGTGGTAAAAGGGGGCTAACTGTGATGGCTGAAGAAAAAAGACCGGTGGATATCGGCGGACAGGCTGTGCTGGAGGGCGTGATGATGAAGGGCCCGGAGGCGATCGCCATTGCCGTCCGGCGCGACAACGGGGATATCGTCGTCAGCCGCGAGACGTACGAACCGCTCAGCAAAAAGCACCCGTGGATGGGTAAGCCGTTCATCCGCGGCGCGGTCAGCTTTATCACCATGCTCGGCCAGGGCATGAAGGTGCTGGATAAGTCCTCCCAGATGCTGGGCGTGACAGAAGAAGAGCCCACGAAGTTTGAAAAATGGCTGGCCGCCAAGCTGGGCAAGGGCGTGGACAAGGTGGTCATGGGCGTGGCGATGGTGCTGGCCGTGGCGCTGTCCCTGGGCCTGTTCGTGCTGCTGCCCAACGTACCCACCCGCCTGCTGACGGAGGCGGGCTGGTCGCCGCTGGGCGTGAACCTGATGAGCGGCCTCATCCGCACGGTGCTGCTGATCGCCTATATCTGGGCGGTGGGCAAGGTGCCGGATATGCGCCGTACCTTCCAGTATCACGGCTCGGAGCACAAGACGGTGTACTGCCATGAGGCGGGGCTGCCCCTGACGCCCGCCAACGCGCAAAAGTTCTCCACCCTGCATCCGCGCTGCGGCACCAGCTTTATCCTGATCACCTTCATCCTGTCCATCATCCTGTACACCACCATCGACTATATCATCCTGGCGCTGACCGGCTTCAACCTTTCCTCCAACTACCTGGTGAAGGTGCTGAGCCGCATCCTGCTGCTGCCCCTGGTCACCGGCGTCAGCTATGAAGCGCTCAAGGGTCTGGCGCATTCGGAAACGAAGGTGTGCCGCATGCTCCGCTGGCCGGGCCTGCAGCTGCAGCGCCTGACCACCCGCCAGCCCACCGACGAGATGTGCGAGGTGGCCATCGCCTCCATGAACGCCGCGCTGAACGGCCTGCCGGAGGGGACGAAGACGCCCGAGGGCTGGGTGATCCTGCCCAAGGCCGCATGACGGCGCGGGAAGCGGTGCGCGGGGCGGCTGCCCGCCTGAGCGGGGCGGGAGTGCCTGATCCGCGGCTGGACGCGGAATACCTGCTGGCCGAGCTGCTCGGCCTCACCCGCCTGCGCCTGATCGCGGACGGGGACAGGGAGCTGACCGCAACGGAGATACAGGCATACGAAGCATGGCTCGCCCGCCGGGAGCGGCGCGAGCCATTGCAGTATATCCTGGGTACCCAGCCCTTTATGGGCTGTATGCTGGCCGTGAGCCCCGCCGCGCTGATCCCGCGGGCGGACACGGAATGCCTGTGCGAGGCGGCGCTGGAGGCGCTGCGCCCCGGAATGCGCGCGCTGGACCTGTGCACCGGCACCGGCGCGCTGGCCATTGCGCTGAATACCCATTGCCCGGGAGCGGAGATATGCGCCTGCGACCTGAGCGCCGAAGCGCTGGCGCTGGCAAAGCGCAACGCGGCGGCGCTGGACGCGGAGATCCGCTTTTATCAGGGGGATCTGTTCGCCCCGCTCGCGGGCCAGCGCTTCGACCTGATCGTCAGCAATCCCCCCTACATCCCGCGCGGGGAGCTGCCGGGCCTCCAGGCGGAGGTGCTGTACGAGCCGGCGATGGCGCTGGACGGCGGGGAGGACGGCCTCGACTTCTACCGCCGGATCGCCGCGGAAGCGCCCGCGTGCCTGACGCCGGGCGGCCGGCTGATGCTGGAGATCGGCAGCGGCCAGGGCCGGGCGGTGTCCGACCTGCTCAGCGGCAGCGGATTCTCGGAAATAAGAATCCAGCCCGATCTGGCCGGGCTGGACAGGGTAGTTACCGGAAAATACGAATGATCAGGTGAAATAGCGCTCCTGCGGCTCGATGTTGCGGATGCGCTTTTTCTTTTTCGTCTTGCGGTGGCGCAGGCGGCGGATGAAGCGGATGATCAGGATGATCGCCAGCAGCGGCAGGATGATGTAGAACAGCGCGAATTCAAAGGTCAGGCGCGGGAAGGGATTTCCGTCCGCCTCGGTATAGGCGATGATGTCCTCGATGGTCGGGGCCAGCTGCGGCCTTCTGGCGATGGAGCGGGTGGCCAGCAGCTCGTATACCGTGGGCTTGCCCTCGTCGTCGTAGTAGGTCAGCCTGCCCATCACCTCACCCTCCTGGATCGGGGCGCTGAAGGCACGGGTGTATTCGGTGATGGTGATGTCGTTCAGGTGGCGGGACAGGTAGTCGATATTGCTCATGGAGGTGACGATCCTGTCGCTTCCGGTGCTTTCGCTGCTGACCTTGTGCAGGGCCAGGGTGAGCTTGCCCAGGTTGCTGTCCGTCAGGGCGTAGTGCGCGATGTCCACCACGCGCGGGTTGCGGGTGTACAGGTCGGAAATGCTGATGCCCTTGAACTGGGTGAAGCCGTATTCCAGCAGCTTGATGGTGTCGGTGTAGCGCGCGGTGTCCGAGCGGGCGTGGAACACACAGGCGATCAGCGTCACGCCGTCGCGCTCCGCCGCGCCAATGTAGCAGTAGCCGGCCGCGCTGTGGTTGCCGGTCTTGATGCCGATGCCTTCGGGGTAATAGGTCTCGGCGTTGTCCGCGGTGTTGCGCATGAAGCGGTTGTTGGTATACAGCGTGCGCGCCTTATAGATGTTGTCCTCGGGCATGTCGTAGCTGTCGCGCCGGACGATGTCCCGGAAGGTCGCGTTCTGCATCGCCATCCGGGCGATGGTGGCCATGTCGCGCGCGGTGGAATAGTGGTTCTCGTCGTGATAGCCGTGCGCGTTGACAAAGTGCGTGGCGGTGCAGCCGAAGTTCTCCGCGGCGGTGTTCATCAGGTCCGTAAAGGCCGGAATGGAGCCGGACACGGTTTCGGCGATCACGTTGGCGCCCTCGTTGCCTGAACGCAGCATGGTCGCATAGATCACGTCCTCAAAGCGCAGCGTCTCGCCGTAGCTCAGCGGGATCGTCGAGGAGTCCGAGGCGATATCCATCGCGGACGCGCTGACGGTCACCTGCCGGTTGGGATCGTTGAGCATGATGCCCAGGTAGGCGGTCAGGATCTTTGTGGTGGAGGCCGGGTAGATCCGGGCGTCCGCGTTTTTTTCAAAAATGACCTCGCCGGTGTCCGCCTCGATCAGGATCGCGGAGCTGCCGGACAGGTGGTCCGGCAGCAGGTTCTGCGGATAGCTCGGGTCGTAATCCGCCTGCTGCGCGAACGCGGCGGTCGGAAACGCGCCGAGCGCCAGCAGCGCCGCGATAAGTACGGCGGCCAGGGCGTAAAGCCGGCGGGCCAGTGATCGTTCGTTCATGTTGCTCCGATTTCGGTTTCAGAGGATAACAGAATACAAGGGCTGCTGCGGCATCGCGCGCAACAGTCCCTGTATTATATCAGATAGACGCGCCTTTGGCAAATAGGACTGAAATCAGTTTTACATTCGGATCAGGCCTGCGCCTCCGGGAATACATTCCCATACGAATCGGCCAGCACGACGGCGGGAAAGCCCTCCAGGGTCAGCAGGCGGATCGCCTCGGACTGCAGGTCCGGGAAGGCGATCAGCCCGGAGGCGGTGATGTGCCGCGCGAGCAGGGCCGCCGCGCCGCCCACCGCGCCGAAATAGACGGCTTTCTCGCGCCGGAGCGCGTCCAGGACGGGCCGGGTGCGCGCGCCCTTGCCGATCATGCCCTTGAGGCCTAAGGCCAGCAGGCGCGGGGCATAGGCGTCCATGCGATAGCTGGAGGTGGGGCCGGCCGCGCCGATGGGCTTTCCCTCCGGCGCGGGGGAGGGCCCTACATAGTAGATGCACTGGCCCCGCAGCGGAAGGGGCAGCTCCTCGCCGCGGTCCAGCATTTCCACCAGCCGCTTGTGGGCGGCGTCGCGCGCCGTATAGCACGGCCCGGTCAGGCGCACGGTCATCCCGGCGCGCAGCGAGGCGACGGCTTCGTCTGTCAGGGGCAGGCGGATATCGATGGGTACTCCGATCGTGTTCATGATGTTCTCTCCGTGATCAAAGGGTCGTTTCAGCGTGGCGCGAGGCGTGGCAGCAGATGTTCACGGCGACCGGCAGGCCCGCGATGTGGGTCGGCGCGGACTCGATCGCCACGTTGAGGACGGTGGTGAGGCCGCCGTAGCCCGCCGCGCCGATGCCCAGCGCGTTGATGGCGTCCAGCGCGCGATTCTCCAGGTCGGCGTAGCGCGGGTCTGGGTGCCGCTGGCCCAGGGGCCGGGCGGTGGCGTGCTTGGCCATCAGCGCGGCCTGCTCAAAGTCTCCGCCGATGCCTACGCCCACCACGATGGGCGGGCAGGGGTTCGGCCCCGCCAGCCGGGCGGTCTCGACGATGTAGATGAACACGCCCTGCTCGCCGGCGGAGGGCGTCAGCATCCCGACGCGGGACATGTTCTCGCTGCCGAAGCCCTTGGCGATGGCGAGCAGGCGCACACGGTCGCCCGGCACGATGGAGGCGTGGATGATCGCGGGACAGTTGTCCAGCGTGTTCCTGCGGTCGAACAGGGGATCCGCCACGACCGATTTGCGCAGCAAGCCCCGCACATAGGCTTCGCGCACGCCGGCGTTGACCGCGTCGGTGAACTGGCCGCCCGTGAAGTGCACCTCCTGGCCCACCTCGGCGAACAGCACCGCCATCCCCGTGTCCTGGCAGATGGGCAGGCCGTCCTCGCGGGCGCAGTCGTAGTTATCCACCAGCTGCTCCAGGGCGTAGCGGGCAGCGGGGGAGGTCTCGGCGTCCCGCGCGGCTTCCATCGCCTGGCGGATGTCCGGCGCGATCTCGCGGTTGGCCTTCAGGAATAATTCGGTGACCGCCGCCTGCAGCGCGGCGCAGGAAATCTCTCTCATATCGCTTATCCTCACTCTGACAGGATGATGGGGGACTGCTCGTACAGGCTGGCCGCCTGTCCCGCGCCGAGGCTCCACAGAAGCTCGGCCCGGGCGTCGTCAGCCAGGTAGGCCTTGCCCCTGGCCGGCTTGGTGACGAGGGGAAGGGCGGCCCGTTTCCTGATCTCGCTCAGCAGGGGCCGTGCGGATTCCCTGAAGCCCAGCAGGCGCAGGTGGTCCGGAGTATCCGGCTGGCTGCCGGGCCGGAACCCGAGCAGGAGCTGATTGAGCCAGCGCCGGAGCGCGGCGCGGGTGTAGCGGCGCGTCTTGAGCCGGTCCAGCAGCTCCTCCGTGCTGGCGGGATGCCCGCTCAGCGCCCTGACCAGCCGGTTTTCAAGCCCCTCGCCGTGCGGCGCGCAGGCGGCGAGCTCGTAATGAGACGCGGTGTACAGGCGGTAGAACAGGGCCTGGGTCAGCGCTTCGGGGCGGCAGAGCCGTCCGGCGGAGACGCATTCCCGGATGATGGCGGCGGAGGCCGCCGGCACCTCCGCCAGCGCCAGATCAGGCTCGCCGCGCAGGATCAGCTCCCGGATAGCGCTGGAGGGCAGCGGGGAACCGGTGCCGCCGGGACCGGTACTGCGGCTGCCCTGGCGCTGGACGAACACGGGCCGGACAGCGGAGGCGGTTTTTTCGAGGGCGCGGAGGTAGGCCACGGCAAGGATATTGTTCGGCGTGCCCAGCATGCCTGCGGGGACCCCGCAGGCGGCTTCCAGGGCTTCCGCCTGCGCCTGGGGATAGGGAAGGCCCGCGTCCAGGCCGCCGCGGAGTGTCTCCCGGAAGGCGGGCGGCTCTTCGTTCAGGCAGGCGGCGGCCCGCCTGAGCGCTTCGCTGTCGCCAGCGCTTTCGCACCCAAAGGCCTGGTGGGTGACCACCCCGAGGGCGTTCAGCAGCGTTATGCCGCCCAGGGCGAACCGGTCTGCCGCGGCGCAGGCAAAGCTCACCGGCAGCGCGAATACCGCATCCGCCCCACACGCCAGCGCCATCCGCGTGCGGTCCCGGGTGGAAAAAAGCCCCGGCGCGCCGCGCTGCAGGAAGGCGGAGCTGAGCACACAGACCACATAATCGCAGCCCGTCTGCCGCCTCGCCTCCTCGATCAGCCGCAGGTGTCCCCGGTGAAACGGGTCGAACTCCGCGATGATGCCACAGACCTCCAGACGATCACCCCCATCTATTGTATTGCTCCACCAATTAATGCGTGAAGCTGGATTCGGCAGTATAAGGGGTGGGAGACAAGAAACGGAAGCGCAGGCGTACCTGTAGGTACGGCAAGCTTTCGTGACGCAGTATACCACCCCTTATACTGCCGAAGATGGTTCAGGAATTAGTTGGTGGAGCAATAGTAGCAGTTATTCAGTCGAGAAGTAAAGAGGGACATGCCGAGGGGAGTACAGAGGGGAAACGCCCTCTGTTCAAATTCGCAGCGGCGACAGGAAATACCGTTGGGGGCGGCGGAGCCCGCCGCGCCCAGTGGGCGATGAAGGTTGGTGGAGCCGCAATGAGGCACAGAGCGCGTAGCGCGACAATGCCGAATTGAGGAGTAGGGGGGACGACCCCCATGCGGTGCCTGTTCAGTCATAGACTGAACAGGCACGATTATTATACACGGACGCTTGCGATTTTGGCAAGCATCCTATATAATATGACCGTATTTTGACGAGGGAGAAAGGGAACGATGCAGAAACAGGAATGGATGAACGGGAAGAACCTCGCCTCATGGGCAGGGCTGAGCCTGCTTTTCGTGGTGACGCGCGGGCTGCTGGCGCTGCCGTGGATGCTGATCGCGATCCCCCGCAACAACGACCTGACGACGGTCCTGCGCTGTGCCGCCACGCTGGTGATCTGGGCGCTGATCGTGCTGCCGGAGCACCGCTTCCACTGCTGGGCCATCATGCGCATGAACGGGGAGGACACGGGCCGCTATTCCTACTGGCGGGCGATCCGCCACGGACTAGTCCGTTTCCTGCACGTGAGCTGGGCGGCGGTCCCGGCCATCGCGCTGGCGCTGCTGCTGTATTATACGCTGACCAGCAGCATCGGCGCGCTGAGGATCCTGAAGGATATCGGCTCCATCACGAACCTGGTCGGCATCAAGACCCATGGGTACGACGCGGGCCTGGGCATCATCATGGCCGCGCTGGCGATCTTCCTGGCGGTGCTGATCGTGCGGTGGTACGTACATACGCCCTGCGACTATCTCGATCGGCTGAAGCCCATGTATAAAGCGTCGTTCGACGGCCTGACGCTGCGCAATTTCCTGCTGGCGGCGGCGGCCTACGTACTGTGGGCGCTGATCCTGGTCCTGTTCCTGCGCGCGAAGGTCAGCGGCGCGAAGGGCCTCATGCAGAAGGCCAGCAAGGCGGTGTCGGCGCTGCAGGAGATGGCGACGCACCGGGAATTCCGGCTGGAGATGGGCTTGGTGCTGCTGCTCGTCTACTGCCCGCTGTGGTGCGTGCGCAAGCAAGGCGCGGCAAAGGCCGCGGCCAATCTGCGGGATGCGTCTTGACGCCCTGCTCACGCGCCTGGGCCTGGGGAGCCGCAGCGAGGTCCAGCGGCTGATCCGGCGCGGCGCGGTGACGGTCGGCGGCAGGGGGATCCGCGTTCCCGGTGAGAATGTTCAGCCCGGCGCGCTGCTGACGGTGGACGGACAGGCGGTCGACAGCCGGGTCGAGCGCACCCTGATGATGTATAAGCCCGCCGGCGTGCTGACCGCGGCGCGGGACCCGAAGGCGGCGACGGTCATGGAACTGCTGCCGCCCGTCTGCACAAGTCTGGAGTGCATGCCCGTGGGACGGCTGGACAAGGATACGACCGGCCTGCTGCTGCTGACGACGGACGGCGAGCTGGCGCACCGGCTGATCTCCCCGAAGCGGGAGATACGTAAGGTTTATTTGGCGACGGTGGACACGCCGTTCATCCCGGAGGACGTGTCCGCGTTCGCGCAGGGGCTCGCGCTCAGCGATTTTACCGCGAAGCCGGCGCTGCTGGAGATCGTGGATGAACACACCGCCCGCGTGACGGTGACGGAGGGAAAATATCATCAGGTGCGGCGCATGCTGGCGGCCCGCGGGCATGACACGCTGGCGCTGCACCGGGAACGGGTCGGCCCGCTGGCCCTGGATCCCGCGCTGCGGCCGGGGGAGACGCGGGAACTGACGGAAACGGAGCTGTCCGGGCTCAGACAGGCGGTGGATCTGTAAGCATGGCAGAACAGTATTTCGCGAAGCGCCCCAGTGCCGAGAGCCGGCCTGTGGAGATCGAATATACCTATCGCGGGCACACCGTGCGCCTGACGACCGACAGCGGCGTCTTTTCGCGCGGCGAGGTGGACGAGGGCTCCGCGCTGCTCCTGAACAGCCTGCCGGCGCTGACGGGCAGCGTGCTGGACCTGGGCTGCGGCGCGGGCGTGATCGGTGTGTGCGTGGGCAAGGCGAACCGGGTCGAGCTCACGCAGAGCGACGTGAACGAGCGCGCCCTGGCGCTGACGCGGGAGAACCTGGCCCGCAACGGCGTGGCCGGGACCGTGGTGGAAAGCGATGGCTTTTCCGCGCTGAGCGGCGCCTTCGATACCATCCTGACCAATCCGCCGATCCGGGCGGGAAAGGCCGTGATCTACCGGATGTTCGCGGAAGCGAAGGAGCATCTGGCCGCAGGCGGCGCGCTCTATCTGGTCATCCGCAAGCAGCAGGGCGCCGAAAGCGCCAAAAAGTACCTGGAGACGCTCTTTTCGTCGGTCGAAATGATCGAGCGGAAAAAGGGATACTGGATCCTGAAGTGTGAAAGGTGAAAACATGAGATTTGACAAGGCTTTTTTCGACGCCGGGCTGGACCGCCGGGGCACGGACTGCGAGAAGTGGGACGACCGTGCGGTGGTGGATGAGAATACGGTGCCGCTGTGGGTGGCGGATATGGATTTCCGCTGCGCGCCGGCCATCGGCGAGGCGCTGGCCCGCCGGGCGGCGCATCCCTGCTATGGCTATACCATGAGCGGAGAAGCGGACGCCGGGGCGGCGCTCGCCTTTTTGGAAAAGCGGCACGGGCTCAGCCTGGAGCCGGCGGATACGCTGATGCTGCCCTGCGTGGTGACGGGCCTCAAGCTCTTCGTGCGCTGCTTCACCGCGCCGGGAGAGCGCGTGGCGATCCTGACCCCGGTCTACGGCCCCTTTACCTCGGCGATCGAGCTGAACGGGCGGACGGCTGTGCGCGTGGCGCTGGTCCGGGGCGGGGACGACCGATACCAGATCGATTTTGAGCAGCTGGAGGCGGCCTTCCGCTCCGGCGTGCGCGTATTGCTGATGTGCAGCCCGCACAATCCCGTGGGCCGCTGCTGGACGGAGGCGGAGCTGACCCGCCTGCTGGAGCTCACCCGGCGGTACGGCGTGAAGCTCTGTGTGGACGAGATCCACGCGGAATTCGTGTTCGCGCCGCACCGCTTCGTGTCCATCCTCTCCCTGACGAAGCCGGAGGACGAGGTGGTGTGCCTGATGAGCGCCAGCAAGACCTTCAACATTGCCGGGCTGCAGCAGGCGACCGCCCTGACCCGGCAACATACGCTGCTGGACGCCATGCGCCGGGAAAGCGAGGCAGCCGGCGTGGTGACGGGCAATATCTTTGCGCTGGAGGGTACCCACGCGGCGTGGACGGAGGGCGAGGCCTGGCTGGACGGGCTGATGGACTACCTGACCGGGAACCTGCAGCTGCTCGGCCGGCTGCTCAAGGAAAACCTGCCCTTCGCGCGGATGAGCCCGGTGGAGGCGACCTACCTGGCCTGGCTGGACCTGCGGGCCTACGACGGCTCCTGCGCCCGCATGGAGCAGAAGTGCCGCCGCGCCGGGGTCGCGCTGACCTCGGGCACCTTCTTCGGCCCCGAGGGCGAGGGCTTCATGCGCCTCAACTTCGGCTGTCCCGCGGCGCAGCTGACCGAGGGCGTCAAACGGCTCAAAAAAGCGCTGAATCAGGCGTAATGATCAATGAGTGATAAGGAGATATGAAAATGGACCGTGAAATGATCGAAAAGGTATTGACGGAGCTGGAACAGCCGATGATCGACACCCTGCGGACGCTGGTGCGCATTCCGTCCGTGAAGGATGCGCCGCAGCCCGGCGCGCCCTTTGGCAAGCCGGCGCGCGAGGCGCTGGACAAGGCGCTGGAGATCTGCGCCGGGCTGGGCTTCGACTGCGCGAACATCGACGGCTACGCCGGCCACGCGGACCTGGGCGAGGGCACGACTCAGGACGCCCTGGCGGTCCTCGGCCACCTGGACGTGGTGCCAGTCGGCGATAACTGGACCTGCGAGCCCTTCGGCGCGGAGATCCGGGACGGAAAAATGTACGGCCGCGGCACCTCGGACGACAAGGGCCCGGTGGTGGCGGCCATGTACGCCATGGCCGCGATCAAGCGGCTGGGACTGCCGCTCAGGCGCAAGATCCGCCTGATCCTCGGCACGGACGAGGAGAGCGGCTGGGAGGACATGCGCTACTACCGCAAGGCGTGCGGCATGCCGCGCAGCGGCTTCTCGCCGGACGCGGATTATCCGGTCATCAATATTGAAAAGGGCAGCATCCACCTGGAGATCGAGGGCAAGCTCTCTGACCAGGGCCTGCCGGTGATCCGCTTCGATACCGGCGACCGGCCCAACGTGGTGCCCGGCCGCGCCGAGGCGCTGATCGCGGGCGATCAGGCCCTGGCTGATATGATCAACGCCACGGACTACGGCTGGTCCGTCACGGCGGAAGCAACGGATGAGGGCGTGATCCTGCGCACCGAGGGCATCCCCGGCCACGCCGCCATGCCTGAAGGCACCTGCAACGCCATCGGCCTGATGCTGAAGACCCTGAAGGCGCTCGGGGCGCAGGGAGACCTGGCGGCGCTGGCGGACAAGCTGGGCACCGAGTACGACGGCGCCTCCCTGGGCATCAAGATCGCGGATCAGGTGTCCGGCGCGCTGACCTGCAACATGGGCATCATCCGTGCCGGCGAGCAGGGCGTCCGCGTAACGCTGGACCTGCGCTGCCCGATCCTGGCGGACCTGCAGGGCATCGCGGACCAGGTAACCCGCGCGCTGCCGGGGATGAAGGTGAACCTGACCAAGCGGACCGAGCCGCACTACGTGTCCGCGGATTCTGAACTGGTGCGCAAGCTGATCAGGGCTTACGAGGATGTTACCGGTGAAAAGGGCTACGCCATGGCTATCGGCGGCGGCACCTACGCCAAATGTCTGGAGGAGGGCGTGGCCTTCGGCGCGCTGTTCCCCGGCGAACCGGAGCTGGCGCATCACGCCGACGAGTTCATCAGCCTGGACAGCCTGCGCAAGAACCTGCGCATTTTCACCTACGCGCTGATCTCCCTGGCCTGCGAGGAAGGAGCCGGCTGATATGTCTCTGAAACCGATCGTCATGACGCCCGCTTACCGTTACGGCGCGGCTACCCCATGGGGCGGGAACGCGCTCAGGACCATGTTCGGGCAGGAGATCCCGGACGAGCGCACGGGGGAGGCGCTGGCCTTCAGCGCGCTGCCCGGCCTCAACAGCCGGGACGCCGAAGGGCATGGGCTGACCGAGCTGATCGAACGGTACGGCGATGCCTTCCTGGGCACGGACGTCAGCCTGCCCGTGCCGCTGCTCCTGAAGCTGATCGACGCCCGGCAGGACCTGAGCGTGCAGGTGCATCCCGACGACGCATACGCCGCCCGGGTGGAGGGCAAGCTGGGCAAAACTGAGGCCTGGATTATCCTGCGGGCGGAGCCCGGCGCGAGGCTGGTATACGGCATCCGCCCCGGGTACGACCTGGCGGCGCTGCGCAGCCTGTGCGAAAAAGGCTCAGCGGTGGAGGAAGCGCTGAACACCCTGCCGGTACGGGCGGGAGACGTGGTCTATATCCCCTCAGGCACGGTCCACGCCATCGGCGCGGGCATCGTGCTGTACGAGATCCAGCAGTCCAGCGACGTCACCTACCGCTTCTATGACTGGGACCGGAAGGACGAGCACGGCCGGGGCCGCGAGCTGCATTTGGACAAGGCGCTGGATGTGACGAACCTCGACGTGGAAACCAGGACCGTCCAGCCCGTGACCCTGCGGGCTGACGGCGCGGGTACGCTCGAGCGGGTGCTGGATACCCGTTATTTCGTGGTGGACAGGCTGACGGACTGCGCGGATATGCCGCTCGAAACCGACCGGCGGCGCTTCGGCATCCTGACCGCGCTGGAGGACGGCGAGCTGCGCCTGGAGGAGGAGACCATCGCGCTGAAGGCCGGCCAGACGGCCGCGATCCCCGCGGACTGTGTGCCCGTGAGGCTGAAGGGCGCGCATTTCCTGTACGCCTATCCGCAGATGAAGGAAAATCAATGATCAATAAAGAGTTTCTGGAAGCCCTGCGGGCGGAAATGCCGCAGCTGGACTGGCGGACGGACGCGCCGATGAGCCGTTATACTACCCTGCGGGTGGGCGGTCCGTCGGACTGCCTGGCGGAGCCGGACAGCGACGACGAGCCCGGCGCACTGCTGCGGCTGGCCGAACGCTTCCAGGTGCCGGTCACGGTGATCGGCAACGGCAGTAACCTGCTGGTGCGCGACGGTGGCATCCGCGGACTGGTGATCCGCTTCGGACATCGGTTTTCCGCCTGCGGCGTAGCGGGAGAGACCGTGACGGCCCAGAGCGGCATCCTGCTGGCAGACCTTGCCCAGCACGCGGCGAACGCCGGACTGGCGGGGCTGGAATTCGCCTCCGGCATCCCCGGCGCCCTGGGCGGCGCGGTGGTGATGAACGCGGGCGCTTACGGCGGGGAGATCGCGCAGGTGATCGATAGCGCGGAGGTGCTCAGCGGGGAGCGGATCGTCACCCTGGACCGGGAAGCCCTGGCGCTCTCCTACCGGCACAGCCGGCTGCAGGATACGGGCGAGCTGGTGCTTTCAGCGCGCTTCCGGCTGAAGCGGGACGATCCGGCGGCTATCCGGGAACGAATGGCCGAGCTGAAGATCCGCCGCCTGGAAAAGCAGCCGCTGAGCCTGCCCAGCGCGGGCTCGTTCTTCAAGCGTCCCGCCGGCGCTTATGCCGCCCAGCTCATCGACGAAGCGGGGCTGAAGGGCTGCCGTGTGGGCGGGGCCATGGTCAGCGAAAAGCATGCGGGCTTCCTGGTCAACGCGGGCGGCGCGACCGCCGCGGACTTCCTGGCCCTGATGCGGCAGGTACAGGAAACGGTATATAAAAACAGCGGGTTCCGGCTGGAGCCCGAGGTGCGGATCATCGGAGAGGACGCCTGATGGCCGGCTTTTCGGATACGGTCCGCCGGGAGCTGCTGAAAACCCTGCCTGAAAAGTCCTGCTGCCTGCAGAGCGAGCTGAACGCCCTGACCCAGGGTTACGGCGTCATCCTGCTGAAAGGCGGCGGGCGTTTTCAGGTGCGCTACCGCCTGCCGGACAGCGATACGGCGCGCATGGTCTTCCTGCTGCTCAAGCGCCGCCTGGGCATGACGCCGGCGATTTCCTTCCACGTCGAGCCGAGGTTCCGCAAGCGCCGCCTGATCGACCTGACGATCCCGGAGTATGACGCCAAGCGCCTGCTGCTCATGCTGCATATGTTCGACCCCAAGACCAGCAGCGTGATGCTGCACCATATCCCGCGCGGGACCCGCACCCGGCGCTGCTGCCGCCGTGCCTTCCTGCGCGGGCTGTTTATCGCGAAGGGCCATGCCCGCGACCCGGAAACGGCGTACATGATCGAGTATGCCATGGACAGCGAGGAACGGGCTGAGATCCTGGTCCAGCTGCTCAGGCAGTCCGGCATCGAGCCCCGGACCCGCCAGCGCGGCGCGGAGCATGTGGTGTACGTGGAGCGCGGAGACGAGGTCAGGGACCTGCTGGCCCTGATGAGCGCGCACCAGGCCCTGTTCGCCCTGGAGGACGCGCGCATCCGCCGCGCCGCCGGGGGCATAGCGAACCGCCAGACCAACTGTGACACGGCCAATACGGGCCGACTGCTGGCCGCGGCGCAGCGGCAGTATGACCGGATCGCGGCCTGGCGGGCGGCACACAGCCTGGACGAGCTGCCTCCGCGCCTCAAGGAGATCGCCGCGCTCCGGTTGGCGCACCCGGCGGCCGCCCTGCAGGAGCTGGGTTCCCTCTGCCGCCCGCCCATTGGGAAGGCGGCGGCTTCGATCCGGCTCAGGCAGCTGCTGGAGCTGATCAGATGAATACAGGGGCTGTTGCACAGAATCGCGCAACAGCCCCTTTTTTGGTGCTTATCTGGCTGCCTCCAGGATGACGGCGGCGGCCTTTTCAAGCAGGTCACAGGGAATGTTGAGGGCGGGCAGCAGGCGGACCTTGTCCTTGGCAGTGAGGCAGAGGACACCCGCGGCCATGCAGTCCGCCACCACCTGGGCGGCGGGCTTTTCGGTCGCGAGGCCGAGCATCAGGCCCATGCCGGTGACCTCGCGGATGCCGGGCGCGCCGGTGAAGGCATTCGTCAGGTATTCGCCCTTGGCGGCGACCTTCTTCAGGAAATCGTCGGTCAAGCGCGAATGAATGCTGTAGGCGCCGGCGCTGCACACGGGATTGCCGCCGAAGGTGGAGCCGTGGTCGCCGTAGGAGAAGACGCCCTGCAGCTTCTCGTCCAGCATGGTGGCGCCCAGCGGCAGGCCGCCGGCCAGGCCCTTGGCAGTGCTGACGATATTGGGCCGCAGGCCGTAGCGCATATAGGCGTACAGCGCGCCGGTGCGGCCGTTGCCGGTCTGCACCTCGTCCACGACCAGCGGAATGTCATGCGCCTCGGTGAAACGCTGCACGGCGGAGGCATACTCCTGCGGGAGCGGAACGACGCCGCCCTCGCCCTGGATGCATTCGATCATGACGGCGGCGATCTTCGTCGTCCTGGCCAGCGCCTCGAGCTCCTCCATGTTCCCGGCGGCCACATGCGCGAAACCGGGAGTCAGGGGCCGGAACAGCTCGTGATAGTGCTCCTGTCCCGTGGCGGCCAGGGTGGTCAGCGTGCGGCCGTGGAAGCTGTTCTTCAGCGTCACCACGGTATAGCAGTCCGGGCCGTGCTTTTCGGCGGAATACTTGCGGGCGGCCTTGATGGCGCACTCGTTCGCCTCCGCGCCGGAATTGCTGAAGAACACATTGCTCATGCCGGTCTTCTGGCAGAGCAGCTCCGCCAGGCGGATGCAGGGGTCGGTATAATAGAGGTTGGACATGTGCTGCAGCGTGGCCAGCTGCGCCGTGACCGCCGCCTGCCATTCGTCGTCCGCGATGCCGAAGGAGGTGACGGCGATGCCGCTGCCCATGTCGATATACTCCTTGCCGTCCGCGCCGTACACCAGCGAGCCCTTCCCGGACACGATCTCGAGTGGGAACCGCTTGTAGGTGGAGGCGATGTATTGCTGGTCCTTGAGCATCATTTCATTCATGATAATATCCTCCTGAAAGGCTCTGATTACAGTGAGGAGTTAGGAGTGAGGAATGAGGAGTTCAGGCGCGATCTCTTCGGCTGTCGGCCTCAGAGATCGTTTGATTGTTGCGGCGCACAGCGCGGAATAGAAGAAATCGTGCGCTGCACGATTTCTGCCGCCACTCCTCACTTCCCTTGATCCACGTACCCGCGCCCTCGTTGGTGAGCAGCTCCATCAGGATGGCGTGGGGAACGCGGCCGTCCATGATGACGGCGTTTTTGACGCCCTGGGCGATGGCGGTCAGGCAGCAGTCCACCTTCGGGATCATGCCGCCGGAGACGATGCCCTCCGCGTAGAGGGACCGTGCCTCGTCCACGGTCAGCTCGGGGATCAGGGTCGACGGGTCTTCCCGGTCGCGCAGGATGCCGCTGACGTCGGTCATCAGGATCATACGCTCGGCCTGCAGCGCGCCGGAAATGTACGCCGCGGCGGTGTCGCCGTTGATGTTGTATACGTTGCCCTCCGGGTCGCAGCCGACGGTGGAGACCACCGGGATGTAGCCGTTGCTCAGCAGGTCGAGGATGGGCTGGATCTGCACGCCCACGATCTCGCCGACATAGCCCAGGCGCTCGTCCTTCATGCGCGCCTGGATCAGGCCGCCGTCGATGCCGGACAGGCCGACCGCCCTGCCGCCGCACTGCTCCAGCAGGTTCACGAGGGTCTTGTTGACCTTGCCGGCCAGCACCATCTGCACGATGTCGACGGTCTCCTGGTCGGTGACGCGGAGCCCGTCCACAAATACAGGCTGCTTGCCCAGCTTCTTCATCAGGTCGGAGATCTCCGGCCCGCCGCCGTGTACCAGCACCACCCTGACGCCGATCAGCCACAGGAGCACGATGTCCTGCATCACCTGCTGCTTGAGTTGCTCGTTGACCATGGCGTTGCCGCCGTACTTGACGACCACGATCCTCCCCACATACCGGCGGATGTAGGGCAGCGCCTCCGTCAGCACCTGGGCCCGGTCGGCGTTTGAAAAGATGAGTTCTGACATACTTGTCTCCTTTGAGCGATGAGCAGTATCTGAGTGCGGAGAGTGGAGTGAGGAGGGAGGAGTGAGGAGTGAGGAGTGGCGGATGAAATCGCTGGCGCGATTTCTTTGTTATTGCGCATTAGCACCCAGGCAATTGAACGATCGCTCAGGCGAAAGCCAAAGGGCTCGCGCCTGAACTCCTCACTCCTCATTCCTCACTCCTAACTCAGCTTACGTCCTGTAATCCCCGTTGATCTTCACATAGTCGTACGTCAGGTCGCAGCCCCAGGCGGTGGCGGCGCAGGGGCCGGCGTTCAGGGAGACGAGGATCTCGATCTCCTTTTCAGAGAGGATCTTCTTGGCGGTCTCCTCGGAGAAGGGGATGCCCGCGCCGTTTTTGCATACGGGGATCGTGCCGGCGGGGCTGCGGAAGCTGACGTCGATCCGGTCCACGTCGACCGCCGCGCCGCTGTAGCCGATGGCGCAGAGTACGCGGCCCCAGTTCGCGTCCGCGCCGAACATGGCGGCCTTCAGCAGGCTCGAGCAGATGACGGATTTGGCCACCGTCCTGGCGGTCTTTTCGTCTGCCGCGCCGTCCACACGGCATTCCAGCAGCTTGGTCGCGCCTTCGCCGTCTCCCGCGATCATGCGGCACAGGGCCACGGTCACACTGTTCAGGGCCTTCATGAAGGCGGCGAAATCCTCGCCCTCGGTCTCGACTGTGGCGTTGCCGGCCAGGCCGTTGGCCAGGACGACGACCATGTCGTTGGTGGAGGTATCGCCGTCCACGCTGACCATGTTGAAGGTGCTCTGGATGTCGGTGGACAGGGCCTTCTGAAGCATGGCGGGGGCGATGGCGGCGTCCGTGGTGATGAACACCAGCATGGTGGCCATGTTCGGGTGGATCATGCCGCTGCCCTTGGCCATGCCGCCCAGGCGGCAGGTTTTTCCGGCCATGGTAAACTCTACGGCGGCTTCCTTCATCACGGTATCCGTGGTCATGATGCCCTCTGCGGCGCTCTGGTTGCCCTGGGTGGACAGTCCTGCGGCCAGGGCCGGGAGGCCGTCCGCGATCGGCGCGATGTTCAGCGGCTCGCCGATGACGCCGGTGGAGGCGACCACCACGTCCTCGGGACGGATGGACAGCGCCTTCGCCGTCAGGGCGGACATCTGCTCGGCGATCTCGATACCGTTGGCGTTGCAGGTGTTGGCGTTGCCGCTGTTGCAGATCACCGCCTGGGCGGTGCCGTCGCACAGGTGCGCCTTGGTCACCTTCAGGGGCGCCCCCTTGACCAGGTTGGTGGTGTATACCGCGGCGCAGGATGCCGGTACCTGACTGAACACCAGGGACAGGTCCTTCTTGGTCCGGCTCTTGCGGATGCCGCAGTGTACGCCGTTGGCGGTAAAGCCCTTCGCGGCGCAGACGCCGCCGTTGATCATTTTCATAGGTTATTCCTCCATCAGGCGGAGCCCGGCGTATTCCGGACTGCCTGTCATCAGGTTCATGTTCTGGATGGCCGCGCCGCACGCGCCCTTGCCCAGATTGTCGAAACGGGCGATCAGCAGGATCCGCTCCCCGTTCCCGCAGACGGTGATGCGCATCTCGTCCGTGCCCCGCAGCGCGTTGGCGGACAGGAAGCCGCCCTCCGCGTAGGCAATCTCGTACCGGACGAGCCCGCTTCGGTAACAGGCCTCATAGCACTGCGCGATCTCCGCGGGGGAGGCGTTCACCTGCGCGCGGAACAGCGGCACGGTGACCTCCATCCCGGCGTAGTACGGCGCGACGATGGGGCAGAAGACCGGCGCCTGACTCAGGCCGCACAGCGCCTGCATCTCGGGCAGATGCTTGTGGGTCTGGCCGAGGCCGTACATCCTGGGCGCGTCCAGCAGCGCGGGCCGGTCCGCCGCCTCGTACTCCGCGATCATCTTTTTCCCGCCGCCGGAATAGCCGGTCAGGGAGAAGCAGGAGAGCGGCAGATCTGCGGAGATCAGTCCCGCGTCCGCCAGCGGGCGCACGAGGGCGATAAAGCCGCTGGCGTGGCAGCCGGGGTTGGCGACCAGGCGCGCGGACCGGATCCTTTCCCGCTGTCCCGCGAGCTCCGGGAATCCGTACACCCAGCTGGGGCTGGTGCGGTGGGCCGTGGAGGTGTCGATCACCCGGGTGTGGGGATTTTCCAGCCAGCCGACGGCCTCCTCGGCCGCCGCGTCGGGCAGGCACAGGAACGCGATGTCCGCTTCGTTGAGCGTTTCGCGGCGGCAATTCTCATCCTTGCGCTTTTCCTCCGGCAGGGTAAGCAGGGTGAGATCCCGCCGCCCGGCCAGGCGCTCAAGGATGCTCAGGCCGGTGGTGCCCGCACTTCCGTCTACGAATACTTTGATCATGGTGTCACTCCAGAAAAAAAGGCAATTAAATGGAAGGTTTCATCGCACAATAATGAATAAAATGCACGATTAACGCATAATATACAGAATGTATGCGCATATGTCAAGAAAATTCTGATCAAAAACTGCTGAAAGTTTGGTTTTTTCTTGCACTTTCCGGGGGATGATGCTATAATAAAATGTCTTTATGCGTCCGCGCTGTATCCAGCGCCGGCCAAGACTGAAGGAGGATGAATTCATGGCAAGTGTAAAGGAGCAATACGAGGCTCTGGACCGCGTCATCGCGGAAAACAAGGACCTGCCCGGCGCGCTGATGCCCGTGCTGCAGGGCGCGCAGGAGATTTTTGGCTGCGTGCCGATCGACGTGCAGAAATACATCGCCCAGGCGCTGCATGTGACGCTGAGCGAGGTGTACGGCGTTGCGACCTTCTATTCCCAGTTCTCGTTGCAGCCCAAGGGCGAATACCTGATCAGCGTGTGCCTGGGCACCGCCTGCTACGTCAAGGGCAGTCAGAAGGTGCTGGACAAGCTCTCCGAGGTGCTGAACGTGCCGGTTGGCGGCACCACCCCCGACGGCCGCTTCACCCTGCAGGCGACCCGCTGCCTGGGCGCGTGCGGCCTTGCCCCGGTCATGACCATCAACGACGAAGTCTACGGCCGCCTGACGCCGGACGCGATCCCGGACATCATCGCCAAGTACCAGAAGGCCGAATAATATGCGCGATATATCCCTGCACCTGTCCGACATCGTGCAGAACAGCATCACCGCCGGCGCGAGCCGGGTGGACATCGGCTTCAGGCTGGATGAGAACAGGGTGCTGACGGTGTCTGTGCGGGATGACGGCTGCGGCATGAGCGAGGACCTGCTCAGGCGGGTGCAGAGCCCGTTCACCACCACCCGCACCACGCGGAAGGTGGGACTGGGCATTCCGCTGCTCACGCAGAACGCGCAGCTGTCCGGCGGCGATGTGCGGATCGAGAGCAAGGTGGGGGAGGGCACGCTGATCGAAGCGGCCTTCCACACGGATTCCATCGACTGCCTGCCGGTTGGAGACCTGGCGGAGACGATGGCGACCCTGGTGCTCAGCAATCCGGACAGGCCGGACTTCATCCTGACCTGTACGTCCCCGGACGGAGAGATGCAGTTTTCCACGGAGGAGATCCGTGCGGCCCTCGGCGGCGTTTCGCTGGCGGAGCCGGAGGTATATCAGTGGATGCTCGCTTCCTTGAGAGAAGAAATAGAACCTATATTGGGAGGGATCATGAAATGAAATCGTTGGCAGAGCTCGAACAGATCCGCAAGCAGACTCTGGAGCGCATCAACCTGCGCAAAGAGGACAAGGGCGAACTGACCCGCATCGTCATCGGCATGGCGACCTGCGGCATCGCCGCCGGCGCGCGTCCCGTGATGCACGCCTTTATGGACGAACTCAACAAGCGCCAGCTGCAGCACGTCACCGTCTCCCAGACCGGCTGCATCGGCATGTGCCGCCTGGAGCCCATGGTGGACGTCATCACCCCCGACGGGAACAAGGTGACCTATGTGCACGTGAAGCCGGAAATGGTGCCGCGCATCGTGGCTGAGCATGTGGTCAACGGCCGCCCGGTGGAGGAGTACACCATCGGCGCCGCGGAAGCGCAATAACAGGGCAAAGGAGACGACAAAATGGAGATTTATCGCGCTCACGTACTGGTCTGTGGCGGCACCGGCTGCTCATCCTCCGGTTCTGCCAAGCTGATCGAACGCTTTAACGAAAAGATCAAGGAAAATGACCTGGATAAGGAAGTCAAGGTCATCCGCACCGGCTGCTTCGGCCTGTGCGAGGCCGGCCCCGTGGTCATCGTGTACCCGGACGGCACCTTCTACAGCCGCGTGAAGGAAGAGAACGTGGACGAGATCGTCACCGAGCACCTGCTGAAGGGCCGCAAGGTGGAGCACCTGGTCTACACCGATCACGCCACCCACGAGCAGAACGCCAACAAGTCCCTGGAGGACATCAACTTCTATAAGGACCAGACCCGTGTGGCCCTGCGCAACTGCGGCGTCATCGATCCGGAGAACATCGACGAATACATCGCCTTCGACGGCTACCGTGCCCTGGAAAAGGCCCTGACCCAGATGACCCGTGAGCAGGTCATCGAGGAAGTGCTGGCCTCCGGTCTGCGCGGCCGCGGCGGCGGCGGTTTCCCCACCGGCCTCAAGTGGAAGTTCGCCTACGGCGACGGCAGCCTGGGCCAGCAGAAGTACGTGGCCTGCAACGCGGACGAGGGCGACCCCGGCGCGTTCATGGACCGCTCCATCCTGGAGGGCGACCCCCACAGCGTCATCGAGGCCATGACCATCGCGGGCTATGCCATCGGCGCCTCCGAGGGCTATATCTACGTCCGCGCCGAGTACCCCATCGCCGTGCAGCGCCTGCGCACCGCCATCAAGCAGGCGGAGGAATACGGCCTGCTGGGCGACAACATCTTTGAGACGGGCTTCAGCTTCCGGCTGCATATCCGCCTGGGCGCCGGCGCCTTCGTCTGCGGCGAGGAGACCGCGCTGATGACCTCCATCGAGGGCCACCGCGGCGAGCCGCGCCCCCGTCCGCCCTTCCCGGCGGTCAAGGGCCTGTTCGGCCAGCCCACCATGCTCAACAACGTGGAGACCTACGCGAACATCCCGCAGATCATCCTGAAGGGCGCGTCCTGGTTCTCCAGCATGGGCACCGAAAAGTCCAAGGGCACCAAGGTGTTCGCCCTGGGCGGCAAGATCAACAACACCGGCCTGGTGGAGATCCCCATGGGCACCCCGCTGCGCAAGGTCATCTATGACATCGGCGGTGGCATCCCCAACGGCAAGAAGTTCAAGGCCGTGCAGACCGGCGGCCCCTCCGGCGGCTGCATCCCGGCGGAGCACATCGACATCCCGATCGAGTACGACAGCCTGATCTCCATCGGCTCCATGATGGGCTCCGGCGGCATGATCGTCATGGACGAGGACAACTGCATGGTCGATATCGCCCGCTTCTTCCTGGACTTCACCGTGGACGAGAGCTGCGGCAAGTGCGCGCCGTGCCGCATCGGCACCCGCCGCATGCTGGAGATCCTGAACCGCATCGTGGAAGGCAAGGGCGAGGAAGGCGATATCGAGAAGCTGGAAGCCCTGGGCAAGACCATCAAGGCCACCGCGCTGTGCGGCCTGGGCCAGACCGCCCCGAACCCCGTGCTGTCCACCATCCGCTATTTCCGCAATGAGTACGAAGCGCATATCAAGGAAAAGCGCTGCCCGGCTCACCACTGCCGCAACCTCCTGCAGTATGTCATCACCGACAAGTGCCGCGGCTGCACCGCCTGCGCGCGCGCCTGCCCGGCCGGCGCGATCACCGGCACCGTCAAGCAGCAGCACCACATCGATCCCGCGAAGTGCCTGAAGTGCGGCGCCTGTATGGAGAAGTGCCGCTTCGGCGCCATCATCCGCGAGTAAGCCAAGGAGGACGCAGAAATGAGCGAAAAAATGATCAGCCTGACCATTGACAACGTCAAGGTCGAGGTTCCCGCCGGCACGACCGTGCTGGAAGCCGCCAAGCAGGCCGGCATCAATATCCCCACCCTGTGCTACCTGAAGGACATCAACGCCATCGGCGCGTGCCGCATGTGCGTGGTGGATACCGGCGGACGCGCCCTGCAGGCGGCCTGTGTGCTGCCCGCTACGGACGGCATGGTGGTCAAGACCAACACCCCCGCCCTGCGTGAATACCGCAAGACCCTGTTGGAGCTGGTACTCAGCGCCCATGACCAGAAGTGCCTGACCTGCGTGCGCAGCCAGAACTGTGAGCTGCAGAAGCTGTGCCGCGACCTGGGCGTGGAGAGCGGCGAGCGCTTTGCCGGCAAGCGCAACGAGTACGATGTGGACGACGCTTCTCCCTCCATCGTGCGCGACAACAACAAGTGCATCCTCTGCCGCCGCTGCGTGGCCGTCTGCGCCAAGGTGCAGAACGTGGGCGTCATCGGCCCGGTCAACCGCGGCTTTGCCACGGCCATCGAATCCCCCTGGAACATGAAGCTGGCCCAGATGGGCTGCATCAACTGCGGCCAGTGCATCACCGCCTGCCCCGTGGGCGCGCTGCGTGAGAAAGATTCCACCGACGTGGTCTGGAACTACCTGAACGATCCCGATCTGCACGTGGTGGTGCAGCCCGCGCCCGCCGTCCGCGCCGCGCTGGGTGAGGAGTTCGGCTATCCCATGGGCACCAGCGTCACCGGCCAGATGGCTGCCGCCCTGCACCGCCTGGGCTTCGACAAGGTGTTCGATACCGACTTCGCCGCCGACCTGACCATCATGGAAGAGGCCAACGAGCTGATCGCCCGCATCCAGAACAAGGGCGTGCTGCCGATGATCACCTCCTGCTCTCCCGGCTGGATCAAGTTCTGCGAGACCTATTATCCGGACTTCCTGGACAACCTGTCCACCTGCAAGAGCCCGCACGAGATGCTGGGCGCCATGGTCAAGAGCTACTACGCCGAAAAGGCCGGCATCGATCCCGCCAAGATCCGCGTGGTCTCCGTCATGCCCTGCACCGCGAAGAAGTTCGAGGCCAAGCGTGAGGAGCTGGCCGGCACCGGCTATCCGGATGTCGACGCGGTCATCACCACCCGCGAGCTGGCCCGCATGATCAAGGAAGCCGGCATCGATTTCCGGGCCCTGCCCAACGAGGACTTTGACAGCCTGATGGGCGAGAGCACCGGCGCTGGCGTCATCTTCGGCGCCACCGGCGGCGTCATGGAGGCCGCCCTGCGCACCGCCTACGAAGCCCTGACCGGCACCGTGCTGGAGAACGTTGATTTCCGTGCGGTCCGCGGCATCGAGGGCATTAAGGAAGCGGATGTGAAGATCGGCGACCAGACGATCAGCGTGGCCGTGGCCAACGGCACCGGCAACGCCTCCAGGCTGCTGGACAGCGTGCGCTCCGGCGAAAAGAACTACCTGTTCATCGAGGTCATGGGCTGCCCCGGCGGCTGCGTGAACGGCGGCGGCCAGCCGATCGTCCCGGCCCAGGTGCGCATGACCTGCGACCCGCGCGTGGAGCGCGCCAAGGCCCTCTACCAGGAGGATGCCGACAAGCCCCTGCGCAAGAGCCACGAGAATCCCGAAATCAAGCAGATCTATGCGGATTATCTCGGCAAGCCCAACAGCCACAAGGCCCACGAGTTGCTGCACACCCACTATCAGAAGCGCGAGCTCTATAACGACTGATTGACGATCGTATGATCAGACCTCCCCTGCGATGCGGGGGAGGTCTTTTATACTTGAAAGCGGCTCCGGACAGAAAAGACAACAGCGGGTTGCTTGCCAGGACATGTCAACCTTGGAGTACCGGCTACCGAACGGTGCGAAGATGAAGTTTTTGGACGACAAGACGACCTATCTGGGCAGCCAGCTTGAATGCCCGTCCGACCAGGAACGGTACTTCGGCGTCCTGGCCCATACGGATTCCATCCTTGTGAGCACCTATGGAAAGGATGCGTCGGATCCCGAGCTGATCCTGTACAGGAAAAGATGACCCGCGGCCGGACGGAAAAAGCGAGGGGCTGCTGCATATCGCTATGCGGCAGCCCCTGTTTTTGGCGAAAACCACTATACTGGCTAATACACTTTTCTTCCATAGTCTTCCAGCATGTGGAAGACCCCAAGAATATAAATTGTCTGTGAATCTGTACGAAAAACTACACGGTAATTCATTTCGTGAAATATGGCTTCCCTGTATCCGCGGAGGAACAGATACTCATTTTTACTCTCAGCAAACTGATATGGGTTCTCTTCAAGGAGCTCATAGATCGTTTCAAGCTCATCCAGAAAATGGGATGCTGCTTCCGGATTATTCAGATGACTGATCAGATACGCGACCAGACGATCGATCTGTTCATCTGCCCGGTCCGTAACAATCAGTTTATAAGCCATATTTGTCCCTCACCGATTGCAGTGCCCTCTTCGCATCTTTTGTTTTTCCCTGAACGATCTGTTCCTCTGAAAGATTCAGATCGGCGTACATTTCCCATTTTTTCAGTATTGCTTCATAATAGTCTATGTTCATCAGTACCATATCGCCATAGCCGTTTTTTGTTATAAAAATCGGCTCATTGAGGGAGTGACAGAGTTCAGATATATTGGCGGTATTCTTCAAGTCTTTGATGGGAATAATCTGAGGCACCTTTCAACACTCCTTTCTCATGGCCTGATAATACCATAAATATGCGATCATTTCAAGAACCGAAAGATGATCGAAAGTATGCAGCCATCTCAGGCTTGCGGTTTTTTCATGGTCAGGGAGATGCGCTTCTTTTTCAGGTCCACGCTGAGTACCCAGACCTTGACGATGTCGCCGACCTTGACCACGTCGGAGGGGTGCTTGACGAAACGGTCGGCCAGCTGAGAGATGTGTACCAGGCCGTCCTGATGCACGCCGATGTCCACGAAGGCGCCGAAGTCGATCACGTTGCGCACGGTGCCGGTCAGCTCCATCCCGGGCTGGAGGTCCTCCATGGCCAGCACGTCGCGGCGCAGTACGGGCTGGGGCAGCTCGTCGCGGGGGTCGCGGCCCGGCTTCTGCAGCTCGGCCAGGATGTCGTTCAGGGTCGGCAGGCCGATCCCCAGGGTCCCGGCCAGTTTGTCCAGTCCGTAGGCGCGGGCGGTCTCGCCGATGTCCGCGATGCCGCCCTTTTTGAGCGCTGTCAGCGGGCAGTCCAGCAGCTTCAGCAGTTCCTTGGCCGCGTCATAGCTTTCCGGATGCACGGCGGTGGCGTCCAGCGGGTTTTTGCTGTCCGCCACGCGCAGGAAGCCGGCGCACTGCTCAAAGGCCTTCGCGCCCAGCTTGGGCACCTTTTTGAGCGCGGCGCGGGAGGGAATGCCGTTCTCGTCACGGTAATCCATGATGTTCTGCGCCAGCTTCGGCCCGATGCCCGCCACGTGGGAGAGCAGGGCCGCCGAAGCCGTGGATACCTCCACGCCCACCTGGTTCACGCACTGCTCCACCACGCCGTCCAGGGCCTGGGTCAGCTCTGCCTGCTTGAGGTCGTGCTGGTACTGGCCCACACCGATGGACTTGGGCTCGATCTTCACCAGCTCGGCCAGCGGGTCCTGCATGCGGCGCGCGATGGACACGGCGCTGCGCTGGGTCACGTCGAAGTCCGGGAACTCCTCCGCGGCCAGCTTGCTGGCGGAATACACCGACGCGCCGGCCTCGCTGACGATCATGTAGGCCACGCCGGGCAGCTCCGGCAGCAGGGAGACGATGAACTGCTCGCTCTCCCGGGACGCGGTGCCGTTGCCGATAGCGATGGCGGTGACGCCGTATTTTTTCACAAAGCTCCGTATCATCCACGCGGCTTCCGCCTTGGCCCGCTCCTGGCCGGGCAGGGTAAAGTGCCCGACGCCAGTATCCAGGACCTTGCCGTTCTCATCCACCACTGCCAGCTTGCAGCCGGTGCGGAAGCCCGGGTCCACGCCCAGGGTCACCTTGCCCTTGATGGGCGGCTGCATCAGCAGCTGGTGCAGGTTGTCGGAGAATACCTTGATCGCCTGCACGTTGGCGCGGTCGGTCAGCTCGTTGCGGATCTCGCGCTCCATGGAGGGGGCCAGCAGGCGGCTCCAGGCGTCCTCGCAGGCCAGGATCACCTGCTGGGTGGCCTGGGAGCCGGGGCGAACGTACGCGCGGCGGATGATCTGCACCGCCCGGTCGTCGGGCATATCTACGCTGACCTTCAGCGCTTCCTCACGCTCGCCGCGGTTCAGCGCCAGGATCCGGTGCGCGGGCAGCGTGCCTACGGGCTCGGAAAACTCGAAGTACATGCCGTATACGCTGTCGGATTCGCTGTCCTCTTCCTTGGCCTTGGCGCTGCGGATCACGCCCTCGCGCATCAGCAGCTCGCGCAGACGCTTACGCACCTCCGCGTCGTCGCTGAAGGTCTCGGCCAGGATGTCCCGTGCGCCGGCCAGGGCGGCCTCCGTATCGTTTACGTTCTTTTCGGGGTCCACGTACCGCGCGGCCTCCGCCTGCACGTCCGTGCCCGGCGCCTGGCTGAGCAGCAGCTCCGCCAGCGGCGCGAGGCCCTGCTCCCGGGCTACGGTGGCGCGGGTGCGGCGCTTCGGGCGGTAGGGGCGGTACAGGTCCTCCAGCTCGGTCATGGTCCGGGCCCGGGCCAGCTTCGCCGCCAGCTCGTCCGTCATCACGCCCTGCTCGTTCAGGGCTTTTTCGATCTCCCCGCGCCGCTTGTCCAGACCGCGCAGGTATTCCAGCCGCTCGGCCAGCTCGCGCAGCAGCTGGTCGTCCATGGCGCCGGTCATTTCCTTGCGGTAGCGGGCGATGAAGGGGATGGTGTTCCCCTGGTCCAGCAGGTCGATGACGGCCTGCACATATTGCGGGTTCTGGGAAAATTCCTCAGCGAGGATCGCGGTATAATCCAAATCTGTCTCCTCCGGGGTCAGTCGAGATAGCCTTCGCGGGCTTTGATATTGAAACGCTTCTCCAGCAGGTGCATCTGCTCGTCGGTGATGGTGTTCAGCCGGGGGAGATGCGCGATCTTCATGTAGATCTCGGCGGCCTTCTCAGCCGTCTCGATGAGGCCGAAGGTCTCATCCAGGTCCTTGCCCGCGCCGTAGATGCCGTGCTGGCTCCACACCACCAGGCGCGCGGTGAGCATCTTCTCGGCCGTCGCCTCGCCGATTTCATTGGTGCCGCAGAGCATCCAGGGCAGCACGTTCACGCCCTCGGGGAAGACCACGATGCACTCGGTGCACATCTGCCACAGGGTGCGGGTGAAGGCCTTCTCGTCCAGGCTGTGCACATAGGTCATGGCCAGCAGGTTGGCCGGGTGGCAGTGCATCACCACGCGGTTCTTCGGATCCACCTTCAGCCGCGCCACGTGGCTCATCATGTGGGCCGGGAACTCGCTGGTGAACTGGCCGCCGTCCTCAAAGCCCCACAGCAGGTCCGCCTGGCGGCCCTGGTCTTTGAGGCGAACGATGCCCAGGTTGACATCCGGCGCGTACTGCACGTTTTTGAAATACTTGCCCGTGCCGGTGACCAGGAAGAACTTCCCGTCCAGCTCCGGCGCGGTGAAGCCCGTGGGGATCGTGCGCAGCACCCGGCCATAGTCCAGATAATCCGCCGTCTGCTCCGGCTCCAGCATCAAGGAAATATTTCCCCCGTTGCGCTCGTCCCAGCCGTGGAGATACATGTTCGTCGCCGCCCGGACCATTTCCACCATGAAGGGGGCAGATAAGATGTTTTTCATGTTTGAAGTCTCCTTTACAGTTATAACCAGTATTTAGGCGAGTGAGGAGCAAATTAGTGAGGAGTGATGAGTGAGGAGTGAGGAGCAAATTAGTGAGGAGTGAGGAGTGAGGAGTGATGAGTGAGGAGTTGTGGTGGAAATCGCTCCGCGATTTCTTTGATCATATGATCGAACATCCGATATCAGCCGTATCGCCTGCCGCAGGCAGACCTCAGCAATCATCCAAACGCCATAGCGAAGCGGCGTCGTTTGTACCTGCACTCCTCACTCCTCACTCATCACTTCTACCTTCTCCCTTCCCCCTTCTACCTCGTAATGACCTCCACCGGCACGTCGAAGATCTTCGCGACCTTCAGGATCGTATCGATGTGGCGGCCGGCGGCGGCGGCCATGTGATGGGTGGGGCCGGCCTCGCTCCACTGGTTGCAGAATTCCCTCGCGCCGCAGGTGAAGCGCATGCGCATGTTGGTGTCGCCGAACATGAAGATGGGGCCCTTTTCGTTGACGCCCTCGGCCACGACGAACTTGAAATGCCCGTCCTTATCCTGGGTGATGCCCAGGAAGGTGATGGGCGTGTCGGTGGGCGGATAGAACTGGGTCAGGTACCCGCCGCCGGTCTTGCCGTGGAACACGGGCACGATCTTCATGGTGGGCTTCCGCGCCTGGGAGATGTCCGCGTCGCCGGAGCCGGAATGGCCGATGATGCAGATGTCCTCGTTGAAGTCGATGGAATACATCTCGGAGAGCTGACCGGTGCCGGCAATGGTCTTCAGGATGCTCATTGCCATGGCGACCTTGATGTCGCCCTCCACGGCGCAGGCGGTGCCCTGCTTGATCAGCATGGAGAAGGCGGGGATGAGCATGCTGTCCAGCTTGCCCGCGACGCCCTGGGCAAAGCCGTCGTAGTGCGAGGCCACGAAGCCCAGCTGCTCGTCCTTGACCCACTGCTCGAAGGCGACTACGTACTTTGCCATGTCCCACACCTGCTCGACGGTGCCGCCGCCCTCGATGTCGAAGGTATCCAGGATGTCCTGCGCCTTTTCGCGGATCGCGGCCTCATCGGTGATATGGTCGGCGATGGCCCACATCTTTTCCCAGTCGAACTGCTTGGTGTACAGCCACATGCGGTGATAGAGGTTGGTCTCGTCGATGTACAGGTCCATCATGCCGGGATAGGGACGGCCGATCTGCGCCAGGTTGGTGTCGCGGAAGCGGCGGCGCACCTGCGCGGCCCTGCACCAGTCCAGTATCTCGTGCTCCACCTGCGGGTCGCCGCCCTCCACCACGCCGGTGATCACGGCGTGGCGCTTGCCGGCGCGCTCCAGGTCGGCCACCATCTCGCCCACGGCGCCGCAGGCGTACAGCTCGCCCAGCCAGGTGGGCGTATCCGTGGCGGCGTAGTCCGGGGCCTTCTTCTTCTGCACGTTCACCAGCACCACCGGCACGTTCAGGTCGCGCACGGCGGGCAGCATGTTATAGGAGGTGGCGTAGGTCAGCAGCTGCAGGATCACCAGGTCCACGTCGGCGGCGCGGAATTTGTCGCCCGCGGCCATGGCCTGCTCCTTGGTGGTCACCATCCCGCCGTCGATCATCTCCACCGTGTCGGGGATCAGCTTTTTGAAGGCCGCGTACTGGCCCTGGAACTCGGGCACCAGGGACGGAAACTGCGGCAGATAGGCGCCTAACGCGATCGAGAAGACGCCGATCCGGGCTTTGGTCTCGACTAACATGTTTCTTTCTCCTTCGCTTCGTTGTGGTTCGCTCATCGCTGCGCCCCGCGCGTCCGGGGTGGCATCAGGGTTTCATTATAGCGCCTCATGCCGCTTTTTTCAACGCCCGCATTGTATTTTTGCCCCCGTTCTGCTATGATGGAAGCGGCAAAAAGCAAAGGAGGCACGGAACATGGAACGATTTGCCTGGAAGGGACGCATTAAACCGGGAATGCAGGCGGAATACAAGCGCCGGCACGACGAGATCTGGCCGGAGATGCTGACGCTGCTCAAGGAGGCCGGCATCCGCAATTACACCATCTGGAGCGACGGCCGGGACGTGTTCGGCTATTACGAGTGCGAGAAGGGCGTCGCCTACGCGGAGCGGACCCAGGCCGAAAGCGCGGTCGTGGACCGCTGGAACGACTATATGCGGGACGTGCTGGAGCTGGAAATGGATCCTGAGACCGGGGCCCAGCCCAAGCTGCGGCTGATGTTCAGGATGGAGTGACGGGCCGTGCTCTCCTATATCATCGTGTGCTCCGGCTACCGCGCGCTGGATACCCAGGCGCTGCGCGACCGGCGCAGGAACTGGCAGGCTGAGCTGGCTCCCGATACAGTGCAGGACGAGTTCGCCATCGCTTCGCTGCTGATGGACATGGGCGGCTATCTGGCCGGCGGCCCCTCGCCCTATCCCCTCGAGGAGGCGCTGGAGGACGCGTGGTTCTGGCTACTGCTCACGCGCGCGCTGGAAACGCCCTGGCAGGAGGTCTCTTCCCAGCCGAAGCCGTGGGAATGAAGAGCCTGGTTCACGCAGGGATTCGGCCATGAGAATTCAATTCTTTATGCTGCAGGAGTTTGATGAGTTAGAAGTAGAATAAAACATCGCTAATTCCGTAAAACCACCGGAGTTTAGAAATAAATGCAGTATGGGGGCAGTGACATGGAACCTGGCTCGTTTCAGGAGCTTCTGAACAGTGAACGGATGCAGAATGCTCGTAATAAACTTACATTAGCCATTGGGAAAGATGAGTCTGGCGAGGTAGTTGCTTGTGATTTGATGACCACAGGACCTATTCTGATTGCCGGCGAGGAAGGCTACGGAATAACCGAATGCCTCAACGCAATGATTTGCAGTGTTTTGTATCGTACCAATTCTGATGAAACGAAGCTTATATTGGTGGATATAAAAAATGAAAAACTGCAGATATACAATAATTCCTCCCATTTACTCATCCCGGTTATTACTGATCCCAATAAAGCGCTGAAGATTCTTGCCTGGGCTGCGGAAGAAATGAACGAGCGGTTTTCTTTATTCGCCCGTCACTGCGTTTGTCAATTAAAACAGTATAACGACAGCTTAAAAGAAAAAGAGAAACGAAAACCGGAGATTGTCATAATCATCAACGGAATAGAAGACCTGGTGTCCCTAAACACAGAAGAAATCAATAGATGCTTAATTCCCCTTGTACGATTTGCAAAGCCGACTGTTGGATTACATTTGATCATCGTGACACATCATCCATCATTGGATAACCTTCCCGTACCAATCAGAGTATGCTGCGGATGCTGCATTGCTTTTAAAACATCGAGCTCAGAAACGAGTATGATGATTGTTGATCATTATGGAGCGGAGAAGCTGTCGGGGAAGGGAGATATGCTCCTGTCCGTATATCCTGAATTTTCGCCGAGATTGGTCAGATGTTGTACAATAACAGACGATGAAATCAGTAAAATGACTATGAGCGATCAGGTTTGAGAGTATAACCTCAATGATTCTTATACCGGCTTAACCCCGGCCCGACTTTGTCAATGAAGCGCTGCCGGGGCTTTTTCTTTTCCTGCTCCCGTGTGGCATCCCATGCCTGCGGACGAAGGCTGGCCCAGCATACGCAAAGGGGGCTGTGCACACCATCGTGCACAGCCCCTGAAACAATGAGCGGTTATTTGTTTTCCGCGTCCCCGTTTTCCTGCGCCAGCATCTCCACCAGCTTGTTGCTGCGGGCGATGAAGGCCTTCAGGTCCTCGGACTCGAGCGGGCGGGAGGAGAGACGGGCGATGTCGTAGAGCTGCTTCGCCAGCAGATCGCGGGTCTCGCCGTCGGGCATCTTCTCCAGCTTCTGCACGGCGGGGGAACGGCGGTTCAGGATCAGCGTATAGCGGCTGGGGAAGGGGAAGTCCTGGCCGTAGTAGGAGCTCATCTCCTTGTAGCGGCGCACCTGCTCCTCCTCAGTCAGCACCACGGGCAGGGCCGGGTCGGCCAGCGCCTCGGATTTGACCACCAGCTCCTTCTGGTTCAGCGCCTTGCGGAAAAACTCCTGCATGGCCTCGTCGTCCAGCTTCTCGCCCTCATCGCCGTCCTGCTTGAGGCCGGCGATGTCCGCGTCCACGCGCACGAAGGCCAGGCCCTCGATGCCGCCGGAGTACTCCAGGAAGGACATGAAGTTGAGGTCGATCAGCGTGTCCATGACTACCACGTCGATGCCGCGCTCGGTGTACAGCTGCACGGCCGCCGCCTGGCGCTGGGGCTCGGTGGTGTAGAAGACCTTCTTCTCGGTCTTCTCACTGTTCTTGTCCTGGTATTCCTTCAGGGTCAGGTACTCGTCCTTCACCGTCTTGAACAGCAGGATGCCCTTGACCTGCTCGAAGAATTTTTCTTCCTTGGTGCAGCCGTACTTAACGAAGGGCGCGATATCGTTCCAGTAGCCCTCGAAGGTCTTGCGCTCGGTGTTGAACAGGGAGTTCAGCTTGTCCGCCACCTTCTTGGTGATGTGCTGGGACAGGCGGCGCACATAGCCGTCGTTCTGCAGGAAGGAACGGGACACGTTCAGCGGCAGGTCCGGGCAGTCGATGGCGCCCTTGAGCAGCATCAGGAACTCGGGAATGACCTCCTTGATGTTGTCCGCCACGAACACCTGGCGGTTGAACAGCTTGATCTGGCCGTCGTTCACGCCGAAGTCCTTGCGGATGCGCGGGAAGTACAGGATGCCCTTCAGGTTGAAGGGGTAGTCCACGTTCAGATGCACCCAGAACAGCGGATCCTCCCAGGTGTTGAACAGCTTGTGGTAGGCGGCCTTGTACTCCTCGTCGGTGCAGTCCTTCGGGGCCTTCAGCCACAGCGGATGCGTGTCGTTGATGGGCTTGTCCTCGGGGGCCTCGGTGTTGAACTCGTCGTCTGCCGCCTCGTCCCCGGGCTTGCTTTCGTCGCCCTCCTTGGCTTCCTTGGCCTTCTCGGCTTTCTTCTTTTCTTCCTCGGCGCGGCGCTTTTCGGCCTCGCGGATGGCCTCCAGGTCCTCCAGGTAGATCGGGATGGCCATGTAGCCGCAGTAACGGTTCAGCACCTCGCGCACGCGGGTGCCTTCCAGGAATTCCTCCTCGCCCTCCATCACGTGCAGGGTGATGGTGGTGCCGCGGGTGGTGCGGCCGCCGTCGCGCATGGTGAAGGCCATGCCGTCCTCGCTCTCCCAGATCACGGGCTTGGCGCCCTCCTGCCAGGAGAGGGTGTCGATGGTCACCTTGTCCGCGACCATGAAGGCGGAATAGAAGCCCAGGCCGAAGTGGCCGATGATGCCGCTCTGGTCCGCGCCCTCGTAATTCTTCAGGAACTCCTCCGCGCCGGAGAAGGCCACCTGGTTGATGTACTTCTCCACCTCGTCGGCGGTCATGCCGATGCCGTTATCGGTGAAGCGGAGCTCCTTCGCTTCCTTGTCCACGGTCACGGTCACGCGGAAGTCGTCCTCCGCGCCGGGGTTCGCCAGCTTGTACTTGGTGATGGCGTCGCAGCCGTTGGATACCATTTCACGGATGAAAATGTCTTTGTCCGAATAAAGCCAGCGCTTGATGACCGGCATGATATTTTTCGCGTCAATGGAAATATTGCCCGATTGCATGATGTGCCTCCTCTTAGGTGTTGATCCCGCCGCCCGGACCGTACGCGGTCCGACGCCGTGCGGCTATTATAGCACCCTTCTTCGCATATTGCAACAAAAAATTAGCACTCAATCAAAACGAGTGCTAACAATGCGATCGGCGCGCTCGCGCTCGGGCAGACGCGTGAACGGTTTGTCTTGTCTATCCCCGGCCCGCGGCATATAATATCCTGTTGAATGGCTGTCAATATATCCTGGCTGACGCATGGGTTCATGATGCCATATTTTCATGAAAGAATGGCGAGAGGCGCGGAATGATGAGCGGGACAAATGAACGTGATACGAACGGGCGGCTTCCCGGCGGCCGGGAGGCGGTGATCGTGCGCGCCAGCCTGATCGGCATCGGGACCAACCTGGCGCTGGCGGCGGGCAAGGCGGTCGCCGGGCTGATGGCGCGCTCCATCGCGATGGTGCTGGACGCGGTCAACAACCTGAGCGACGCGCTGTCCTCGCTGATCACCATCATCGCGACCCGGCTGGCGGGACGCGCGCCGGACAAGCACCATCCCCTGGGCCATGGGCGCATCGAGTACCTGAGCGCGCTGATCATCGCGGGCATCGTGCTGTACGCGGGCATCGCGGCGCTGCTGGAGTCGGTCCGGAAGATCATTTCTCCGGTAACGCCGGAATACTCCGTCCTGTCTCTCATCGTGCTGGGCGTCGCCGTCGCGGCCAAGCTGTTTCTGGGCTATTATTTCCGCAGGGTGGGGCGGGAGACGGATTCCGGCTCCCTGCGCGCCTCCGGCACGGACGCCCTGTCGGACGCCTTCCTCTCCGCCTCAGTGCTCGCCGGCGCGGTCGTCTATATGACCAGCGGCCTGAACCTGGAGGCTTGGATAGGCGTGCTGATCTCCTGCTTCATCCTCCGCGCGGGTATCGGCTTGATGAAGGAAGCCGTGGACGACCTGCTGGGCAAGCGCCTGGACCCGGAGATCACCGCGGCGATCCGGCAGACCATCCTCGCCGAGGAGCCGGTCAGCGGCGTCTTTGACCTGATCCTCAACAGCTACGGCCCGGAGCGCATGATCGGCTCCGCGCATATCGAGGTGCCGGACACCATGACCGCCGCCGCGATCGACCGGCTGGAGCGCCGCATCGCAAGCCGCGTGCTGGAAAAGCACGGCGTGCTGATGACGGCCATCGGCATCTACGCGAAAAACAGCACCGACGACCGCATCGCGGAGATGCGCAGCCGGCTCACGCGCATGGTCATGTCCCACGACGGCATCCTGCAGGTGCATGGCTTCAGCGTCAACGAGGAGGAAAAGACGATCCTCTTCGACGTGATCGTGGATTATGACCGCGCGGACCGCAGGGCAATCTTCGAGCATATCTCCCGGGAAGCGGCGGAAATGTACCCGGACTATGACTTCCGGCTGGTGATGGACATAGATATTTGATGGAGTGAGGAGTGAGGAATGAGGAGTGAGGAGTGGAGGAGTGGCGGAAGAAACTTCTCCGCTGCGCTGCGAAATATTCTTTGATTGTTGAGGCGCTCTGCGCGATATGGTTTTCTGTGGCCTGCCTTGGGACGGTGTTTTACTCTTGCAGAGCAGGAAAAATGTAGATAGCTTCTGTCATACCAGTAATTTTGTTGGGTCAACCCCCACTGTCGTTCTGAGCCGGCCCCCTTCGTCAGGGGGCCGAGCGAAGAATCTGTTCTGCTGTTCCAAGTTCGACAAAGAAGGTTCACGCTACGCCAACAGGGCGGGCGCCCCAGTGTGGCGCCCGCCCTGTGACGCGTAAACGCAATCAGGCCTATCCGATACAAGCCGATCAGAAAGAAAAAATATTCCGCGGAACAACTCAATTTCCTGCGTGCGTGCGTTCCGGCGTTCGACCTGAACTCCGCACTCATTTTCCCCCCTGTTACGTTTCTGATCGCATTTTGATATGGTTTTGATATGGTTTTGATACGCTTTTGATCCTGTTCTGATATTTACGCGCCAAAGATTTGCTGCTATACTATGAACATCAGATCCGTCCGGACATCCGGGCGGATTTTGATTTGGGGAAAGGAGCTCCTCATTCCTGACCGCATCAGTACACGCCTGACCACACCAGCACAGGAGGGATCATGAGAAACGTATTCAGCATCGTCAAAGCGGCTGTCACAGCCCGGCAGGCCGCGGAACACTACGGGCTGGAGGTGGGGCGCGGCGGCATGGCCCGCTGCCCGTTCCACGCAGACAGGCGCCCGTCCATGAAGGTGGACGAGCGCTATTATTGTTTTGGGTGCCATGAGACCGGCAGCGTCATCGACCTGACCGCCAGGCTGTTCGATCTCACGCCCTATGAAGCCGCCCTGAAGCTGGCGGCGGACTTCCACCTGGACCCGGACGCCCCGCCGCCAGCGCCCGCGGCCCCGGCGAAATGGCAGCTCGAAAGGCAGGAGCGGGAGCTGGAGGCGCGCTGCATCCGGGCGCTCACCCGCGAGGAGCGCGAGCTCAGGACCAGGCTGGAGGCCCTCGCCCCGCAGTCGTCGGAGCAGGGCTTTTCCCCGGAGTACCCGGCGGTCTCCCGGAAGCTGCAGGGCACCACGTATTTTCTGGACCTGCTGTACGCGCCTGACGCCGAAACGCGCAGGGGAGCCGCCGAAGCCCTGCGCAACTGCGGGGAGCTCGAGCGGCTCGAGAAAAGCGCATGAATGAGTGAGGAGTGATGAGTGATGAGTGAGGAGTGGCGGTAGAAACTGCGCAAAGCGCAGTTTCATACTAATCTTAGGTTAAAACAGCGAAAGATTGTACCCGTTTTTTTGTTCTGGCAAGGAAGACATCCGAAAGCGTACCCGAAGGGACGTATCCTGCCGCCGCCTGTGGCGGATAAAGGCAGGAGGAGTCCCAATGAGGCACAGAGTGCAGGATGCGGCAGCATACTGCACGACAATGCCGAATTGAGGGCGCAGCCCGGTGAGGGTGGCTGACGCAGCCAGGGCGGAAAAGGCGGGTGCAAGATGAGCTGCTTTAATCTGAGATTAGTATCAATCTATATCGCGCGGAGCGCCGCAACAGTTGAAGAATACTTCGCAGCGAAGCGGAGAAGTTTCTTCCACAACTCCTCACTCCTCACTCCTCACTCCACACTCCTCACTCGCTAAAAAACCCCAATCAAAGGAGGACATAACAAATGAAAGAATTAGCCCCCGAAACGCCGTCCTGGTTCGACGGCTCAAAGATCAATGAAAGTCTGTTCTGCCAGGAGTTCATCAAGCGGCACAGGCTCGCTTACGCGGAGGGCTCGTTTTTCACGCCGAAGGGCCGCGTGGCGGATGAAAACGCGATCCGCAAGGCGGTGTACCTGCTGGTGGAGCCGCTGCTGACCTCCGGCGTGACGCAGAAGATCAGCAGCCTGATCGACCTGATGAAGATCGCCGCGGCCACGAACGACCTGTGCCCGCAGACGGACCGCATCCACCTGGCCAACGGCACCCTCTTTCTGGACGGGCGCTTTGAGCCGGGACAGAACGAGATCGTCCGCGCGCGCTTTCCCATCGACTATATGCCTGACGCGAAGCAGCCCGCCCTGTGGCTGCATTTCCTGAACGGGCTGCTCTATGAGGAGGACATCCCCACCCTGCAGGAGTTCATCGGCTACTGCCTGATCCCCAGCAGCAAGGGCCAGCGCATGATGGTGATCAAGGGCAAGGGCGGCGAGGGCAAGAGCGTGGTGGGCGCGGTGCTCGCCCGGTTGTTCGGGACGAACCTGAAGGACGGCAGCGTGGGCAAGATCTCCGAGAACCGCTTCGCCCGCGCGGATCTGGAAAACATCCTGCTGATGGTGGACGACGACATGCAGATGGAAGCCCTCAAGCAGACCAACTATGTCAAGTCCCTGGTCACCGCCCACGGCATGATGGACCTGGAGCGCAAGGGCAGACAGAGCTACCAGGGCTGGCTGTACGCCCGCATCCTGGCCTTCTCCAACGGCGACCTGCAAAGCCTGTATGACCGCAGCGACGGCTTCTACCGCCGCCAGCTGATCCTGCAGACCCGGGAACGCCCCGAAAACCGGACGGATGAGCCCGACCTCGCCGAGTGGATGACCGCCGAGCTGGCCGGCATCTTCAACTGGGCCTTCGCGGGCCTGCGGCGCCTGATCGGCAACAACTGGCACTTCACCGAGAGCGAGCGGGCGAAAGCCAACCGCGAGCTGGTGAAGCAGGACGCCAACAACGTGCTCGCCTTCATGGAGGCGGAGGACTTCGTCCGCTTCGGCCCCGGCCTGTCCATCAGCTCCAAGGACCTGTACCGCGTGTACTGCGTGTGGTGCGATGAGAACGCGTTCTCGCCCGTCAGGCCCCGCAGCTTCAGCGATTTCCTGATCGCGAACCAGAAGAAGTACGATATTGAACCCAACAACCGCCAGCTCAACGCCGCTGGTCAGCGCGTCCGCGGCTTTTCCGGCATCGGGTCGCTGCGCTGCGTCCTGCAAAGGCCGAACCGGATCCCGGGGGAAGCCGGGCCTGCCGATGAGCCCTGACGAGTATGGGCGAATCGCTGCGTACGTACATACCAGCCGAAGAAGGAGACAGCATCATGGAATTTACCATTATGATCGATAAGAACGAGTACGAGGCCATGTACCAGACCGTGATGAAGGAGGTGATGAGAAGGTATCCTTATTCAAAGGTCATCTATATCGACCTGACAAAGGAGGAGTATGCGGAGTACGCGGCCCTTTCCTACTGCAGGAAGCTGCAGGCGCTGAGGGAGGAAGGAGCGAAGGTCCAAAGCGAGGAGTGAGGAGTGATGGGCGGCTGTTTTATCGGAGGGAGTAAGCGGCTTTCATAGTGTACGTACGTACGCAGATAACGGGCTATACTCCCCCGTAGTTTTGGCGCAATGGGGGCCTGCCGGTGCGGGCCCCCTCTATTCTATATATTGATTGTCGTATAAAAACACTAATCGGGTCTATCCCAAACTCTGTGTAAACTGCAAACGATGAGTATGAAACATCTGGGGGCAATGAACGACGCCTCCATTGCCGACTGAGTTTATTCACCGGAGCTGTAGTTGTAAACCAATTTGCGCATAACTCTTGACACTATCGACACTATTTAACGAATAATGAAAGTGTTATTAAAGAGCCTCCCTCTTTGTAATAGCATTATAATATAGCAGGATATCTTTTGCATTTCAAGTAAAATCACAAGATGTCGTGAGAGGCTGTGAACATGTCAAAAGAGAATCCTATTAAAATTAGTAAAAAGTACTTGACAAAATGTTTCAGGAAAAGCCGATCCCCGCGAAGTACCTGAGAAGGGTCCAGCAGGTGATCGGATAAACGGGTACATGGTTGTTTTGCCGGATTGCACTCCGCCAAAATCTCCGGGGAACAACCCCCGGTTTTTTGCGTACGTACGTACACATTGCATGGCCTGTCATTCGCCGGAGAAAAAGACAGGCGGGCTTGAATTGGATATGCCTGGTTGACCTTACGCCAACAAGGCGGGCGCCCCAGTGTGGCGCCCCTACAGGGCAACCGGCGATACGTTCCTTGCCCAACAATGTGCAGTTTGTTTGTCGGCACGGAATCAATCGACGCTTACGCCGTAGGGGCGCCACACTGGGGCGCCCGCCCTGTGACGCGTAAACGCTGCGGGGGATGCGCCGAATGCATGTTCTCACGCACGGCACGGATGAAATTGAAATTGTTCCGTCGGGAAATTCATTGATGCCTGCAAGATCAATGTTGGATATGCCTGGTTGACCTTACGTCAACGGGGCGGGCGGGCCGGGTGTCCCGCCCCTACGGCCGACCGGTGAAACGTTCTTTACCTGACGATCAGAAACCGTTTGCCGGTACGGAATCAATCGACGCTTACATCGTATGGGCGGGACACCGGCCATTTCGCGCCCTGAACCTGTGTTTTGCGCTCTTTCTTGCGTTTTTCAAATTATGTGATATAATAGCACGGCATAGCCGCGCTTTTCTGCGTCTGTGCTGCGAGCAACGACACCCTATGCCGAAAATACAGGAGGATTTACCGCGTGCCAACTACGAAATTCGATAAGGAATCCATCAAGCAGTCCATTCTGGGAAAGCTGCAGCGCTATAACGGCAAAACGCTGGAGGATGCGACTGAATACCAGATCTATTACGCCATCGCTTCCACCGTGCGCGACCAGGTGATGCAGAAGTGGTCGGAGTACCGCCAGAAGGATAAGAACTATCTGGGCAAGCGGCTCTATTACCTCTCTGTGGAGTTCCTGACCGGGCGCAGCCTGATGTGCAACATGCTGAACCTGTGCTCCACCGATAACTATATGCAGGCCATGAAGGAGCTGGGCATCGACTGGCGCAAGGTGGTGCGCGAGGAGCCGGAACCCGGCCTGGGCAACGGCGGCCTGGGACGCCTGGCGGCCTGCTTCATGGACTCGCTCTCTTCCCTCGACATCCCGGCGATGGGCTGCACCATCCGCTATGAATACGGCCTGTTCCGCCAGAAGCTGCTGAACGGCCAGCAGGTGGAGCTGCCCGACGACTGGCTGGAGAACGGCAACGTCTGGGAAGTCGCCGCCATGGAGGACAGCTGCGAGGTGCACTTCGGCGGCTGGATCGAGGAAAAGCAGGAAGACGGCCGCATGATGTTCATCGAGCACGATTACAACACCGTGCAGGCGGTCCCCTACGATATGCCCGTGGCCGGCTATGACACCAAGACCGTCAACACCCTGCGCATGTGGCGCGCCAAGTCCTCCCACTCCATGGACCTGAAGGACTTCAACTCCGGCAACTACGTCAAGGCCATGCAGGAGGAGGAGCTGGCGGCGGTCATCTCCAAGGTACTGTATCCCGAGGACAACCATTACGAGGGCAAGGAGCTGCGCCTGAAGCAGCACTACTTCTTCACCTCCGCCACCCTGCAGTACGCGCTGAAGGACTTCAAGCGCCGCTTCGGCTGCAACTTCCAGCTGTTCCCCGAAAAGGTGACCATCCAGATCAACGACACGCATCCGGGCCTGGCGATCCCCGAGCTCATGCGCCTGCTGATCGACCAGGAGGGCCTGGGCTGGGATGAGGCCAGCGCCATCGTGCAGCGTACCGTGGCGTACACCAACCACACCGTCATGTCCGAGGCGCTGGAGCGCTGGCCGGAGGAGATGGTGCGCAAGCTGCTGCCGCGCATCTACATGATCCTGCAGGAGATCAACCGCCGCGTCTGCGCGCGCCTGGCGAACCACTACCACAACGGCATGGATCCGCGCATCGCGGGCATGGCCATCACCGCCTACAACATGGTGCACATGGCCAACCTGTGCGTGTCCATGAGCTATTCCGTCAACGGCGTCAGCCAGCTGCACGGCCAGATTCTCAAGGACCAGACCTTCCACGACTATTATGAGATCATGCCGGAAAAGTTCACGGCGATCACCAACGGCATCACGCACCGCCGCTGGCTGATGGTGGCGAACCCCGGCCTGCGCGAACTGATCAACGACACCATCTGCGACAAGTGGGTCCGCGAGCCGGAGCGCCTGAAGGAGCTGCTGCCCTACCGGGACGACGCCGCCTTCCGCGACCGCTTCGCCCGCATCAAGCGCGACAACAAGATCGCCTTCAGCAACATGCTCTCCGCGCGACAGGACATGACTGTGGACCCGAGCTTCCTGTTCGACGTCCAGGCGAAGCGCCTGCATGAGTATAAGCGCCAGCTGCTGAACGCGCTGCACATCATGGTGCTGTACAACCGCATCATGGACGACCCGAACTTCACCATGCAGCCCCGTGCCTTCGTCTTCGGCGCGAAGGCGAGCCCGGCCTACTACATGGCCAAGCAGATCATCCGCCTGCTGCTGGCGATCAGCAGGCTGATCAACAAGTCCCCGCGCGCGCGGGAGATGCTGCAGGTCGTCTTCCTGGAGAACTACGACGTCTCCAGCGCCGAGTGCCTGATGCCCGCGGCGGACCTGTCCGAGCAGCTGTCCCTGGCCGGCAAGGAGGCCAGCGGCACCGGCAACATGAAGTTCATGATGAACGGCGCGGTGACCATGGGCACCATGGACGGCGCGAACATCGAGATCTGCGACGCGGTGGGTCTGGACAACATCTATATCTTCGGCATGCGCGCCAACACCGTCCACGACCTGGACAGCGAGGGCAGCTACCAGCCCATGCACATCTTCGAGACCAACGGCGAGCTGCGCCGCGCACTCACGCAGATGATCGACGGCACTCTGTTCCCGGAGAACGCCGCGGCCGTGCAGGAGATCTACCACAACCTGCTGTTCCGCGACACCTATTACGTGCTCAAGGATTTCGGCTCCTACTCCATGGCCCAGCGCCGCGTGGACCACGACTACCAGGACCGTGAGAAGTGGCTGCGCATGGCGATCACCAACACCGCCTGCTCCGGCGTCTTCTCCTCGGACCGCACCATCCGCGAGTACAACGACAAGATCTGGCACATCGGCACCAGAAACTGGACGAAGAAATGAGACACAATGCCTGGACGCGCCGGCTGACGGCGCTCTGCGCGCTGATGCTGCTCCTGCTGGCGGCACCCGCCGCGCGGGCTGAGGAAAGCCCCCTCGGCGAGCGACTGGCCGGCCTGGACGCTTCGGAGCTGACGGAGCTGCGTGAGCTGATCGACCTGCGCCTGCGCGCGCTGGGGGAGTACCCCTTCGTGAAGCTGAGCGAGGGCAGCAGGGGCGACGAGGTCACCGCGCTGCAGAAGCGGCTGAAGGAGCTCGGGTATTTCACCGACGAGCCGGACGGCCGCTACCGCCAGAAGACGGTCAACGCCATGAAGGCCTTTGAAAAGGCCGCCGGGCTCAAGCGCGACGGCGCGGCCTCCGTGGAGGATCAGAAGGCGCTGTTCGCGGACGCCGCCCCGGCGCAGCCGACGCCGACCCCGTCCCCGACGCCCAAGCCCACCCGTACGCCCAATATCGCGAAGGACTACGAGCGGTTCGATTTCCGCCTGGCGGGCCTGATGCCGGAAAAGTACGCCGGCAGCCGCTACCGGGTGACAGGCCGCCTGCTGGCCCTGCTCGAGGACGGGCGCTGGCTGGTGGAGTTGGACGACGGGCTGGTGGCGGTGCAGCGGACCCCCGCGGAACGGGAAATTGGCAGCACGGTCAGCGTATGGGGCGAATACGCCGGGCTGACCGCCTACGAGAGCGAGAGCGGGCCGGTGACCCTGCCGCTGATCAACTGCGAACATCTGGAATAACACCTATTCAGGAGGTTGCCATGAGAAAATTTGCGGTATGCCTGTTACTGATCGGCATCATCGTCGCCGCCGCCGCCATCGGCGTGGGCATCCTGGTCCGGGATAACGAGGAGGTCCAGGCCATCTCGGCCGTGACGGGCATCCCGATCACGCCGGACAGGGGCGTGGAGCTGCGCCAGGCGGCGCTGAACGGGAACCTGAAGATGTCCGGTATCGTTTCCTTCCTGCTGCGGGTCTATCCGTATATCACCCGGGTCACGACGATCAGCGCGGCGGTGGCGGCCTTCGGGCTTCTCTTGCTGATCCTGGTGCTGATCATCAAGCCGGTGCTGTCCATCATCGTGCTGATCCTGATCGCGGCGGTCATCTATTTCGGCTCCCGCGGCTATCTCGGGGCAGAGGTGGGCAGCTTCGTCAATATGATCATCGGATACCTGAAGAGCTTCTTTGATCAGATCGTCAGCTTCGTCAACGAAACGAAGATCGTCGATACGATCCAGAACCTGGTCAATCGGTAAAATTAGCGCTTGCCACATGGAGTTTTTTCCTGTATAATAGGCGGGCTGTGATTATAGCACAAGTAAGGAGATGCATTTGCCATGCAAAAGAAACTGTTTCTGCTGATGCTGCTGGTAGCCAGCATCGCGCTGAGCGGCTGCGCTCTCGTGGTCAAGGATCCCGTGCGCGACGCGCAGCAGGTCATCGTGGATGTGAACGGCGAAACGGTCGACAAGCAGACCATGAACCGCGCGATCTCGGATTATACCAACTACATGATGAACTATTACTACCAGATCTACGGCATGATGGGCCAGTCCTTCAACCCGTCCAGCATCGATACCAGCGCCTATCCCCAGCAGGTGGTGGACAGCCAGGTCCGTCAGCTGGTGCTGAAGCAGAAGTTTGCCGCCATGCCTGAGCTGGCCTTCACCGAAGAGGAAGAGAAGGCGATCGAGGAAGACGCCCAGAAGGAATATGACGAGCAGATCGAGCAGATCAAGACCACGTACCTGGCCGACTCCGAGAAGGAAGGCGACGAGCTGACCGCCGAGGCCCAGGCCTACGCCCTGACCCTGGACGACCGCTTCACCCTCGACTATGTCAAGGAGCACGTCCGCGAGGAAAAGATGCAGGAAAAGCTGCGCGAGTACGCCATCCGCGACGTGGCCGTGACCGAGGACGAGATCAAGGCTGAATTCGACAGCCGTGTGGAAGAGGCCAAGACGAATTACGAGTCCAACCTGTCCTCCTTCGGCTCTTCCGTGAACAACGGCAGCACGGTGTACTACCGTCCGGCCGGCTACCGCTACGTCAAGCAGATCCTGGTCGGCTTCCCCGATGAGCTGAAGACGGCGCTGAATACCGCCAACAACGAGAAGAGCACCGCCCAGACCGCCGTGAACAACGCGCAGACCGCGCTGGACAGCAACACCAGCGCCCTGGCGGAGGAAGGCATCACCGACGAGGCCAAGGCCGAGCTGGAAGCCGCCACCGAGGGCCTGCAGAAGGCGCTGGACGACGCCAAGGCCGACCTGGAGCAGAAGACCGCCGCCGCCGATCAGGCGCTGGCTGACGCCTACGCCGCCATCGAGCCCACCGTGGAAGAGGTCAAGGCCAAGCTGGCCGCGGGCGAGGACTTCGACGCCCTGATGGAGCAGTACAATACCGATCCCGGCATGCAGCGCGAGCCCGGCAAGACCAACGGCTACGCTGTCTGCGAGGGCTTCTCCTCCTTCGATCCGAACTTCGTGTCCGCCGCCATGGCCCTGGAAAAGATCGGCGACGTATCCGAGCCTGTCAAGAGCGACAGCTACGGCTACTACATCATCCGCTACCAGGCTGACATCGAGGAAGGTCCGGTCGCCCTGGACGACGTCCACAGCACCATCGAGTCTTCCGTCCTCAGCGACAAGCAGGACAAAACCTACGACGAGACCGTTGAAAAGTGGACCGGCGAGGCCAGCGTCAAGACCTACATCGAGCGCCTGAGCAACTGATCGGCCGCCTGACATAATAACGGAGCTTTCAACCGCCCTTTGGTGGAAGAAAGCTCCGTTTTTGTATTCAATGCTGCGCTGCCGCGCCTGGTAAGTCAACGACCTTATTGCTGAAAGCTATAACAATGCGCTTGACAAATGCTGTCAATTGGATTATCCTTTTGCTGAAAAGTTGCGACGTAAACGTCGTGAATATTCAATGAGGTGGTCGAGATGGTAGCAAGAGATCTGTACCTGAATCAGTTGATCTCTCTAATGTGGGACGGACAAATCAAGGTTATCACCGGCATCCGCAGGTGCGGCAAGTCGGTACTGCTATTCCAGCTCTTTTATAATTATCTGCTCCAATCAGGGGTGCCTGATGATCACGTCTTGAAGATGGAGCTGGATAAGCGGAAAGACGCAAAATACAGAAATCCAATCACTCTTGCTGATACAGTGGATGAGTGGATCAGCGCCAGGAGTGGAAAGTGCTATCTGTTCATTGATGAAGTGCAATTCAGCTATGAAGTTGAAGACCCCGATAATCCAGGTCATACAATCACTGTGTACGACATGCTTAATGAGCTGAAAGGCTATGATCGCCTGGATGTTTACGTGACTGGCAGCAATTCAAAGATGCTTTCCACTGACATTGCCACGGAATTCAGAGGCCGGGCATCACAGGTTCATGTGTACCCTCTTTCCTTTGCCGAGTACCAGGCTGCTGTCGGTGGTGACAAACGGGACAACTTTGATCATTATCTTGTCTATGGCGGAATGCCTTATTTGTTGAATCTTCAGACTGACCAGAAGCGCCAGGAATATCTTGCATCTCTGTTCCGCGAAGTATACATCAAGGATATTGTGGATCGCTACAAGCTGGAACGGCAAGACATTCTGGAGGATATGCTGGATTATCTGGGCTCATCCATCAGCTCCCTGACTAATCCCACAAATATCGCCAACTCTCTGAACACTATCCGGCATGCACATACCAGCGTCAACACAGTCAGTGCCTACCTTGGATACATGGTCGATGCTTTCCTTGTCAGCATTGCGCGCCGCTATGACATCAAGGGTAAATCTTACTTCGAGTTTCCAAACAAATACTACTTTACTGATGTCGGTCTGCGTAATGCCCGGCTTAATTTCAGACAGATTGATCCGGGACATATGATGGAAAACGTCATCTATCTGGAATTGCTGCGCCGCGGATATCAGGTGGATGTGGGAGTGGTGACGGATCGTTCAAACGGACAGAACAAGCAAAAAGAGATTGATTTTGTAGTCAACAGCGGCAATAGGCGGATGTACATTCAATCCGCATGGCAGATGGCCGGAGAACACAAAGAGACCTCCGAGACCGATTCTCTTCGGCTGACAAATGATTTCTTCAAACGTATCGTCATCCGGGCAGATGTCCCCGGTGTTATGACCGATGAAAAAGGAATCATACATTGCAATATCATGGACTTTCTCCTGAGGGACGATACTGTTACCCCATAATCTGACAAACACTTACGGTCCCTGCCAGCTCATAGGTCGCACTCCTTCCAGAGCACGCTGACAGGGCGGCTCTTCCTGTGGTCCGAGACGTATTCGGCAAACGCTTCCTGTCCGAGCGTCAGGTCAAATTCGTCCTCGATTCTTTCAAACAGCGCTCTTTTGAAGGCTTCGGAGACGGAGCAGGAATGGAGTCTGGCGTAGCTTTCTGGCAGTTTTCTTTCATCATCGGTTAAGCGGATGGAAAACGCCATAACAGCATCTCCTTGCGCGGTACGTTGTACTGCATGCGTTGCCGGAATGTCATTACGCAGCGCGGCTCGTTGCGCGCGCAATGTTTGACAGGGGTTCCGGGGAATGCTACAATAAATAAGCAATAAGCATCTGATCCATGAAGGAACCGAACGCGAACGAGGAGGACGGCATGAGCGGAAAACTCCTGTCTGTGGCGATCCCGAGCTATAATTCCGAAGCGTATATGGCCCATGCCATCGAATCCCTGCTGCCGGGCGGGGACGAGGTGGAGATCCTGGTGGTGGACGACGGCTCGAAAGACCGGACGGCGGAAATCGCGGATGAATACGAGCGGAAGTATCCGGGCGTCGTGCGCGCGATCCACCAGGAAAACGCCGGGCACGGCGGCGCGGTGATGACCGGGCTCAGGAACGCCACGGGCCTGTATTTCAAGGTCATCGACTCAGACGACTGGGCGGACGAGCAGGCGTACCCGAAGGTCCTGGAGACGCTCAGGGGCTTTTCGGCGCCCGGTCAGCAGATCGACATGCTGATCAGCAACTATATCTATGACAAGGTAGGCGCGGCCCACAAGCATGTGGTGCGCTACCATCACGCCCTGCCCTCGGGCCGCGTGTTCGACTGGGACGAGGCGCGGCACTTCCGCAAGGGGCAGTACATCCTGATGCACTCGGTCATCTACAATACGGAGATGCTGCGGACCTGCGGGCTCGACCTGCCGCTGCACACCTTCTATGTGGACGAGCTGTATGTGTACGTGCCGCTGAAGGCGGTCAAACGCATGTACTACCTGGACGTGGATTTCTACCACTACTTCATCGGCCGCGACGACCAGTCCGTGCAGGAGCAGGTGATGATCCGCCGCATCGACCAGGCGCTGCTGGTCAACCGCCTGCTTGTGAAGGAGGCGGACCCGTATGCCGTGGAGAATGTCCACCTGCGCCGGTACATGCTGAATTATCTGGAAATCGTGACCACGGTCAGCTCCGTACTGCTGCTGAAAGCAGGAACGCCCGAGCACCTGAAAAAGAAGGACGAGCTGTGGGCTTATATCCGGGAAACGAATCCGCGCGTCTATCAGGCGCTGCGCCGTCGCGCCCTGGGCCGCATCCTGCATCTCCCGGGGCGCTTCGGGCGTTCGGTAGCCATTACGGGCTATAAGCTCGCGCGGAAAATCTTCGGATTCAACTGATATATATCACGCAACGGTAATATCCCCGGACACGCTTTTCAGGGTCAGCTTCGCGGCACGGGGCCCGTCCTGGCAGTTCATTTGAATGCTGCCGGATACGGAGTTCACCTGGACGCTGGCGGGCTGGCGGTCGGCCAGGGTGATCTTCGCGTCGCCGGAAACGGCGGAGCCGTTGATCCGCATGAGCGGCCCAGCCAGGGTCAGATCAATATCGCCGGAAACGGTTTTGTAATCAATCTCGTGCGCCTCGCCGATGAAGGAGAGGTCGCCCGAGGTTGTTTTGCATATCAGCGTTTCCGCCCGGGACTGGGCCAGCTCCGCGTCGCCGCTGGTGGTGCTGATGCGCAGCGCGCTGGCGCTGCAGGAGCTGAGGCTGATGTCGCCGCTGGCGGTGGAAACGCTGATGGCGGCGGCGCTGCCGCGAAGGGTGATGTCGCCGCTGGCGGCGGAGAGCTGCGCCTTCCGGCAGCTCTCATACAGCCGGACGTCCGCGTCTCCGCTGCCGGTGCGGATGACCAGGGTGTCGAGGGGCAGGTCCACATCGACGTTCCCGCTGCCGGTGCCGATGTCCATGCTGCCGCGCCAGCCGGCGGGGACGCGGAGGACGCCGCGGCAGAACTCGGTCTTCGAATAGGCGGCCAGCGTGTTCAGCGCCCGCTTCACCCAGCCGGTGAAGGTCTGGGGGAATTCCTCCGCCTGCCCTTCTTCGTCGGGACGGACGATCTCCAGCGCCAGCACGTTCCCGTCCTGCCAGCTGTGCCACTGCGCCTTGGGATCCCCGGTCAGGGACAGGTGGATCATCGCGTCCTCCGAGGGGAGAACCTGCAGGTCGTCGGCGCCCAGACGGACACGGATCACGCTGACGCCGCCGGCGGGGATCGCGTCCGGCGCGACGGGCATCAGGTCGTGCCGGCGGTGGGGGAAGGAGCCGGTCAGCTCGCTGAAGTCGGCCAGGTCCTCGCTGATGCGCCGGGCGGCCTCGTCCTCGCTGACCCCGTCGGCTAACAGGTCGGCATAGCGCTCGTTCAGGTCGGCGGTCAGCTCCTCCTTCAGGGCCTGCGCCTCCTCGGTCATTTCGATATCCTGAAACAGGCGATCGGTGATCTCTGTGATTCTCTGATACATGGCGTTATCCTCCTATTCAATCGATGATCCGCTGCCGTCCAGCAGCAGCAGATCCAGCGCCTGGCGCGTCTCGAGCCAGGCCTGCTGGTCCGTGTGCAGCCTTTCACGTCCCTTGTCCGTCAGCCGGTAATAGCGCCGGCGCGCGCCGCTCTGCTCGTCGCCCCAATAGCTGTCGATCAGCCCGTCCTGGGTCAGCCGCCGAAAGGCGGTGTACAGGGTGGGTTCCTTCAGCTGCAGCGCGCCCCCGCTCAGCCGGGCGATCTCCTTGACCATCTGGTAGCCGTAGCTGTCGCCCCCGCTCAGGCATTTGAGCAGGATCGTATCGGTATAACCCCGCAGGATGTCCGAGGTCAGTGCCATTCGCATCACTTCCTTTTCTGTAAATAGTATTTCAACCTGATCCGCCGCTTTCCTTCAGGCGGGGTCAGATTTCCCGGATGTGCCGGTTGAAAAACATGCATACGGCGGTCACGGTCAGGCCCGCGGTGCAGATCGCCAGCATCCCGGTGCTGCCCAGGTATTGCAGCGCGAACCCGGCCAGCATGGCGGCGATGGGCGTGAGGCCCTGCGAGGCCATCGCGGTGATGCTGCTGACCTTGCTCAGCTGGGCCCGGTCGACGATCCGCATCAGGGTGGTGCTGAGCGGGATGTTGATCCATGTGAGCAGGAAACCGATCGCAAAGCAGCCGACGCTGAACAGGACCAGGAACACGTTCAGCGAGGCCTCGCGGCCGATGAGCAGCCAATAGGAGAACGTCAGCCCGATCATGATGACGGCGATCACTAAGAGGAGCAGCGATATCATCCGCCCGCACTTTTCACGCTGGCGCCGGGCGCTGAGAACGGCGGCGCCGATCAGCGAGCTGACGCCGATAAGCATCGTGAACACGGACGACCACAGCTCCGGCGTCAGCCAGTGGTCCAGCAGGTAGCGGGGCGCGTTCGCGATGTCCGTACGCACGAAGTAGGGGATGAAGTTGCTGCCGACCGGCAGGAAGAAGAAATTGATGAACAGCGTGCTGGCCATCAGCGCCAGGATGGCCTTCCGGCCCTTCAGGTAGTCGACGCCGGCCCGCAGGTCCCGCCACGCCAGGCGGAGGGTCAGGCGCTCCTTCGGCGCGGTATGCGCGTAACGGATGAACATCTCGGACACGCCGGACAGGATATAGCAGAGCCCGACCAGCACGAGCAGCAGGTGTATGGGCAGGGCGGCGTACAGCACGCCGGCCAGCACGATGCCGAGGATGGATTCCAGGGAACTCTTGATCGTAAAATACGCGTTGGCCTGCTGGAGTCTCTCTTCCTCCACGATGTGCGGCAGCAGGGCGCGCGACGCGGGAGAGAAGATGCCGCTGATGACGCCGCCGCAGACGCCGGAAACGAAGAGGATGAGGATCTGCGCGTCAGGGGCCCTGAACAGGAGCAGGAGCAGCCCGGCCAGCAGGATGATCCCGCCCTTGATATAATCACAGGCGGACATGATAGCCGATTTGCGGCACCGGTCGCCCAGCACGCCGCCCAGCGGGGTGGCCAGCAGCGTGGCCGCGCCGCATGCCGCGAGGTACAGCCCCTGCAGCACCGCGTTGTTGCCGCTGATCTGCAGGATGTAGAAGCCGACCGCGAAGCTGTACATCACGGCCCCGAGCTCCGATACGAGCGCGCCGAAGAACACCAGACGGAAATTTCTGGAGCGGAACACGTTTTGCGGGGTGTGCGTGCTCATGGCGTGGACCTCCTTTACTTGATGCGGATATACATTATCACACAATACATCTCCTGTCAAGGTATATTGCGAAAAAATATAACAAGGACAGCAAAATCCCCCTTCAAATCCGGAAAAGCGCCGTTTTCAGCCTTGACAAAGAGCGCTGTTTTATAAGATAATAGATTGGTTAATTTCGGACGAAGACTGCCCGAACCAGGAGGAGGCTACGTCATGAGTAAGGTTGTCGTTTTTGATCATCCGCTGATCCAGCACAAGCTGAGCATCATGCGCGACAAGAATACCGGCTGCAAGGAGTTCCGCGAGCTGCTGGATGAGATCTCCATGCTGATGGTCTACGAGGTGACCCGCGACCTGCAGACGAAGGAGATCGAGGTCGAGACGCCCATCTGCGTCACCAAAACCAAGGCACTGGCCGGAAAGCCCATCGGCATCATCCCGATCCTGCGCGCCGGCCTGGGCATGGTGGACGGCATCCTTAACCTGATCCCCAACGCGAAGGTGGGCCACATCGGCCTGTACCGCGACCCCGCGACCCTGAATCCTGTGGAATATTACTGCAAGCTGCCCGAGGACGCCGAGCACCGCGAGCTGATCGTGCTCGATCCCATGCTGGCCACCGGCGGCAGCGCCAGCGCGGCCATCGGCTTCATCAAGGCCCGCGGCTGCAACAACATCCGCCTGGTCAACCTGATCGCCGCGCCGGAGGGCATCGCCCGCATCCAGAAGGATCATCCGGACGTCGACGTCTATGTGGCGGCCCTGGACGACCACCTGAACGACCATGGCTACATCGTGCCCGGCCTGGGCGACGCGGGCGACCGCCTGTTCGGCACCAAGTAAGGGGGAGCCTGCAAGTGAAGGTCCAACCTGCCGTCCGGCAGGAGACGGCGAGGATCGCGGCCGGGACCGCCGTGCTGACGGTGATCATGGTCGCGGTGTTCCTGATCCTGGGACGATTCGACTGGACGGTGATCACCGGCGCGCTGCTGGGATACCTGGCGGCGGTGGGCAACTTTTTCCTGATGGCGCTGACGGTGCAGAAGGCGGCGGACGAGATGAAGCCGACCGGAGCGCCTGACCCCATAGAAACGGATGGGGACGAAGCGGAGGAGAAGGACGTCCCGCTCAGCGAGGACGCCAAGCGCGGCAAGCAGCGCATCCAATTGAGCTATACGCTGCGCATGTTCGGCCTGGCGGCCATCGCCATCCTCGGCGTGACGCTGCCCTGCTTCAATTCCGTGGCGGTGCTGCTGCCCATGCTGTTCCCGCGCATCGTCATCGCCCTCCGGGGGGCGCTGCAATCATCGAAACATTAAAGGAGGAAAGGCGGCGCATGAAACAAAAGGATTCGCGTTTCCGACTGATCGACGGCCTGTATATCGCCCTGATGGCCGTACCGCTGCTCGCGTGCATGGTGCTGAAGGTGCTGACTACGCCGCAGAGCGAGGGCATTTCCATCACCGGCGCGCAGATCTACCTGACGATCCCGATGCCGCTGATGGACCTGACCATCACCGCGTCGCAGATCACCTCGTGGGCGGTCATGATCTCCATCCTGGGGCTGTGCCTGTACCTGACCCACGGGCTCGCCGTGCGCCCGGGCACCAGGCGCCAGCTGGTGGCCGAGTGGATCGTGGAAAAGGTGAACGGCCTGGTCTCGGAGAACATGGGCCAGCGCTTCATGGCCTTCGCGCCCTTCGTGGCGGCGATCATGGCCCTGTCGGCCTTCTCCAGCCTGACCAGCCTGCTGGGGCTCTTCCCGCCCACCTCCGATATGAACGTGGTGGCCGGCTGGGCGATCCTGGTGTTCATCCTGATCACGCACTATAAGCTCAAGGGCGGCGTGTGGCCCTATGTCAAGGGCTTCTTCGAGCCGGTGCCGATCTTCGCGCCTTTCAATATCATCGGCGAGATCGCGACCCCCGTCTCCATGTCCTTCCGTCACTACGGCAACGTGCTGTCCGGCGTGGTTATCTCCACCCTGGTGGCGTACGCGCTGCGCAGCCTGTCGCATATGATCTTCGGCTTCCTGGGCAATTTCACCATCCTGCAGATCGGTCTGCCGGCGGTGCTGTCCATCTACTTCGATATCTTCAGCGGCCTGATGCAGGCCTTCATCTTCGCGATGCTGACGATGCTCTACATCGCGACCGGCTTCCCGGAGGAAGAATACGAACGGCGCAAAGCGAAGAAGGCAAACGCCTCTTTGCATGCAGCATAAACACCGAATCACAAAACTTTAGGAGGTTTCAACATGCTTGAACTTGCAATCGGTATCATCCTGGCTGGCTGCGGCATTGGCGCGGGTCTGGCGCTGATCGCCGGTATCGGACCTGGTATTGGTGAAGGCAACGCCGTCGCGAAGGCCTGCGAGGCCATCGGACGTCAGCCTGAGAGCCGCGGCGCGGTCACCTCCACCATGATCATGGGCTGCGCTATCGCTGAGACCACCGGTCTGTACGGCCTGGTCATCGGCATCCTGCTGATCTTCGTCGCGCCCGGCATCTTTGTGGGCACCCTCAAGACCGCGCTGGAGACCTGGGGCGCCGCGCTCATTCACTGAGGCGGCAGACGGGCGGCGGCCGCGTAAAGGCGGCTCAAGGCCCGCGCGACGCCTGATTACCATTCAGAAAGGCAGATGATTGAGCGTGGTTCAATCCCTGGATATCATTTCTGTCAATATCTGGCAGATTCTTATCTCTCTGATCAATCTGCTGCTTCTGTTCCTCATGCTCAAGAAATTCCTGTTCAAGCCCGTGCAGAACATCATGGCCGCGCGCCAGGCGCAGGTGGACCAGGTGTACAAGGACGCCGACAAGCGTCTGCAGTCCGCCACCCAGATGAAGCAGGAATATGAGCAGCGCCTCTCCACCGCGCGCGACGAGGCGGATACGCTGGTGAAAAACGCCACCGTGACCGCCCAGCAGCGCGGCGACCAGCTGCTCAGCGAAGCGCAGCAGCAGGCCAGCCGCCTCAAGCAGAAGGCGGAGGAGGAGATCGAGCAGCAGAAGAAGCAGATGCTCAATGAAGTCCGCCAGGATATTTCCGGTCTGGCGGTGGATATCGCTTCCAAGGTGATCGAACGCGAGATCAAGCAAGGTGATTATGACGCGTTCGTGGACGAATTTATCAGAAACGTGGGTGACAAGACGTGACGGAATTCGGCCGTGAATATGGGGACGGTCTGTTCGAGCTCTGCGCCGAGGAAGGCCTGGACGAGCGCGTTCTGGCTGAGCTGGAATGCCTGAAGACACTGTTCAGGCAGCAGCCCGACTTTGTGCGCCTGCTCATGAACATGACCCTGAGCCGGGAGGAGCGGCTGAGCATCGCGGATGCCGCCCTCAGGGATCAGGTGCACCCCTATGTACTGAATTTCATCAAGATCCTGGTGGAGCGCGGCGCGGTCAGCGAGTTCGCGGACTGCGCGGAGGCCTATCGCGACCGCTACGGCAAGGCGCACGACATCGCGGAGGCAGACGTCACGACGGCCACAGCCCTGAGCGATGAGCAGCGGAAGGCCCTGACCGAGCGCCTGGAGAAGATGACCGGGCAGAAGATCCTGCTCAAGGAGCATGTGCGTCCCGAGGTGGTGGGCGGCGTGCTGCTGGAGCTGAATGGCAAGCGCTACGATAACACCGTCCGTCAGCGGCTGGAGAATATCAGGCGCGTCATTTCGGGCACAGTCTGAGAAAGCGGTGAAGAACATGCAGTTGAAACCTGAAGAGATTTCCAAGCTGATCAAACAGCAGATCAAGCAATACGAAAACAAGATTTCCCAGAATGACACCGGCACCATCATCATGATCGGCGACGGTATTGCCCGGGCGACCGGCCTGGACGCCTGCATGGCGAACGAACTGGTGCGCTTCCCCAACGGCGAGTACGGCATGGCCCTGAACCTGGAGGAAAACTCCGTCGCCATCGTCATGCTCGGTACGGACGAGGGCATCCGCGAGGGCGACACGGTGGAGCGCACCGGCACCGTCGTGTCCGTGCCCGTCGGCGAGGCCCTGATCGGCCGCGTGGTCAACGCCCTGGGCCAGCCCGTGGACGGCAAGGGCCCCATCGAGGCGAAGGACCACTATCCCATCGAGCGCAACGCGCCCGGCATCATCAAGCGCCGCAAGGTCTCCGTGCCGCTGCAGACCGGCATCAAGGCCATCGACAGCATGATCCCGATCGGCCGCGGCCAGCGCGAGCTGATCATCGGCGACCGCCAGACCGGTAAAACGGTCATCGCCACCGATACCATCATCAACCAGAAGGGCAAGGACGTCATCTGCATTTACGTGGCCATCGGCCAGAAGTGCTCCACCGTCGCCCAGCTGGTGGAGAACCTGGACGCCGCAGGCGCGATGGACTATACCATCGTGGTGAGCGCGACCGCCAGCGAGCTGAGCCCGCTGCAGTATATCGCGCCCTACGCCGGCTGCGCCATGGGCGAATACTTCATGGATCAGGGCAAGGACGTGCTGATCATCTACGACGACCTGTCCAAGCATGCGGTCGCTTACCGCGCCATGTCCCTGCTGATCCGCCGTCCTCCGGGACGCGAGGCGTATCCGGGCGACGTCTTCTACCTGCACAGCCGCCTGCTGGAGCGCGCGGCGCGTGTGGACGAGAAGTACGGCGGCGGCTCCATCACGGCCCTGCCCATCATCGAGACGCAGGCCGGCGACGTGTCCGCCTACATCCCCACCAACGTCATTTCTATCACGGACGGCCAGATCTTCCTGGAGACCGAGCTCTTCCACAGCGGCATCATGCCCGCCATCGACCCCGGTATCTCCGTCAGCCGCGTCGGCGGCGACGCGCAGATCAAGGCCATGAAGAAGGTGGCCGGCAGCCTGAAGCTGCTGTACAGCCAGTACCGCGAGCTGCAGTCCTTCGCGCAGTTCGGGTCCGACCTGGACGCGGATACCAAGGCCCGCCTGGCCCAAGGCGCGCGCATCGTCGAGGTGCTCAAGCAGAACCGCAACCGCCCCGTGCCCGTGGAGCAGCAGGTGTGCATCTTCTACGCGGTGACCCATGACTACCTGGTGAATGTGGCCGTGGACAAGGTGTCCGAATACGAACAGGGCCTGTACGAGCGCATGACCGCCCAGCACGCGGGCGTGCTGGAGGCTATCCGTACCACCGGCCTGCTGACCGAGGAGACGGAAGCCGGGCTGAAGGCGGCCCTGGACGGCTATACCGCCGATTTCATCAAGGCTCATCCCTAAAGGAGGCGCGACATGGCAGGTTCGTCCATGAAAGCCATCAAGCTCCGCATCAAAAGTGTCGAGAGCACGATGCAGATCACCCGGGCCATGCAGCTCGTCGCCACGTCCAAGCTGCGCCGCTCCAAGGAGCGCATGGAGACCAGCAAACCCTACGCGGATATTTCCCGCGAAGCCATCCAGGCGGCGGTGCTGGCCTGCACGGATACGAGCGTGCCCTATGTCACGGCGCGTCCGGTGCGCAGGCGCTGTTACATCGTCATCGCGGGCGAGCGCGGCCTGGCCGGCGGCTATAACGCCAACATCTTCAAGGCGCTCGCGGCGGACGCGGGGGAGACGCCCTATGTGGTGCTCCCGATCGGACGCAAGGCGATCGACAAGTATCAGCGCATGGGCGTGGAGCTCCTGAATACGGAGCACGGCCATGTGGAGGGCCTGAGCGTCAGCGCCTGCTTCAAGCTGGTGCGCCAGCTGACCGAGGGCTATCTGGCTGAGCAGTTCGACGAGCTGGTGCTGGTGTATACCAATTTCGTCAGCATGATGAGCCAGGAGGTCCGGGTGGAGCGCCTGCTGCCGGTAGAGAAGCCGGATGCCCCCGAGGCGGACAAGCGGATCGTCCAGACCCTGTACGATCCGACCCCGGAGGAGACGCTGATGAAGGCCATGCCGGATTACCTGGCGGGCCGCCTGTATTCCGCCGCGTGCGACGCCTTCGCCAGCGAGGTGGCGGCCCGCCGCAACGCGATGGATTCCGCCACCAAGAACGCCGGCGAGATGATCGACGGCCTGCGCCTCCGCTACAACCGGGCGCGCCAGGGCGCGATCACCCAGGAGATCACGGAGATCGTGGCCGGCGCGGAAGCTTAAGGCCGGTACGCAATAGCAGCCTGTTTACAACGCTGAAGCGATTCAGCCTATTCCCTGCCTTCGCGCAAAAGAAAGGAGCCCGAAAGCGTGAGCGAGAAAAACATCGGAAAGGTCGTACAGGTCATCGGACCTGTTCTCGACATCCGTTTTGAGGACGGGCATTTGCCCGAGCTGCTGAACGCCATCAACATCCAGTGCGGCGACCGCATGATCGTCGCGGAGGTGGCGCAGCACATCGGCGACAACGTGGCCCGCTGCGTGTCCATGAACGCGACCGACGGCATGGTGCGCGGGCTGGAGGCCGTGGATACGGGCAGCCCCATCACGGTGCCCGTGGGCAACCAGTGCCTGGGCCGCATCTTCAACCTGCTGGGCCAGCCCATCGACGAGATGGGTCCCGTGGAGACCGAGGAGCGCTGGCCGATCCACCGTCCCGCCCCCAGCTATGAGGAGCAGGAATCCTCCACGGAGATCCTGGAAACGGGCATCAAGGTCGTCGACCTGATCGCGCCCTACGCCAAGGGCGGCAAGATCGGCCTGTTCGGCGGCGCGGGCGTCGGCAAGACGGTCCTGATCATGGAGCTGATCAATAACGTCGCCAAGCAGCACGGCGGTCTCTCGGTGTTCGCCGGCGTCGGCGAGCGCACCCGCGAGGGCAACGACCTGTATAACGAAATGAAGGAGAGCGGCGTCATCAACAAGACCGCCCTCGTCTACGGCCAGATGAACGAGCCGCCGGGAGCGCGTATGCGCGTCGGCCTCTCCGGCCTGACCATGGCGGAATACTTCCGCGACAAGGAAAACCAGGACGTCCTGCTCTTCATCGACAACATTTTCCGCTTCACTCAGGCCGGCTCCGAGGTATCCGCGCTGCTGGGGCGTATGCCCAGCGCTGTCGGCTACCAGCCCACCCTGGCGACGGAAATGGGCGCCCTGCAGGAGCGCATCACGTCCACCCGCAAGGGTTCCATCACCTCCGTACAGGCGGTCTACGTCCCCGCGGACGACCTGACCGACCCGGCCCCGGCCACCACCTTCGCGCATCTGGACGCGACCACCGTTCTGAGCCGCGCCATCTCCTCCCTGGGCATCTATCCCGCCGTGGATCCGCTGGATTCCACCAGCCGCATCCTGAGCCCGGAGATCGTCGGCCACGAGCATTACGAGGTCGCGCGCGCCGTGCAGAGCATCCTGCAGCGCTATAAGGAGCTCCAGGACATCATCGCCATCATGGGTATGGACGAGCTGAGCGACGAGGACAAGCTGATCGTGGCCCGCGCCCGCAAGGTGCAGCGCTTCCTGAGCCAGCCCTTCTCCGTGGCCGAGCAGTTCACCGGCATGCAGGGCAAGTACGTCCCGCTGAAGGAGACCATCCGCGGCTTCAAGGAGATCATCGAAGGGAAGCACGACGACCTCCCCGAGAGTGCCTTCCTTTTCGTGGGCACTATCGACGAGGCCGTCGAAAAAGCGAAAAAGGGTGAGCATTGATGGCTGCGTTTACCTTACAGATCGTGACGCCGGACCGCCTGATCTATGAGGGCGAGGCGGAGCGCCTGATCGTGCGCGGCATGACGGGCGACCTCTGCGTGCTGGCGCATCATATCGACTACGCGACGGCGCTGGTGCCGGGCGAGGCGAGCGTGACGACCGCGGAGGGCGAGCGCCACGCGGCGTGCAGCGGCGGCATGCTCAGCGTCAATGATAACCACGTCCGCCTGATGGCCACCACCTTCGAGTGGGAGGACGAGATCGACCTGGCCCGCGCCCAGCGCGCCCAGGAGGCCGCCGAAGAGCAGCTGAAGCAGATGAGCGCCGACGACCAGAATTACGCGCTGGTCGAGGCCAAGCTGAAGCGCGCCCTGGCGCGTATCCGCACAAAAGGATAAGGGAAACAGAGGGACCGCCGCGCTGCGTCTGCAGTCACGGCGGTCCCCTTTTTATACTTTTGTAGGACAGCAACAGCCAGTTGCTTGCCTGTGGATGAGGATTTGCATATAATGTCAGCAAGATCAAACGACAGGAGGAAGTCATTATGGCAATGAAGGATACGCTCAAACAGCTGCGCGAAAAGAACTGTCTGACCCAGGAGCAGATGGCGGAAAGGCTGATGGTCACCAGGCAGGCGGTCAGCCGCTGGGAGACGGGGGAGACCCAGCCGAACACGGAGACGCTGAAGATCCTTTCCCGGGAGTTCGGCGTTTCGATCAATACGCTGCTGGGAGCGCCCAGGCAGCTCTACTGCCAGTGCTGCGGCATGCCGCTGAACGAGGATGAAACGATCAGCCGCGAGCCGGACGGCAGCTTCAACGAGGACTATTGCAAGTGGTGCTACACGGACGGGAAATTTACCTATGTTTCCAAGGATTCACTGCTGGATTTCCTGATGGCAAACGTTCCCAATCCGGCGCAGACGCCCGACCCGGAACGCCGCGCCTTTTTCAGCGGTCAGCTTTCACAGCTCAAGCACTGGCGCGGCGACAAACAGTGAGCTGCGGCTGGCAGTGTTTGTGCATACAGACACAGGCGAAAACATCGGCTGGGCGGCGGTGCCGTTCAGCTTTGTTTTTTTGCCGTATCGATGGACTTCCCGAATACGAACCACCGCTGATAGAGGAATTCAGTCACAAAATTCAGGATCATGTTGAGGGCGGTGACCAGGTATTCGTTCCAGCCGAGGGTACCGACCAGCCAGTTGCCCAGCAGGGTGCTGAGGGGCGTAAAGACGGCGTAATAGGCCGCGACCTTGGCCATGACGACGGGTACGTTGGCCGCGGACCGGAAGGTATACTTCCGGTTGAGGGTGAAATTCCACAGTACGGAGAGTACGAGGCTCAGCAGATAGCAGACCCAGTAGCTCCAGTGAAAGATCTCATTGAACAGGGTGAAGCTGCCGATCTGGATCAGCCCGGCGCTGACGGAAAAGAGGGCGAATTTGACGGCGCGCAGCGCTTCCTGACGCTTGTTCATGCCCTCGCCTCCGGATAAGCGAGGCGGGGCGAGTCCGTAAGTTCACGCAGATAGCGGCGGATATAGTACTTGGCCATGTTCAGGTTCTGTTCGGAATAATTGCCGCACTCCTCGGGCTTCGCGCCGGGGATGTCGCCCTCGAAATCCAGGATGAAGGCGCACATGTCTTTTACCAACGGCAGGATATCTGCGGATTCGTGTGCGCCGAACACCAGCAGGTAAAAGCCCGTCCGGCATCCCATGGGGCCGAAGTAGACGATCTCGTCCTTCCGTTCGCTGTTGCGCAGCCAGGTCGCGCCCAGGTGCTCGATGGTGTGGATGGCCGGGGTATCCATGACCGGCTCGCGGTTCGGCGCAGTCAGGCGCAGGTCGAATGTGGTGACTGTTACAGCGCCGCGGCTGTCCCGCCGGGACACGTACAGGCCGGGCAGCAGATCCAGGTGGTTCACGGTGAAGCTGGCGATTTTATCCATAACGAATCTCCTTCATGAAAAAACTGCCGCCAGAATTGACGGCAGTTTGGCTTCGGAATAATTATTCCTCTTCTTCCTCTTCGGGAAGCTCAGCGTTGTGATAGACCTCGGACACGTCGTCGTTGTCGTCCAGCATGTCCAGGAGCTTCTGGATCTTCGCGACCGTATCGGGATCCTCGACTTTGACGGTGTTCTGCGGCACCATCTGCTTGTCGGCGGAGAGGAAGGACAGGCCTTCGTTCTCCAGCGCCTCGCGGACGGCGGAGAAATCGTTGGGGGCGGTGTAGATGATGAAGGCGTCCTCTTCGGTCTTCATATCCTCGGCGCCGGCGTCCATGGCCTTCATCATGATGTCGTCCTCGTCCATGTCGGGCTCGCGCTCGATCACGATGACGCCCTTGTTGTCGAACTGGTAGCTCACGGAGCCGGTGGTGCCCAGAGAGCCGCCGTTCTTATCGAAGATGTGGCGGATATCGGAGGACGTGCGGTTGCGGTTGTCAGTCACCAGGTCCACGATGATCGCGACGCCGCCGGGCGCGTAGCCTTCGTAGCTGAATTCCTCGTAGTTCACGCCGCCGCCCTCGCCGGAAGCCTTTTTGATGCTGCGCTGGATGTTATCGTTAGGCATGTTGTTGGCCTTGGCCTTGGCGATGATGTCGCGCAGCTTGCCGTTCACGTTCGGGTCGGGACCGCCCTCGCGCACCGCGATGGCGATCTCACGGCCGATCTTGGTGAAGATCTTGCCACGGGCGGCGTCAGCCTTGCCCTTTTTGGCCTGGATATTATGCCATTTAGAATGTCCGGACATACGGAAACCCTCCTGTCAAATACGAATCGATGTATTATAACACGCGATATGCTGATGCGTCAAACAAATATTTGGAAAGCGCGCACGCTGACGCTGCCGTCCAGGGCGAACACGCCCTGGTCCCCGTCCGGGGTCAGGGTCACGCGCTGGCTGGCGGCCTTGGCGAAGCGCGGGTCCGCCGGTTCCTGCGCCACCAGGATGGTGGTGAGGCTGCCGCCCTCCTTGAAGGCGCGGCCGCAGGAGAAGAGGCGGATCAGCGCCTCGTACAGCGGGCTCTCGGACGGCTCCAGATGGTTGGGACAGCTGATCAGCAGCGCCACGTCCATCTTCTGCTCCACCAGGCGGGAAGCCCAGGCTCCTGCCAGGCTGACAGTCTGGCACTGCTTTTCCATGGGGGAGGAGGGCTCGGTGGCCAGCAGGGGCCACTGCTGGGACGCGGAACGCGCCAGGGCGGCCTCCTCAGGCGTATCCTGAACGGTCAGAAGCAGGATCCGGGCGTTCGGCTTGGACTCGCGGAGCTGCTTGCCCAGCGCGTGGGCCAGCTTGAGCGGCGTCGCGCCCTGTGCCTCGGCGTAGATGCGCTGGCCGTACAGGAACGGCGCGCTGGCGGTCTCACCCTTTTCGCCGGTCTCAGTCCTGAGCGGGACTGACAGCAGGCGCTTGGTCGGCACGATCACGTGCAGGGAGTCGAAGGAGACGCGGTTTTTGACGTCGTCCACGGGGATCCCGTTGATCCCGGTCACATAGAGCATGAAGCGGTATTTATCTCCCTCGCGGCGGGAACGGATCTTGCCCGCGACGCGGTCGCCCATGCGCAGCTGGAAGCGGCGCACCTGGGCGGCGGTCAGATAAATGATGGTCTCGTCATCCAGAGTCGCGTCCGGATAGAGGTAGGCGGTGCCGTCATTCAGCAGCACGCACACGCCCTCGGCGTCCTCGCTCTCATCCTGGTTCAGCAGCTCGTTGACCGCGGGCTTGCCCAGACTCTGGTAGTCACGCAGGGCGGCGGGCGGAACGGTCGAACGTGTGTTCTGCCACGGCGCGGTGCGGGGCAGGGCATCCGGCAGGACGGGGTTCTCGGCGGGAGCGCCCTCCGGGCGCGCGGCGGCGGTCTCCGCGGGGCCGAAGCGCTGCTGGGGCAGGGCCTGGCGCGGCGCGGCCGTATGCGCCGGGGCGGCCGGGGTCCTGGCAGTGTCCGCGGCGGGACGCTGCTGTGTATAGCCCGCGCGGGGCGCGGGCGCGGCGGGCGCCGACGGGGCGTGGTAATTGTTCGGCTGGAAGCTGCGGGGATTATGCCAGGCCTTGGTGCCGCTGTCGATATGGAAGGCGGGCGCCTTGCTGGAGATGGTGCTCAGCACGTCTCCGCTGCGTGTTCCAGCCGCCGGCTGGGAACGGATGGGGTCAGAGCTGTAGCGCGGGCGCTCAGGCTGCGGACAGGAATAGCTGCCCATACCGTAGCCGATCTCGTGGCTCTCGTCATCGTCATCCGCGATGATCGAAGCCTTGCGCACTGGACGCCGGGGCTGCTCCTCAGCCGGGCCGGCTTCCGCCGCTTCGGGGGCCGGGGCTTCCTCCGCGGGCTCAGGCATCGTGATCTGCTGCTGGGCGCCCTCAAAGCTCTCGATACGTTCGACGATCCCTTGCTTGTTGATCCCTGCGGACAGGGTGATGCCGTGCTCACGCGCATACTTCCTCAGCTCAGCGACTGTCATATCATCCCAGGTAGACGCCATACTTTTTCCTCCGCTTTTTCTCCGACAATACACGAATCGCATCAGTATCCATTCGCTGTCTTCAGTGTGCAATATTATAACAGACAAATCCTGGTTATGCAAGGCAAAAATCCGAGCAAAATCATGGATTTATAAGGATTTTCGACCTTTTGAGAGTATTTTGCCCGCATCTTTGATATCATTATGGAAATCAGACAAATCAAAAACGCCCCGCAATGGGGCGCTTTGAGTGCTTACCGGAGCCACGTCAGGCGGACAGCTGTTCGGAATACTCGATGGACCAGAAGAGCTTTGTCTCGTCCTCGCTGGCGGAAACGACGATCTCGTTCTCACGGTTATCTGTATTCGCAGCCAGCGCGTCGCTTTCCTCGATCGTGCTCTGCAGCATCTTCATGTTTTCAGCTTCATTCATGGTGTTTTTCTTTCTCCTTCTTACATACGCGGCGTCCGCTCCTGCGGCGGGGCCGTCCTCAATCCGAAGAACATCGGCTGTTCTTCGGTGGAGGATTATAGGTTGTTTCGGGAGAAATTGCAATCGACGGAAAGTGATGATAACGGTCAGATCAGACATGAACGGCCGCTGAATTGTAAACAAACCGTAATGATTCAGCCGTTTATCAGGAGAGCAGGCTTCGAATCTCCTTCGCCGTGTCCTGGAGCGCGATCTCCCGCTCCTCGCGGGTCGAGAGGTCCCGCACCCTGACGTTGCCCCGCTCGAACTCGTCGCCGCCCACCATGACGATCAGGCGCGCGCCGAGCTTATCGGCAAACTTGAACTGCGCCTTGAGGCTGCGGGCGCACAGGTCGCTGTCCGCCTTGACGCCCTCGGCGCGCAGGGCCTGGGTCAGGCGGAAGGCGTCCGTCCGGCGCTCGTCGCCGATATTGGCGACATAAACGTCCGTGACCGAAGGCGCGGGCGGCTCAAGACCCTGGTTTTTGAGCTCCAGCAGGATGCGCTCCAGTCCCAGGCCGAAGCCGGCCGCGGGCATGTCCGGACCGCCCAGCTGCTCGATCAGGTTGTCGTAGCGCCCGCCGCCGCAGAGCGCCAGGCCTTCCCGCCCGGTCTGCATGATGACCTCGAACACGGTGCGGGTGTAATAATCCAGCCCGCGTACGATGGTGGGGTCCACCGCGAAGGGAATGCCCTGGGCGGTCAGCAGCTCCTGCAGGGCGGAGAAGTGGGCCCTGCAGTCGTCGCAGAGGCAGTCCAGGATGGACGGCGCGTCCTTGACGATGGCCTTGCACTTGTCCTTCTTGCAGTCCAGGATGCGGAGGGGATTGCGGTCGAAGCGGGAACGGCAGTCCTCGCACATCTCGTAGATGCGCCCGCCCAGATAGGCGCGCAGCGCCTCGTGGTACTTCGGGCGGCATTCCCTGCAGCCGATGGAGTTGATGTGTACGACCAGGTTTTTCAGCCCGACCTCGCCCAGCAGCGTCATCAGCAGGTTGATCAGCTCGGCCTCCACCGCGGGGGATTTGCCGCCGAAGCACTCCATGCCGAACTGGTGGTGCTCGCGCAGGCGGCCGGCCTGGGGATTCTCATAGCGGAAGATCGGCGCGGCCAGGTAATAGACCTTGCAGGGCAGCGGTTCCGCGTACAGCCTGCTTTCGATGAAGGCGCGCACGGCTCCGGCGGTGCCCTCCGGCTTCAGGGTGATGGAGCGGTCGCCCTTGTCCTTGAAGGTGTACATTTCCTTGTTCACGATGTCGGTGGTGTCGCCGACGCCGCGCAAAAACAGCTCCGTATGCTCAAACACGGGGGTGCGGATCTCGCGATAGCCCCACAGCGCGGCAAGCGCGCGCATCTTCGCTTCGAGTCCCTGCCACAGATAGGCCTGCTGCGGCAGCATGTCCCGTGTACCCTTGGGTGCCTGTGTCAGCATGGTGTTTCCTCCGCTTTCACTCATTTCGTAACCGGTGCGTTACGCGCTTCATTATAAATGGTACGGGGCGGTTTTGTCAATTTGGCGGCGCGGCGTCATGTGGCTGCAAAACCACGGAGGCTGAATGGCCGGGCTTGTCATATATAGCCCGTTTTCCGCCGGATGCGTCGAAAACTGCGTAAAACATGTAAAATCTGTAGTCAGATTATCAATTGACACAATCTTAGCATAATTATGTTTTGGAAATACTTTTTTTCTATTTGCTGTTGCCGGCGCGGTTCGCCCGGAAGCTGCGCGACAGCGTACGAGGTGCTATATCAGGTGAGAGAACAGCGTACTGTCGGACAATACCGGGCGATCGACCTGTCCCTGTTCGCGCTGATGGTGATGGTGGCTGAAACGCTGCTGGTCACGGCGGCGACGAGATGGTTCCCGCGCGAGGCGTACACCGTGTCGGTCACGGCGGCGCTGACCGCGATCGTGATGATCCGCTGGGGGCCCTGGAGCGCGATCCACGCCTTTCTGGGCGGGCTGGCGTTCTGCCTGGCATCGGGCGGGAGCCTCAGGCAGTTTGCCATTTACTGTATCGGGAACGAGCTGGCGATGCTGCTGCTCCTGTTCGTCAAGAAGAAGGGCGATGAGTACATCCGGTCCGACGCGCTCAGGTCGATGGCCTTCGGCGGGGCGGCGCTGCTGCTGATGCAGGCGGGGCGCGGGGCGGTTTCCCTGCTGTTCGGGACCAGCCTGGCGCAGGCGGCAGGGTTCTTTACCACAGATTCCGTATCCATGGTATTCACGCTGACGGTCATGTGGATCGTCAGGCGGCTGGACGGTGTATTCGAAAATCAGTATCACTATCTCAGGCGTATCCAGTCGGAGCGCGAGAGGGAAGAGGGAGGATATCGATGAAAGGACAGGCGGGAGATTATCTGATCCTTGATCAGGCGACAGGCCGGTATCGGGAAAATCCGGAGCAGGTCGTCCGCGACGATGTCGAAAAGCATTACTGGCTGCATGTGGGCCGCACCATCGTGAAGGACTGGCGGCTCTATGTCATGTTGGTGCCGATGCTGCTGGTATTCCTATTCTGGCGCTACTTCCCGATGTACGAACTGCTGGGCTGCTTCAAGGTATCGGATGATACACTGGCGGTCAGCGATCAGCTGTTCTCCGGCTTCAGCTATTTCAAACGGCTGCTGGTCGGGGGGGACAGCCTTTCAAGCAGTTTCTGGATGGCAATGCGGAATACCTTCCTGCTGAGCTTCTACGGCCTGTGCTTCGGCTTCCCGATGCCGATCATCCTGGCCCTGTTCTTCAATGAAGTCCGCTCCAACGCGGTCCGCAGCGGCCTGCAGGTGATGACTTATCTGCCCAAGTTCATGTCCACCGTCGTCATGACCTCCCTGGTGACCATGCTGGTCAAACAGGGCTCTTCCATCAGCCAGATGGGTATCGTGTCCCAGGCGCTGGAGCATATGGGGCTGATCACCAAGGAAGTCGGCAACGCCGGCTTGTTGAACAATCCCGCTTTCTTCCGTGCGATCTACCAGATCAGCGGTATCTGGGAAGGCGCCGGCTATGACAGCATCGTCTTCTTCGCCGCTATCATCGCCATCTCGCCCACCAGCTACGAAGCTGCCCAGATCGACGGCGCCAACAAGTGGGCCCAGATGCGCTATGTGGTGCTGCCCAGCATGCTTTCCACCATCGTCATCATGCTGATCACCCGCATCGGCTCCCTGCTGAATATCGGTTACGAAAAGGTCATCCTGCTTTACAACACCAGGACCTATGTTACGGCGGACGTGATTTCGACGCTGGCTTACCGCACCGGCCTGGCCGGCGGCGCCGGCAAGGGCATTGCTTCCGCAGCTGAAATGATGAACAACGTGGTGGGCATGCTGCTGGTCATCGGCGCCAACACCATCGCCCGCAAGGCCTCCAACACTTCGCTGTATTAAGAGAGGGAGGATTCGCATGAAAAGAAAGCTTGAAGTTTCCGAACTCATCTTCAAGGTCATCAGCTATCTGCTGCTGACGGTCTTTGCGCTGTGCTGCCTGTATCCCTTCGTGTATGCGATCTCCGCGTCCATTTCAGGACGCCACGTGGTGGAATACAACGAAGTGGTGCTCTTCCCGAAAGCCGTTCAGTTTGACGCCTTCGCCGGCATGTTCAAGAACAACATGTTCTGGAATGCCTACAGCAACACCCTGTTTGTAACGCTATACGGTACTCTGTGGGCGATGGGCGTCTCGATCCTCGGCGCTTACGCGCTGTCCAAGAAACGCTTGCTGTTCAGGAAAACATTCAATTTCTTCCTGGTCTTCACCATGTGGTTCTCCGCCGGCATCGTGCCGCAGTACCTGAATTACCTGCAGACCCAGACCGTGTTCCGCTCCATCGGCATTATGGATGACAAGTGGCTGGTGGTCATCGCCATGGGTATGGCGGCCATGAACATCATCCTGCTGCGCAATGCTTTCGAGAATGTCCCCTCCGAGATCGAGGAAGCCGCCATCGTGGACGGCGCGACCGAAACCCAGGTGCTCAGCAAGGTCTACGTTCCCATGAGCAAATCGACCATCGCCACCGTGGCGCTGTTCTTCGCGATCTCCCGCTGGAACGGCTACTTCTGGGCCCGCCGCATGATCTCAAACCAGTATGAGCATCCGCTGCAGGTTTTCATCCGTCTGCAGCTGGAAATGTATACAGACCCGGACCAGATGACCGGCTGGAGCGCCAATTACGCCTCCGACAGTGCCATTTACGCCCTGATCGTCTGCTCTATCATCCCGATCCTGATCATTTATCCCTTCATTCAGAAGTACTTCGCCAAGGGCACCAATGTCGGCGGCGTGAAGGAATGATCCACTTGTTGACCCGCGAGCCGGTGGTTCGCATATTAATAATTTGGAGGTTACCTACAATGAAGAAACTCGTTTCTCTCGTGATGGCGCTGGCCATGCTTCTGTCCGTGGTCAGCATCGCCGCTGCCGAAGACACGCTTCCCGTGGCGGAAGGCACCGTGCTCCGCATGGCTGTCGGCTACAACAATGCCAAGACCGGTCTGCGCTTTGATCCTGAAGTCGCCGGCGAAGGCATCACTCTGGCTGACGGCAAGACCTATCATTCCGGCGAATTCAAGCCCACCTGGGTGGCGATTCAGGAACTGCTGGGCTTCACCATCGAGGACCTGTATCAGGGCAATGGCGCTGCCGCGGAATTCGACGTGTGGAAGGAAAAACTGGATCAGGTCGATATGCTGAGCGGCACTGCGGCCAAGCTGAGCGAAAACGGCGAAGCCGGACTCCTGGTCAATATCGGCGATTATCTGGATAAGATGCCCAATTTCAAGGCCTATCTGGATGCCAATCCCATTGTCCGCCTGTCCATCACCGGCAACGTGGAAAACGGCGCAATCTACTTCAGCCCGTATTTTGACGGTGTAAACGACATTGAGAAGATGCCCCTGATGCGTACGGACTGGGTCGAGAAGCTGCTGAACGGCGAAGGCAAATTCGCCGCTGACGCCTGCAACAAGCTGGCAGCCCCCGTTTATACGCCTTATATGCCCACCGAAGGCCAGATCAAGATCGACGTCGTGACCCCGGACGGCAAGGCTGTTGAAGAAGTGACCAAGGACTACGACGCCGCCGGCAACATCATCGCCAAGATGAATGCGACTGCCGACCTGGACGGCGTGGCTGCTGTCAACATGCTTCGCGATTACATTGACGCCGCATACCACGGCTACTATGGCAACGACCGTGCCAACCTCTTTATCGGTCAGAACGCCGCGTGGGATGCTGACGAGCTGGTAGCGCTGGTTCGCTGCGTGGTCGCCAATCCCCAGACCCTGAACGGCAAGGACAAGGTGAACGGTATCTTCACCCGTGAAGAAAACAACAATTCCCGCCGCTCGGATATGTTCCGTTTCGCCGGCACGCTCTTCGGCGTCCGCGGCCTTGAGTCCCGTCAGGATTACCTGTATGTGGGCACTGACGGAATGCTGCACGATGCCCGCCAGGAAGCCGCGACCTACGAAGCCCTGGCCCGCATGAACGCTCTGGCGCAGGAAGGCCTGCTTTCCGAGGATTTCCTGACTGCGTCTGATATGAAGACCGAAAAATACCTGGAAAACGATTCCGGCTTCATGCACTATGACTATAACCAGACCCAGACCATCTACAATGCCACCAAGCTGGACAGCGCGGCGGGCGAAAAGTACATGGCGGTCATGGTACCTGTGGCCCGCTGGTACGACGGCACGGATGAGAACGGCGTCTACATGCGCTTTACCGAGTCCTGGCGTTCTGTGAAGACTGACGGCTGGGGCATTTCCAAGGCTGGCGTGGGCGATGATGTGAACAAGCTGAACGCCGCGCTCAAGCTGATCGACTACGCTTACTCTCCGGAAGGCACCATCATGATGTCCTACGGCCCCGAAGCTTTCCGCAAGGATGAGACGTTCCTCTTCAACGGTCAGGAAATGCCCGTTATCGCCGACGCGACCTATGCAGAACTGTGGGAGAAAGCCAACGGCAACTATACCAACTATGCCCGCCAGTTCCTTGGCTCGACCCTGAGCTTCATGAAGAGCCAGGCCTTTGAGTATCAGTGCACGCACGAAGTCGGCCGCGAAGGTGCCGGCAAGATTTCCGCCGCTATCGGTCTGGGGACCATCAAGTACCCGCTGCTGGCCGTGAACACTGAAAACATGTGGTACACCTCTGTGCCCACTGTTCTGCCGACGACGCCCGAAGACAATCAGCTGCTGGGCGAACTCACCGACCTGACTGAAAAGTTCTCTACCAACAACAAAGCTCAGAACGTGCTGGTCGATCTCATCGTCAAAGGCTTTACCCTCGAAGGAATGAGCTCTGTCGAGGAAGCTGTGAATACTGTTGCCGAAACCATGAGCGGCGCAGTGTATCTGGACGTGAAGAATCTGGCCTGGCAGGATCTGCTGGACTTTTTCCAGAACTGACGCAACCATTTAGGGGGACTGCGGGAGCCTTCGGTACCGAAGCTCCCGCCCCCCTGCTACAGGGATGCTTTTACGCAATAACAACCCGGAGGTCGATCATGTATAAAAAACAAATGACCCTGCAAAGATACCTTTGCCTGGCAGCTCTGATCATCAGCGCGGTGGTATTCATCTACTCATTGGGGATCATGACTGACCTCTATGACTCTCTGTACGGGACCTATCGCCGGGGCAAAACCACCATCTCTGGCGCTGAGGTGTATATGGACATGCAGGGCTTCAACAAGCTGTTCCTGCGCGGCTCCATCGGCCTGATCCTGCTGAGCGTGCTGCTTTTTGTGACCAGCACCCACTCCCGCCGCCGCTATTATGTGGGCAATTATGCTGCCGTGGGGCTGTTCTCCGCAGCGAGTATTGCCTTTACTGTATGGGCGCATGGGCAGATCGAGGCTTTCAAGGCACAGTTTCTGACCATTGATTTTGCCAAGCTGCTGACTCACGCCACAAGCCGTAAAACCCTGTATACTGAATCTACATTCTGGTTTGATATTCATTATTTGGTTTTCGGTCTGCTGCTGGTCAGCGTTGTATTGTTGATTATAAATGCTGTCTGGAAGAGTAAACTCATGAAAGACGAACAGGCCCTGATCGCTCAGGGGAAGGAGGCGGTCTGATGACTATGACTGATGATCGGGAGATCAAACTGGATCGCATGCGGTATGTCAAGAACACCGAATCATCCCGTCTTTGCTACCTGGCGATTTTGCTGGATGTTCTGTATTTCGTTTCGATATATAAATCTGACGTCGGCTCCTGGTATTACCAGATCCTGATCGGCGCGTCCATCGTGTACAATCTGCTTTTCCTGCTGATGGCGTTTCTGGCGTCTGAAAGCGTCAAGAACTATCAGCAGAATTACAGCTGGCTGCTGTACGGCCTCGGAGCAGGGCAGATCCTGCGTATATTCATCCTGCCTTTGCAGGCGCATCAGGCTGTCGTAAAGGTCGGCGGCACCGATACTGTCGTGATGCAGACCCCGCAGTTCATCCGCGTCGTCATTTATCTGGTCGGCAGCGCAGCCTGCCTGCTGATTGCCGCTTTTATCAATCAGCGGAAATGCGCTCTGCTGAACAATCACCTGAAGACACTGGAAAAGGAGGCGGCTTAAATGGCAGAGCTGAGCCTTCAGCATATCGATAAGATTTATGACAACAACGTTCAGGCGGTCTTTGATTTCAACCTGGACGTCAAGGACGGCGAGCTCATCGTTCTGGTCGGCCCGTCCGGCTGCGGTAAGTCTACGACCCTGCGCATGGTAGCCGGCCTGGAGGATATCAGCCGCGGCCATCTGCTGCTGGACGGGCGGGACATTACCCAGACGCCGGCCAAGGACCGCGACATGGCCATGGTTTTCCAGAACTATGCTTTGTACGGCCATATGACCATCTATGAGAACATGGCTTTCTCCCTGACGCTGCGCAAGGAAAATCCGAACGTCATTCACAAGAAGGTCCTTGCCGCCGCTGAGATACTGGGCCTTACCAGCCAGCTGAACAAGAAGCCTTCCCAGCTGTCCGGCGGCCAGCGCCAGCGCGTCGCCATGGGCCGCTCCATTGTCCGCAACCCCAAGGTTTTTCTGTTCGATGAACCGCTCAGCAATCTGGATGCCAAGCTCCGCGGCGCGACCAGACGGGAGATTCTCCTGCTGCATAAACGTCTTAACGCCACCATGCTGTATGTTACCCATGACCAGACCGAAGCCCTGACCCTGGCAGACCGGATCGTTTGCATGTCGATGGGTCATGTGCAGCAAGTCGGCACACCGCTGGAGCTGTATGATAAGCCCGCGAACACCTTTGTAGCCGGCTTCATCGGCCTTCCGCCGATGAATACCTGGCATGTCACCGTGCGTGAGGGCTATCTTGAGGGCAAAGGCTTCAAAGCGCCTCTGACCGAGGATGAGCGCGGCATCCTCTCGTCTTATGCCGGCAAGGAGATCATCCTGGGTGTGAGGCCTGAAAATATCTCGCTGGGTGACGAAATACTCGTAAAAGTCATCAACAGCGAGAATCTGGGCATGAACACCCTGATGTATGGCCATATGGGCGGCTCACAGAATGCGGACCACAAAGTGGCTGCGAAACTGAAAGGCTGGATGGAGTATCAAAACGGCGAGGACGTCCAGATACGTTTTGACCGGAAACACTTCTTCGACATTGAAACGACCAACGCGATCCGGAAGGAGGCTTGAGCATGAAGGAAAAGTTTCGGAAATTTCTGGTCGCGCTGAAACGGAAACCCCATATGATTCCTCTGGTCGTGCTGGTAGTCGCCTTCGTGTTCTATTCTTTGAGGCTGACGGTCATTTCCAACACAACTGCCCGCATTCAGGGTGAAGGCATGGGTTTGTGCGGATTTGTCACCATGCTGTTCTCCATGCTGGGGCTGGTCTCCTTCGGGCGTTCCTTCCCGCACCGCAAACCGGTCAATAAAGCAATGCTCATTCTGATGTTTGTCATGTTTGCTGCAGTGATTTATGCGGATATCAGGTATATCGGCGCTGTCAATAATGCCCTGTATCGTGAAGTTGATCCGATTACGGTCACAGAAAGCACCAGCTATATTACCGAGTCTGTTTCGATGCTGCGCGGGCACATCGTCATCCTCGCGATCGGCTTGTGCCTGACGGCGCTGCTGCCGGTTTACGCCCCCATGATCAAAAAGATCAAGACTTCCATCAACGTTGAAGGCAACGGCGAGATGGAAACCATTGATATTTCCGGTGAGGATGCATGAGCCGAAAACGTCGGCACGAGCCTGAAAAACAGGCAGAAACACTTGCTGATTATTACCGGCTGAATAAGGACGCGGTCGAAGACCTGGTCACTGCCAGCGAAGAAAACTCGCCGCCCGTATCGGAAGAAGAGATCAGGAAATATACCAGGAGGCACGGGATACGCCTGGCCGACTGGGTAAAGGCGCTTCTTATCAAATGGTGGTTTCCCGCTTCAGTATGCTACTTCTTTTTCTGGGGCCTGGGGCTCTATATCCAGAACGTACTGGACCTTCTGCTCGTCACAGCGATTGCCCTCGGTTTCGTAACGGACCTTCTGACCAATAACGTCCTTCGTTTCATCGCCAGGCAGGAAGGCGCCAATGACCGCTGGATGATGTATCCGAAGAAGCAGTTCACGAGTCTGGTGCTGAATGTCGTTCACGCATGCGTATGCATGACGGGGGTATATACCCTCTACAATGTCCTGAACCGGCTGACGATTGCGGTTGGCCGGCTGGAAACGGATTCCGTCCCGATCGGCGTTGAGCCGATACTCTTTGGCCTCTTTTTCCTGCTGTGGGACCTGCTGCTGATCGGCGCAAAGCGCCTGTTCCTGCAGGCACTGCTGGACGCGAGGCGGAAAGTGGACGCCGGGAAATGACCCTGCCGCTTTCCGTTCCGGGTTTGTCCCCGGTTCACTGACGATTTTCCTGAAAGGATGGATTCTCCATTGGCTGAAAACGCGAGTTACGCCGCCCTGGATCAGTACATTGAACGGCTGATCACTGAATCCACGCCGGATCATACTGCCTGGAACGTGGAAAAGATCCGCCAGGGAGAGCCGACCAATTGGAATTACATAGACGGCTGTATGATGACCGCCCTGCTGTCCTTGTCCGAGATCACCGGGGAACGCCGGTATTTCGATTTCGTCGAGTCCTTCATCGACGCTTTCGTCCATGAGGACGGCACGATCCGGACCTACGAGCCGGAGAAGCAAACCCTGGATGATATCAACGAAGGGCGTGTGCTCTTCGAGCTCTGGCAGGCCACGGGCAAGGAAAAGTACCGCAAAGCCGCCAATCTCCTGCGGCGGGCGCTGGACTGCCAGCCCCGTACCGGGGAGGGCTCCTGGTGGCACAAGAAGATCTATCCGCACCAGGTCTGGCTGGACGGCATTTACATGGCCCAGCCCTTCAGTGCCCTGTACGAGAAGCATTTCGGCGCGAAGAATTACGGCGACGTCATCCGGCAGGTCGGAATCGTCCGTGACCGGATGCGGGACGGAAAGACAGGCCTGTACTACCACGGGTACGATGCCTCCCGGAAGGCTTTCTGGTGCGACAGGGAGACCGGACTGAGTCAGAGCTTCTGGCTCCGGGCCATCGGCTGGTTTGCCGTCGCCCTGGCCGACCTGTGCGATATTCTGCCGCCAAGGGATGCTGAGCCCCTGAAAGCCGTATTTGCGGCCCTGATGCGGGATATCCTGCCCTTTGCCGATCCGGAGACCGGCATGTACTATCAGGTGGTGGATCATGCGGAGGTCCCGGGCAATTACCTGGAGACCAGCGGCAGCTCCATGATCGCCTATGCGATGCTGAAAGGCGCGCGGCTGAAGGTGCTGGACGCTTCCTATGCGGAGCATGGCCGCAAAACCTTTGACGGCATCGTCCGCACCTGCCTTTCCTTCTCCGAGAAGGACCTGAACCTGAACAACATCTGCCTGGTGGGCGGCCTGGGGCCGGAGAACAACCGCCGCCGGGACGGCACCATTGCCTATTATCTTTCCGAACCCATCGTCCAAAACGACGCGAAGGGTGTCGCGCCGCTGCTGATGTGCTACACGGAAATGAAGTGGAGGTAACCCCATGGCATACCTGACCCTGAAAAACGTCAACAAGATCTATCCGAACGGTTTCCACGCGGTGCACAATTTCAATCTGGAGATTGAAAAGGGCGAGTTCGTGGTCTTCGTCGGCCCTTCCGGCTGCGGAAAGTCCACCACCCTGCGCATGATCGCGGGATTGGAGGATATCTCCAACGGCGACTTCCTCATCGACGGAAAACGCGCCAATGAGTGGGGACCGCAGCAGCGCGAGGTTGCCATGGTGTTCCAGAGCTATGCCCTCTACCCGCAGATGACGGTGTACGACAACATCGGCTTCAACCTGACGCTGATGGGCGTAGACGAAGATGAGATCGATGCGCGTGTCAGGAAGACGGCTGCCATCCTCGGCCTGACGGATTACCTGGACCGCCTGCCCAGGGCGCTTTCCGGCGGCCAGCGCCAGCGCGTTGCCATCGGCCGCGCCATCATCCGCAAGGTCGGCATCTTCCTGATGGACGAACCGCTTTCAAACCTGGACGCCAAGCAGCGCGTGACCATGCGCTCGGAAATTGCGCAGATCCACCGTTCGACCGGCGCGACCACCATTTACGTCACCCACGACCAGACAGAAGCCATGACCCTGGCGGACCGTATCGTGGTCATGAAGGACGGCTACGTCCAGCAGATCGGCACGCCCTACGAGCTGTATTTCAAGCCCGCCAACGTCTTTGTGGCTGGCTTCATCGGGGAGCCGCCCATGAACTTCGTGCGCGGCAAGGTGCACAACGGCCTGATCTCTTTCGGCGAGAACTTCATCGACCTGACCGCATGGCTCAGGAATCCTGAGGAATATGAGAACAAGGAAATCGTATTCGGCTTCCGTCCGGAGGCGATCCGCCTGACCGGAGACGATAACGCCTACCTGATCCACAGCCAGGTGGAGCTGACCGAAATGCTCGGCGACAACACGAACATCTACATCACCACCGGCGACAAGCAGGCGATTTTGAAGGTCGACTCCCACGATACGCCCGAGACGGACGTCCCGCTGGACTTCTATATCCCGTATGAGAGCGTGTACCTGTTCGACGGCGAGACCGAAAACGTGATCGAATGATCGCATGAATCCATGGAAGTTCCAGACCCGGCTCAGTCAGCCGGGTCTTTTATCAGGGGAAAAACAGCTGAAAAAGGAGGAAGCGCATGAAGCTGAATGAATTCCCGAGGATCCCGCTGGGCATCTTTCCGACGCCTATCCAGAAGCTGGAAAACATCAGCCGGGAGCTGGGCACGAACGTTTATGTCAAGCGCGACGACCTGACCGGCGTCGGCCTGGGCGGCAACAAGGTGCGCAAGCTGGAATTCCTTCTGGCGGACGCGAAGCGCCGGGGCGCGGAGGTCGTGTTCACCACCGGAGGAGCTCAGTCTAACCACGCCATGCTGACCGCCGCCTGCGCCTTGAAGCTGGGCATGACGCCGATCCTGATCCTGAAAAAGCGGGGCGTGACGGCTTGCCAGGGCAACCAGCTGCTGGAGCATCTGATGGGCGTGGACGTGCGCTTCATGGATACGGACGATTACGCCGACATTTACGCGGAAATGGACCGGGTGGGGCGGGAGCTTGGCCGTCCCTACTACAAGATCCCCTGCGGCGGCTCCAACGCGCTGGGCAGCCTGGGCTACGTGGCCTGCGCGAAGGAGATCGCGGACCAGGGCGGACATTTTGATCACCTGATCTGCGCGGAGGGCAGCGGCGGCACCATGGCGGGCCTGGCCCTGGGCGCCAGGCTGTATCTGCCCGGCACCCGCGTCTATGGGATGATGGTGGATACGGATCCCTTCGACGAGATCACCCCGCGCCTGATGCGGGAGGCGGCGGCGCTGCTGGGGGAGACCTGCGAGATCACGGATCAGGATTTCACTTTGCGGGATATGTGCGGTCCCGGCTACGCGGTCTCCTCCGCGGAGGGCGCGGCGGCGGTGAGCCTGATGGCGCGAAAGGAGGGGCTGTTCCTCGATCCTGTCTACACGGGCAAGGCCTTCGCCGGCCTGCTGGCCATGGCGAAGGAAGGGGCCTTCAAGCCTGAGGACCGGGTCCTGTTCGTCCATACGGGCGGGGCGGGCGGCCTGTTCGCGGTCAGTATGAACGATTAAGAAAATGCTTGCATTATCATGCGTTGTTTGGTAAAATATCTGTCGATAGGCTATTATCGTCTTTCTTCCGATGACGATTAAGATGACTAAAATGAACAGGGAGATGATCAACATGGCGGATTTTGTCACCAAGAACATCCGGAACATCGCGTTGCTCGGACACGGCAGCGAGGGTAAAACCACGCTGACCGAGGCCATGCTCTATGCCGCGGGTCTGATCGACCGGCAGGGCAAGGTGGAGGACGGCTCCACTGTTTCGGACTATGATCCTGAGGAAACCAAACGCGGTATTTCCATCAGCGCTTCTCTGGCTCCCATTGAATGGAAGGGCAACAAGATCAACGTCATCGACGTGCCCGGCTATTTTGACTTCATCGGCGAGTCCATCGCGGCGCTGCGCGTGGTCGAGACGGCCGGCATCGTGGTCGGCGCAGTCAACGGCCTGAGCGTCGGCGCGGAAAAGGCGTGGGCGAACGCGGGCAAGACCCCGAACGTCTGCCGCATGTTCATCATCAACCAGATGGACCGCGAGAACGCCGATTACAATAAAGTGCTTGAAGCCCTGCGCGACAAGTTCTCGACCGGCATCGTGCCGCTGGTGCTGCCCATCGGCTCCGGCGCGAGCTTCAAGGGCGTCGTGAACATCCTTGAAAACAAGGCCTTCGAGGGCTTCGGCAAGAACTGGAAAGAGATCCCCGTGCCCGCCAGCATGGCCGGCGATATCGAAAACGCCATGGCGGAGCTGACCGAAGCGGCCGCCAGCGCGGACGACGAGCTGATGATGAAGTACCTGGAAGGCGAAGAGCTGACCCATGACGAGATCGTGCAGGGCTTCCGCGCCGGCATGAAGGACGGCTCCATCGTGCCCGTCGTGCCCGTGTCCGCCCTGACCGGCGTCGGCGTCGCGACCCTGATGAACACTATCGCCAATTACATGCACTCTCCCACTCACGTGGTGGCTGAAGCGGTCAACCCCAAGACCGACGAGCCCATCGAGCGCGCCTGCAGCGCGGACGAGCCCTTCAGCGCGTTCGTGTTCAAGACCATCGCCGACCCGTTCGTCGGCAAGCTGTCCCTGGTGCGCGTCTGCTCCGGCAAGCTGACCAGCGGCACCGCCCTGTACAACGCCAACGCCGAGAAGGCTGAAAAGGCCGCGGGCCTCTACTTCCTGCGCGGCAAGAAGCAGACCCAGGCCGGCACCGTCTACGCGGGCGACCTCGCGGCCCTCTCCAAGCTGAGCATCACCGCCTCCGGCGACACGCTCTGCGATCAGGCGAGCCCCATCCGCTTCGCGCCCATCGAGTATCCGGAACCCTGCATCTCCAAGGCCGTTTCCGCCGCCAAGCAGGGCGAGGAAGACAAGGTCTTCTCCGGCCTCGCCCGTCTGATGGAAGAAGATCCTTCCATGAAGGTCGAAAAGAACGTCGAGACCACCGAGACCCTGCTTTCCGGCCAGGGCGAGCTGCATCTGGACGTCATCCGCAACAAGCTGGCCACCAAGTTCGGCGCCAACGCCGTGCTGGCTGACCCGCGCATCCCCTACCGTGAAACCATCCGCAAGACCGTCTCCGTCCAGGGCCGCCACAAGAAGCAGACCGGCGGTCACGGCCAGTTCGGCGACGTGTGGATCGAGTTCTCTCCCATCGGCGATACCAACATCCAGTTCGAGTTCGAAGACGCGGTCGTCGGCGGCGCCGTCCCGCGCAACTTCATCCCCTCGGTCGAAAAGGGCCTGCGCGAGAACATCGTCAAGGGCGTTCTGGCGGGCTACCCGATGGTGGGCCTGCACGCCAAGCTGTACGACGGCAGCTACCACCCCGTCGACTCCTCTGAAATGGCGTTCAAGACTGCTGCCCGCATTGCCTACAAGAAGGGCTGCATGGACGCTTCTCCCGTACTGCTGGAGCCGATCCTCCATGTGGAAGTGTTCGTGCCCAACGAGTACATGGGCGATGTCATGGGCGACATGAGCAAGCGCGGCGGCAGCATCATGGGCATGGACCAGGTGGACGGCCTGCAGCGCGTGACCGCTGAGGTGCCCATGCGCGAAATGTTCAAGTATGCCACCGACCTGCGCTCCATGACCCAGGCCCGCGGCTACTTCACCCAGCGCTTCGAGCGTTATCAGGAAATGAATCCCGAAGCCGCCAAGAAGATCATCGAGAGCGCGGTCAAGGACGAGGACGAAGAAGAATAATCCTTCAGGGTCCAGCATTGGGGATGCCATACCGGCATCCCCAGTTTCATGAGAAGGCGGAATGATGAATCAGCTTTTGACCTGTATCCTGGCGGTCGCCGTACTGGTGGCCAACGCGTCGGGCATCCTGCCGTCCGCAGCGCCGGCGGCGCCGTCTGCCCGGACCGTGGCGGCTTATACAGTCACATCAGTCACGGACTGCGCCAAGACCAGCTCTCAGTATGACCGCTTTTACGAGAGCGGCGGACTGGGGCCTGTGATCCCCGGCCTGGCGGAAGGCCTGGTGCCCCAGGGCATCGCCTGGCTCCCGGAAGAGGATCAGCTGCTCTACTGCGGCTACCGTTCCGACAAGGGCAACAGCGCCCTGATCGCCGCGGACCGGCAGACGGGGGAGATCCGGAAGATCGTGCACCTGCTGTACAAGGACGGCAGCGATTACAGCGGTCACGCGGGCGGGGTCTGCGCGACGGAGGACGATATCTATATCTCCAACGCCAAACATCTGTACAGGATCTCCCTGGAACACTTCCGCAGCCTGCCGGAGGAGTCGCGCTGCGCCTTTGACGAGGAGATCCCCGTGCCGGTCAACGCCTCCTTCTGCAGCTGTGCGGAGGGTGTGCTGTGGGTCGGCGAGTTCCAGTACACCGGTGACTATCCCACGGATCCTTCCCACGCTGTGCGCGGCAGGGACGGCATGCAGCGGGCCTGGATCTGCGGATACCGCATGGAGGGGCGCACGGACTTCGGGTCCCCGGACTGCATCCTCTCCGTGACGGAGCGGATCCAGGGCATGACGGTGCGGGACGGTAGCATATACCTGAGCCAGTCCTACGGCCGGCGCGCGGACTCTGTGATCATGCGCTATGACAGTGTGCTGGAGCGGGCGCCTGACACGTCCGCGGTGCTGGACGGACGCGAGATCCCGCTGTGGATCCTGGACAGCGGCTGCCGCAGCGGCACCCTGCTCTGCCCGCCCATGACGGAGTGCCTGTGCACGGTGGGCGAGGAAGTGTATGTGCTGTTCGAGTCGGCGGCGCAGCCCTATATGGATCCGAAAAAGCCGTCCCTGAACCCCATCGACCGCGCCTTCATCCTGCAGGGCTTCTGACAGTTTTTGAAAGATGATTTGTGACTGTTCAGTCGTAGACTGAACAGTCACCGCATGGGGGTCTTGCGACCCCCCTACGGAACCCCCCAACGGTGTTTCCTGTCGCCCTGACGGGCTCC
>CACWHI010000004.1 GCA_902760595.1 uncultured Eubacteriales bacterium
GGATCGCAGTAGCCAGATTCGATCCGACACCTTCAATTCCTATCTTTGCCAATATTGATGTCAGTGCGGCAAAGATTGCCGAACCAAGCGCTAATAAAAGCCACATAGTGATACTCCTTCAAATCCCGAGTTGTCGTCCTGACATTCAAATCACAGTTCGATTCATTTTGCATACTTCCCATAGCACCACACTGCGATCTCTGTAATCAAATTTTCCGGCAACGGTTTGGTATAGGGCAGCCGGATCGTGCCCTTACTCACATCATAATCCGCCAGTTTCTCAGCGAAAATCGTGGTTGCTTCTCCGCCCGGATAGAGTCCCAGATGCTTTTTCGCCGCCGCAAAGTGAATGAGGTTCTGGCCTTTCCAGTATGTTGGCATACTCCACGAGATCTTCTCCTGTGCTCCCGGAATAGCGCTGCGGATGATCCGGCGGACTTCATTCAGGTACGCTCTGACGTTTTCATCCTGTTCTTCAATGTACTGATCTACTGTTTCAATCTTGCCGCAGTAATGACCCTGTCCTTCACGGCTGAAGCTCCGACCGCATTTCGGGCATTTCCACATATTCTTATTCCTCCGCCTCGATCACCACTCGGATCGTGTCGCCATCATGTTTGTTCAGTTTGTTCCGGATCGCCTTCAGTACGCCGATAATATAGCAGACAGAACCGTCCGTATTCTTCACCCCCATATTGACGATGCTTCCGTCATATGGGATGCCGTCAAACAGTGCATGAACCTTCACACGTCCCTTTCCGAATTCTTCCCGTATATCCCATGGAAAGATCACATAAGCACCGCCGTTATCATCCAGCTCATAGAGAACCGCATCATATTCATATCGTTTCCCGTTATTCATCGCAGCACCTTTTCCAGCGGCCTGCCCTTCGCCAGCTCATCCACCAGCTTGTCCAGCCAGCGCACCTTCTGCATCATGGGATCTTCGATCGTTTCCACTTGCACTCCGCATACCTTTCCTTTGATCAGTTCTGCCCTCGGATTCATGGCAGGTGCCTGCTTGAAAAAATCTCCGTAGGTCATTTCCTGATCAACCTGATCCATATCGTATCCGGTCAGCCATTTTATGGCGGTATCCAGTTCTTCCTTTGACCGGCCTTTACGCTCCACTTTCTGAAGCAACAACGGATAGATTTTTGAAACCTTCATGTCAAAAATGCTCTGTCGTGCCATAGTGTCCCTCTTCTAAATAAGTCTGCTTCGATTCTTTCCTTAACGATCATCCATTCATCCTCGGAAATCTCCTTATGCTCAAAGCGCTGGATATCAGCGAACAGATCATCACGCAGGGCAAGAAGTTCTTCATATGATTTTTTCCTGTGTTGGGATATGAATCCCTCCGGGCTTATCATCATTTGCTTTTGTTTCCTTCCCGCTTTTTATATGTCAGCTCCACGTCATAGCCGAGCTCGTCTCATTTGCTTTTGTTTCCTTCCCGCTTTTTATATGTCAGCTCCACGTCATAGCCGAGCTCGTCAATCATTTTTATAAAGGTTTTATTGACGATCTGCTCCCGGCCCTTGGTAATGCGGTTCATTTATGTGTTAGTAAACATACCGTCTCCACATGTTCCGTTTGCGGAAACAGATCATACGGCCAGACAGGAGAAGCGCTGTAACCCGATTTGATGAGCTCCACGATATCCCTGTGCTGTGTTTGCGGATTACATGAGATATATATGATTTTCGAGGGCCGGGCCTGACGAAGCGCAGCCAGCATGCCTGTACTCAGGCCTTCGCGGGGTGGGTCCAGCAGCACTGTGTCCGCGTTGATTCTGCTTTGTGCCAGAACACTTGCCGCGTCCCCCCGCTCAAACCTGATATTCTTGATGTCATTAGCGTCAGCGATCCGCTTCGCCAGGCGGACCGCGGAGGGATTCTGCTCGATACCGATGACCTGCTTTGCCTTCGGCGCGGCAAGCATTCCGATCAGTCCGATGCCGCAGTACGCGTCCACCACTGTTTCTGAGCCGCGCAGATCAGCCAGCTCGATCGCTTTTTGATACAGGCGCTCTGCCATAAGTGTGTTGACCTGGTAAAACGCGCGCGACGACAGGAAGACGCGCAGGCCGCACATCTCGTCTTCGATCACCGGCGAGCCGTCGAGCAGCCGCTCCTCGAAGCCGAGCACCGCGCTGCCTGGACGGCTGTTGATATTCTGTACAACGCCGCGGACCGAAGGCATTTTTGCCCGAAGCTCACGCGCGATCATCATGCCGTCCGGCAGCTCTGGCCCGGCGGTGACCAGCGTGACCAGCGCCTGGCCTGTCCGAGCCGCGAAACGCACCTGAATAAAGCGCAAAGTACCGGTATGCTTTCGCTCATCCCAGGAAAGTACATGATGCTCGTTCAGGATCGTTCTGGCCGCGTTGACGATTTGCACCGCGTCTGCGTTTTCGAGCAGGCAGTCGTCCTGGCGCAATACGTAGTGCGTTCCATAGACGTATTGACCCGTCAGCAAACCCTCCCGGTCATGTGAAACCGCAGAAATGATCTTATTCCGGTACCGGAACGGGTTCTCCATACCGCGGATCGGCATCACACGGTCAAACAATTCTTCGAGGCGCTTCTGTTTGTGCTTCAGCTGGCTTTCATACGGCACGCTGAGGCGCGTACACCCGCCGCAGCGCTTTTCCTGTAATGGGCAATGAGGCATGTGCTGTATCCCTGCCATTCTTCTTATGATTGTTTTGCGGCGGACCGCCCGGCGATCATGCCGCTCGCAAAGGCAAATTGTAGATTGAAACCGCCGCAGTCGCCGTCCACGTTCAGCATTTCCCCCGCCAGATACAGATGAGGCGTCATTTTGGAAGCCATCGTGCGCGGTTCGACCTCTTCCGTGCGGATCCCGCCGCAGGTGATCTGCGCCTGTGCCATCGGCCGCACGCCCGTCACCTGGAGGCGCAGATCGGTGAGGAACTGGGCGGCTGCGCGACCGCTCTCCGTGGGGCATACCGAAGCGAGGGCATCCGGGATCAGGCCCGTCAGAAAGCTTTGCCTGCCAAGCCGCTGAATGCGTTCGTTCAGCAGATCGAGCGTTTTCAAATATGAGTCCTTCACCGGAAAGGGATTCCGGGTATAAGCCCGGTTTTCCTGGAAAAAAATCGGCGAAAAATCCATGGACAGTTCAGGTACTTTATTCTGTTGCAAAAGCTCCTGTGTTGCCCGCGCAAGCTGCATCGCGCAGATGCCGCTGACGCCGTAATCGGCAAACAGGACTTCCCCAGCGCTGGAGGCAGCCACTCTGTCGTCAGATGTCAGCTTCAGCCGGGCGGGTACGCGCAGGCCGTTCAAACGCTTCAGATTTCCCAGTTTGACCTCCAGTGGCGCCAGACCGGCAAAAAGCCTTATGCACCGGTGGCGCAGACCAGTCGCAAGCGTATAATCCTCCTCGCGGTTGCCCAGGCCGCCGCCCGCCAGCCCGCCCGTCGCAAGAATCACACGGTCCGCAGGATAAGACGTTCCGTCAGCTGTTATGATCTTGAAGCCGTTATCCTCTTTGAGGACTGTTTTCACGTCGCTGTCAGTCATGGTTTTGACGCGCAGCTTTTTCAGTTGGTTTGTCAGAACGTTCAGGACGCTGGCCGCCTGCTGGGCAGAGGGATAGATCCGTCCCTCCGGGTCGGTATACTGGCGGAGACCCCATTCATTCAGCCGCTCCAATACCGCGGCGGTTGGGCAGGCTTCCAGCACCCTCGTGGCAAATGCGGGATCGCCGAAATATACGGGCTTCCCTGTATTTGCCAGATTGCATCGGCCGTTCCCGGTGGCAAGCAGTTTTTTCCCCGGCTTGCTGCGGCGTTCGAGCAGCGTCACGTCCGCCCCCTTCTCCGCTGCCGTGATCGCCGCCGCCATCCCCGCCGGACCACCGCCCACAACCAGCACTCTGATCTCAGTCATTCCGATTCCCCGTTATCGCTTCTCATCCGATCCATGTGCAACAAGCTCCGTCCCCGGCATACCGGGAACGGAGCAAGTCTCGTTTTTATGGCTATACAGTCACTGTGGGTGATCAATTCTGCTCTCCATCCGCTGGAGCTTCTACCGTTTCCTCTGCGTCATCCGCGCCGTCGGCAAAGTCGATCGACACCTCGCTCGCGGCTCCCTCAAGCTCAGCGATCACAGCGGTTTCCTTCACGATTTCAGCGGTGGCTTCTTTTTCGGTGATCGCTTTTTCAGCGATATCATAACGCTTGTCTTCAAGCAGCGTCTCAGCCAATTCAGCGTAAAGCTCGTCAGTCAGTTCAGCAGTTCCTCCGGGAACATCCGCCATATAGTAGAGGATATGCACGCCGTTGCTGCCCATGACCGGTTTGGAGTGATCGCCCGGCTTCGCCATCTCCTCGGAGAAAGCGGCATCGCGGAACGCGGGATCCCACATGATGCTTTCAGGATGCACCAGGTAGCCCTCCGTATAATCGAGACCCGGATCCTCGTTGTATTCCTTGGCTACGGCAGCAAACTCTTCTCCGCTGCCCAGCCGGTTCTCGATCTCGTCAACGGTCTTCTGCAGGCTCGCGATCGCGATCGCGTCCAGCGCCTTTTTCATGTCCGCAGCGTAATCGGCGGCATTATTGGCCTTCATCTGCTCGAGGAGCGCGACCGCCTTGTCATACTCCGCCTTCATCGCCTCGTTGCCGTCGATCAGCATATCCTCCAGAGCGGTCCTGATTTTCTCCAGAGGATCAGCTTCAGGCTCCTGGGTCGTCGCGGGGGCCTGAGTTTCCGCAGCTTCCTGGACAGGACCCTGCTCCTCGGCTTCGGCCGTCTCCTGCGGCTCGTTGACGTCTTCGGCAGCTTCCTCGCCCTCTTCGATAGCTTCCGGCGTGATCTCTTCCAGCGCCGCCGTGGCGGTCTGGTAGGCTGTCATCACCTTGTCGTCCAGCCGCATCAGGATATGCAGAACACGGCGATAGCCTTCCGGTGTATACATGAATTCATGACCCATGTACATCTGATACAGCTCGTACATGTCCACCTGGCCATTGATCTCGGCCTTCTCGGATGCGGCCACGTTTTCAAGATACGCCTGCACTTCTTCGCGGGTCACGCTGTCCGCGCTGGCCAGAGACGCGAGATAGCGGTTCTGCGCCTCCTGCTCGGACAGGCTCTGTGCCAGAGTATCCTGGCTGTATCCCATGGAATTGAAATACTGTTCAGCCTGGGTCCTGAGCTGCGCCCGCGCTTCTTCCGTATCTTCGGTCAGGTAATTCGTCACGTAATTCTGAATCGCGTTCTCCCAGGAAGTAGCCGCTTCCGCCTGGAAGCCCGCCTTTTCCTCATCGGTGAACTGATTGAACCCGCCCTCGGCGATGACTTCCTTGAGCAGCTGGGTCTGGATGATGATGTCAAGGACCTGAGAATAAGTGACGTCATATCCCTGACCGGTATAATAATTATAAGCTTCCTGCAGCTCAGACATATACAGCCTGGTGCCGTTGACAGTCGCGACCACCTGATCATCAGCCGATGCTGTTTCATCCGTTTTCTGTGCGGCTTCCTCTTCCACAGCCTTTGCCGCCGCCTCTTCCTCGGCTTTCTTCAGCGCCTCCTCAGCGGCTTTCGCCGCTTCATCGGCTGCCTTTGCTGCCGCTTCTTCAGCGTCTTTCTTCACGGCTTCCAGTTCTTCCTGAGCTGATTTCGCTGCGGCTTCCGCGGCTTCTTTTGTCGATGCGATTTCCTGGTTCAGGCTCTCGATCTTAGACGTCAGTTCGTTAGCCTGCTTCTGCAGCTCGCCCTTCTGTCCGTTGAAAACGATACCAAATACCAGCGCAATGACCGCTATAATCGCCAGTGCGATCGACAGGATGTTTTGCTTCTTCACAGTAATACTTTCGACCTTTCTTACGGATTATCCCTCAAAATGGGCGTTGCTATGATAGCATAAATTTTATGAACATACAATGAATTTTTCCGTGCGAAAATGAGAGCGCCTGAGGTGTTTACTCAAACCATCCATCGGGCAGGTACTTTTTCTGCGCGGTCAGCATATCCTCAAAGAGTGAACGTCCATCCTCGAGGGATACGCCTCCAAGCTGCGGGTCATTCATAAAGGCAGTAAATCCAAGCTTCCTGTCGCAGGACAGCGCAGCTTTGAGCGTGTTCTCCTGATTATATACATGCCGGGCAATCAGCGGCAGCAGATTGGAGGGCACATTGCCGGCGCTTACCGGGCTGATACGGTTCGCACCGAACAGCGCGTTCGTCTCCACGACCGCGCCGACGGGGAGGTTCGGGATCTGGCCCCGGTTCGGGATATTGACATTGCTGACCAGATCGCCGAGACCCAGGACCGCTTTCAGCAACAGATGTCCTTCCTCGCCGGAGGTTTTCAGCGAGATGGGCTCCTCACCGGAGATCAGGCGGTCAGAGCGCTGCAGACGGCGCTTCAGATCATCCTTTCTCCAGCTGACAGGTGTCAGTGTAAACTTCCAGTCCGCGGCTGTTTCGGGCGACTTCAGGTACCAGGGCGGCATGAACTCCGCCAGATGCCGGTCACCAGCTGCGGCGATGGCGCCGTAGCGCAGGAAGAGATCGAATTTGACCCGGTGGGCGCAGCTGAAGTAGGAATTCATCCAGTTCCCGTCCTGACCGCCCTCATATCCCTTTTCCCAGTAGCGTTCAGCAAACTCACGGTAGATCGGCATCAGGTCAAGCCCCTGATAGCTGGCCTCGGTCAGCCATGTAAAATGATTGATGCCGGTCACCGTGGTGTAAAGCTCCTGCCGCGATACGCCAGGAATGCCGCGCATTTCCTCCAGCATGACGCAGAGCAGCTTCTGCGTGCCGAACACCTCGTGACAGCATCCGAACGCCCTGATCTCAGGAAAAACCTCATACAGCGTCCTGACACAGAGCGTCATGGGATTCGTGTAGTTGATGACCCAGGCATCCGGAGAATAGTCGCGGATCGCCTCCGCGATCGTTACGAACATGGGGATCGTGCGCATCGCGCGCATAAAACCGCCTGGGCCAACCGTATCGCCCACAGACTGATATACCCCAACACGCTCAGGCAGATGAACGTCGCTCTCCATCTCATCAAACGTGCCGGGCAGGATAGAGATCACCACAAAGTCCGCTCCCGTCAGCGCCGCCTGCAGGCTGTCCGAAACAGAATACCGCCACCGTGAAAGCGCGTCCGGATGCTCGCTGATCCTGCTGCCGATCACCCGGTTGCGCTCAGCGGCAGGGCGGTCGATGTCATAAAGCCGGACCTCGCCGCAGATGTCGCCGTCCATCGCCAGGTCTGTCATCAGTCCCCAGGCCCAGCCGCGCGAGCCTCCGCCGATGTACGCGATCTTCAGGTCGCGGGGATCCTTTGTGCCATGATAGTTCTCCATTAATTCATCACCTCGTTACCAGTGTAATGCTCCGAAATCTCCTTGTCAATCATGTTTTATGGTTTTTTCAGAGGTCTTTTGCCGTTTTTCTGTGGAAAGCAATATTTCCGATACGTACTTGCGCCGGGAGGATGTTTCGCTTACAATTAACCGGATGGAATCTATTCCGTCAGACTACAGGAACGAGGTGCGTACGCTGAATGAGCAGGACTTTTTCACCGATACAGCTGCTTGAACAGACCATCGTCCGCAGGTACCATGAGCAGCTCTGGAGCCCATTCTGCAAAGCAATCAAGCGATATCAGCTGATCCAGCCCGGAGACAGGATCGCGGTCTGTATTTCCGGCGGCAAGGACAGCATGCTCCTGGCTAAAATGACACAGATGCTCCATCGGCATACCGAGATCCCTTTCGACGTCGTATACCTGATCATGGATCCCGGCTATAATCATGAAAACCGTGAGCGCGTCGAAATGAACGCGAAGCTGCTGGAGATCCCCTATACGATCTTTGAAAGCGACATTTTTGAAGTGGCGAATTCGCAGGATAAGAATCCCTGTTTTCTTTGCGCCAGGATGCGGCGCGGCTGTCTTTACAGGAAAGCGCAGGAGCTGGGCTGCAATAAGATCGCGCTGGGACATCACTTTGACGATGTGATCAGCACCACTGTCATGGCCATGTTTTACGGCGGTCAGCTGCAGGCCATGCCGCCAAGGCTGAAAGCGCAGAACTTTCCCGGAATGGAACTGATCCGGCCGCTTTACCTGGTTCATGAAGAAGACATCATCGCCTGGAAGAACGCGAATCATCTCCAGTTCATCCAGTGCGCCTGCCGCTTTACGGAGAATGCCGCCCATGATCACAGCGACTCCAAGCGCCTGGAGGTCAGGAACCTGATCAGGCAATTGAAGCAGACCAACCCTCATATCGAGGACAATATATTCGCCAGCATCCATAATCTCCAGCTGGATTCCATGGTCGCCTGGAAATATCACGGGGAACAGCATTCCTGCCTTGACGGCATGGATGCCTGACCGAACAGGTCATTGCCTGACAGATATCTTTTTTTGTATCAATATAGTTGAATAAACATTTTTATCCGGCAGGGAAACGGCCTCGGGCGTCGAATAGACATTTTTGACAGGATACCCGAAGGCCTGTATTTCTGTCGGAAAACCATAATGACGTTGCGAACCGCAATTTCCTGATATAGCAGAACAGATTCACGTCACGCATAGCGTTTTCCGGGGCACAGTGAATACACTGTGTCAGGCGTTATTTTTCTGCTGTTTTTCAGGCCTGGCGCTCTCGAATGCAGGAATGGAGGTGGACTGATACGCGCCGATATCCTCAGCAATGGCTCGACGACCTGTATCAGCGGGCGGATATTGTGGAGATCGTCTCGCGATATGTGCCTCTGAAAAAAAACGGCTCGCGTTACTGGGGCTGCTGTCCCTTCCACCACGAAAAGACCCCTTCCTTCGCCGTTTCCCCGGATGTCAACCTGTATTACTGCTTCGGCTGCAAGGCAGGCGGTAACGTGATACAGTTCGTCATGGAGATGGAAAAGCTCACCTATCCTGAGGCGATCGAATATGTAGCGAACCAGCTGCATATGCCGGTTCCGGAGCTGCGGGAGGATCCCGGATACGAGGAACGCAGGGCCCTGCGGGACCGCCTGCTGGCGGCAAACAAGGCTGCCGCCAAATGGTACCATGAGCAGCTCTGGACGCCGGAAGGCAAGCAGGTGCTGGATTACTTTTACAGCCGGGGCCTCAGTGATGGCATCCTGCGGCGATTCGGCTTGGGCGCGAGCCTTCCCCAGCGCGACAGGCTGCTGAACACGCTCCGCGAGCAGGGCTTCAGCACAGAGGACATCGTACTGGCCGGTCTCGCGGTTCAAAAGGACGATCAGCCGCCCCACGATTTTTTCAGGAATCGCGCCATGTTCCCGATCATCGACCAGTTCGGCAGCGTACTCGCCTTCGGCGGCCGCAGTCTGGACGGCAGTCTGCCGAAGTACCTGAATACCGGCGATACGCCCGTATTCAACAAGCGCAAGGGCGTTTACGCGGCGAATCTGCTGAAGAAAGAACGCCAGCTGAAGCGGGTGCTGCTGGTAGAGGGCTATATGGACGTGGTCGCGGTGACCCAGGCCGGTATACACGGCGCTGCGGCTACGCTGGGCACCTCGCTCACCCCGGAGCAGGCGAAGCTCCTGAGCCGTTTCGCCCCCGAGGTGCACGTCGCGTATGACGGTGATGAGCCGGGGCAGCACGCGATCGAGAAGGCGCTGGGCATATTCCAGCAGGAACAGATCGCCGTAAAGGCGGTTTATCTGCCGGACGGCCTGGACCCTGACGAAATGATCCGCCAGCGCGGGCTGGAAGCATTTGAAGCCCTGGCGCCGATGGCTCCGACCCGGTACATGCTGATGCGCCTTGAAAAGATCAGTGATTTCGACTCAGACGAAGGCCGCATCAAGTACGTCAAGGAAGCGTGCAACCTGCTCAATACAGTCAGCGATCCGGTGGAAATCGAAGTTTATCTTCGCCAGATCAGCAGGAAATCGGGCTTTGACCGCGAAGTAATTGTTGCTCAGTTGAGCACACAGTCCAGTCAGCTGATCAGACGGAGCCAGAACGCGCCGGTACAGAAAAGGATTCCTCGGACAGCGTCCGCCCCATCAGACGCAGATGAGAGTGAAAAGACGCTGATCAGGATCATGGCAGCGGGTCCGTTGCCGGAGGGTCTGGTCCACCCGGAGGATTTTCAGGATCCCGAGCTGAAGTCCCTCGCTGAGTTGCTTTTAGCGGGACGCCTGCCGGCACAGATCATTTCCGACGCGACTGACGAGCAGCGAAGCAAAACTGCCGAACTGCTTTCAGGCAATAATTACGAGAACGAAAGCGACCGGCTCCAGGCCGCGTCAGACTGTCTGAAGAATATGCGCGCGCGCCGCATGGACAGTCAGTTCGACCGCCTCAAAGCCCAGCTTTCAGGCGCTACGGACGAGGAACGGCGTGAGCTGCTGCGCAAGATGGTGGAGCTGCAGGCTACCCGGAAGCACTGATAGCCCAACGAACGGAAAGGGGAAAGCATTATGACGGCATTGAGCGAAAAACCCGACGCGAAGCAGATCAAGCTCAATGAACTAATTGAAATTGGCAAAGCCAAGGGGACGCTCACTTATGACGAGGTCATCAACAAACTCGCCAGCTTTGATGTGGATCCCGAGCAATTTGATCAGATACTCCAAACGCTCAAGGACGCCGGCGTCAATGTGGTCCGCTCTCAGGAAGCAGAAGCGTCCCAGCCCGTGATCCTGCCCGATGCCACGCTGACGGACGGCATCAGCATCGATGACCCTGTGCGCATGTACCTGAAGGAGATCGGCAAGGTCCCCCTGCTGACCGCAGAGGAGGAAACGGACCTGGCCATGCGCATGGAGGAAGGCGATGAGAATGCCAAGCGACAGCTGGCGGAGGCCAATCTCCGCCTGGTCGTATCCATCGCCAAACGCTATGTCGGGCGCGGTATGCTTTTCCTCGATCTCATCCAGGAAGGCAATCTGGGCCTGCTCAAGGCGGTCGAAAAGTTTGATTACCGCAAGGGCTACAAGTTTTCCACCTACGCCACCTGGTGGATCCGCCAGGCGATCACCCGCGCCATCGCAGATCAGGCGCGCACGATCCGTATTCCCGTGCACATGGTCGAGACGATCAACAAGCTGATCCGCGTTTCCCGCCAGCTGCTTCAGGAACTGGGCCGCGAGCCCACGCCCGAAGAGATCGCCAAGGCCATGGGCATCAGTGAAAACAAAGTGCGGGAAATCATCAAGATCGCGCAGGAGCCCGTTTCCCTGGAAACGCCGATCGGCGAGGAGGAAGACAGCCATCTGGGTGATTTCATCCAGGATGAGGACGCTCCTGCCCCGTCCGAAGCCGCTTCCCACGCGCTGATGAAGGAGCAGCTCTGGGAGGTGCTGGATACGCTGACCCCCCGTGAGGAAAAGGTGCTGCGCCTGCGCTTCGGCCTGGACGACGGCCACCAGCGCACCCTGGAAGAGGTCGGTAAGGAATTCAATGTGACCCGTGAGCGCATCCGCCAGATCGAGGCGAAAGCGCTCCGCAAGCTTCGCCATCCCAGCCGCTCCAAGAAACTGAAGGATTATCTGGACTGATGGACGAACGACTGACCCAAGCGGCCAGCCTGTTCCCGGTGGTCCGGATCGGGGCGGATATCGGCGCCAATCACGGCCTGCTCGCCTGCCACCTGCTCAAGGCAGGAAAAGCGCAGAAAATGTGGATCACCGATCTGAGCTCCGACGCGCTGGAACAGGCGCGTCAGAATGTTACAGCGTCCGGGTTGGCCTCCCGCGCAGAATTCGCCGTAGGCGATGGTTTTTCCGCGATGACTGAACCGGCAGACGCCGCCGCGATCCTGGGAATGGGAGGCGCCACCTTCGCCACGATCCTGAAATCCGCGCCTCAGGAGCTGCTTCCGAAATACCTGGTCGTCTCGTGCCATACCGAGCAGGAGACAGCACGGGTCGCAATCTGCGAACGCGGTTTTGAAATCGTTCAGGAGCGGGTCTGCTTCAGCGGCGGAAGGTATTACGTCCTTCACCAGGCTGTGCGGAGGAAAGACGCCGTTATACCCGATGAGCGGACGCTGTTTATCGGCCCCTGTCTGGGCCGTGAGCATTCCCAGGTTTACCGTGACTACCTGACACGCAGGCTGGCGGCCTACAGCCCGAGCCGAAGCGCGGAAGGCATGAAGCGCTGCCAATGGCTGAGAGAGGAGGCGGACCGTGCAGCAGCTGACAGTAAAAGCAGTCTATGACTGTATTGATCGTTTCGCTCCTTTTGAAACTGCCGAAAGCTATGACAACGTCGGGCTGCTGGTCGGGCAGTGGGATCAGCCGGTCACACGCCTCCTGTGTACGCTGGATGTAACGGAGAAGACCGTTCATGAGGCGCTCAGCGCGGGAGCGGAACTGATCGTCTCCCATCACCCGCTGATGTTTCACGGGAGGAAGTCGCTGATCGTCGGCGATCCGGAAGCGGACACCCTTCGCGCTCTGATCGTCAGCGGCATCAGCCTGATCTCCGCCCATACCAACTGGGATCAGTCCTGTTTAAGCGGCAGCGCCGCTTCAGCGGAAGCCATCGGCGTCACCGACCTGCGGCAGGAGGGCTACCTTTTCACCGGCGATCTGCCTGTGCCTGCTTCGGCTGGAAAGGTCAAAGCCTTGATCGAGCAGCGTATCGGCGCTCCGGTACGCCTGTACGGCGACCAGCTGCGTCAGATTTCTACGATGTCCTTCGGCGGCGGCGCGTTTGGCGAGGGCTATCTCGCGGCGCTTGCGGCCGGCGCGCAGGCATACCTGACCGGCGAGATCCGCCATCATGAGATCATCGACGCGGTGGCCCGCGGACTGGTGATCTTCGATGCAGGACATTACGCGAGTGAAGCGCCGATGATCCCTTGTCTGATGCGGTATCTGAGGGAAAACCTGACCGGCTTTTCTCCGGCGAGAATTATCCAATCATCCCTGCTTCCGTTTTCGGGAGCGTTACTGTAAGCCCCATTTCCCGTCAACACCATGAGGAGGTTACCATGAATCAACTGAACTTGCTGTGGGATTACCAGAAAGCTGACATCGAGGTGGAAAATATTTCCAAGGAGATCAAGCGCTCCCCCAACCGTCAGCAGCTGGTGAAATACCGTGACAGCCTGCTGTCCCATCAGAAGACCCTCGACCGCATCGAAGAAGAGGTTCTGACCATGCAGGACCGCCTGGCTGCTCTTTCCGACGCCATCCAGCGCACAGAAAACCAGATTCAGGGGATTCAGGAAAAGCTTCAGACCAAGGAGCCCGAAAATACGGAAGAAACCGAGCGTTTCATTTCCGATGTCAAGCGGCTCATTGGCAATCTGAACGATTATGAAGCCGAAATCAAGCGCATCCGCGCGGACAGTGCCGAACGCGAAAAGCTGCAGCGCGACGTCAAGCTGCGCGCGGCGCGCACCAAGAAGGAATTTGACAGGGTCAAGGTGGAATACGACGCGGAATTCAAGGAAATGAACGAGCGGCTCTCCGCAGCCAAGGCCGTCGCCGAGGAAAGAGCCAAACCGATCAGCCAGGCCTATCTGGATAAGTACCAGACGATCAAGCGGCACAGCTTTCCCCCGCTCGCACGGATGATCGGCTCCCAGTGCACAGGCTGCAACATGTCGCTGCCTTCCGGAGTCGTCAAGGACGTGCAGTCGGGAAAAGAAGTCGAGTGCGAAACCTGCGGCCGTCTGCTGGTTTACAGCGAATAACCTATACCCGGCAAGGAGGCACATTCCCGCATGAGGACGATCGTACTGACAGGCGGAGGCACCGCCGGCCATGTGACGCCGCATCTGGCCCTGATTCCAGAACTCAAGAAGAGGGGCTACGAGATCCATTATATCGGAACTGAAAACGGTATCGAACACGAAATGATGAACCGCGTGGAAGGAATCACCTACCACGCGGTTAAAAGCGGCAAACTTCGCCGCTATTTTGACTGGCAGAACTTTACGGATCCCTTCCGCGTTCTCGCGGGTGCGGAGGAATCGGTCCGGATCATCCGCAAGCTGCATCCTGACGTCTGCTTCTCCAAGGGCGGATTCGTCGCCGTTCCCGTCGTGTGGGGCGCGTGGCGCGCGAAAGTGCCCGTGGTTTGCCACGAAAGCGACCTGACGCCCGGGCTGGCCAATAAGCTATGTTCTCATTTCGCCAAAAAGATCGCTACCACCTTCCCCGAATGCGCGCAAGCGCTCGGAGAAAAAGCCGAGATGACCGGAACGCCCATGCGGCCCGAGCTGTTTTCCGGCAACCGGGAAGAGGGCTTGCGGATCGCTGGCCTTGACGGCAAGAAGCCGGTCCTGCTGATGACGGGCGGCAGCCTCGGCGCTCAAAGCGTCAATAAGGTCCTGCGGGAAGCGCTGCCCGATCTTTTGCCGGATATGGATATCATCCACATCTGCGGCAAGGGCAATGAGGATGAAAGCCTGCGGGGCACACCCGGATATGCGCAGTTCCCGTTTGTCAGTGAAGAGCTGCCGCACCTGTTTGCCGCAGCAGACGTCGTGCTTTCGCGCGCGGGCAGCAATTCCCTGTGCGAGCTGCAGGCGCTCCAAAAACCTATGCTGCTCGTGCCCTATCCCCTGTCCGCGTCTCGCGGCGACCAGGTGCTGAACGCCAGGAGCTACGAGAAACGCGGTCTCGCCATCGTCCTTGAACAGGAAAAAATGAACAGGGAAACACTGACCGAACACATCCATCAGCTCTTTGACCGAAAGGACGAGCTGAGGCAGGCGCTTGTAAACGCGCCGGAAATCAACGGCACCGCGCGCATCCTTGAAATGATCGAGGAAGTACAGCGGTGATGCCGGCTGACCGCCAGAGTCCGCATAAAGATCCTGTCTTTATTACAATGCTCGCCCCGGGAGCCATCTGGCAATGCGCACTGATCCCGCGCCTCCTCAGAACCGATGTCATTGTTCATCTTGCCGATCGGTACGATGGCACATGCCGTTCATGGCAACAGTCCTGCCCGCGCCGGACCCGCGCCTGCTCCTTCACCGTACTGCCACAGATCGACCAAGCCAGGGTTCATCTGCAAACGAGTTCCCTTCATGGGCGTCAATACCTGAGCGGAAGCATAGAGACCCGCGAAACAGGCACCCTCCTTTGGGATATCCGGCTCGAACCAGTGTGTTCCGGAAATCAGCAGCACAGTCTGTATCGGGCTGAAGCGCGTTTATCCGCATCCGGTCAGGAGATTCTTTTTCCGGCAAAATCTTCCTTTCTGTCGATCTGGTCCTCCACGGGCACATTGTCCGCGGCAGGCTGCCTTCATGAGCCTCTGAATGCCTTATTGTTGGACCATGCGGGCGGATGGGTCATGACAGGCGGTCGTTCTAAACCGATCACTTCTTCTTGCCTGAGCGTAAGCGCGACCGGACAGGTGTCCCTGAGGAGGCCGGATACGGATGTTGCGCTGCTGTTCACGGCTGATCCTCTTTCGGTAGAGCAAGGGCTTTCGGTCCCGCTGTCGTCGAAACGCCATGCGCTTACCCAATGGGGAAGCTGGAAAAGCCAACAAACTGGTGAGCAGCGTGCTATTCCCGGATTTATTACTTCCGTTATATAAATGTAAAAATTTTGTCATATAATCGTAAAAAACAGTTGACAAATATGCCAGTTTGTATTTCAATAGTAGCAGGGAGAAGTCCCTGCTTTTTAATGTTTATTTTTTTGAGGTGACTTATGAACAGACAAATCCAGATCGCTGCGTTGCTTTGTGCTCTTTTGATGCTTTTCTGCCTGTCCGTCGCGATTGCGGAAGAGAGCGAGGAGGCAGGCGACCCGATCCCGGTCTCGTTTGAAACACTGAAAACCGGCGATACAGGCGAAATGGTCACAAACATGCAGGCACGGCTCAAAGAAACCGGCTACCTGGAAACAGTCGGGGACAGCTATGACCAGGCGACCGCGGACGCCGTTAAGGCTGTGCAGGCAAATTACGGTTTGGAAGAAACCGGAATTGCGGACGATGAGACCCTCGAAGTGATTTTCGGCAATTGCTATCTTCCGCTGAAGGAGGGTGATACAGGCGAACTGGTGTCTACCCTCCAGAAAAAGCTGAAGGAGAATTCCCTGTATTCCGGCGAGATCAACGGGGTATTCGACCAGACGACCAGGCAGGCCGTCAGCATCTTCCAGCAGTTATACAGCATCGAAGTGACAGGGGACGCGGATGTCGAAACCCTGGGTCTGCTGTATTCCGATCTCAGCGAGCGCGAGATCTTTACCGCGCCGACTCCGACGCCGAAGCCCTCCATCACGGTATATGCTGAGAACGTCCCGTATAAAAAGAAGCTGGCCTACGGGAGCAAGGGCACGGACGTTCAGAAGGTCCAGGAGCGTCTCAAGGAGCTGGGATTCTTTACCTACAAAAAGACGACGACCGGCTTTTATAAAAATACCCTTTCCGCCGTCAAAGCCTTCCAGAAAAAGAACGGCCTGGACGAGACCGGCATCGTGAACGAGCAGACCTGGAACGTGCTTTTCAATGACCCCGACGTCGCCACCGTGGACGACGCGCCGCGTCCAAGCCCGGAACCCACGCCTGTCCCCTACGCGATGGACGTAGACGTCCGCAATCAGGTGGTCAAGGTGTATACCTATGACGAGAATAAGGAGTACACGGTTCTTACGCGCGTCATGATCTGTTCCACAGGCACCACCAAATACCCGAGCAAGCCCGGCACCTATGTGCTCAGCGGACGCAAGGCGCGCTGGTGCACGTTTCCCAAGTGGGGCGGCGGCACGGCGCAGTACTGGACCAAGATCGACAATGAGATCGCGTTCCATTCCATCATGTACATCAATTACAATCCGGATAATCCCAATATGTCTACCTACAACCATTTAGGCTCCCGCGCTTCTCACGGCTGCATCCGTCTTCATACCACGGACGCCAAATGGGTATATGAGAACTGCGGCGCGGGCACGGTCGTCACGATCCATAATGACGGCAATACCGATAAAGAACTGGCTGCTTTTGCCAAATACCGCAAGAGCAACGCCGGAAATACCGTGATCCCCGCCTCCGCCTATGACTTTGAGGCGGCTCCCCCGGCTTATCAGCGTCTGCGTTCCGGCAGCTATGGCAGCGCCGTATTCTGGATGCAGAAAACGCTTGAAAAGCTTGGTTACTTCAAGGATACCACCGCGACCGGTTACTTTGGCCCCATGACGCAGTCGGCGTTGAAACGCTTCCAGAAGGCCAATAAGCTCACTGCCAACGGCGTCATGAACGAGAAGACCTACGCCAAGATCGTTGAGCTGCAGCAGCAAAAGCAGCAGACCAAGACATCCGCCAGCGCAGGCACCTGAATGTGCTCAGCATGAAAGAACTCCCCTTACCGGGGAGTTTTTTTCATGGGCACATATTGGAGGATAGCGTCCCATTCGTCAAGAAAATGGACATATCCCTTCAGGCTCTGCGCTTTGCGGTAGAGATCCCTTGAACGCCGTTCAACAAAAATGCGGCTTTTGTATCTCCCATTCTTCGCTTCCTGGATCAGGTTGGCCGCCGCCGCGTTTCCATCGAAGGCCAGCAGGAGGGACGGAGAATGCTTGAAGATCTCATATGCAAAGCTCTTGTACAGCCCAAGTCCGGAGGATTCGATGGCGATGCTGACCGTGACGCTGCTGTTTTTCAGGCGTTTCGCCTCCTGGGCAGTCAGCTTAGTCGGGACGATCGCGTGAATGGGGAATCTGCCCCGGTTCTGATGGACCAGATACGCTTCGTAGCCCGTCATACGATGCCCGATCACAAAAATTACGCCTTCCGGATCGGCAGTATCGAGCAGCCAGTCGATCAGCGCTTTGTCTTCATCTCTGAGCTTGGTCTGATGCGCGCTGTTGTTAAAGCTGCCGCCTGCCACGACGATCGGAAAGCGGTTGATCGGCAGCGATTCTATCTGTCCCGCAAGCTCGGCCGAAGCTTCTAGACGAAGATCGGCCAGCGCCAATGCTTCTGTGGGGCCGTTCATCTGCCCGACCCTTCCGGCCAGCCATGACGCAATATCGCGAATACCCGCTGAATTCAGCGCGTCCTGTTTGCGCTGAAATGCCGCCATGCCGTGTTCCAGCGCGAGCGCGTCCGCCTGCCGCATGGCACAGAGCTCATCATATCTCAGGCCTAACAGCTTTTCCAGCGAAAGCTCCTCGTCGATCGAATCCGTGCCGTACAGCGCCGCGCCATCTGTTCCCTGTACACAGCGCACGCCGGCATGCAGATAGGTTTTCAGCGGATGATGCGCCAGGCTGCTCAGATTATTCAGACGCACATTGGAGGTGATCTGGAATTCCAGGATCGCTCCGCTCTCACGAAGGTCGCGCAGCAGTCGCTCACCTTTTGCGCTTCTCAGGTTGCAGGTATAGAGCCCGTGGCCGATGCGCAGCTGCGGCATCGGCTGCCCGGGCTTGAGCGCGTCCCGCACACACTTCAGGCTGTTGGCCACGTTATCCCGGAGGCTGTCGCTCTCCCCGGCATGGATCCTGATCACAAAATCCGGGATCGTATCGGCCAGCTCGACCAGCTGCCTGATCGCCTCCCGCAGCTCCATGATATCATTGATTTCCTCACCGATGATATCGGCCCCTGCCACATACGGGTCCTCCGCCACGGCTTTAATGACACTCAGGCTGCTGGCCAGGTAATCGTCCGGCGTGTGCTGATCACGGACTATGGTCAGTGGGATCCTGCGTATACCGGCCAGGAAACGCAGCGTCACACCCGTTTGGCGGGTCACCGACGGCATTACCCGATGGACCTGGCAAAGTATTCTCACGCTGTCCTCAGGCTTCGTGAGCGCCGTATCCGTGATTTCCGCGTACCGGATCCCCTTGGATTGATACTGCCGGGCGATCCACAGCAGCTTATCTTCAAATACGGTGTTATCCGCATACACCGGATCTTCGCTGTCCCGGAGCATCTGCTCCAATACATTGGCAACCGTCTGATTGGGAAGCCAATCCACTGACTTGATATTGAGCTTCTGGGGATGAGGCCTGCCCTTTGTAAACACATAGCGGTACAGATAGGTCTTTTCCAGATCCGCGAATACTGCCTGGCCATCCTTCGGGACGGACAATGAAGTGGCGATACGTTCAATATTATACGCTGCGTCTTCCGGATCATTCAGGATCAAATCCGCAAAGTTGATGAACGTATGGTCATCGATCCGGCGGTCGAGATATTTTCCCGTCAGGGCAGAACCGGAAAAACCGGCACGGACCCTCTCGCGCTGGGCGTCCAGAGCTATCCGCTGTGCTTCCGTGCATCGGAGGCTCAGCTTTTTTATATAATACAACGGATAACAAATCTGATGCCGGATTCCAAGCGCGATCAGCACCTCAGGCATCAGATTTCCATTCATGTGCGTATGAAGATCGGTCTCAAACTTACATTCCCTGCGGATATAGGTCTTGACGATCGTTTTTGCCACATTGAGTCTGTAATCCTTGGTCTGGCTCATCAACGTTTTCGAGATGGCCGGTACCGAGGCCTTCATTTCTATCCGTCCGTCCGGATAAATATTGGCGATTTTTGTGCCGCCGAGCCGGAAAATATACAGACGCTGATTATAGCCGTCCACATAACAGGGAACCGTTCCCCGGATGATTTTCAGGTCCTCCCGGTCCTTGTCCACCGGCAGGCGGCAGAGGCGGGCCAGGTTGGTGATCAGGTTCCCGGTATGGTGATGCGGTGTTCTCAGGGTGTACTCCAACTCGCTTCCGTTCAGCTCAAGTTCGACAACGATATCCTTTTCCTTATCCAGATAGAACTGTCCGAAATTCCCCATTCTTTCCCCCGATCGAAGCTCCAGGCAAAATGAATCAGGCGATTTTTTTGATGATGGAAAGCACATTCATACCATCGACGTAATCGTATGTGATCCGGTCCATCAGCTTTTTGACCAGAAAGATCCCCAGCCCGCCAACCGCTCTCTCAACAGCGGGAAGCGTCACGTCAGGATCGCTTTTATCGAGCGAGTTATAGGGTACGCCCCTGTCACGGAAGCACACGGTGGCTTCCCCCGCTTTCGGGTCGTACTCAAAACGGACTGTCGCGTCCCCTGTACCGTCCGGATACGCGTAATGAGCGATATTGCTGAAGATCTCGTCAATGGCAACATCGATCTGCATTTGGGCTTTCATCGGACAATCCACCGCTTCGAGCTGGGCATCGATAAATTCAGTCACAGCTGGAATATTATCGATCACAGCCTTCATGGTTATCTCCTGCATGATCCGCCTCCTTCGCCATTCGGTCCCTTGTACTCCACACACAGCATCGTAATATCATCAAACTGCGGAGCGCTGCCGACAAACCGCGCTATGGCCAGCTGAACCCGCTCAAGAACCGCCTGACACTTGTCGTCCTGGCACGGCTCATTCAATGCTGCCAGCATCCTTTCCGTGCCGAAGGCCTGATCGCGCTTATCCGTCGCTTCCGGCACGCCGTCCGTATAAACAAACAGCTTTGTCCCCGGTTCCAGCTGCATTTCGTACTCTTTATAAACAGTATTATCCATTCCTCCGAGTACAAAGCAGTGCTTATCCTTATAGATCTCAAAGCGCTGGCCGGGTTTCTTCAAAGCTGGGAATTCATGCCCCGCGTTAGCGGCGACCAGGCGGCCAGTCTGCAGATCCAGGATCCCGAACCACATCGTTACGAACATCTGTTCGCGGTTGTTCTGGCATATCTGCCGATTCACCGCGCTCAACACCTCTGACGGGCCGAATCCCGCCGTCGCGTTGTTCTGAACGAGCGTTTTGCAGGTCATCATAAACAGCGCGGCCGGTATGCCTTTGCCAGAGATATCCGCGATTGTCAGGCCCAGATGATCTTCGTCGATCAGGAAGAAATCATAGAAATCACCGCCGACTTCCTTAGCCGGTGTCATGGAAGCGTAAATGTCGACATCCGATCTGTCAGGAAAAGGCGGGAAGACGCTGGGAAGCATATCCGCCTGTATCCGCCTGGCCAGGTCGAGTTCCGTTTCGATCCGTTCCTTTTCGGCGGTGACCTGGGTCAGGTATTCCTCATAGTCTGTCAGGTCGCGTTCCATCTCCGCCATCACGAGGCTGAGGTTTTCCACCTCATCTCCGGTACGGATGCTCAGCCGGGAAAAATGATCGGTCGCGGTGATCCCGCGCCGCCGATCCTCAACATACTTCTTCGCTGTATCGGCGATCGCGTTGATCGGCTGAACGAGCATTCTCTTCATCCGTCGGACCATCAGCCAGCCCACCAGGATGATCGTGGCCAGCAGGGCCAGCACATACACCAGTACGAATCGCCGCATCCCGTGCGCGACATTCGTCAGTGTCACGTCGGCGAGGATGAAGCCCGTGATGCCGCCTTCCTCATCCCTGAGCGGCACGCCGCTGGTACACATCCAGCCGTAAGGGGGCATGTTGCTGATATCGTACAGCTTTCCCTTTCCGTCCCAGGAATAGAAGCGCTCGATTTCCGTCTTCTCGACCGTTTCCCACTCCCCGGGCCAGAAGCCTGTTTTCTCAGATTCATCCGGATCGCAGATATACACGAGCGCCTGTCGTTCGCGGTCAAAGATGCCAAAGTAAATGTCATCCACATCGCCGGTTTCCAGCATGTCCTTGAGAATGGCTTTCAGGTATTTGAAGGCTTTCTCATTCATGACATGCGCAAATCTCTCGCGGTATTCCGGCGTACCGGTCTGCGCTCTTTCCTCCGGAGTCAGGCCGTTATATATGTCCATGACCATATGAGCGATCACGTCCTCGCTGATCCACCGTTCGGCAATGACTGCCGTACTCTTGGCGAGACCGAAGGACTCGCCGATGTATCGGTCGATCATGCTCATGGTATAGGAGGAGAGACCGACCGCCATGGCGACCAGGCCGAGGACCAGCGCGCCCATCAACGTTGCGCGAAAAACCTTTGTTTTCAGGGAATAGTGGAAAAGCTCCCAGCCCCCCATTTCCCTGACGCTTTTTTCAGGCAACGTTCAGGCTCCTTTCAAACGGTCATGCTCTGCTTCAGGCGTTCGTCAGCTTTTTATAGATGATCATTTCGGCGCGCTGGCCCTTGATGCTGACCCTGACCTCGTCCGCGACACTGTGCACCACAGATTTTTCAAGCTCGTCCCAGGCTTTTCTGGCCTCTTCGTCATCCTTGATCCGGGAAGCAAGCTCCGTTTCGTACTTCGACATGGTCCATTCCCAATCCAGCATCGGCGTCGAGGAATAATCCAGAGAGCCGGACAGAAAGAGGGGATTGGAATAGGTGACTACGTCCTCGTCGCCGCTGCGGTCAAAGATATCGCGCAGGCGGCCCATCAGCCCCTTGGCCGATTCGTTCTTCCCCGTGGTAGATGCGGCGATCAGCTGATCGCGCTTTTCGGAATTCATTCGGGTATCCACCTGCAGGTGCAGCTGGTACGTGTCGCCGTCGTCCTCGATCCAGAAGGTACCGCGCGTTTCTCCGGTGATGGAGCGCATCATGCCCATCATCTCTTCGGCCAGCAGTCTCAGCTGCAAAGCGCTTCTTGCGTCCAGCTCCTTATAAGCCGCCACCTTCTCGGCCTGCTTGAGGGCGGTCTCCATCTGATTGCCTTTGCTGGAAACGATAATCTTATCTGTAATCATATAGCCTCACTCAATGGTCAGAATATCGGAAAAGCCGGTAACCTCGAACACTTCCTGCACGATGTCATTTACATGCACGACCTTCATGCCATTCTTCCCCAGCATGGCCTTATGAGCGGATAAAAGAACGCGCAGACCGGCGGAAGAAATATAATCCAGCTTGCTGAAGTCCAGGATCAGGCTGTCAGCCCCGCCCATATCCTTACTGAGCGCGGCCTCCAGCTCGGGCGCGGTCATCGTATCCAGGCGTCCGGCCAGGGCGAGCTCCAGAGTTGAGCCGGTTTGCTTTTTGGTAATCGTCATGGCAAATCTCTCCTTTTCAATCTTGCGTAAACACGTTGATCCGCTGTCCGACCGGTCAAAGCGGCAGCGTACAGCGAATGATCTCCGCTGACGCCGACCTTTCATATAGAAGCCGGTCTTTCAGCACGCATAACACAAACAGATCATCTGTGCCGGTTATGATTATATCATTTTCATCGGTTTCTGTCTATCACATTTCTTTGATAATGCAACAGAGCAGGTGATTATTCATGATCCTCTGCCGCTGTCAGTTCCTTCAGCATCTCGGCCGCGTGCCTGATCCGTGCCTCCATCAGCTCCGGCTTATCGATTCTGAGCACGCTTACCAGATAGAGAAAGCGTACATATCCGAGGATCGTGCTTTTTCTGATGAAATCCTTTCGCTTACGCTCATCCGAGCCGTTCAGATACTTTTCGAGCAGCGCCTGATAAATGGCCGTCGACTGCTCCTGCGTCAGCCCGAAAAAAGCTATACTGTTTTCAGGCTCCGCTTCATTGAAGGCGATATAAGCCACAAACAGAGCCGCGAACTCGAACACCGGGTCTCCCATGCTGAGCGTTTCCATATCGATCAGCATCGGCTCTTCCTCCGAATACATGATGTTTTTCAGCTGCATATCCCCATGTACGGTGTGGCAGTTCTGGGGCATCTCCGTCAGCATGCTTCTGATCGCAAAAGCCGCCTCCACAGGAAGCATGTCAAGCCGGTCAAGATAGTTCAGGTAGATCTCACGGCAATCCGGCACCTCATCCGGCGCCATCTCTACGCGATGTATCGTCCGCATCAATGCGATCATTTTATCAATGATCTCTTCAGTTCTCTCCGGCTGCCTGACGATCACATCGTTGAAGCTGTCAGCCTTGAGCATCTCAAACACGGCGCCGTATTGATCCCCTACGCGTACGGTATCAAACGAGATGGCCGTCGGAATACCCTTCAGGAAAGCCAGCTGAGCGCGTTTCTTCTCGCGCTCGATGATATCCTGGCTGACATCCTTCCGATATACCTTGATGATCGTATCGGTATCCAGACGATAGACCGTGCCCATTGCCCCGCTGCCTACGACCGAAAGGCCGTCGACACTGAGCTCGCGCATGCCGCGTTTTACCTTCAGGAATCTGGTAAAGCCGCTCACTTCAAACACATCGTAAACGACGGAGGACACATTACGCATCTCAGCCGGTCCGTGGCCACTGCCGATTAAGGCGAGAAGCATCCTGAGTCCGGCGCTGGAGATATAATCAAGCCCGTGCGCATCCAGGATATAAGGCTGCTCCGGTTCAGTTTCCAGCGCAGAAAGGATCTGTGCTTCGATCTGGGACGCGTTGACTGAATCGATCCTCCCCTCCAGATACAGCACCAGGTTTCCGTTTTCCATATTTGACCGCACTTCTCACCCTCCTTCCGTATGAATAAAGAGCCTGTAACCCAGCGAAGAATTTGCGAGTTACAGGCCGTTTGCTTGATCAGGCCGTCGCCGGCATCCGATCATGGGACATCCGTTTGTGGAACCGCTTTCCGGCGGCTGCTATTATGCGCGGATGTAGAGATAGTCGCCGTAATAGATCTTGTTCTTGTCAACGATCTTCGGATTCCAGTTGAGCAGATCCTTCACGGTGTAACCAAACCTCTTAGCGATCCTGCCCAGGGTCTCGCCCTTGGAGATCTGATAGACGATGAAACCGGTCTTGGGGGGCAGGGGCTTGAAGGCGCCGCCGGCAACCTCGTTCAGTTCATCCAGGCTCAGTTCGATGGCTTCTTTGTTTTCGAGTTCGCTCATGTTAGTGTCCTCCCTCCGTCTTGCGGATTTGATTGTATCTGGATCACCATTCGGTGTTTCCAACTGTTTATACGGTGCTTTTCGTCCATTGGCATCCGAATAGCCTGATTATAGCACGGTTTTTTTCAAAAATCCACTGTTAATTCGTTACCAGGACCGGTTGTAGGTCTTCGTCTGCTGATTCTTTTTCCTGATGTTCTTCGTCCAGCCGTCGAGCCGGTAGCTGATTAGCTTCGCGGTGACGCGGGCGAAGGGCTCCTCAGGAGTCTCATAGTTCACCAGTTCCCAGTTGTTCTCAGAGGATGTGGTTTTGCCGGGAGCGAGCGTTTTGCGATAGACGGCGTTGATGACGTTGGAGCCGTTCTTTGAATTGATGGGATACGGATCTCCGTTCTCATCATAGTAGGTCAGCTGCACCGTGATGTGAGAAATGCTCACATCGCCCACGTTGCGCACTTCGATCAGGGGGTTCGCCTTGCCGCCGATATCAAAGGAGCGGAATTTGACGATCGAGTCCCAATCGCCCACATTCACGGTAAAGCTGGTCTGAAAACCGCCGTCCTCTGTCGTGCCGATGATCGTGGCATAGCCGTTTCTCTGGCCCGTGATGGTAGCCGTGGTCTTCTCGCCGGTGACTGTTACGATATCCGGATTGACGCTGCCCCAGGTCATATAGTGGTTGCTGGCGTAGGAAGGCTCCAGGACCGCGCGGACGCTGGCCTTCTCTCCCGGCTCGATATAGGCGATGGTATGCTCCATGTGCACGCCTTCGACCGGCTGCAGGACCTTGACCTTGATCCTGGCCTTTCTGTTGCTGCCATCAGTAGACGTCGCGGTGACAGTCGCTTCACCATGCTTGACAGGCGTCACAGTACCGTCGTCCGACACCGTCAGGATATTCTCATTGCTGGAGGTCAGCCTGACCGCGGGATTCGTGGCGTTGGCAGGCTCCACGGACCAGCTCAGCACACAGGTCTTGCCAAGATATACAGACGCTTCCTTCTCGTCGAAAACGATCTTTGTGACAGGCTGCTGGACCTGAACAGTCGCTGAAGCGCTGACGGCGGGATTATCCTGGCTCGAGCAGATGATCTCGCAGGTCCCCACGCTGACGCCGGTCACCCTTCCGTTGGCATTGACCTGGGCAACGCTGGTATCCGTAGAATACCAGACGACCTTTTTATTGTTGGTGTTCTCAGGTAGCACGGTTGCCTTCAGCGTATGGCTCTTCCCCGTGTCGATCGTCAGTTCAGCACTGTTCAGCACGATACCAGAGGCGCTCTGCGTCACCTTCACGGAGATCTCTGCCCTGGCATTGCTTCCGTCCAGCGCAGTCGCGACCACCTTGCCGCCTCCGCGCTTGACGCCTGTGACCTTGCCGTTATCATCGACGATCGCATGGCTTTCATCCGTAGATTTCCAGGACAGATAAGGGAATCCTGCATCCGCCGGGGTGATCTCCGCGCTGAGCGCCATCGTTCCGTCTACCGGTACGGAAGCGTTTTCGGCTGTCAGCTTGATCTTGGTCACGGGCTTGACGACGAGTATGCGGTACCGCACGTTCACTTCAGGAGAGAGCTCGTTGGCGATCGTCAGCTCCGTCTCGCCCGCTGCCACACCACGGATTCTGGCTCCCTTCGTCTGAAGAATCGCTTCATCCGCGCTCTCCATCACCGTCCTGCGGTTGCTTGCGCCGGCAGGCAGAACGTTTGCCTGCAGCTCAAAGTCTTTGTTCATCGGAACAATAAGGACGGGCAGCTCCGTCTGCTGGCCGAGGGCATTCATGATCAGCGGATCTGTCGGCTCGAAGAGGTTCAGCCTGCCTGTATTGACCTCAATCGTTTCCGCTTTTCTGTAAACGACCACGGCGAGCTCCGCCTTGTAGGTCCTGGAAGCGCCTTTGACGGTCGCCGTGATGCTGACCTGTCCCTTTGAGAGGCCGGTGACCACACCGTTCTCATCGACAGTCGCTTTCTTCTTGTCAGAGGACTTATAAGTGACAGTGCCCTCCGCCGCCTCACCTGTCCGGTTCAGAACCGTCTGAAGCGTTTCACCCTCGCATAACGTGTTGATATTCTGATCAAATTTCAGGCTGTTTTCTTCCGCAGCCGCCGCAAACGCTGTCATCAGCAGCAGCACAAGCATCAGCGCGATCAACGGTTTTCTCATTGGTTTGTCTCCTTGAGTTATGTCCTTTGGGGGTTGGGTCGTTTGTGGATCCTCATGATTATTCAGCGGAATCAAAATCAAGGTCGCTCAGGAAGCCGATGACCATATCGATCTGTGCGTCCGTCATCGGGCTGGTTCCCGGCGTCAGCAGGAATTCGATCTCGTAGCCCTTGTAGATCGTATAGAAAACGATATACTTGTCCTTCGCTTCGACGATCATCAGCTTGGTTCCGTGATCGGTGTTCCGGTAGCTGATCTCAACGTCATCCTCCGCTTTGAAGGTCTGCTCCAGGAGCGTCAGCTGGTCGTTATTCAGGTCGTTGAGCCGGTCTACGTCGGCGATCAGCTCGCTGAACGCGATCGTCAGCGACATGTGGGGCTTGGCTTGGTCCTCGGACTCGATAAGCGCTCTGATCATCGTTGTATCAGCGATTTCAATATTCAGGGCATAGCCATCGGGGATCGTGCCCTTCAGATCGAAGGCGCCATTGACATTCAGGGTGCCAAGCTTCGTCTTTTCTGCTCCCTGCGCCAGGCTCATGGTCACGCCGACCAGAACGCAAAGGCACAGGACCATACCTACCAATCGTTTCATAACTCTCATCCTTTCCATTTCAGGCCGTCCGCGTTACTTGACGCGTACATACGAGCGGCTGATAAAGCCCACCATGCCCGTAGCGGGATCCTCTACCTGATACCAGTTCTGCAGCTCGGCGATGACGGTCAGCTCCTTGCCCTGCGGACAGGTAGTGATGACCTCAGCCTTCATGCTCGGCGCCCAACGCAGATTGACCCAGCCTGAGGCGCGCGTCGGACGCGAAACGATGGTATAGGGCATATACACCCTTGTCGCCGTCTTGAATTCCCTGTTGATATCCGCTAAGGAAGTATCTGAGGGTGAAGGCGCGGGCGCGGGTGTCGGTGTTCCGGGAGTGATCGGCTTGTTCTGCACCAGATACCTGGACATGACGAAGGCGTTGGTATTGTTGTAATCGATCATCGCCCAGCCGCTGTAAAAGTTGTATACGTGTACAGCGGTGCCGAAATCAAGTTTGCCGATGATATTGTTGCCGGTATTCATACTGGAACGCACATGCAGCGAGCCGCCGTTCTCCGTATACACAAACATGATATAGCCGTTATCCGCGGCCATGGCCGTACCTGCCATCAGCACGCCGCAGAACATCGCCACAGCCAGGCCGGCAGAAATCAGTTTCTTCACGATCCTTTTTCCTCCTTTAGATCCGGCTGCCTTATCAGCCGTTCAGATATGAGATCAGCGTGACCAGTTCAAATATAGCTTCTCCCATTCGCGCACGCGAATCTTACCACCGTTTGTCCAACATGTGTCCAACATTCCAGACGTATCAAACGATTTGTTACAATCTGAAAAGACCCAGTACAGCGCCGGAAGACAGAGGAACATGATTACTGCCGCATATTGAGGGCGATCCGCTTCTTTGCCGGGACGATCGCGCGCTGTGGGCAGACCAGGATGCAAAGATGGCATCCGACGCAGTTTCTGCCGTTCAGTACCGGTCGCCGGTGTTCATCCATCCTGATCGCCTGATGGCCGCCGTCCATACACGACAGGGCGCAGCGGCCGCAGCCGATGCAGCGTTCTTTATTGAATGAAGGATATACGATCGTATCCCTTTCCAGCGCGTCGGTCGTTCCGCTGAGACTGTCAAGGCCAAGCCCGATCACTTCTTTGACGCTTGAGAAGCCCTTCTCGGCCAGATACATGTTGAGGCCCAGCTTCAGATCCTCGATGATCCGATAGCCATACTGCATGACAGCCGTCGCGATCTGGACCGAACTGCCACCCAGCAGCATAAACTCAAGCGCGTCCTTCCAGGTCTCGACCCCGCCGATCGCCGAAATATGCTTGCCTTTCAGAGCGGGATTGTGCCCGAGCTCAGCCACGAACCGAAGCGCGATCGGCTTGACGGCGCAGCCGCTGTATCCTCCCACGGCGGACTGGCCGCGGACCGCAGGCGCGGATACATAGGTATGCGGATTGACGCGCACGATGGACTTGATGGTATTGATGGCCGCCACGCCGTCCGCGCCGCCGCGGACTGCCGCTTCCGCTGCCGGGCTCATATCCGCTACGTTCGGCGTCAGCTTGGCCAGCACGGGGATCGAGCAGGCCTGCTTGGCTGCCCGGGTATACCTCTCTACCAGTTCAGGCACCTGCCCGATATCCGAGCCCATCCCGTCTTCGACCATATTGGGGCAGGAGAAGTTCAGTTCGACAGCGTCAGCGCCGTTTTCTTCACAGAGCTTTGCCAGTTCGCCCCACTCCGCTTCGTTTTTGCCCATGATCGATGCCAGAATGAACTTACTTGGATAGTTCTTCTTGAGGCGACGGAAGATCTCCATGTTCTCGGCAACGCTGTGGTCTGACAGCTGCTCGATGTTCTTGAAGCCGATAATGCTGCCGTTGTCGCCGGTGATCGCCGAGAATCGCGGGGAAGCCTCATGGATATCAAGAGTGCAGATCGTCTTGAAGGAGATGCCGGCCCAGCCCGCGTCAAAAGCCCTGGCGCACATGTCATAGGTGCTGGCGATCACGGAAGAAGCCAGAATAAACGGATTTTCGAGCGGGATCCCGCACAGATCGCAGGCAAGGCGGCTTTCATCCTGCGGGATCGGCGTTTCTGCCTCAGGCCTGACCTGATAATACAGCCGGTTCATCAGATCCCGGATCGGGACCTCGCTGGGGCGCGCGCAGGCCCGCTCGCAGGGCGCGCTGCAGGTCAGGCAGTGGTTTTCCGACGAAAGCGACCGCGCGGCTGCCTGCTCGTTCCCGAACCAGATGTTTCTGAGCAGCCTCGCCGGCTTGAGTGCCGGGCAGTTTTCATCGCATGGAGCATCGACACACAGCGCGCACCGGAGCATGTCAGAACGATTGATGTAAGCTTCTTCACGAATCATAGACTACCTCCTGTCAGTTGCGGTTGATGATGTAAAACCATGATCATTCACGGAACCCGGCCAGTGAACCGTGATGTTCGATCCAGACGTACTTGCACCAGTCGCCGGCGCTCAAATACATTTTTGCGATGACATAGGTGTGCACGGATGAGCTTCTCCGCTGCATCAGCATGTCGTACACATTTTTATCCATAGAAGCTCTCAGAAACGATTTTGCCTCGTCACGATACTGCCCCGGCGTGTATTTTCCCTTCACCGCCTCCGGCGTACCTGTTCCCCACACGGGCATTTCCCTTGCCTCGCGCATCCGGCGGATATTCTCTTCGGTCTCCGTCTTCCTCACTTGTTTTCTCCTTCTCGGCCGCGTCAGCTTTTATTGATGCGGTCCATATACGCCTCGGTCAGGCTGGCCCACGAGTAAGCGCTCATGTATTCACCGCGGTAGGCGTTGACGGCTTCGATATCTCCTTCAAAAAAACGGTACAGATCGCAGTCCAGCAATTCCGGCCGTATCCGCAGTGTTCCGTTGCGCATTTCCATGATCTCATCGATACCGGCCTCCCTGAGCGTGGCGCGCAGGCTGCGGATCATGACGTCAAGCTGCTTCTGCATGGGGCGGTCGTACTGCCCTTCTTCCCACAGCATCGCGAAGGCCTCGGCCCGGGTAATACTGCTGCCCTGGCGGTCGATCAGATACGCAAGGAGCTCCTTGGCCTTGGAACGGGAAAACAGCACCGTCTTCCCATCCACCTTCAGGTCAAAATTGCCGAAGGTCTGCACAGATATGTGCGGGGATCGTTTTGTATCCGCTTTGCCGGACAGAAGGTGGTTGATCTCGTCATTCAGCCTCTCCTCTGTCAAAGGCTTCAGGATATAGCCGGACGCATGGATCCGGAACGCTTCTACCGCAAAAGCAGGATCGGCTGTCAGAAAAACAACGGCTGTGCGCGGATACTTTTCCAGAATCAGCTTTGCCAGGGCTAAGCCGTCCATTTCCCCCATATGGATATCCAGGAATGCTATACCTGCCCGATGCTCCTTAAGCCAGGCCACAGCGTTTTCAGAAGCTGAAAAAACGGTAACGCTGCTGACCCGCGGATGCTTTTCCAGCATGCTCGCCGTCGATTCAAGCGTCAGGACATCGTCGTCCACACAAATCACGTCCACGCTTTGCATCCCAGCCTTTCTTGCCGTCCTGATACCTTTCGCCGACCGCGGCCTGTGTTCAGCGCTTATCCTTGTCGATCATTTTCAGGGATAGGATAGACAGTACAGCGAACAGCAGCGCAAACATTGCCAGCATGGTCCAGTTGCTCACGATATTGTCTTCGCTCCGTTCATACTCCGGTTTGCGGCTCGCCTCGGCCGTTTTCCGCTGCACGAGCTCCTTCAGTTCTTCTTCACCGAACATTTCAAAGAAGTCGCCAAGCCTCGCCTTCAGGGTCACAGTACGGTCGCGCTTTGACTGAAGCGCCTGGTTGCCGGCCGCGAAATCGATGATATCCCCAAGCGTGACCGGCTCATTCACCTTTTCATTTCTGGCGATTTCCACCAGCTCCTGCGCGTGCAGGGAATCCAATACCTGCCCCAGGGTCATGGTCGCTCCAAACTCCTTATCCAGAAGCGCCTGCGTATCCGGCGACGTCAGAAGGGCATTCGCGACTGCCTCTACCGTGATCGCGGGCTGCTCTCCGGCAGCCGGCAGGATCTCCCTGTCGCGCAGGGCCTGGAGCGCTTCCTTCGTCAGCAGCATATTCAGGATCTCCCGGGCCGTCATGGTATGCGTCACTTCTTTTTCGCGCAGGTGCAGGGATTGATCCGCGCTGTTCAGCATATCCGCCACTTCGCCGACAGTATAGGAATCCAGCAGCTTCATATCCCGGCGCCGCTGAAGCGGTTCGCTGTTCAGCGCGTCCAGGATCTGCCCCAGGCTGACCGTGCCTCCGACCTCATTATCGCGCATCTTTTCCAGTGTGTTCCAGGCCGTGATCATCGGCAGCTCGTTATACCCGGACTGTGCCGCGATCGCTTTCAGGCCATAGTTGGAGATCGTGTAATTGGACATCGCGGCGCTCCAGGCGGGCAGAGGGATGATGCCGCCGGAGAATACCAGCTGGAAGATCAGGACGAACGGCATGACCGTCATCGCGCCTGTGGTCGTATGCGACAGGCTGGAGATGAACAGGCTCAGCATGTCCGAAGCGTAAGAGATCAGCAGCAGCGTGATGCCCAGGTCCAGGACCATATAGGGAGTCATGAAGCCCTGTTCCGGGATCTTGACGCCCATCATGATCATCACGTACAGGGTCAGCGCTGTCTGCGCGAGACAGAGCCCAAACTGATAGATCATATGCGCGAAGACGTAGGAGGTGATGTGGAGACCCGAACGGTGTTCACGCTTTATGATCGGTCGCTCGCGGCAGACGGACTGGATCGAGTTGAAGCAGCCGTTCCAGATGGCCACGCAGGTCAAAGCGAAAGCGCCCATCAGGCTGCCTTCCATGTTGATGAAGAAGCGCTTTCTGATGACCATGGAAACCAGCGCGGCGATGATTGCCGCCATGGGGAGCACTTTCCAGTCGTTCTGGTTGATAAAAAAGCGCAGCTGTTTCCCCAGGTAGATGAAGACCTGGCTTCCGCGTCCTCTGTGACGGATCCTGCGCGCCGGTTTCTGATTGATCGTATTCTCAGGCATTTTGCAGGCCCTCCGCATACTTTAATATGAATTCGTCCGCGCGCCCTTCGCCGCCTTCCTCCTGGCGGTTGACCGCCTTGACGATCTCCTCCATCCTGTCTTTTCCGAAGAAGGTGCGCGCTTCCTCAATGGATCCGAAGAAGGCGAGGCGTCCGGTACGGTTGGCATCCTTCGCCAGGACGATCACGTCGTCAAAAAGGTCGATCACGCGGTCCGGGGTGTGGGTGATCACAATGATGATCTTGCCCTGGTCGGCAATGATGCGAAGCTGCTCGAAAAGCTCCCGCGCCATGACGCCGTCCAGACCGGAGTCCGGCTCATCAAGGATGAAGAGCGTGGGATTGGAAATGAATTCCATGGCAATGGAAAGGCGCTTGCGCTGACCGCCGGAAAGCTTATCCACCAGGTTGTTCATCACGGGGGTCAGGCCGAAGATCTTCATGACCTCGTCGACGCGCGCTCTGCGTTCCGCCTTGGTGAAGTCCTTGGGCAGCCTCAGGCTGGCCGCGTCCATCAGCGTCCTGATGACGCTGTCCGAACCGCGCATCAAGTCCAGCTGGGGAACGAAGCCGATATCGTACTTCATGCTCTTGTAATTCTTATACATGTTCAGACCGTTCATCACGATCTCGGCATTGGCCTTTTCATAGCCGTTCACAGCGTTGAGATAGGTGGTTTTACCCGCGCCGGAGCCGCCCAGCAGCAGGACCATGTGCCCGGGCTGGATGTACATATGGATGTCCCGCAGCAGGTATTTCTTCTTGAAAAACTCCGTAGCCGTCCGCTCCTCCAGGTTGACCGTCAGGCCCTGCTCCAGGACTTTCGCCTTACTTCCCGAAAAGAAATCCGCCGCGATGTTTTTCAGGTCCTGGACCTTCCACTGCGGCTGGTACCTCTTCAGCAGACCCCACAGGAGCGCGGGCACACATTCCACAACGCTCCATGGAATGATCCAGATCTTTTTGGCATTGAAGACCTCGATCAGTCCCAGCTTGACACGGATATCATATATCAGCGCGGGGATCATGATCAGGACGGATACGACCCCGTAAAGCAGACCCAGGTTCGTGGTCGGGTCGAGGAACAGCAGGCCGATATTATCCGCCAGCCGCAGGACATTCAGGAAGACCAGGACACGGCCCTCCGGCTCGCGTCCCGCGCAGATCGCGAGTTTGTATTCGCGGGCAAACGGGATCAGAGCCCACCAGCCTTCTATGCCGCATTTGACAAAGATGAACCAGAAGCCGACGATGCTGGCGCAGCCGGTGATAAAAGTCGTGGCGTTGAATGTGTTCTCAAACATTACGAGGGAGATGATATCCAGCGCGATCATACAGAAGTCCCCTCCTCGGATTTGTCTTTTTGATCGGTATCCAGCCGCTGTCTTGCGACGAGATCAGCGAATACGCCGTTCTTCGCGATCAGCTCTTCGTAGGTGCCTTCCTCGATCATCGCGCCGTTCTGCATGACCAGGATCCTGTCGCAGTTCTTGATCGTGGACAGCCGGTGGGCGATCACGAGCCTTGTGCAATTCAGCTTATCCAGCGCGTCGGAAACCTGCTTCTGCGTCTTATTGTCCAGCGCGCTGGTCGCCTCGTCAAAGATCAGTATCTTCGGCTTCGGCGCGATGGCGCGCGCGATCATGAGCCGCTGCTTCTGCCCTCCGGAAACGCCGCCCTGGCCCTCGGATATCACGGTCTGCATGCCCATCGGCATGTCGCGGATATCCTGGGCGATTCCGGCCGTTTCCGCCGCCTCCCACGCCTCTTCCAGCGTCAGCTGAGGGGCGGAGATCGTGATATTCGAGAAGATATCGCCCTGGAACAGCTGCCCGTTCTGGATGACGACGCCGATCTGTTTGCGCAGCGAACGCGGGTCGATGCGGTTCAGGTCATGCGTATCGTAAAAGACGGCGCCCTTTTCCGGCTTTTCAAAGCCAAGCAGCAAACGTACCAAAGTCGATTTTCCGCAGCCGGTGCGTCCGACGATGGCCACGTATTCCCCGGCCTTGATTTTCAAGGACATATCATTCAGGATATAGGGCGAACTGTCGTCATAGCGGAAGGAAACGTGGCTCATCTCGATATTGCCGTTCACCTTGGTGACGACTTCCTTTTCCGCCGTCACTTCAGGCTCCGTTTTCAGGATCGGCTCCGCCATTTCCAGGATCGGCGGGATCCCCGCGATGGAGGTCGCGATGCCGGCCAGAGAGGAGAAAGCGGCCATGACCCTGACGTAAGCTGAATTGAACGCGTAATACTGGTTTGCTTCCACACCAGAAGCGACCGCCAGATAATACAGGATCACCGTGCCGGCCAGTGAGATCGCCGTAACGAGCACCCTGTTGAGTTTGAGGAACGCCGGCGGGTTATACTCCAGCTGCGCGCTTTTGGCGTACAGGTTCCCCCAGCGCGCGAACGCGCGTTTTTCCGAGCCGGACAGCTTAATCTTCTGGATCCCGCTCAGCATGGCGAAGCCCATGCCGCTTTCCTCCGCTTCCAGGTTCATCTTCCGGCGGGAAATATCGATCTGAAGGAAGGACGCGGTCACGCTCAGCGCCATCGTCGCCAGTATGATCAGGATGGACGGCCAGACCAGCGCCGGCGCGTAATGGAGGATATCTGTGATATACAGCAGGGACATCAACGAGGTCAAACCGATGGAGAGAATGTTATTGAGGATCATCGAGCACAGACTGCTGACAGAATTGGCGCGGTTGGCCAATTCACCTGAGGCATATTTTCTGAAAAAGCTGACCGGCAGGGACAGGATGCGCATCATCACCGAAGCCTCCACCGCCTGGGAGGTCTTGGTGTTGATCCTGTCCATCAGCAGGTTTTTGACGACTGTCAGCATCTGTCCCGCAAAGGCCGAACCGAGCAGGAACATGCCGATGCCCGCCAGCAGTGACATGCGCCGGTCCCGCATGATAGTGCCTGTGATCAGCGCGTATACCCGCGGCTCGATCTTGCCGACGATCGTCACGACGAAGGTCGCAATGATGATCAGCACCAGATCGCTGCGCGATATGCTGTTCCACATATATGCGAGCAGGTCCGGGATCCCCAGCTTTTTCATCGGCAGCGGACGGTAGAAGCACAGCGCTTCCAGCGCGAACATACCGGAGTTCTTTTTTGTTACCCTTGTTTTTTTACCGGTCTTTGGATCCTCGAACCAATAGCCGACCAGCCCCGGAAGCAGCGCCACGGTCGTGCCGGTTTCCCTGATGTAGCCGAGCATCGGCCCATAGGCGTCATTCTGCCAGCCTTCCTCAAGATCGACCTCGCGTATCATGAGGCCCGATGGACGCAGCGCGTATTCCAGCTGTTCCGTCACATTCGTGATATTGTCCGGGATCTCGACCGGCTTCTGGTGAAAATATTTGAGGATCCGATCGACCGCTTCCTTCACGATCACCTGGTCATCCATGAGACGCTGTGCGTTCCACTTGTCCAGCACAACGCTGGCCATGTTGAAAAAGGACTCTTCCAGGGTCTCCTGATCGCTCTGAAGCCGCTGCTTGATCTGTTCGTTAAACCAACCCATCAGAACACCCTCTCATTCCGAAGTAACCAGTTCGGCATATGCGCCGTTCTTGGCAAACAGCTCGTCATGCGTGCCGCGCTCCACAATTTTCCCTTTTTCCAGAACGATGATCTCGTCGCAGTCCCGAATCGTAGACAGCCGGTGCGCGATCACGATACAGCTGATCCCGCGGTCCTTGATGGCCCGGACCAGCTCAAATTCCGTCTTGGCGTCCAGCGCGCTGGTCGCTTCATCCAGAATGATGATCGAAGGATCCTGGGCCAGTACGCGCGCGATCTCCAGGCGCTGCCGCTGTCCGCCGGAAAGATCCTTGCCGTTCTCGGTGAGCTTGGCCTGATAGCCGCCCGGACGCTGCAGAATATCGTCATGGATCTGCGCATCGCGCGCGGCGAGGATGACCTCGAAATCCGCGATCGAGGTGTCCCACATGCGGATGTTGTTGGCGATGGTGTCCTCAAACAGGACAATGTCCTGGTCGACCATGGCGACAGAGCCGGTAAACACGCCGCGCGGGATCTCGCTGATCGGCTTTCCGTCAAACAGGATCTCGCCCGACCAGGGCTTGTACAGGCCGGTGATCAGCTTGCTCACGGTCGATTTGCCGCTGCCGCTGCCGCCTACGATGGCGATCCTGCTTCCCGGCTTCATCGTCATGGAGAAGTCCGTGACGGTCGGATTTCCGAGAGGAGAATAGCCGAAGGTCACGTTCTTCAGCTCCACCTGCCCCTTCAGCTTCGCGTAATCGGTATCATCCGAAATCGCTTCGTTCGCGAGCATCGGATCATCCGGATACTGCATCACGTCCTCGACACGCTCCATCTCCGTGCGCATCTCCTGGATCGTCTGCCCCGCGTCGACCAGCGTCGTGGCCGGCTCCATGAAGGAAGCGAGGATCTGCTGGAAGGTCGTGATCATGCCCAGGGTAAAGTTGCCGTCCATCGCCAGCCTCACGCCCAGGAACAGGACCGTGTAATTCGAAGCCGTGCTGATAAACTGCGGGATCAGGCCGATCCGGGCATTCAGGGTGGTAAACTTGACCTGCTGGGTGTTGACCGATGCCTGGTAGCCCGACCATTTCCGGAAAAAACCGCTTTCCGCGCCGGCGGATTTGATGGTTTCCGTCATGCTGATGCCAGCCATGGTCGCCGAGGCAAGCTTGCCCTGATCGCGCATCTGCACGCGGGTCAGGTTGACGCGTTTGTTGGAGAGGTACCGCGCCACAAACAGGTTGAGCACCAATGAGATCAGCCCGACCAGCGTCATGATGGGACTGTAGCGGAGCATCACGAACAGGTAAAACAGCATCATCACGGTATTCAGCGCCAGCGGCCCCACGGTGTTGACCAGCGTGCCGGCGATGGATGCGTTGGTTGACTGACGCTGCAGGATATCGCCCGTCAAGCGCTGCGAGAAGAACTCGATCGGCAGCCGCAGCACCTTCCACATATAGCTGGCGTTGCCTTCGATGGCCATTTTTCCGTCGATCTTCAGGTTGTATACGGTCTTGGTCCATTCAACGATGATCTGGAACACGCACAGGAGCGCCATGACCAGGATGAACGGGTGCAGCCATTCCGGCGCGCGCCGCGTCAGCAGCCTGTCGTAGAAAATGCGCGAAAGGACCGGATTGATGATCCCGAACAGGTAGGAGATGATCGAGATCATGATGATGAACACGACCGCGGGACGTGCGCCCTTCAGCCGCCTGCGGGCAAACTCCAGCGTGCTCTTCCGCTTGCCGGAGGGGACAAAATTAGGGCCCGGCGCGAAGGTGAGGCAAAGCCCCGTGAAGGACTGGTCAAACTCCTCCATGGATACCGCGACCGTGCCCCGGGCAGGATCATTGATCACCGCCTTGTTGCCCTTAAAGCCGTTCAGGACCACAAAGTGGTTGAAATTCCAGTGGATGATGCACGGATACGTCACCAGCTTGCGGATGCCGTCCAGCTCCAGCTTGTAGCCGTGTACCTCCAGCCCGTAATTCTGCCCCGCCAGAAAGACGTTCTTCATATTGGAACCGTCGCGGGATACGCCACAGGCCAGGCGAACCTGCTCCAGCGGCACCCATTTATGGTAGTAGGCCAGGATCATCGCGAGCGACGCCGCACCGCACTCCAGCGCCTCCATCTGCATGATGACCGGCACCCGCGCCACGCCTGTTCTCACACCCTGCGGAACCGATTTGGCGGAGGTCTTTTTTTCTTCAGCCATACAACACGCTCCTTTCCTGTCAGTTCAGCAGGAAGCGGATCGGGGTGGTGGTTTCCGTCACGATCTCCGCGTCATAGGTGCCAGCCGGCAGATGGAAGGTTTCATCGTCCATGGTGGCGAAGGCGAGTACTTCCTCCCCATCCTGCAGGATGAAAGAGATTTTTCCTTCTTTCCCGGCCAGGCGGAGCACCATTCCAGGCTGCACGATATCCTTGTCCCTCGGTGACAGGGCGATCGAAACGCCGCTGGCTGTCGTTCCGTCTTCAAAGGTATCTATGATAACCTCCGCCTTGACCGAGAGAGTGCTCTCCATCGTAGCAGTCGAGGCATAGGCAATGAACCCCAGCAGCAGCGCGACGATAGCGGAAAGGATCATCCACAGCCTCGGACTCGTAACGCGCATATAGTCCCTCAGCTGCTCCGGAGACGAGATGCGTTCCATCGTTTTTTTTCTGAACAGTTGATTATCCATAAAGGACTCCTTTCCGCCCATTCGGCAGAGGGTAATATAAACTGAGATACATTATAGCTGATTGTCCAGCATTTGTCCAACTGTCTTTTTTCGTGATTGTCTGAGCCAGCGAACTATCCAAGGATCACAGACAGTGACCCGAAGAACAGAAGCAGGATCACGAGGAACGCGAGCTCCTGCTTCCAGCGCTTCTGCAGCAGGCCCACGCATTCCCGCATGAACGCGTTCGGCCAGTACCACCACTTGGTCTTGCCGCCGATTCCCTCCGCGTGCAGGCCCGCGAAGTTGGACCAGACGCCGCTCCGGAATACATGATAGTTCGTCGTGGCGAATATCGTCCTGGCCCGGGCGTTTTCCCTGTCGATGATCTGTTTTGAATACTCCATATTCTGGAAGGTGTTCCGCGCCGCGCGCTCGGGGATGATCCGTTCCTCCGGGATCCCCTGTTCGAGCAGGTAGTGCTTCATCGCATCGGCTTCAGTCATGCTCTCGTTCTTTCCCTGCCCGCCGGAGGGAATGAACACTGCCTCCTTGCCGGTCTCCGCCTTCTGCTCATTCCAGAATTCGAGCGCCTTGTCCACGCGCCCCCGCAGCAGGGGCGGGAGACTGCCGTCCTTACGGAACCAGCAGCCCAGGATGATCACATAATCCTTATCCTTTTTCGGCTGATGCACAGCGGCTTTGATGCCGCATACCACAGAGCCCGCCAGCATGCACTCGAAATACACAAATACCGTCGCGGCGACGTTGATCAGCGTTTCCCTCGTACGGACCTCCCATTCGGAGCCGGAGAAATCCTGCGTGAACAGATAAAAGCCGATCGCCTCACCGGCCAGCAGCATCGCCGCGATCAGGATCCCCAGCGCGTTCTGGATCCGGGGCTTTTCATGCCTGAGCAGGACGATATTGCTGACGCCCATGGCCAGCGCGAACACGACGATCAGGGGCATGGTGATCATCATAAACTGGATGCTGGCGCTGTTGATCACGTGATAGACCGTCATCATCGAATAATTGTACGGGTCGCGCAGGTGGAGCACCGTGATCTGCAGCATCAGGACGCCGGTCACCAGCGCGAATACGGAGAAGCCGGCAAAATAGATCGTGGAGTAGGCGTAAAATGACGAGCCCTTCGCCTGGGCGTAATTCCAGAGCATGATCATGAACACTGTCAGCCAGAATACCGTAAGGGCGATCATTACCGCGACATCCCCGGTGAATCCGCCCGTGGACGCGTTGTACACCGTATGAAAGCGCCCCACATAAAGCGGAGCCAGGTTGACGAAGGTCCCGTCCTTGTCGTACAGCATCACATAGGTTCTTCCCGGCCGCTCGGGCCTGATCTCTACCCGCAGATAGCCTTTATTGATCTCGGCTCCGTCGGCGTCAAGGATATCAGGCTGTTCAACAACCAATTCGTATCCGTCCGGTCCGCGCCTGTCAGTATTCTCCTGTATCGGAATATAAGCCGAGTAATTCTGGAACAGCGTCAGCCGGCAGGCGATACAGAATACGATCAGGATAAGCGCTAATGTTGAGATCTGCCTTATCGCTCGGGTCACGTCTGTCACCTCCGTTCCGCAAATACCCGTTTAATTCTCGATCACCGTAATCCGCACGCGGTCCGGCCCCGAAAACCGGATACACCTGAGTCCCGTATAAGGATCCTGCCCGATCGGACCGGCTTCGATCCCGTTCAGCTCCAGCCGCTTCAGGATCGGACCGAGCTTTCTCGCAGACATCGTCAGCGTCTGCTCCGGGAGGCTTTCACGCCGGTTGGAGCAATGGACCTCTACCTGGGACCTGCCCATCTCCAGCAGCAGATCCGTGCCCGGGGAATCCAGAGGCACCAGCTGCTTTTTCAGCCGGAAGCCCAGCTTCATCACGTAGAAATCCCAGATCTCCTCTTCATCCGTGGCCAGCAGCGTCGTCCTGGATAGACCGATGCGCCTGGCAAAGGGATACAGCGTCCGGGTCTGCGCATTGCGCTTCCAGCGCTGATATGCCCTGTACTCTTTTCTCCAGTCGGGGTGCGTCACCACATAGGCGACGGAGATGAACAGAAGCTCCCCTAATATACCGCCGATGGTATTCGATACCAGGTCGTCCATGTCGTAAAACCCGCGACGGAAGATCAGCTGCAGGTTTTCGATCAGGAACGAGATAAGGAAGCAGGCCACAGCGGGACGAACCGCGACCTTCGCGCGGAACCAGGCGAAGGTGTACGGCAGCAGATAGCCCATCGGCACAAAGAGCATGATATTCATGTACACCTGGGCGATGTCCTCGGGCTTGAGGACCTTGATATGGGACATCGCCGCCGGGAAGCCTTCGGTGAAGATCGACCGGATCACGCCCAAAAAACCAAAATCGATCCGCACAGCGTTCTGCAGATCCTCATACAGCGCAATATGTACCTGATAATCCTTCGTCGCGGCTCTTGAAAAAAAGACCAGCCAGGCCACCGCGGCGACGTAAATCAAAAAAATCCCCGTCAGAATCGCCTGACGAAGCTTCAGGAGAGTTTCCGCCTGGGGATGAGCGCTGACACCGCCCTGCAGGTTCAGCCCAAGCCGCCTGCATACCCGGCGATCGATCCACGGCAACACAAAAACCATCACCAGCACCAGACCGGTGACGAGCACATTCGTCATAAGACCGTTAGCGTTCACGGCCGATCGTATTCCCTGCTCACGCGGACTTGGCTCCCATGTATTCCTTGAGCAGCACCAGCGCGTTCTGATGGCGCAGTTTGGTCGCGCCGTAGCTCAGGCCCATGATGCCCGCGATTTCCGTCAGCGTCTTGCGGTCATAGTATCTCAGCACGATGATGTCCATCAGCTGCTGGGGCAGTCTGCGCAGCGCGGTCGCCAGCTCTCCCAGCGTTTCCGTCTGCAGCAGTCCTTCTTCCACTTCAGAGTCATCCGACATGTTCTCATCCAGTTCCTCGGGATGCTTCATCCTGCGGAAAAAGTCGATCACGGTGTTCCGCGTGATCGTAAAAACCCAGGTGCTGACGGAAGCTTTCGACGGATCATAATCCGGAAGCTTCCGCTGCACCTTTTCAAATACGTCCGCGCACAGGTCTTCTGCGTCCGCATATCCATGTACTCTTGCGCGGATGTAGCCCATTACCTTGTCATGGTATGCCAGATAAATCTGTTCCATGTCGGGGCTTGTCATCTTTACTTGCGATCCTCCTTGCTCTCTTTCAAGGGCAGGTCGGGCACACCGGCGGCGGAAACCATTTCCATGTCGTCCATGGACAGTTCGCGGATCCCGTAGCGGGAGTGGACGGAATCGATCAGACGCTCCAGATCCGCGTTCTTTTCAAACTTCTGATAATCAAACATTTTCGTTAATTTGCGTTCCATAACTTGTTACCTCCTTGAGTTTGACCTCGTTGATTTATACGCAGTTACGGAACGATTGGCAGCGATTGTCCAGAAGTTTTTTCCCTGGTATGCCTGCCCCACAATTGCGTGGTCATATTATCACCGATTGTCCAACAGATGTCCAACTCACATTGTAAAAAGTGAGAGCTGGCTGGTTTCACTCAGGGAGTTCAGACAGCCGTGGTTTCTCAGCAGCTCGACGACCGCGGACGAGATATGCGCGCGGTTTTTCAGATCCTCCACAGAGACGAACGGGATGTCCCTGGCGGCGGCGATCCCGTCCGCCGCGCTTTCACCCAGACCGCCCAGGGATACGAACGGCACCCGGATACCGGTCTCGCCTTCAGGCAGGAAACGCCGCGCGTCGCTCTTGTACAGATCCGCCGGCAGGAAGCGGAAGCCCCGGGCCATCATTTCGCGCACCATTTCCATGGCCGTGATCTCGGTCTCTTCCTTCGCGGAGAGCTTCTTTTCCTGATCCAGCTTCTTAAATTCCCTGATGCGCGCGTTCAGGTCGTCCATGCTCAGCAGCATGGTGCAGGCGTCAAAGCCGTCGCCCCGGATGGTAAAGAACGCGCAGTAATAGGCCTGCGGACGGTAGACCTTATACCAGGCCACGCGCAGCGCCATGGTGACGTACGCGACGGCATGGCCCTTGGGGAACATGTATTTGATCTTCTTGCAGCTGTCGATGAACCATGCCGGCACATTGTGCGCCAGCATGGCCTCCTCCATTTCCGGCTTGAGTCCCTTGCCTTTACGCACGCTTTCCATGGTGGTGAAGGCCATCTTGCTCTCCACCCCGTAAGCGATCAGCGCGTTCATGATGTCGTCGCGCGTGCAGATGCACTCCTTCAGCTGAGCTACGCCGTTCATGATCAGGTCCCTCGCGTTGCCCAGCCAGACGTCCGTACCGTGGGACAGGCCCGAAATACGGATCAGCTCCTCCATCGTGGTCGGATGTGTCTCGTCCAGCATGCCGCGCACAAAAGAAGTGCCGAATTCGGGTACGCCCAGCGTACCGGTCGTGCAGTCGATATCCTCCTGCCGCACTCCCAGCGCCGCTGGACTGGAGAAGAGGCTCATCACGTTCTTGTCATCCAGCGGGATCTGCTTGAAGGGCACGCCCGTCAGCTCCTCCAGCAGATGCATCATGGTCGGATCGTCGTGGCCCAGACAGTCCAGCTTAACCAGCACGTCGTGCATGGAGTTGAAGTCGAAATGCGTCGTCACGATGCCGCACTCGAGGTCGTCCGCGGGATGCTGCACCGCCGTGAACTGGCAGATATCGTAGTTCTTCGGCAGCACCACGATGCCGCCGGGATGCTGGCCGGTAGTGCGCTTGACGCCCACGCAGCCTGCCGCCAGGCGGTCCTTCTCGGCCTCTGATACCGTCTTATTATGCTCCTCCAGATATTTGAGCACATAGCCGTAGGCAGTCTTCTCCGCCAGCGTGCCGATGGTGCCGGCACGGAACACGGAACCGGTGCCGAAAAGCTCCTCGATATACGCGTGCGCTCTCGGCTGGTACTCTCCCGAAAAGTTCAGGTCAATATCGGGGACCTTATCGCCCTTGAAGCCCAGGAAGACCTCAAAGGGGATATCAAAGCCCTCCTTGCACAGCTTCGTGCCGCAGACGGGGCACTCCTTGTCCGGAAGGTCGACGCCCACGGTATACCCTTTGGGGATATCAAAATAGCCTTTCCGGCATTTCGGGCAGCGGTAATGGGGCGGCAGCGCGTTGACCTCTGTGATGCCCGACATACAGGCGACGAAGGACGAACCGACGCTGCCGCGGCTGCCGACCAGATAACCGTCGCGCAGGGATTTCTGCACCAGCTTGTTCGCGATGGAATACAAGGTGGCGTAGCCGTAGCCGATGATGGAGCTGAGTTCCTTTTCGAGCCGCTTCGTGATGATCTCAGGCAGCTCGTCGCCGTACATCTCATGCGCCGTCGACCAGCTCATGGTCTCGATATCATGAGCCGCTTCCTCCCAGAACGGAGAGAAGGTCTCTTTTCCTTCGGGATGCGGGATGTGCCAGAAGGTCTTTTCGATGCGGTCGGCGATCAGGTTTGTATTGGTCACCACGACCTCATACGCTTTATCGCGTCCCAGATAGCTGAATTCCTCCAGCATTTCGTCCGTGGTATGGAAGTACAGAGGCGGCTGCTGTTCGCAGTCCTTGAAGCCCTGCGCGTTCTGAATGATGGTGCGGAAGATGGCGTCCTCGGGGTCCAGGAAATGGACGTCTCCCGTCGCGCAGACAGGAATCCCCAGCTTTTCACCCAGCCAGACGACCTTACGGTTCATGTCCCGGAGAGCTTCTTCGTCCTCAGCGAGCCCTTCACGCAGCATGAAAGCGTTGTTGCCGATCGGCTGGATCTCGAGATAGTCATAGAAACGGGCGATCTTCTTGAGCCTGTCGTCATCTTCCCCCGCGGCTACCGCCTGCATGAGCTCGCCCTCGATGCACGCGGAGCCCACGATCAGCCCCTCGCGGTACTTCTGCAGGATCGCGCGGGGGACGTGCGGACGCCGCTTGAAATAATTCAGGTGCGACTCCGTGACGATATGGTTGATGTTTTCCACGCCCTTCTGGGTCGCAGCCAGCAGTACGATGTGCGTGGCGCTGCCCAGGGTGCAGTCATGGGACAGGTCATTCAGGTCATCCAGCGTTTTCGCGCCTTTTTTCTGCGCCTCGTCCAGCATGATCGCCAGGCAGTGCGCCGTAGCGGTCGCGTCGTTCACGGCGCGGTGCGCGTCCTTGAGCGACACGCCCAGCTTCTTGCATACGGAACCAAGCTTATGGGATTTCATTTCCGGATACAGCTTCCTGGCGAAGCTCAGCGTATCCAGCACAGTGCCGTCAAAGGTCTTGCCGACGCGCTTCAGCTCGTTGCGCAGGATCGACACGTCGAATTTCGCGTTGTGCGCCGCCACCGGGCAATCCCCGATGAAGGCCATGATCTGCGGCAACACGTCGGCCGCCAGTGGGGCGCTCATGACCTCCTGGTCGGTGATATGCGTCAGGTCCTTGATCTTCTGCGGCAGCGGGAACCCGGGATTGATGAACAGGTCGATCGAGTCCACGATCTGCCCATGCGCCAGCTTGGCGGCGCCGAACTCGATCATCCGGTCTTTTCGGGTATTGAGGCCGGTGGTTTCAAAGTCGAGCACGACGATGGTATCGTCGATATCCTGACCCTTCGGCGCTTCGACGATAGCCTCGTCGTCGGTCAGGTACGCTTCCACGCCGGGGATCAGCTTGACGTTATACTTTTTGGAAGCGTTGTACGCTTCCGGGTATGACTGGACAACGCCATGATCGGTGACCGCCATGGCGGTGTGGCCCCATTTAGCCGCCCGCGCCATCAGGTCCGAGATGGAACTGATCGCGTCCATGGTGCTCATGTTGGTATGAAGATGCAGCTCGACGCGCTTCTTCTCCGCGTTATCCATGCGCTGCGGCAGCTCGGCGGGCATAATGTCATCCGCCATCAGCACGGCTTCCTTCAGGAAGTTATCGAACTGCATCGCGCCGCGGACCAGTACGCCGGTCCCGGGCGAAAGCTGCTTCACGATCGCCTCCGCGGCCTTCTTTTCTTCCGCGTTGATCGGCGGCTCATCCTCCGCCAGCGGTCCCCTGTGCTGACGCTGGCGATAATTCAGGAACATCTTGCATTTGACCGAGCTTGTGAAGTCCGTGATACCGAAGGTCACCAGCAGCGTCGCGCCGCCGGACACCTCACGTGTCTCCACGCTCAGGATCTTTCCGCGGATGACCACGCGGCCGCTTTCCTGATTCAGGCCGTCGATGGGCACAGGCGGCGCGGTGATGACCCGCCCGCGGATGGTGGGCGTCACCTGCTTCTGGGGCTGCTGTTTGACCGTGGACGCGAACAGCTTTTCCTCTTCGATGACGCGCGCCTCCAGCTCTTCCTGAATACGGCGTTCGTTCTCCCCCGCGATATCCACGGTGACCGGCGGTTTGAAGCGGTAGATGTCATCGACCGCCTGGCTCAGGCGATCCATCACATCTTTCTGCCCAAAAAAGTCCTGGGCAAACACGTCCGGAACCTCCAGGCACAGCTTATCGCCGTCCATACGCATGTTCAGCCAGCGCCTCCAGCCCTGGGTCTGGGGGTATTCCCGCGTCAGGTAATCCAGCACCGGCTTTCCGTAGGACATGGGGTCCGCCCTGAACGCGTCCGCCAGAGCCGGAGAAGCGATACGCAAAGAGATGCGCATATTCTGGAAAATACTCTCCAGCAGCGCTTTGATGCGGACGAAATCATCCTGCCCGAGCAGCTGTCCGGACAGGAAGGAGATCACCGCGTGATTCTCCGCTTTATTAAAATATACCCGCTCAATCGACAGATCGTTCTTGGTCGAAGGGATCTTGCGATTGATTTCCTGGAGCAGTTCAGCCTTTGTCATCCAGATATTCCCTGATCACGCGCTGCGTTTCCCCGATAATGTCACCGCGGAGCGTACGCACGTATTGTCCTTTGATATACAGAGCGGCGCAGTCGTCTCCGCCGCAGAGCGCGATGTCCTTGTCCCGCGCCTCGCCCGGCCCGTTGACCACGCAGCCCATCACTGCCACGCTCAGGTCCGCGTCGACATCCGCGAGCGCCGCCTGCAGCTCGCGGGAGATCTGTTCGACGTTCACCCGCGTCCTGCCGCACGTAGGGCAGGACGTCCACCGGATGCCGCGGCGCAGGCCCAGCGCCCTGAGGATCTCTAAAGCGGCCGCCGGCTCGCGTACCGGATCGCCGGTCAGGGAGACGCGCACCGTGTCGCCGATGCCGTCCAGCAGCAGCGCGCCGATCCCGATCGCGGACTTCACCGTGCCTTCGCCCGGCAGTCCCGCTTCGGTCACCCCGACATGGAGCGGATAGTCGCACAGCCTGTCGATCATGCGGTACGCTTCCACGGTCAGCCGCACGTCGCTGGCCTTCAGGGACAGTACGATATCGTCAAAGCCCTCGCGTTCGAGCATCCGTGCGTGGTTCAGCGCGCTTTCGCACATCCCCTCTGCCGTGACGCCGCCATGCTTTTCCAGGATCTCCTTTTCGATGGAGCCGGTATTGACGCCGATACGGACAGGGATATGATGGCGTTTCAGGCAGTCCGCGACCATGCGCACCTTGTCCTCCCCGCCGATATTTCCCGGATTGATCCGCAGCTTGGAGATCCCGTTTTCCACCGCGCCGACCGCCAGCCGCGCGTCAAAATGGATGTCCGCGCACAGTGGCACCGGGCTCAGATCCACCAGCTGCCGGACCGCCGCGACACAGGCCTCATTGTATACCGACACGCGCACCAGATCGCACCCGGCTTCCGCCAGCTGGCGGATCTGGGCGATCGTAGACTCTACATCCTCCGTCCGGGTATTCGTCATGGACTGTACGGAAACCGGCGCGCCGCCCCCGATCTGGAGTTTTCCCGCAAATACGGCTCTTTTCATCTTCCACCCCTGAAAATACTGGCGATATCCTGAAAGGTCAGCAGCACGAACAGTGCGAGCAGCGCCGCGAACCCGGCCAGCTTGATATAAGCCTCCGCCTTGCGCGACAGCGGCTTCCGCCGAATGGCTTCCACCAGCAGCAGGATGATCTGCGCGCCGTCCAGCCCGGGAATGGGCAGCAGGTTGACCAGGCCCAGGTTGACCGAAATAAAGATCAGCAGGAGGATATAGGCCTCCGCGCCGTTCTGCTGGGTCTCCTGCGCCACGAGCCGGACCACGCCCACAGGCCCCGACATGTCGTTAAGCCCGGCCCGGCCACTGAAAATCATGCCGAGGGAATCAATGATCAGTCCGCCTTCGCGCACGCACAGCTGCGCGGAGAGACTGACAGACTGCAGGAAGTCAGGCTGAAGCTTCTTCTCCTCCAACACCTGCAGCGAGATCGTGATGCCGATCAGAAGCCTGCCGGAGCTGTCCGGCTGCGGAGTGACCGTGAGCGTCTTTTCCTCGCCGCCGCGTTCGACCACGATTTCCAGCGGCGTCTGGTCTTTCCCGTACTTATTGACGAGATCGGCGAACTTATAGTTCTGTCCGTCGGCAGACCTTCCCGCGGCGTCCTCGCCGTTCACCTGCCTGAGGATGTCCAGTGCCTGAAAACCGGCCTGGTCGGCCGCGCTGCCGGGATTGACGGACTGCACCTGCACATAGTCCCCGAAGGTCACGCTGGTAACGCCGCCGATCCAGTAAAAGCCCAGCCCCACCAGGAAGGCCAGCACAAAATTCATGCAAGGCCCCATGAAAACCGTGATCAGCCGCTTCCATACGGGGAAGCCTCGCATGGCGCGCGGATCCTCGTCCGCCTTCTCGTCGGGATCGTCCTCGCCGTAAAAGGCGCAGTAGCCGCCGGCGGGGATCAGCCGGAGCGTAAATACGGTCTCATACTTTTTGCTTTTCCACTGCAGGAGCTGCGGCCCAAAGCCAATAGCATACTCGCGCACGGGGATTCCCGTCATACGGGCCGCAATGAAGTGCCCCCATTCATGCACAGTGACCATGATGCCCAGCATCAGGAGGGCAAGAAGGATGTAGATGATACTCATGCTTCCACCTGTTCAAGTATTTCTTTCGCTACGGCGCGCGCCTGCCTGTCGGCCTCCAGGACCGCTTCGAGGCTGCCGGCATCCGGCGCGCCGAGACGGGCCAGCGTTTCCGATACGACCCGGTATACCTTTCCCATCCGGATACGGTCCGCGAGGAAGGCCTGGGCGGCGACCTCGTTGGCCGCGTTCAGGACCGCGCAGGCGGCGCCACCCATTCCGAGCGCCTCATACGCCAGCTTCAGCGCGGGGAACCTCTGCGGATCCTGGGCTTCAAAGGTGAGCTGCGCCAGCGCGGCAAAGTCAGGCTGCGGCACACCGCTGTTCAACCGCTCGGGGTATGTCATAGCATAGAGAATCGGCACGCGCATATCCGGCACGCCGAGCTGAGCCAGCACGGCTCCGTCTTCAAAGCCGATCATCGAATGCACCACGCTCTGAGGATGCACCAGGACCTGGATCTGCTCCGGGGCCACGTCAAACAGCCACTTCGCCTCAATGATCTCCAGCGCCTTATTGAACATGGACGCGGAATCGACGGTGATCTTGCTGCCCATGCTCCAGGTCGGGTGTTTGAGCGCCTGGGCGCAGTCAGCCGCGTCGATCTCCGCTTTGGCCCAGGTGCGGAAGGGTCCGCCCGAGGCCGTCAGATAGATCTTTGATACTCTGTTGGGGCCTGCCGCCTGCAGGCACTGCCAGATGGCGCTGTGCTCGCTGTCTACGGGGATCAGGGTCGGCTGGCCGTTCTCCTCCCGGCAGGCGTTCATGACCAGGCTGCCGCCCGCCACCAGCGTTTCCTTATTGGCCAGCAGGATCCGTTTTCCGGCCTTGCGGCCCGCCAGGGTCGCGCGAAGGCCGGCCACGCCCACCACCGCGACCATCAGGTCGTCGGCGTCGCAATCCTCGGCCACACGCTCCAGCTGGTCCGCCGCGTAGAAGCGACAGAAGGAAATATCCTCCGGCGGCACGGTCACCGGCTTGCCGCCCGTCAGGCAGGCGATCTGCGGCCTGAACTGCCGGATCTGCTCGAACAGCAGCCCCGCGTTGGAATGCGCCGTAAGCGCCGTCACCCGAAAGCGTTCCGGATGCCTGGCGCATTCGTCCAGCGTCTGCCGGCCGATTGAGCCGGTCGAGCCCAGGACCGCGATTTTTCTCAAACTCATAGAACTATTACACTCCCGCCAGACTGGCACTATACATCAGCGAATACAGATATACGACGAGCGTCGCGAAGAAAACGCTGTCCAGCCGGTCCATCATGCCGCCGTGGCCCGGGAAGATGTGGCTGAAATCCTTGATGCCGCAGTGCCGTTTTTCCAACGACGCGAACAGGTCCCCGATCTGGCCGAGGATGCCGCCGATCAGGCCGACGACGGCCGCATGCCAGATGGGCGGCATTTCGGTAAACATGGCGTAGATCAGGTGCAGCACCAGCGCGAACACGACGCTGCCCGCCAGACCGCCCAGAGCGCCTTCGACCGTCTTGTTCGGGCTGACGCGGGGACAGAACGGACGTTTGCCCCACTTGCGGCCTACAAACAGCGCCATCGTGTCGCCCATCAGCGGGATCCCGAAGGAGAGCAGGATGAAATACGTCTGCATCAGGCGGTTCTCATACTGCTGGAAGCTCAGCATGCACATGCCGGGCAGCAGCACGGAAAACAGCGGCAGGCAGGAGAACATCAGGTCGTACAGCGACGGCTCTTTCCTGAACAGCACATTGCCGCAGGTCAGCACACAGGCGCAGCCCATCAGCAACAGCACCATATAGCTCTGTTTATAAATAATGAAGGCGGGAATGCTGATGCACACGCACATCCACACGGGCCATTCCACAGGGCGGTTTCCCGCGTTCTTCATCGCGCGGAACACTTCATAAATGCACAGGCAGAGGGAGATCATGAACAGGACGGCAAATACCCAGCCGCCCATGCTGACCGCAAAGCTCAGCAGGGCGATCAGCCCAGCGCCTGTCAGGATGCGCGTCATCATGCCTTTCTCCCTCCATATCTCCGGTCGCGCTGCTGGTACAGCTCCAATGCTTTATGGTAATCCTCCAGCGTAAAGTCCGGCCAGAGTGTGGACGGGAACTCAAACTCCGCGTAGGAGCACTGCCACAGCAGAAAACCGCTGAGCCGCTGTTCCCCGCTGGTACGGATCAGCAGATCCACGTCCGGCAGTCCGGCGGTATACAGTTCACGACTGAACGCGTCGTCATCGATGTCCTCGACGCTCAGCTGGCCGTCCCTGACCTTCTGCGCCAGGCTGCGCGCCGCGCGCACGATCTCCGCGCGACCGCCGTAGTTCAGCGCGATGCACAGGTTCAGGCCGGTATTGTTCTTCGTACGCTCCTCCGCGCGGATCACCGCGTCGCGCTGCGGCTCCGGCAGCCCCTGCTTGTCGCCCAGGATGCGGATGCACACGTTTTTCTCGTCCAGCTCGTCGATCTCAGAAGCAAAATACCTGAGCAGCAGCGACATCAGCGCGCTGACCTCTTTCTCGCTCCTGCGCCAGTTTTCCGTGGAAAAGGCATAGATCGACAGCGTATTGATACCGATGTCGCTGCTCTCGCGGATGATATCGCGCAGCGATTCGACACCCGCCTGGTGTCCGAGCGCGATCTGGAGCTTGTGCTGCTGCGCCCAGCGCCCGTTTCCATCCATGATGATGGCTACATGCTTTGGCAAGCCTTCTGGATTCATCGTTTTCCTTCCCGCGGTTCCTCTGTCATTGACAGAACAGGGAAGCTGGCATACGTCAGCTCCCCCTGTTCAAACCGCACGGCATAGTCCTGATAGATTTTTGTCTGCGCAGGCGTATGGCTGAAGGGCGTGCTCGTCTTGCGCAGGGTATAGGTAATCCCCGCTTTGCGCAGTTCCTCCTGTGCCGCCTGCAGCGTCAGACCGGTCAGTTCCGGAAGCATCAGACCTCCATGATCTCCTTTTCCTTATCAGCGGCGATCTTGTCGATCTCCTTGATAAAGTTGTCGGTCACCTTCTGCAGATCCTTTTCCGCCTTGGACTGGTCGTCCTCGGTGATCTCACTGTCCTTCTTGAGCTTCTTGATGGCCTCCATCGCGTCGCGGCGCACGCCGCGGACGGCTACCTTGGCCTCCTCAGCGCCCTTGCGGACGACCTTGGTCAGTTCTTTTCTGCGCTCCTCGTTGAGCTCCGGCACCACGAGGCGGATGATCTTGCCGTCGTTCGAGGGGTTCAGGCCCAGGTCGCTCTTCTGGATCGCCTTTTCCACCAGGCTGATCGCCTTCGGATCCCACAGAGAGATAGTCAGCAGGCGGGGTTCCGGCGCCATGACGTTGCCCATCTGCTTGAGAGGCGTCGGCGTGCCGTAATAGTCCACCATGATGCGGTCCAGGATCTGGGGATTGGCCCTGCCAGCCCGCAGAGAGAGCATATCGCGCTTGTAGAATTCCTGGGTCTTCGTCATTTTTTCCTTTGCCTGGGACATCACATTATCGATCGCCATGGTTTTGCCCTCCTCAATTAATTCTTGCCCATTGTACTATTAAATCATCAATAATTCAAGGCGGTCCTTAATTTTGCGCGTTTCCCCGCTTGTCGGCCGGGGTGCGCCACCATACATACGAGGTTGCCGCGCTCAGATCGAGGACTGACAGGTGATAGCCCTCGAGATCGAAATAATAGAAATCCTTGGGGCGCTTGACCCGCTCCGTATCGTCGATCTTGTGAGGCGCGTCCGAATACCGGGGGCCGACGATCGTAATACACACGCCGCCCTTGTTCGGCAGGGCCTTCAGCCCGTTCTCGGCGATATACGCTTCCATGCGCGGCACATAGTCCGGATTCCAGACGCAGTTGATAAACAGGGGATAGTCCAGGTAATCCGCCATTTCCCCCGCGGCTTCCGCCGTATAGCCGTACTGGCGCAGGGTGCCGATGTACATCATGACGTGCCGTCCGCCGTGATTGGCGGTAAAGAGATCGCCCACCTCCAGGAGTTCGGCCACCTTCGCGTAGGTTTCCCGTTCCTCCTCGACCGACGGGTACTTTTTCGGCTTTTTGAGGCGCCTGTTGGCCGCGATCATCACCGAATCGCTGTTCCAGGCCAGCGAGAAGGGAGCGGTCAGCTCCGCCACCTCCGTCAGCACATAATCCTTGTACGCGCCGGTGCGCTTCAGGATCATTTCCGAAAGGCTGGGGATCAGCTCATCCCCCATCTGCGTCTGGATATACCGCACGAAGCCGACGCAGTCGAAGCCATACACATACTTATGGCCCTTCATGCCGTAGCGTGAAGTTTCCCAGACGCTGCCGACCGTCAGAAGACGGCTGTAATCCTGGCCGCCGAAGTAATACGGCATGCCCGTTTTCAGCATAGGCTGGATATCCGCGCCTGTCAGGGCGTTATACTGCCGCAGGATCGGGTTGCCCTCCTCCAGGCAGGACAGCGCGATATCGAGGTATGGATTTCTCTCTATCGCCCTGGTCTCTGCCGGGGACGCCTCTGGCGCCTCCTCAGCGATCACGGCCACTGCGCCGCCCATCAGGAACAGGCATGCCATTATCGCCGCCAGGAATCTTTTGATCACAGTGCACTCCTTCATTCTCAATCGCCGAAGCTGATGCCGATATTCCGAGCGAGCTCCACCATCTGATGGTCCTTCGGGACCGGCTTCGCCACACCGGCGATGTCGCTCAGCTTGTTGTGGGTGACTTCGTTGCCGACCAGCGCGACAGACACGCCGTATTTGCCCTTCTTGATCAGGTCCGCCGCGTGCACGCCGAACTGAGTGGACAGGACGCGGTCATACGCGCAGGGGCTTCCGCCGCGCTGGATATGGCCCGGCACAACGGCGCGCGCTTCTACGCCGACCAGCTCAGTCAGCTGGCGCGCGATACGGTCTGCGATGCCATGGAAGCCCTGCTCCTTGCGGACGGCCTCGCGCTCCTTGCGCTTCATCTTGGCTTCCTTCTCGTCCATCGCGCCTTCCGCGACGGCGATGATAGAGAAGGCCTTGTTGTTCTTGGCGCGGGTCTCAACCATCTTGGCCACCTTGTCAAGATCATAGGGGATCTCGGGCAGCAGGATCGCATCCGCGCCGCCGGCCATGCCGGAATACAGCGTCAGCCAGCCGGCCTTGTTGCCCATGATCTCCACCACCATGCAACGCCCATGGCTGGCCGCTGTGGTGTGCAGGCGGTCGATCACGTCCGTCGCGATCTCCACTGCGGTATGGAAGCCGAAGGTGAAGTCCGTGCCGTAGATATCGTTATCGATCGTCTTGGGCAGGCCGATCACGTTCAGGCCTTCCTGGCTCAGGAGGTTGGCGGTTTTATGGGTGCCATTGCCGCCCAGAGTCACCAGGCAGTCCAGCTTCAGGTTTTCATACGTTTTTTTCATCGCGGCAACCTTGTCCACGTTGTCGTCGCCGATCACGCGCATTTCCCGGAAGGGGCGGCGACTTGTGCCCAGGATGGTGCCGCCCAGCGTCAGGATGCCGGAAAAGTCCGGCTTGGACATCAGGCGGTATTCGCCCTCGATCAGGCCGCGGTAGCCGTCCATGATGCCGATGATCTCCGCGTCAAAGGTTTCGTAAGCCGCGCGCGCGACGCCGCGGATGGCCGCGTTCAGGCCCGGGCAGTCGCCGCCGCTGGTAAGAATGCCGATTCTGCGCTTCATGTGTGATCCTCCGAATTATCTGCGTTTGCCGGTGGAGCTCAGGCCGAAGATGCCGAGCAGGTTGCGGGTCAGCGTGCGTCCGGTCTCACGGCCGGCGCTGGTCGTGGCAGACTTCGCGAAGGAATCCATCAGCTGCTTCGCGTAGCTCTTTTCCTTCTTTCCGTTGCTCTGCTGGTCACTGCCGGTCATGGCGCTGACCGCGTTGGCGACCGTCTCCTTGGCCTGCTGGAAGATATTCGGCTTCGCCTGCTGGACCTGCTGCGCCTGGGCCTGCGGCTGCTGGGGCACATACTGGCCGGACGCGGGATCCCAAACCAGCACGGGAGGCTGCTCGCTGGCGGCGGGCACCTGAGGAGCCGCCTGCATCTGCGGCGCGGCCTGAGGCTGCGGCTGCTCGTACACCGGCGTCTGCATCTGCGGGATCTCCTTGATCTCATACGCGCCGGTCTGCGGGTTGTACACACTGAAGGTCATCGGCCTGTATACAGGCTCCGCAGGCGCCGCTTCAGGCTGCGCGGCGTACACCGGCGCAGCTTCCGGCGCGATCGGCTGCACGACCTGGGTCTCCTGTACGCCGTTGCCCATATACCGGGCTGCGAGGATCTCGTAAGCGCTCTCGCGGTCGAACTCCTGGCCGTACTTTTCCTCATAAATGCTGGTAGAAACAAAGGTCTCGCGCAGGCTGTCCGAAATCGCACCGATATAGCTCTGAGGGGGCAGGATCGTCGCGCGCTGGATCACGGAGGGCGTGCCGTCCTCCATCAGGAAGGAGATGAGCGCCTCGCCGGTCTTGAGCTGGGTCAGCGCCGTCTCGGTATCGAAGGCCGGATTCTGGCGGAATGTCTGGGCGGCCGCGCGGACCGTCTTCAGCTCCGCGGGCGTGAACGCGCGCAGCGCGTGCTGTACACGGGCGGAGAGCTGGCTCAGTACCGTGCTGGGAACGTCCATCGGGTTCTGCGTGACGAAGAAAACGCCCACGCCCTTGGAACGGATCAGGCGAACGGTCTGCTCGATGCGCTCCATCAGCGGCTTCGGGCAATCGTTGAACAGGAGGTGCGCCTCATCGAAGAAGAAGACCATCTTCGGCAGCTCCTTGTCGCCGGTCTCCGGCAGCAGCTCGTAGAGCTCGCCCAGCAGCCAGAGCAGGAAGGTGGAGTAGAGATTCGGCTTGCTGAACAACCGCTCCGCCGCCAGGATATTCACGGTGCCGGCGCCGTTCTCATCGCGGGTCAGCCAGTCTGCCAGGTCCAGCGCGGGTTCGCCGAAGAAATAATTGCCGCCCTGGTCCTCCAGGATGGCGATAGCGCGCTGGATGGCGCCTACGGAGGCCTTGGTGATATTGCCGTAATTCAGGACATATTTCTGCGCGTTGTCGCCCACATAGGCCAGCATCGCCTTCAGATCCTTGAGGTCGATCAGCAGCATTCCCTCGTCGTCCGCGATCCTGAACACCAGGTGCAGCACGCCGGACTGGGTGTCATTGAGGCCCAGCATCCGGGACAGAAGCAGCGGGCCCATCTCGCTGACCGTGGTGCGGATCGGCACGCCGCGCTCGCCGAATACATCCCAGAACGCCACGGGCGCCTGACCGAAGCTGAAATTCGTCACGCCACACTCCGCGAGACGCGCGTCGATCTTTTCGCTGCGCTCGCCCGGCTTGGCCATGCCGGCCAGGTCTCCCTTGACGTCAGCCATGAACACGGGCACACCCAGCTGGGAGAAGCCTTCCGCCAGCACCTGCAGGGAGACCGTCTTGCCTGTGCCGGTCGCGCCGGCGATCAGGCCATGGCGGTTCGCCATTTTCGGCAGCAGGCATACCGCGCCGTCCGCGCTCGTGCCAACCCAGATTTTCTGATCGTAAAGCATGTGTCTCATCCTCCTTATATTTATACAATTTGATTCAACCCGGACAGCCGCGCGGAATCCTTCCGTATCGGCTGCCATTTTTCAATGCCGGCGTCCTGCCGACGATAATCGTGTATATTATAGTTGAATTATGGAAAAATTACAACAAATTTCTGTCGGATCGCGTGACTGTCGCGATTGCCTGCGCGGAAATGCCCTCGCCGCGGCCCTCGTAGCCCATTTTTTCAGTCGTCGTGGCCTTCACGGAGACCGCTTCCACCGGCAGCTTCAGCGCCTCCGCGACATTCGCCCTCATCTGGTCTATGTACGGCGCGAGCTTGGGCCGCTGGGCGATGATCGTCACGTCGACATTGCAGGGGACATATCCCGCCTCCAGCAGGATGCCGCGGGTACTCTCGGTCAGCAGCAGGGAGGATACGCCGCGGTACCGCTCATCGGTATCCGGAAAATGCTTTCCAATATCGCCGAGCGCCGCCGCGCCGAGCAGCGCGTCGCACAGGGCGTGCAGCGCCACATCCGCGTCCGAATGTCCGTCCAGGCCCAGCTCATAGGCGATGTCAACGCCGCACAGCACCAGCTTCCTGTCCGCGACCAGGCGGTGGGCGTCAAAGCCAATGCCGGTGCGCAGCGCCGGTCCGGAGAGCATTTCCGCCATTTTCCAATCCTCCCGCGTTGTCAGCTTGATGTTCTTCACATTTCCTCTCACGAGCCGCACCGGCTCACCCATCGCTTCGACCAGGCCCGCGTCGTCCGTCAGGTCGTCCTTTGCCACGGCGTGAGCCCGTCGCAGCAGCTCCGTGCGGAATCCCTGGGGCGTCTGCATCAGCCACAGCCCGCTGCGGTCCAGGGTACCCTGCACATTCTGCCTGTCGTCTGCGCGTTTGACTGTATCGGCAACAGGGACCGCCGCGATGCCGGTTCCGCAAGCGCGCACGCTTTCTATGACGCGCTTTACCGTCTCCTCGTCCACCAGTGGCCGCGCGCCGTCATGGATCAGGACCTCCGTGCATTCCTCCGGAAGCGCGTCCAGGCCGAGCCTGACCGATTGCTGCCGGCTGTTGCCGCCGGTCACGATCCTCGCAACAGGCAGATGATATTCCCGGAAGCTTTTTTCGAACGCCGACTCGTCACCCGCCCGAACCACCGCGATCAGGCCGTCGCAAGCCCTGAGAAGGGTCCGTCCCGCCCTGACGCAGGAGGGAACGTCCCCGACGGGGAGCAGGGTCTTATTGATCCCCGCGCCCATGCGCGTGCCGCTCCCGCCGCATACCATGACTGCGTAAACGCTCATTCCTTATCATCCTCCATCAGCGGCTTCAGCAGGGTCTGGAACACGGTGCCGCCCTCGCTGCGCCAGCGTCGGCACAGACGGGCCGCGATCTCGGAGGACGGCAGGGTGATGGACACGGCCATGACCGCCCGTCCGCGTTCCATCATGCGCAGGCTGACCTCAAAGTCCCCGCGCGGCGTCTGCGCCATGTCCGCCTGATAGTCCCGCTGCGCGCGCAGGGCTGCCTGCCATTCCGGCAGTCGGCGTTCGATCTCGCTGCGGACGCTGAAGGGAATGCGGCTGCTGTACAGCGACAGGAGATCATTCCCGGCGTCTGTGAGCGCGTAGCGCCGGTTGGCCCCTTCAGCTGCTTCCTTTAATGAACCCTCCTGGACCAGCCTCCCCAGCGCCGGCATCATTTCCATATAGTTCATCAGCCCGGATTCCGTCAGGAAATCCAGCAGGTTGGCGTCCGTGGCCGAGTCCAGCCGGCTGAGCATATATAAAATCACCAGCTGGGATTCCGCCAGGGTCCTGGAACGGCTGGGAATGTGCGTATCGGCGCTGTCTGTTCTGAGTGGCATTCCGACCTCCTCGCCATGCTTTCATCGGTATACTTCCGTTGAAACATTTTTAATTTCGCTAACCATCCTCATTTTCCTGCCTCGGGATACAGAATTGTGCGGTTCAGCGCTTGTTAGAAAAGAGTTTTTATGGTATCCTATATACAGGATTTCGCCGTAGCAAAGGCGGATCGCCCGAAAGGCAGGATGAACCCACATGAAATCACAGAGCTTTACCGCCCGCATCGGCGGACGAGACTACACCCTGAGCGCGCAGGACGATCCCGCGCGCCTCAAGCGCATCGCGGAATACCTGGACCGCAAGATCGGCGAAGCCAGCATGCACACGGCGCTGAACGGGGAGATCGCCGCCGTGATCGCCGGGCTTTCGGTGACAGAGGAGCTTTTTAACGCGAAGGACGAGGCCCAGCGGCTGCGCAACCAGCTGTTTGAGATCGCCAAGGGTAACCCGGCGGAAGGCGCTTCCCGTGACGCCTGAGCTGCTCGCGCCGGCCGGCGGGCTGGAAGCGCTTCAGGCAGCCGTATGCGCCGGTGCGGACGCGGTCTATCTCGGCGCGGCTTCCTTCGGCGCGCGGGCGGCCGTCGGCTTCACTCCGGACGAACTGAAGCAGGCTATCCGCTTCGCGCATTTCCACAGGCGCAGGATCTATGTCACCGTCAATACGCTGATCAAGGACAACGAATGGGCGGATCTGCGCAGGCTGCTGACGATGCTGCGCGACCTGCGCGCGGACGCCGTCCTGGTGCAGGACCTCGGCGTCGCCCGGCTGTGCCGGGAGGAGTTTCCCGAGCTCACGCTGCACGCCAGCACGCAGATGTCCCTGCACACGCCCTCCGGTATCCGCTGGGCGCGGCAGAACGGTTTCAAGCGCGTCGTGCTGAACCGCGAAGCGGGCCTTGAGGACATCCGGGCCGCAGCCGCTACCGGTGTGGAGATCGAGGTGTTCGCGCACGGAGCGCTCTGCGTCTCCGTCAGCGGCCAGTGCGCGCTGTCGGCCAGCCTCGGCGAGCGCAGCGGCAACCGCGGCAGATGCGCGCAGCCCTGCCGGCTGCCATACAGTTATCGCGGAACGGAGCGCGCGTGGCTTTCCCCCGCCGATCTCTGCGCTCTGTCCATCTTACCGCAGCTCAGCGTAGCGGGCGTCGCTTCCCTGAAGCTGGAAGGACGGCTCAAGCGGCCCGAGTATGTATATGTCGTCACTAATGTCTATCGTCGCGCGCTGGACAGCCTGGGCCGAAAACAGACCACCGTCTCTCAGGACGACGAGGAAGCGCTCAGGCAGATATTCTGCCGGGGGCGCTTCACCATGGGTTACGCGGGCGGCTGCCAGGACGCCGGGATCCTGAATCCCGCACATACGGCGCACGAAGGCGTACGGATCGGCAGCGTCACGAGATCCATCCGCCGCGGAGCCGCTGTGCTAGCGACCTTTGTCCCTGAAAAGACACTCCTGGACCAGGACGGCCTGACTGTGGGAGACGATAAGTGCATCTACACCGGTCCCCGGGTGGAAGCCGGCCAGACAGCGACGCTCCGTCTTCACCGGATGGCACCCGCGGGAACGGCAGTCTTCAGGACGGAATCCTCCCGGCAGTTAGCAGACGCCCGTCAGGGCTATTCATCGGAAGCGCTCCGGCGGCTCCGCCTGCCGGTGAAAGCCGAGCTCTGCGCTTACGTGGGAAGCCCCGCGCGATTGACGCTGAGCGCCTCCGGCGCCTCCGTCCGGATAGAAGGCCCCGTCTGCGAGCGGGCTGCGCAGCGGCCACTCAGCGAAGCGACTGTCCGCCAGGCCCTCAGCAAAACGGGCGACGCACCTTTCCTGCTTTCCGGCCTCGAAGTAAAGTGTGAGGATGCCTATCTGAGCAGCGCCCAGCTGAACGCGATGCGCCGGGAAGGCCTGGCCGCGCTTGAGGACGCGGTGATTCTCCGTTATGAATCCGCCACACGACAGACACTTCCTGACATGCCGCAAGCAGATGAGCCGCCCGCCCATCCGAGGCATGGACGCTTTTTCGTCGGCACGGACCGCGCCGAAGAGGTCATTCCGCTGCTGGAGGCGGGCGCCGATCATGTATTCTTCTCGCCGTCTGACACGACGGAGGACGGCCTGCGGGCATTGTCCACGCAGGAGCTGCCGGCCGGCTCGGTTTCTCTGCTGCTGCCGCCCCAGGCCGACGATCTAACCACAGCCCGGCTGGCAGAGCGGGCCGAACACATGGGTCTCACCATGGCCGCCGGCAACGTGGGTCAGCTGCTCCCCGTAGCATCGGCGACTGACGACGACAAAGCAGCCAGCGCTTTGAACAAACAGATTTCGGAAATGTTTCGTTGCCGGAGTAATAATAACGCAGTTCGTTTCGCCTGCGAAGGCGTTCCGGTATTCAACGCGGAAACGGAACGGTTTCTGCGCCGCCAGGGCATAGAAGGCGCTGTGCTCAGCGCGGAGCTGTCCGGCAGGGAGATCGCTGCCATGCCCGCGCCCACGCTGGAGCGTATCCTTTGCGTCTACGGCCGTCAGCGGCTGATGCTGCTGAATCATTGTCCTGAAAGGGTGTATCGCGGGCTGGAAACCGGTCATGAGAGCTGCAGGTTCTGTGAAAGCGGGCGCGGTCTGAAAGGACAATGCCTGACCGACCGCAAAGGGATGCGCCTGCCGCTGATCCCATACCGTACGGATCGCGGGTGCGTCGTGAGGCTTTATTCCGCAAAGCCCGTTTCGCTGCACAGCCGGATGGATGAGCTGCGCAGGCTTCCCCTGTCGTTTCTGCTCACCTTCACAGATGAGCCGTTCGAAACGCGCCTGCGGATCCTGAAAGCCTTCATCACGGGCTCCGCCCTCAATGTAGACGCGACCCCCGGAAAACATCTGACCGGCGTACAGTAAAACTCTCATACCGTCCGAAGGTGATTTGGAGGATGCTATGAACGAACGCGCACAGAGAGTGCTTGAATTCAACAAGATCCTGGAGATGCTGGAATCCAGCGCGCTGACTGACGGCGGCAAAGCCATGTGCCGGGAGCTTCGTCCGGAGAGCAGCCTGAAGGCGGTTACGCGCGCCCAGGCGGAGACGGAGGAAGCTGTGACCCTGCTGAGCAGGCTGGGCGGGAATCCCCTGACCGCCTTCAGCGACGTCAACGACGCGCTCAGCCTGGCGGAGAAGGGCGCGGTCCTTTCCCCCGGCAAGCTGCTGCAGGTGGCTGAAGTCCTGCGCGCGGCCCGGAACGCGCGCGCGCAGCTGGTGACCGAGCAGGAAAACACGCCCCTGATCACCGCCGAGGCCTCCCAGCTCCGGCCCAACCAGTCGCTGGAGCGGGACATCACCGACGCCATCCTCAGCGAGGAAGAGATCGCCGACCACGCCAGCGCGCAGCTGCTGGACATCCGCCGCCATATCTCCCGCGCCAATGACCGCATCCGCGAAAAGCTGAACGCCATGGCTCACGGGAGCGCTTATTCCAAATACCTGCAGGAAAGCATCGTGACCGTCCGGAACGGGCGGTACGTGCTGCCTGTCCGGGCGGAATACCGCGCCAGCGTGCCGGGCATCGTCCAGGACCAGTCCTCCACCGGCGCTACGCTGTTCATCGAGCCCCTGGCGGTCGTGGAGCTGAGCAACGAGATCCGCGAATGGCAGGGCAAGGAAAAGCAGGAGATCGAGCGCATCCTGGCCGCGCTGTCCGCCGCGGTAGGCGGCGAGGCGGATGCCATATCCCGCAGCGTCGCCATCCTGACCCATCTGGACTTCTGCTTTGCCAAGGGCGCGCTCTCCCGCCAGCTGCGCTGCGTATCCCCGAAGCTGAATGACCAGGGGTACCTGAAGCTCGTCCGCGTCCGGCATCCGCTCATTGACCCGGATAAGGTCGTCCCCCTCAGCCTTGAACTCGGCTCCGACTATACCAGCCTGATCATCACCGGTCCGAACACCGGCGGCAAAACGGTCACGCTGAAAAGCATCGGCCTGATCAGCCTGATGGCGCAGGCAGGCCTGCAGGTGCCCGCCGACCTGGGCACGGAGGTGGCTGTATTCAGCGACGTATTCGCCGACATCGGCGACGAGCAGTCCATCGAGCAGTCGCTCTCCACCTTCTCTTCACACATGACGAATATCGTGTCCATCCTCTCGTCCGTATCCGATAACGACCTGGTCCTCTTCGACGAGCTTGGCGCCGGGACCGACCCCACTGAAGGCGCGGCGCTGGCGCAGTCCATCCTCGATTCGCTGCTCCGTCGGCACATACGCACCGTCGCCACCACGCACTACAGCGAACTCAAAGCCTATGCCATGACCACGCCCCAGGCGGAGAACGCCAGCATGGAGTTCGACGTGACCAGCCTCCGGCCGACCTATCGCCTGAGCATCGGCGTGCCCGGCAAGTCCAACGCGTTCGAGATCTCGCGCCGTCTGGGGCTCAGCGAGGAGCTGATCGAAAGCGCCAAGGACCTGCTCAGCCACGAAAGCATCCGCTTCGAGGATGTGATCGCCAGCGCCGAATACCATCAGCAGGTCGCCGAACGGGAACGCCAGCTGGCCGAGGACGCGCGCAAGGAAACCGTGAGGCTGAGGAACGAAGCGGAAAAGCTTTACCGCGAAACAGAGGAAAAGCGCCGCACCGCCACCACCAAGGCCAAAGACGAGGCCCGCCGCATCGTGGAAAGCGCCCGGCGCGAGGCCCAGGAGATCCTGACGGAGATGAAAAAGCTCAAGGCCGAGAACAAAGCCCAGGCCCAGCAGCTGAGCGCCAGACTGGACAAGAGCCTCGATAATCTTTCGGAGGGCCTGAGAGCAGCCGAACCGCCCCTGGTCCGCAAGAACCAGCGGCCGCTGATGAAGGGCGACACCGTACAGATCCTGACCCTCAATACCAAAGGCACCGTCCTCAAAGAAGCGGATGAAAAGGGCGAGGTCCTCGTGCAGGCGGGCATCATCAAATGCAAGCTGCCCGCAGAGCAGCTCGTGCTGGAGGAAGCTCCGGCGGATAAAAAGAAAACACAGATCCACGCCCATCAGGACGCCAAGCACAGCGTCGTGCCCCTGCAGGTGGATGTGCGCGGCATGAATCTCGATGAAGCGATCGACGCGGTGGATCAGTACCTGGATCAGGTGGTCATGGCGGGCTATCACGAGGTCACCATCGTGCACGGCAAGGGCACGGGCGTTCTCCGGGCTGGCATCCACCAGCACCTGAAGAAGCACCGCTTCATCAAAAGCTACCGTTTGGGCCAGTACGGCGAAGGCGAAGACGGCGTCACGCTCGTCACGCTCAAATGACACGGAGGCATTTATGGCAGACAAACAAACCATCATGATCGTTGACGATGACCGCAACATCGCCCAGCTGATCCGGCTGCTGCTCGAAAGGGAGGGCTACGCCATTACGACGTGCGAACGCGGCGACGAAGCGCTCAAGGCCTTTACCGCGGCGTCTCCGGACCTGCTGCTCCTGGATATCATGCTGCCCGGCATGGACGGCTGGCAGGTCTGCCGCGCCGTCCGGCAGCACAGCGCCGTGCCCATCATCATGCTTTCAGCCAAGGACGAGACCTTTGACAAGGTGCTCGGCCTGGAGCTCGGAGCGGACGATTATATCACCAAGCCCTTTGACAATAAGGAGCTGGTCGCCCGTGTCAAGGCGGTCCTGCGCCGCAGCGTGCCCGCGGAAAGCGAGCCGGACGCCATCAGCTGGCCCGGGCTCAGCGTCAGCCTGAATAAATACGAGGTCCAGTTCCGCGGCAGGCAGCTGGAGATGCCCCCCAAGGAGCTGGAGCTCCTGTACTTCCTGGCCTCACACAAAAACCGCGTCTTTACGCGGGAGCAGCTGCTGGAGCAGGTGTGGGGGTTTGACTTTTTCGGCGACAGCCGGACTGTCGACCAGCATATCAAGCGGCTTCGCGAAAAGCTGAGCGGCAGCGAGGAATTCGGCTGGCAGATCAAGACCGTCTGGGGCGTGGGCTATAAATTCGAGGTGCAATGAGCATGCGCAGTATGTTCACGCGCCTGATCAGCGTCTTCCTGATCATCATCGTCGTGTTCGTGCTCACCCTTTCTACCTTCTATTATGTGAGCTCCCAGCGGCAAAACCGTACCCGCGCGCTGAACGCGCTGAAAAGCCAGGGACAGGACCTGGCCTATCTGGCCAGCGAATCGCGCTATAACCCGCTGACGATGACCTTCGAATACTCCTCCACGACCAGGAAGTATATCGAATGGAAGCTGCAGAACCTGTACAGCCAGTACTCCTCCTACTGCATCATCATCGACCGGACGGGCCGCGCGCTCGTGTATATCGATCCAAGTCTTTTCAACGACGAAGAGGTCCTTTCCACGCTGAACAGCGAGGAGCTGAGCAACACGCTGAGCCGCGTGACCGCCGGTGAGGAAGTGGATCTGATCACCAGCACGGACACCGGCACCATGTTCACCGTCGCGATCCCCTGGAAACAGGACGACCGCGTGATGGGCGCGGTTGTGATCCAGACCGCCGCGACGACCATCAATTCGAACTTCCGCCGTACCGTGATGCCCGTCCTGATCGCCTCCATCATCGCTACGGTCCTGGCGATCATCCTGTTTTCTATGCTGGCGCGCCAGCTCACCCGCCCGCTCAGCCGGATGGAGCAGTCCGCCAACGCGATCGCCCGTGGCAACTTTTCATTGCGCGCGCCGGAGACCGGTTCACGGGAAATACGCGCGCTCGCGAAATCCTTCAACGACATGGCGGTTCAGATGGAGTCGCTGGAGAACTCGCGCCGGGACTTTATCGCAAACGTTTCCCATGAGCTTCGTTCCCCTCTCACCTCGATCCAGGGCTATCTGCAGGGCATACAGGACGGGACCTTTCCCCCGGAAGACCAGGGAAAATACCTTTCAGTCGCGCTGGAGGAGACGCGCCGCCTGTCCAAGCTCGTAGCCAGCCTGCTGAACCTTTCAAGGATCGAGCGGGACGATATCCCTTTGAATTACGCGGACTTCGACCTGAACGAGCTGGTGCGCAGGGTGCTGATCACCAAGGAAGGCCAGATCGAGGAAAAACATATCGAAGTCCAGGTTGACTTTGAAGAAGAATCCTGTCCGGTCAGCGCGGACTATGATCAGATCACCCAGGTGCTGGTCAACCTGCTGGACAACGCGATCAAGTTTACCCCCGAGAACGGCACGATCGCGCTTTCGACCCGTTCCGTGGCTGAAAAGCGCGTGTTCAGGATCAGCGACAGCGGTCCCGGAATCAGTTCGGAAGACGCGCCTCACGTGTTCGACCGCTTCTATAAGGCGGACAAGGCGCACACCACGGGCCACGGCACGGGCCTTGGGCTGGCCATCTGCAAAAGGATCATCGAAAAGCACGGCGAACACATCGACCTGATTCCCTCCGACTCCGGCGCCGTTTTCGAGTTTTCCCTGGGACCGGCGAAACCGCAATCGCAGCAAAGATAAGAGATACGGAGAACGATCCATGCCTTTGAACAGCTATCTGGGCATCTGCGCCCACGCGAAGATCAACTGGTGTCTCGCGGTCACCGGCCGCACAGCGAACGGCTACCACCTTCTGGACATGCTGATGCAGCGCGTCTCGATCTGCGATACGCTGTACGCCGCTCCGGCCAAGGGCTTATGCCTGCGTGTGCTGGGACAGCCGATCGGCGGCGCCCAGGAGAACAATTTAGTACTCCGCGCGGCGCTTGCGCTTCATGAATACGCTCCCGGCGCCGGCGCGCGCCTGACACTGACCAAGCGCATCCCCCAGGGCGCGGGCCTGGGCGGGGGCAGCAGCGACGCGGCGGCGGCGCTGAAGCTCCTGAACCGGCTTTGGCGGCTGAACCTGAGCCGGGAAACGCTGCGTTCGATCGCCCTCCGGCTGGGCGCGGACGTCCCGTTTTTCCTGGACGGCTTTCCCGCCCGCGTGCAGGGCATCGGTGAGCAGCTGACACCCGTGCCGCTTCCCGGAGATGTTCCGCTGGTACTGGTCAAAGACACACCCGGTCTGAATACCGGGCTGGTTTACCGGCGCTCCGACGAAACACCGTATCCGCCGATCGACGTACCCGGCCTGCTTGAAAGTCTGCGCGGCAGACAGATCAGAGAAGCCGCCTGCAAGGCGGACAACGCGCTTTACCCCGCGGCGGTCAGCCTGTCGCCGCGCTTGGACACAATAAAGCGCGCCGTCGAAGCGAGCGGCGCGCTCTATACGCAGATGACCGGCAGCGGCGCGGTGATCTATGGCGTCTATTCCTCTGACGCGCAGGCCGGCCAGGCAGCGCGGAAGCTGCGTTCCATGCTCCCGGACGCCTATATCTCCTGCGCGCGTACGATCAGCTGACCAGCGTTCCCGTGATATAGCCCTGCACCAGCTTCAGGTGCGTGATAAGCAGCTCCCGGGTTTCCACCGTGGAGCTTTTTGCGCTCTGTACCAATGTCTCGTAATTATCCAGGTCCTGATACAGCGCGGTGAAGGCGTCGTCCGGAACATACCTGCCCTGTCCCTCGCCGAACATCTGAATGCTGATGCGGTTGACCTGTTCCATCGCGTATACATACTGACGGATCACGCCCAGGCGCTGGGACGTCGTAGAGACCGTTACACTGTCCATGCGGCTCACGACAGAGATCGCGTTGGAAACGTTGCTGCTCATGGCCTGAGTGTACTGTTCCCGGGTCCTGGCTCTGAAGCTGTTGCCTGATATCGTAGTGATCGTCAGCAGCACGGTCGCCGCCAGCAGCAGAACTGACGCAATCATCAGTATCCTGTATCTGAGGCGGAAATTTCCTGTCGCGTGCCGATTCTGTGCCGCGTACTGATACATAAGTTCCTGTCCTTTCTGTCCTGGCACCGGTTTTGCCCTCAGGACAAATACAGTATAACAGTTTTTCCGAATATTGCAACTGTTTTTCTCCCAAAGTGGGGATTCACGGCTGAAATATGCCTGAATCAGACAAAAAAGTGGCAAAAAGAAGCATAGCTGTGCACTTCACAGCGCAAAAAAAAGAACGCCCGATGGATTGGAGCGTTCTTTAATCAGTTCCCGGACAGATCAGTCCTTGTTGACCATTTCCTTCAGGTTCTTACCCGCGCGGAAGCCAACAGAATTGCTTTCGGGAATCTTTACGGCTTCGCCTGTGCGGAAATTGCGGCCCTTGCGCGCGCTGCGGTTCCGGACCTCAAAGGTTCCCAGACCGCTGACGCTGGCCTTCTTTTCGGCTGCAATCTCACCGACGATGATGTCGACCATCGCAGTAAAAGCAATTTCCGACTCCTTCAGCGGCATACCGGTTTTGTCTGCAATTGCGTGGATCATATCCTTCTTAGTCATAAGCATCCTCCATCCGTTATTAGCGCCGCGCGATTGGCAACGCTTAAACAATATTTATATTCTATGGATTTTTCAAGAATCCTGCACCGTATAAACGTTTTCACAAAAAAATTTCCAAAATTTGTTCGACAATTTACCGGTTATTTAACTCAAAGGGCCGTGAAACGTTCCAGTTTTCCAAAAATATCAGTTTTCGAGGATGCTGACAGCCACGCCGTTGATCAGAACGTCCTCCTCCGCGCGGATCATAATGTACTTTTTTCCGTCGATCACCCGCGTCTCTACCAGGTCGGTAAAGTCTGGATTTACCTGGATCGTCACGTTCGGAGTCCTGACCTCCATACGGCGCGTATCCACGATGTTCGCCGCGCTCAGGCTGGTGCCGCGCCCGAACTGTGTCTCATAAGCGTCCTCAAAGGCTTCCAGCTTCTCCAGAGGCAGGCCGCAGTCGGCCAGGATCGTCTTGACCTCCGGCGCGGTGATCACGGGCGTCTCGCCGCTCTTGTCCTGCTTCTTGATCTCCACGTTCTCGCGGAGCCGGTCGTTGACCGCCTGCATCACGGGGAAGCTCAGTTCTTCCTTCAGCGTCTCCTGGAGGATATCATCAAAGGCTGCCTTCTGCGCGGGGCCGGCCATCGGCAATTCGGTGGCGAAAACGGCGTCCACAAAGTCCTGGTGCGTATCCTCAGCGTTGCGCACATAGTACAGCGCGTTGTAGATGTTGCTGGCGCGGTCGTCAAACGCGGGGAACATGAAGCCGAGTTCAGGCGCCGCCAGTGCGCGGCCGCAGGTCATATCGCGGAAATCCTGCTCCTCGGCGCTGTACATGAGACCGGCCTTGGCCTGCTTGACCGGGCAGACGCAGCATAATATATAGGTAAAAACACCGTCCTCATCCTCGCGGCGATGGCCGTCCGCCCCGCGCTGGGGGACATCATAAACATCGCTGAGCAGCAGGATGGCGTAATCGTCTTCAGAATGATAGTTGTCGATGATGCGCTGATACAGCTCGCTGACCGCCGTCTCATCGGACGCGGCGGAATCCCGCAACTCCATCAGCAGCGGATGCGCCTGGCCCTCGGTCATCTGCTCAGCGGTAAACACCACGTCGATGCCGTTCTTTCCGGGCACGCCGCTGAGCACCTTCTTGAACAGGGCGTAATACTGCTTCAGCTCTTCCTCGCCCATTGGGCCGACCGCACGGCGGAATACCGAAATCACCTCTCCCTTCGCGTTGACATAACAGCCGCGAATATTGCCGATATTCCCTTTATCCTTTTCCAGACGGCGTCTGATTTCAGCCAGTTCTTTTCTGTTCATACGAGATCATGTCCCCCAAATCATAAGATGACGCCGCTCTTTCGACACGGCACGAAAGGCATTATAGCACACTTTCACAACAAATGATATAGCCGGACCGCAAAAATAATCATTGAAACCGCGGCCGTTTGCGTGTACAATATGCATCAGCACCGTTTCCCGGAAAGGAGACTGAAATGAGCCTATTCAACCCGATTTCCAGGCAGTACAGCCGTCTGATGGAGGTATTCGAAGGACTGCCGGCCATGCCCGTCACCCAGGCGGCCAAGCTGATGCGCGTCCCGGCTTCGGGCGTCGCCCACAGCATCGACATCATGAAAAAGAGGGGCCTGTTCGGCCCAAGGAAGCCCTTTGTTCATCAGGGCATCAAGATGCTTGTGCTGGACGAGGCGTATCTGCCCTTCGCCTACGTCTGCCAGGAGGGAGACGCGCTTCTGCGGGACACCCGCCAGGCCATGGCGCTGCTGCAGAGAGAGGATTCGCCGACCGCCAGCCGCAACAGAGCTAACTCCGCGCGTTCCCGCGCTTTCGGCTCATTTATGCAGGATATCCTGAGCGTATCCTATGAGCCCTGGAACTCAGGCCTCAAGAACCGCGCCAAGGTCCTCCTGCGTGACCTGATCGACCCTTCGAATATCATCCAGGATCAGGTGAATCAGACGCACGACGCCCTGGGTGTCCTGACCTCGCTGGAAAACTATCTGGAAAGCCTGTTCAGCGCGCTGTTTGCCCATCCGAACCAGGTCAGCCGAGATATGCTTCCCGTGCTGCAGAGTACGCACCGGGACCTGAACGCCTACCTGAGCAGCATGCCCGCGGCGAAAAGCGGCAGCCGGACCTGGAGTGCCCAGGCAGACAGCAGTTTGCGGCTGATTCGCGAGGACGACCTGCCACGTATCGCCGCGCTGATCGATGAGGTGCACGCCGGCGTTGAAAGGCGCAAGCAGCCGCAGAAGAAAGAGGAGCCGGTCCTGACCGAGCTCTCTCAGGAGATCTATCGGCTCGAGACCCTCGCGAGCCAGCTGTCCACCGCCAGGATCACGCCTTCGCTGCGGATCATCACGGAAAAGCTGTCCAAGATCCGGAGCCTGATCGCCCAGTCACCCGAAAAGGCCCGCCTGAGCTGCGTCAGATCCCTCAGGGACTGTTACCTGCCGATGACGGATGAGCTGCTGAGCAAATACATGCAGTCTCTGCCATTGTCTTCGCCCTCATCTCAGGCCGCAGTGAAAGCCACGGAAGACGTGTTCGCCGGTGTCCTGCCCCAGGCACTCCAGCAAATCCTTGAACAGCTGGAGACGGACAACGCCAACGACATGCGCTCCCAGGCGGACGCCCTGGTCAAGAAAATGCAGCTGGACGGCCTGCTCCCCTACAATTTTGTACCAAAGTCTGATCCGTAACAAACGAGAACGCGGGAGGTTCCTCCCGCGTTCTTGCTTTCCGGTCTGGACGGTCAGTCGTCGTTCAGCGTATCCACGCTGTTTAATACGAGGCGTTCCCCTTTCAGGCCCCGCATCCGGACGTTTTCCAAGGTCAGGCGATGGACATAGCTGGCGATGATGCCCTGTGCGGCGCAGCTTTCCACCCCATCGGCCATGGCCGGTACCATCGGCTTGGGCTCAGCTGCAAAGGTAAAGCTGCAGTCCCGAAGCGTGATCTCCTCCACAGGCCGTTCCGGCAGGCCGAGGATATAAGCGGCGCAGGCCTGGCAGTCGGTCGCCTCCACCCGTTCGTACACGATGGCGCCCACCGTCGGCGTACCGTCAGTCACAGGCTGCTTTTCACGGCTCTGGACATAGGATGTCCTGCCATCCGGGTCGCAGTAATACATGGCGTTGACCACCAGCGGCGCTTTGACGCCGATCATCTTGACATCTTCGAAACGGATCTGGTCGATGACCGCGTCTTTACCCCTGCCGCGGCGCGTTTTGATCCGCAGCCCGCGGTCGTTGCCCACCATGCGGCAGTGATGCACGCGGACGTCGCGAACGCCGCCGGCCATTTCGCTGCCCACAGTCACGCCGCCGTGGCCGTCCTTCATCAGGCACCAGGCGATCTCTATATCGCTGCAGGGCGTTTTATATGTACGCCCCATATAGATCTTTCCAGCCTTCAGCGCGATACAGTCATCCCCGACGGAGAACACGGTACCGTACATGCGGATATGCTCACAGCTTTCCGGATCGAAGCCGTCCGTATTGGGGCTGACTGCCGGCGCCTCCACGCGCACGTTGATAAATTCCAGGTTCTTGGAGAAGGTCGGATGCAGGTTCCAGGCCGGACTGTTCCGGAAGGTGACGCCCTGCACCGAAATCCCTTCGCAGTCCTTCAGATAGAAAAGGCGCGGGCGGTAGGGACCTTTCCGGATCTTATGGTACTTCGTCCACCAGTCCGTCTGATCGGCGCAGCCGTCAATGACGCCCTCGCCGATGATCTTCACATCCGTCACGCCGATGCCAGTCAGCGCGGAGGCATAGGTATCCAGAGGGTTCCCCTCCCAGCTGCCCAGCAGCACTTCACCGGCTTCATCCGTTGTCCTGGTCATGCCGGGGAGTACCGCAAACCGGCTCTTGTCAGTCGTCAGCCGCAGTTCCGCGCCTTTTTTCATTTCAATGGTGATATGGCTCTTGAGGAAGAGCGGCCCGGTCAGGTACCGGCCTTCCGGCAGCAGCACGCGTCCGCCCGCCGGACAGCAGAGGATCGCCGTCTGAAGCGCCGCCGTATCCTCATGGACGCCGTCGCCCTTTGCGCCAAAGCGCCGCACATCGAAGGTGCAGGTCTCAGCTGCGGTTCTGAACATCAGCCTCTGCTCAGCTTCGCCCTCCGCGCGGCACACGATTTCATATTCCGTATCCGGCCATAGGCCATAGATGGAGACAACGGATTGCCGCTCATGGGCAACCGCCTGTCCATTGACCGTCAGTTCGTAGGGGTTTCCGGTATAATAGTCTCCCTGCTCATCCAACAGGACAGCGCAGCTGCGCGATGATACAAATACAAGCCTCATGACGTTCCTTTCCTCCGTGATCGAGTATAGATGCTGATGTTCAGCGTTCGACGACGCTGTCTTCGCGGTCGATCAGCGCCGAGCAGTCGTACTCCTCCCGGACGCCCGTCATCTCCCCGTCCGTGATTTCAGGATGCTCCAGACGTTCCAGGAACAGCGCAGCGACCCTCGTCGCGCCGTCCAGCTGCATATGGCTGTCATCCGCCGCGCCATCCGGGTAATTCCGCATTCCCACTGGGAGGTGGCAGAATATCTTCTTTGTTCCCTCAATTCCCTCTTCCTGGAAGAGCCGCATCGTCGCTTTTTCAAGGTCGATCAGCCGCACCCCGCGCTTTTCGGCCAGACGGCGCAGCGCGTCCGGATACTCCCCATGGGTCGCTGTGAGCTGGCCCTGTTCGTTAAATCGCCTGCGCGCGATCGGCGTCGCCAGGATCGCCTCCGCGCCGGCCTTTTGAGCCGCGTCGATATACATATCCAGGTATTCCGGGAAGGAGCCGTGCGGATCCGTATGCCTTGCCGGATCCGCTTTTTCGTCATTGTGGCTGAAGCTGACGATCAAACGGTCGCCCGGCCGCAGGCACGCGCTGATATTTTCCAGCCACCGCTCGTCGATGAAGCTCTTGCTGGACCGGCCGTTGATCGCGCAGTTCTCGATATATACGTTTTCCGTCAGCAGGCTTTGCAGCATCTGGCCCCAGCCCGCCATCGGCGAGCGTTCCGCCGGATAGTTGGCCATGGTGGAATCACCGCACATGAACCAGGTTGGCACCCGCAGGTCCGGCCGCCAATTGTCCCAGCCCCCGATGACCTCGGGGATCGTCACGCGCATGGCCTCCTGTGCCGTCAGCCGTTTCTGCTCCGGATGCCGTGCCGCCTGATTCGCGCGGGCGCCGGTCGTGCCGTACTCCCCGCAGCGGTCTGTCACCCGCCGGTTTTCGTCCCAATCGGTAAAGCCCTCAGGCGCGACGCAGGCGTCCATCTCGCAATCCAGGAAGAGCGTTCTGGCGTATTTCCGCCAGGGCCTTCCCAGGTACGCCGCGCCATCGGCGCACTCTCCGGTCAGGCGGCACCGGTGGAATACGTACCCATAGGGCTGCGTCCGCGGCGTGTTCGCCGCTGTATAATAGCCGCCGCGCTCATTCATATAGAGTGTGCAACGCTCAAACCAGCAGCGGTAGGAGCCGAAGATAAAATCGATGTCACCCCTGATCAGGCAGTCCTCAAAATACAGGCGGCTGTATGTCTCATCACACTCGTTGCAGGCAGGCTTGCATTCCGCCGAACCTGTACGTGGTTCGATCTCCGCCGCCACGTCTGGCATCATCGGTCCCGTAAACAGCGTGTCCTGATGCGCGATCAGGCGGCATCCGCGGTAGACGCCCCGGTCTCCCGCAGCGAACAGGGCGACTGCCTGTCCGACATCCCTGCCATCTCCGGCGTCATTGCGGATCGTCAGGTTCTCGATCTCCACGTTCCGTCCGGTCACGATCACCGTAAAGGAGAGGAAGGTCCCCCGGGCACCGCCGCCCGGTGTGGGATCCTTCGCGCATGCGCTGTTGGTGATGATCGTCTCCTCCGGATCTTCTCCCACGATCCGCAGATTGTCCTTGTCCACGATCACGCGTTCATGGTAGGTGCCTTTGCGTACCAGCAGGATCGCCGGCGCTCTGCCACCGCCCTTCACGGCGTCTACCGCCGCCTGGACCGATGTGTAATCTCCGCTTCCGTCCCTCGCTACAATGATCATCCTGTCTGCTCCCTGTAAAACAACAGCATTCACCGGGCCGGCGGGTCTGAAGCCCGGGGCCCGGTGAACATCTCGTTAAAACTTTCGCTTGAGGATCTCGCTCATGATCACGCCATTGAGCACACTGTCCTTTGTGAACTGCAGATGGAATCCCGGAACCGCTTCGGCAGGTTCTTCCGCGGCATGGCGGGCTCCATACATATCGTCATGGCAGGGATCGATCCCTTCGTCTCCGAAGGACGTGCCCTGATAAAAGCCGTCGTCATGCGCCGTGGTCGTTTCAGCCGGTCTGGGCCTTGGCGCTGGCTTGGGCTGCCGCTCGTTCATCAGCAGCTCCACGGCTTTTTTGATCTCTTCCTGATTCAGGGGACGTTTTTTTGCCGGTTTGACCGCCGGCATTGCAGACCGGACCGGCGCTGAAACGGGCTGCTTCGCGTTTTTCTGGTTTGCCTGCTTGTTCTTCTTGGAAGCGCTCATCGCCAGCCCGATGACAAGGATGATCAGATATACGACAACTTCCATACGTCGTACTCCTTCCCGTCAGGAGATTTTATCCTTTCTTGGCAGGTTCGTTCGCGTTATTGACCGTCGGCGCGGCGGCATGGGCGATGCCGTTACGCATATCCGTATCGGCGATCGTGTTCTGCATCTTGTAATAATCCATCACGCCGAGCTTGCCGCTCTTCAGCGCCTCCGCCATGGCCAGCGGCACCTGGGCCTCGGCCTCGACGACCTTCGCGCGCATCTCCTGAACGGCCGCCTTCATTTCCTGCTCATGCGCGACAGCCATCGCGCGGCGTTCCTCCGCCTTCGCCTGGGCGATGCGGCGATCCGCCTCCGCCTGGTCCATCTGCAGCTGCGCGCCGACGTTGCGGCCCACATCCACATCCGCGATGTCAATGGAAAGGATCTCGTAAGCCGTTCCGGCGTCCAGACCCTTGCCGAGCACGGTCTGGGAAATCAGATCGGGATTCTCGAGCACCGCTTCATGGGAGAGGGAGGAACCGATCGTCGTCACGATGCCTTCGCCGATACGGGCGATGATGGTCTCCTCACCGGCGCCGCCCACCAGGCGGTCGATATTGGTGCGCACCGTCACGCGGGCCTTGGCGCGAAGCTCGATACCATCCTTCGCGATGGCGGCGACGGGCGGTGTTTCGATGACCTTCGGCACAACGCTCATCTGCACGGCCTCCAGCACGTTGCGGCCTGCCAGGTCGATCGCGCAGGAGGTTTTGAAGGCAAGGTTGATTCCGGCCTGATGCGCGGAGATGAGGGCGCTCACGACGCGTTCCACGTTGCCGCCGGCCAGGTAATGGTTCTCCAGCTCGTCAGTGGTCAGCTCCAGGCCGGCCTTCCGGGCGCGGATATAGCTGTCCACGATCTTGGGCGGAGAAATATGACGCAGCCGCATGCCGATCAGCGCGGAGATGCGCACCGGCACGCCGGAAGCGCGGGCACGGATCCAGAGCCCGATCGGGAATACGGCCAGGAAAAGGATCAGAACAAAGAATACTACGACTACGAGAAACAGATACGGAACCATAATCGCACCTCCATGTTTAAAATCATGCCGGAAACTGTTTATACTATATCATAACGCGTAAAAGCTGTCAATCGACCCGTTCTGCCTGTTCAAGCTTTTTCAGGTATGCCGTCCGCCATTCCGTTGGATTGACGCCGGTCACTTTCTGGAAGACCCTGGCGAAATAGGAGGAGGAGCTGAATCCGCACTGGAAGCTCACCTGCGTCACGGATAATTCCATATGCGTTAGCAGCTCCTTAGCGCGGCCGATCCGGATAGCGCTGTGGGTTTCCAGGAGGGTCTGGCCCACGACCTCATGATAGGTCCTTGCCAGGTAGCTCTTATTCACGTACAGCGCTTCCGCGATCTGCTCGAGCCGGAAGGGCTCCATGGCATGCTCCGTCAGGTATTTCCTGGCCCTCTGCGCCAGTTCAGGCTTCGCGCCCTGAAAGCCCGGCTGGTCAGGGCGGCATTTCCTGCACGGCCTGTAGCCGTCCCTTAAAGCATCCTCAATACTTGGGAAGATGACCACGTTTCTGGCCTGGCAGGCGCGGGCGGTGCAGGAGGGCTTGCAGACGATGCCAGTTGTACGCAGACCGTAATAGAATTTCCCGTTATAGCTTTCATCATGATTCTTGATCGCCAGCCATTCTTCCGCCGTCATTCTGTCTTCCTCCGTCATGCTCTGTTGATCGCATTATATACAAAAATGGAATTATAAGTCAATATTATACTCTATTTATTCAATCGAAAGTCAATATTGTGCGCGTCATCTCATGAAATATCCTGTATTATATCCATCGGTTAGTTTGACTGAACTATCTTAGTTTTATTGAACTATATTAGTTCTGGCAAACTTACATCTTCTCCGATCGTTCAGAAAGGAAAGCTCAGAGCATATGACACGACATGACCATGCAAGGATCAGCGCTTTACTGCTCACGATCCTGATCCTGGCCGCCTGCGTATCGCCGATCATGGCGAATGGCAAAGCGGCTGAAGCGGGACGCTGGGAAAACGAAGCCAACATGATCGACAATTACCTCGATACAGCATTCGGCCTTTATCTTGAAGGCAAGACCGCGGACGCCGTCGGCAGCGTATCGAACGGATATTTCAGGGTCTACGACGTCGCCTTCGAAATGAACGTCATGAACCGCATCTCCGGACCCCGCAAGAACAAAACGGAGCTGGCCTTCTCCACCTGCAAGGGCCTGCTGAAGAAGGACCCGACAAGCGAGGAAAACCGCCTGGCCGCCCGCACCGAGCTCAATAAGCTGAAGGCCATGATCCGTGAGGACGCGAACAAGCTCTCCGTGATGGATGGCTACCGCCTGAGCGAGGTCAGCTACTGGCTGAACGGCGAACAGGTGAACTACGACCCCTATGCCGAATATGGCGGAGATACCAACGCGTCATCCCATTACGCCAGCTGGGTCGAAGCGGCTGCCGCCATGAACGAGCTGCTGAACACCGCGCAGGAATCCTATGAGACCTTCCAGGAAGAGAGCGCGCTGGACAATATCAACGCGGCGTTCTACTCCGTCTATGAAGAATCCGGTCTGGCCCATAAGCTCTACACGGATCTGAGCATCGCGGACCGTGAAGAAGTGGACGCGCTGTTTACCAGGCTGAAGACGCAGGCCGTCAGCGAAGAGCACAAGACCCGCACCTTCAGAAACGCGATCGCCAATCTGAAAAAAACCGCCAAGGCCAAAGCGGGGATGATCGACGCCAGGGAAGCTGAAGCCAAGGCCGCGCAGGCCGCCGCCGAGCTTGAAGCGGCGCAGGCGGAGGTCAGCCAGTCCAATCCCGCATGGGGCACCTTCATCGCGTCCTTTGCTATCATCATGCGCGAGGGGCTGGAGGCGATCCTGGTCATTGCCGCTATTATCGCCTACCTGGTCAAATCCGGGAACAGCAAGAGCCTGCGCAACGTATATGTCGGCGCGCTGGCGGGCATCGTCGCCTCCTTTATCGCCGCGGCGATCCTCTACTTCGTCAAGCAGGCCTTCGTCGGCGCCGGTCAGTCCCAGGAGATCATTGAAGGCATTACCGCGCTGATCGCCGTATGCGTGCTCTTCTACGTAAGCAACTGGATGATCTCCAAGGCGGAGGCTGCCAGCTGGTCCAGGTATATCGACAGCAAGGTGCAGTCCTCTCTCGAACGCGGCAGCTCCTTTGCCCTGGCCTTCACCGCTTTCCTGAGCGTGTTCCGCGAGGGCGCGGAGGTAGTGCTGTTCTATCAGCCCATGCTTTCCCAGGGCAATCCCGGCATGGTATGGACCGGCTTCGGCGCGGGCTGCGTGGTGCTGGTCTTCGTGTACCTGGCGATCACCAAGCTGTCCATCAAACTGCCGATCAAGGTATTCTTCACCGCGACCAGCATCCTGATGGCGATCATGTGCGTCAGCTTCCTGGGCTCCGGCATCAAGGAGCTGGCGGAGGGCGGCGTGTTCGATACCGTGTTGCGCGTGCCCGGCATCCCCGAAAACGACGTGATCCAGCTCTTCGGTATCTATCCCTTCCTTGAAACGCTGGTGCCGCAGCTGATCCTCGCGATCATCCTGCTGATCACCTTCATGATCGCTCACTACCGCGGGAAGATCGCCGCGATCAAAGCTCGGTACGCGAAAAAGAAGTAAACCACCCCAGATTCTTACCATCGGTGCCTTGGCCGCTGCCCCGCGCGGCGCGCCTGGACATACAAAGCAACCTACTATGATTCAGGAGGATGTTATTATGAAAAAGTTTGTCGCGCTGATTCTGGCCGCCATGATGGCCCTTTGCATGGTTTCCGCTCTGGCTGAGGGCGCTGTGGAAGCGACCCAGGAGGGCGAGTTCCCCGAGTTCGTGGTCGGCCCCCTCGGCATGGAAGACAACGAAGTGCAGGTTGACTTCATGAACATCGCCACCGTGTATTTCCAGCCCGTGGATATGGCGCCTGCCGGCAAGGCCCTGGCCAAGGAAGACAGCACCTGCCATATCGAAGCCGACATCACCGCCAACTCTGACAAGTACGGCTTCGGCGTGGGCAACTGGGTCCCCTACCTGACCATCAACTATGTGGTCAAGGACAAGGATGGCAACACCCTGGCGGACGGCTCCTTCATGCCCATGAGCGCGTCTGACGGCGCTCACTACGGCGCGAACATCAACATTCCCGAAGGCCAGGGCTACAGCCTGACGCTGAGCATCCTGAGCCCCGCTGAAAACGGCTACCTGCTGCACACCGACGCGGAAACCGGCGTCGAGGGCAACTTTGAGGAAGACTGGGTCACGCCCTATGAAGTGACCTGGGACAACTGGGACTTCGCCGTTCAGTGGTAATCCGCTTTCAGGCAAACAAATCAGCTGATCAGCTGGGATGCGATCCGCGGGGGATCGCATCTCAGCATGTTTCATGTATACCATCCTTTTCCCTACACTTTGGCCGGAGGCCGATTTATGCTGAAATATCTCTACTCCACCACTGAAAGCCTGCTGATCACCGTCACGCTGATTACACTGATCTACGCAGCGATCCGCCGCACGTACGGCAGCCAGGCTTTGCGTTACCTCTGGGCCGGGCTCAGCCTGGGTCTTCTTATTTCCGGCTGGCTGACCGCGATGCGGCACGTCGTCGCATGGAACAAGCAGCTGAATTCCTGGCTGAACGTCAACCAGCAGACGATCTACCTGACCGTACTGATCGTGCTGAGCTCGGTCGTGATGCTGATCCTGCTCGCCATTTTCGGACGAAAGGACCAGTCCCCCATGGGCGCGGGCGGCATCGCCGCTTGCTGTTTTGCGGGGCTGCTGGTCTGCTCACTGGCTGTCTATGAGCTTCCCGGCATAATGTCCGGCCCCTTCGATTTTGATACGATGGGCAAGGGAACGCTCTCCCAGGAATGGTTTTTGAGATTCGGCGGATGGGCGCTGGCTTTGATTCTCCTGGCGCTGTATTCGCGGTATATATATCGCGCCTGCCTGGCGCTTTCACACCGCTCGATGGTGTTGGTCCTCCTCACCGTGTGCCTGCTGATCAACGATTTCCGCACAACGGCCATCATCCTGCGCTACTGGGCTTCCAACATCAAGCGCATTCCATGGCCGATCCGGTATAACCGCCAGCAGTTCCCTTGGGTGTCGGGCGTGACGACTTTTGCTTCCACCAACATTTTCCTTTTCTCCGCCCTGATCGCCGGCCTGACGGCGCTCATCCCCATCCGTCTTTTTGTCGATCATATTCACGTGACCCAGCCCTATGACAACAAGGCGCAGCTGCGCCGTCACCGTTTCAACAACCGCAAGCTGCGCAGGCTCGCCGTGAAATCGGTCGCCTGCATCGCCGTTTTCATGGTCAGCATGACCGCGGTCAAGGCCTACGCCACGCGCAAGATCGAGCTTTCTCCGCCTGAAAGCTATTCCGTCACCGAGGGCAGCATCGTGATCGACCTGAACAACGTGAACGACGGGCATCTGCACCGCTTCGAATATACCACTCAAAACAAGATCGCCGTTCGCTGGATCGTGGTCAAAAAGCCCAACAGTGGCGCGTACGGCGTCGGCCTCGACGCGTGCGACGTCTGCGGCAACGCCGGCTACTACGAGCGCGGCAGCCAGGTGGTATGCAAGCGCTGCGACGTGGTCATGAACATCAACACCATCGGCTTCAAGGGCGGGTGCAACCCCATTCCCCTGGCCTATACCATCGAAAACGGCAAGATGATCTTCAGGCTTGAGGACATCATCGCCGGTGAAACTGAATTCAGATTCTAAGGAGGGAGAAGCATGCTGTTCAGAATGATCCGCGGCGCGCTTTTCCGCCAGAAGAGCAAGATGCTGCTGATCGCGTTTACGATCGCGCTCGGCGCGTCCCTGGCGACCGGTATGCTCAACGTGATGCTGGACGTGGGCGACAAGGTCAACGAGGAGCTGAAGACCTACGGCGCGAATATCGTGGTCAAGCCTAAGGCGTCCAGCCTGCTCAGCGATATCTACAGCGTTTCCGACAGCGCATCGTCCTCGCTCAACACCGCGTATCTGCGGGAGGACGAGCTCGGAAAGATCAAAACCATCTTCTGGACCTATAATATCAAGGACTTCGCGCCTTTTCTGGATACCAGTGTCCGGCTGGGCGGCGGCACGGAGGCCGAGATGGTCGGCACCTGGTTCAGACATCATCTCGATCTGCCCACCGGCGAGAGCCTGGACGCAGGCGTCACCTCGCTGCGAAGCTGGTGGGACCTGACGGATGGCCGCTGGATCGACGAAGCGGACGAGGACGCCCTGCACGAGATCATGCTGGGGAAGGAGCTCGCCGCCCAGGCAGGCCTGAAAGCCGGTCAGACGGTGAATGTCGCCGGTAGCGAAGGAGAGGAGACCGTGACCGTTGTAGGCATCTATGATGCGGGCGGCGACGAGGACATGCAGATCTACGCGCCGCTGGATCTGGTCCAGCTGCTCTCCGGCCGGGAAAACAAGGTAGCATCTATCGAAGTCAGCGCGATCACGACCCCGGACAACGAGCTTTCCCGCCGTGCCGCGCTGAATCCCGCCGCGCTCTCCAGCACGGATTACGAGACCTGGTATTGCACGGCCTATGTCAGCGCGATCTGCTATCAGATCCAGGAGGTCATCACGGATTCCGTCGCCTCCGCCGTGCGCCGGGTCGCCGAGGGCGAAGGTGCGATCCTGAATAAGACCCAGCTGCTGATGATCCTGATCACGGCGCTCAGCCTGATCGGCGCGTCGCTGGGCATTTCCAACCTGGTGACCGCAGGCGTCATGGAGCGCTCCCAGGAGCTGGGTCTGCTCAAGGCCATCGGCGCGCGTGACAGCCAGATCACCGGCGTCGTGGTGACGGAGATCCTGGTCACCGCCCTGGTCGGCGGAGTCATCGGATATTTCATGGGCTTCGGCTTCGCCCAGATGATCGGCCACAGCGTCTTCAACGCTTCCATCGAAATGAAGCCCCTGGTCATTCCCATCGTCGCCGGACTGATCATCCTGATGGCGATGGCGGGCTGCGTCCCCGCGATCCGCATGGTGCTGCGCCTGCGTCCAGCGGAAGTGCTGCACGGCGGGCATTAAGGGAGGCGACGGCTATGTCAAAACGCAAGATGTTCCTGAAGATGATCACCGCCTCGCTGCTGCGCAGACGCTCCCGCATGCTGATCGCGCTGCTGTCCATCGCGGTCGGCGCTACGATCCTGGCCGGGCTGGTCACGATCTATTATGACGTTCCACGCCAGATGAGCGCGCAGTTCCGCAATTACGGCGCCAACATGATCCTGCTGGCGGATTCGGGCGAAACCCTGACACAGACCGCCGCGGACGCGGCGCTCAAAGCGATCCCGGAAGACGCGCTGTTCGGCGCGACGCCTTACCGGTATATCCGGCTGGACATGGTATCCCGTCAGCTGAGCTTTACGACGGCGGGCACAGACTTTACCCAGGTTCAGAAGACGAGCCCCTACTTTCATGTGAACGGACGGTACCCAGAGAATGAGCGTGAAATCCTGGTCGGTAAGGAGATCGCGGATTCCCTCGGCTTACGGCTCGGCCGTGTGATCGAGCTGACCTATAAACCCACCGTCGCGGAGCAGAATGCGGGCGTACCTTCGGATGACTGGGTCCCGGGAGCCGCCCTGTCCGGCAGCGCCGAGGGCTGGCAGAAGGAGCCCGTATATGTGAGCGTTTCCCTGGATGGTGAGGGACTGATCAGTTCGATCAGTATCGACGCATCTCTCCAGACGCCCGAATTCGGCGGCAGAGCCGGTACGGACGAAGCCTATCTCAGGCAGTTCATCGGCAAAAAGCTGCCGCTTGAGGATGGCGACGTGGACGCGCTGACCGGCGCGACCATCACATCCGGAGCGGTCGTGAATGCCCTTAACAGCGCCAGAAAAGCGACGCGGACCGCGGAATCCAAGCGCTCCTTCAACGTGGTCGGCATTCTGGAGACCGGCGGTGAAGAAGAGGGCTATCTCTTCCTCTCCCTCAGCGATATGGAAAGCCTGACCGGCGAAAATGATAAGCTGGACGTGGTCGAGATGAGCGTGCAGGCTGCCAATTCCGACGAGCTGCAAAGCTATGCCGACTCCATGACCCAGGCTGATGAGAGGCTCACCGCCCGGTTGGTCAAGCGCGTCACCCGTTCTGAAACGACGGTGCTTTCCAAGCTGCAGGCACTGGTCTTCCTGGTCACCGCGGTCGTACTGGTGCTGACGATGATCTCCGTGTCCACGACCATGATGGCCGTCGTCACCGAACGCCGCCGCGAGATCGGCCTTCGAAAGGCGCTGGGCGCCTCGGACAATTCCATCCGCGCTGAATTCCTGGGCGAGGGCCTGTTCCTGGGCGGCTTGGGCGGCATCCTCGGCGCGATCCTCGGCTTTGTCTTCGCGCAGGTCGTCAGCGTCAACGTGTTCGGCTCCTCCATCACTTTCCAACCGCTTCTGCTGCCGGTGACGGTCCTCGTGTCCATGGTCATCGCCGCCGTCAGCTGCCTGCTGCCGATCCGCCGCGCGGTCTCCATTGATCCCGCGTTGGTGCTGAAAGGAGAATAATCCAATGAGTCTGCTTGAAATCAAAAACGTATCCAAGATCTACGGCGAACTGAAGGCGCTCGACAACGTCAGCATCCATGTGGACCAGGGCGAATGGGTCGCCATCATGGGGCCGTCCGGCTCCGGAAAGTCCACCATGATGAACATCATCGGCTGCATGGACAAGCCCACTAGCGGACAGGTGCTGCTGGACGGCGTGGACATCTCCAAGGAATCCAGCAAAGCCCTGACGGAGATCCGGCGCGATAAGATCGGCCTGATTTTCCAGCAGTTCCACATGGTCAATTACCTGACCGCCGTTGAAAACGTGATGGTCAGCCAGTATTATCACTCCCTGCCGGATGAGGAAGAGGCGCTGGAAGCCCTGGGCCGCGTGGGGCTGCGGGAGCGTGCCCGCCACCTGCCCAGCCAGCTTTCCGGCGGCGAGCAGCAGCGCGTGTGCGTCGCCCGCGCGCTGATCAACCACCCGGAGCTGATCCTGGCCGACGAGCCCACCGGCAACCTGGACGAAGCGAACGAGAACATCGTGCTCGACCTGTTCCGCCAGCTCCACCGCGAGGGCACGACGCTCATCGTGGTCACCCACGACCCGGAGGTAGCGGAAGCAGCGCAGCGGACCATCGTGCTCGAGCACGGCCGCGTCGCGCGTGAGATCATCAACGAAAACTTCGTGGATTAAGGAGCCGTTATGAAGAGACTCTCTCAAAAGCCTCTGTCTGTCGTGATCCTTTGCCTGTCACTGCTGATGTGCGTCGGCTCGCTCACTTTTCTGGGCGCCTGCGTGCATGAGGACGGGAGCGTCGGCACCTGCCACTGGGCGGCAGTCGCATGCTCTGCCCTGGGCGGACTTTGCGCACTGTATTCTCTTTTGGCGCTGCTGATCATCAACAAAGACCTGAGCGCCGGACTGACCCTGGCCGTCATCCCGACATCCATCCTCTCTGCGCTGCTGCCCGGACATCTCATGCCCCTCTGCCTGATGAGCAGCATGCGCTGCCAGAGCCTGATGAAGCCTTCGATGGTCCTGCTCGGCTTTGCGATAGCGATCCTCGCCGCCGTCCAGGCATACCTGCTTCTGACCGTCAGGAAAGGGAGCCGCTGATTATGCGCGATCTCGTATTCAGGAATCTGCGAGGCCGTCCGGGCAAAACCGGCGCGCTCGTGCTGCTGGTGACCTTTCTCAGCCTTACCCTGTGCGGCGGCGGGCTCGTGCTCTCCTCTCTGCGCGCAGGTCTGAACAGCCTGGAAAACCGCCTTGGCGCGGACGTCATCGTAATGCCCAGCAAAGCCGCCCTGAAGACGGATCTGGACACCCTGTTCCTGCAGGGCACCATAGGGCCGTACTACATGAATATGAGCACTGTCAACAAGATCGGCAGGACGGAAGGCATAGGACGGATGACCACGCAGGTATTCCTGTCCAGCATGCGCGCCAGCTGCTGCTCCATTCCGATCCAGGTCATCGGCTTCGATCCTGAAACGGACTTCACGGTCCAGTCCTGGCTGGCCCAGAGCCGCCAGGGAACGCTGAAGGATGGTGAGCTGCTGGTAGGCACCAAGGTCAACGTCAACGTCGGCGAAAGCATCAAGCTGTACAATGTATCCTGTCCGGTCGCGGGACGCCTCGCGCCTACAGGCACAGGCCTGGATACCGCCGTATACTGCAATCTGAACACCATACGCAGCCTTATGGCGGCAGCCGGCGCGCTGGGCGGCTACAGCTACATCAACGGCGATCCGGCGGAAACGATATCCGCCGTATATATCAAAGCGGCCGATGGCGTCAATGTGGATGACATCGTCAATTCGATCAATATCCATGTCCGCAAGGTCCAGGCCGTGCGAACCCGCAGTATGGTGACCGGCGTAGCTGACAGCCTCGGCGGCGTTTCACGGACAGTCACCGTCCTGATGGTCGTGATCTGGCTGCTGATCTGGGTGATCCTGCTGGTCGCGTTCGCACTGCTGGCGGGAGAGAGAAAGCGGGAGTTCGCCGCCCTGCGCGTCTGCGGGATGTCCCGCGCCAGGCTTTCAGGCCTGGTCTTCGCTGAAGCGTTCTGTGTCAGCGCGGCCGGCGCCGTGCTGGGCATCCTGCTGAGCCTGGTATTGGTCCGCTCCTTCTCTTCCCTGATCGAAGGCGCTCTTGGTCTCCCCTTCCTCCTTCCCTCTTCCGGCACAGTGGCCGCGCTGGCAACGGTCAGCATGCTCGTCTGCTTGCTAGCCGGGCCCATCGCTTCCGCCGTATCCGCCAGGAAGCTCAGCCGGGTCGATACCGGCCTTATTCTGCGGGAGGGCTGAACATGGATCTGAAAGCACAGAACATCAGCAAGCGCTTTTACCGTAAAGCAGGTGAAAGCAATTACTTTTACGCGGTCCGCGAGACGGACCTTGAGCTCCCGTCCGGCGCTTTATCTGTCCTGATGGGGCGCTCCGGCAGCGGCAAAACGACGCTGCTCAGCATGCTTTCCGGCCTGCTCAGTCCGGATACCGGAACCGTAACGGCAGACGGGCGGGACCTCTACAGCATGGATGACCGCAAGCTATCCGCCTTCAGGGCCGCGCGTATCAGCGTGATGCCCCAGGGACGCGCCGTGCTGGACACCTTGAGCGCATGGGAAAACGTGTTCCTGAACGCGCGCATCGCCGGGGTCCGGGATGAAAGCCTTGTTCCCCGTGCGCTGGAGCTGATGGAACGCTTCGGCATTCCTGACCTGAAGGAGGCGTTGCCGAAGGAACTGAGCGGCGGCGAGCTTCGCCGCGTGATGCTCTGCCGTTCCCTGCTCCTTTCCCCCGAGGTCCTGATGTGCGATGAGCCGACCGGCGACCTGGACGACCAAAACACCGCGCTGGTCCTGGATAGCCTTCGGGATTACGCGCACCAGGGTCACACAGTGCTCCTGGTCACCCACGAAGCGGACGCTGTATCCTATGCGGACCGCCTGCTGCAGATGGACGCCGGACGTATCAGCACCCCCGATCCCGTATGAAGCATATATCCTGAGCAAACAGAGCCTTTTCATCGTATAGGGCTCTTTTTTGTTCATGTTTTATTCACATTCCTGCACTTGTTTTTGCCGTTTTTTTCGGTATACTATTTGCGTGCCCAATCATCTGACACGGGAGGTCTCTCCATGAGCAATGTTTCCGCGGCGGGAACCACCGCACCCACAGCAGTTACCAAGGACAGGCAGACTTCTTCTCAGCGAAAGTGCAAGCACAAACGCGTCCGCCGCCTGATCATATTCCTCATTCTCCTCGCCATCCTGGGGGTGGCCGGCTGGATCACCTACCAGAACCTGCGGGACGAATACCGCGTCACCTATGACCCCTATACGGCGACCACGGGCAATATCTCGAACTCGCTCAGCTTCAGCGGCACCATGCAGCTGATCAATAATAAAACCTACAGCGCCTCCTCTTCGGCCAAGGTCCGCGAAATCTACGTCAAGGTCGGCGACTTGGTCAAGGAGGGAGATCGCCTGATGCGGCTGTCCGACGGCACCACCATCAGCGCGGACTTTGACGGCAAGATCAACAAGATCAATTACGAAAAGGGCGATGAGGTCAACGGCGGCGACGCCCTGATCCAGCTGGCGGACTTCGACAATATGCGCGTATCCATCCGCATCGGCGAAAGCAATATCACCGCCGTCAATATCGGGCAGACCTGCCGCGTGACGGTCTCCTCCATCAATGCCACGTTTGAATCGGCGATCTCCGCCATCGACTACGCGTCCTATACCGGCAACAACGTGGCGTACTACACGACCACGATCGACGTGGACACCTCCGGCGTCGACAACGTGTATCCCGGCATGCAGGCGACGGTCACCATCCCCCAGCAGGAGGCGAACAACGTCGTCGTGCTGAAGATGGACGCCATCAGCACCCAGCGCGACAACAGCGCCTTCGTCTACAAGCAGAAAGAGGACGGCACCATGGAAAGCGTGCCGGTCACCGTGGGCGTGTCCAACGGCAACTATGTCGAGATCAAGGACGGCGTTTCCGACGGCGAGACTGTGTACGCTGTCGCCAAGGACGAGCAGCCGAGCACCATGACCGCGCTCTTCAGCAACATGTTCGGCAGTCAGCAGATCAATAACAATAACAGGCAGCAGAACCGCAACTACGGACAGGGCAACTTCGGCGGCGGGGCGCCGGGCGGCAACGGCGGTATGAACCCCAACCGCGGCACCGGCACCGGAACCAGAGGCAACTGACATGGCCGGTGAAGTATTCTTCAACATGCGCGGGATCGACAAAGACTACATCATGGGCGGCGAGACCGTGCATATCCTGAAAAAGATCGATCTCTCCATCGAGGAGAGCGAATACCTGTCCGTCCTCGGCCCTTCCGGCAGCGGCAAATCCACCCTGATGAACATCATCGGCTGTCTGGATACCCCGACCGCCGGTGAATATACCCTGCGCGGGCGCGAGGTCGAGGAGCTGGACGAGCACGAGCTGGCCGCGCTGCGCAGCCATGAAATCGGCTTCATTTTTCAGAATTCGCAGCTTCTTTCCCGCCTGAACGCCCGCAAGAATGTCGAGCTGCCGCTCATCTATGCCGGCGTCGGCCCCAGGGAACGCAGAAGGCGCGCTGAGGCCATGCTGGAGCGCGTGGGCTTGAGTGACCGCATGGACCACCTGCCCACCCAGCTGTCCGGCGGCCAGCAGCAGCGCGTCGCCATCGCGAGGGCGCTGGTCGGCAATCCCTCGATCCTGCTCGCCGACGAACCGACCGGCGCTCTGGACCAGAAGACCGGCGCGCAGATCATGCAGCTGTTTCAGGAGCTCAATGACGAGCACCGCACGATCATCATGATCACGCATGATATGAACATCGCCGCGCATGCCCGGAGGATCGTGCGCATCATCGACGGCGAGATCACGGAAGGGGGTTCCGTGGTAGATGCTTAAGTCCATCCGTTCCACCTTCGTGATGCTCGGCGAGTGCATCTCGATGTCCGTGGACAATATCCGCGGCAACAAGGTCCGCTCCTTCCTGACCCTGCTGGGCATCATGATCGGCGTCACCGCTGTGATCACCCTGATTTCCACGGTCTCCGGCGTATCCGGCTCCATCGCGTCTTCCTTTTCCGAGATGGGCGTTGGCACGCTGACCGTGACCGTGACCGGCAGCGACCTGAAATCGGGCATGACGCCCGACGACCTGAAAAAAGTTTCCGAGCTGGAGCAGGTCGACGGCATCGTGCCCACGGTCACTATGAACGGCCGCGTCTCGTACGGCAACCAGGTGGAGACCAATATCCCCGTATCCGGCAAGAACGCCTATTACTTTGTGCTGAACGAGGACCTGATCATTCAGGGACGGTCCCTCAACTACATCGACGATGACAACAATTCGTATGTATGCGTCGTCAGCCAGGAGATCGTGGATACCTTCTTCTTCGGCGTCAATCCTGTCGGGGAAACGATCTACGTTTCGGGCCTGCCCTTCCTGATCGTCGGCAGGTACAAGGAAGATTCAGGCGGCGGTATCGCGGCGATCTTCTCCGGCAGCCCCGATATCATGATCCCCTATACCACCGGCATGAAGATCAACAATTCCAACGAGGTCAACAGCTTTACGATTTACCTGGCGGAAGGCGCCGATTCAGAAACCGCCAAATCCAACGTAGAAGACCTGATGGACCAGATCTTCGACTTCGAGGAAGACTGCTTCACCGTTACCTCCATGGCCTCTATTGAACAAACCATGGAAACCATGCTCGGCATGATGAGCACCCTGCTGGCAGGCATCGCCTCCATCGCCCTGATCGTCGGCGGTATCGGCATCATGAACATGATGCTGACCACCGTGACGGAGCGCACCATCGAGATCGGCCTGAAAAAAGCCCTCGGGGCGATTCCCTGGCAGATCCAGATCCAATTCCTGATCGAATCCTTCCTGCTGTCCATTTTCGGCGGCCTGCTGGGCGTTATACTGGGCCTGCTGATTTCTTACGCGCTTTGCAACGTACTGGGCACCAGCTTCGTGATCAACGGCGGCGCCATCGCGCTGGGCGTCGGCTTCTCGGCCGCGGTCGGCATCATCTTCGGCTGGGTCCCGGCCCGGAAGGCCAGCCGGCTGAACCCTATCGACGCCCTCAGATCCATCTGATCGTACGTGCGGCAAAGGCCGCACCGTGTGATACAACTTGCATTGAAACTTCATTTCTTTAAAAAGAGACCGGAAAGGAGACACCCCATGAACAAACGCATACTGACCGCGCTTTGCCTGATCTGCTCCATGTCCCTGCTGGCTTCCGCCGTCCTGGCGGACAGCCTGACCCTGAACGGCACCGTGGCAGCGGGTAAAACCATCGAGGTTTACGCGCCGATCGGCGGCACTGTCGCCTCCGTCGTGGCTGAGGTCGGCCAGGAGGTCGGCGCGGAGGATGTGCTCTACGCGCTGAAGACCACCAAGGTGTACGCCGAGGAGGACGGCACCGTGACCGGCATTTTCGGTGAGCCCGGCGATTCCGCCGCCACTGTCTCCACACGCTACGGTGCCGTCATGTATCTGGAGGGAGACTCCGTATACAGCGTTTCCGCTTCCACGGACAACGCCTATAACACGACGGACACGAAATTCGTGCACGTCGGTGAAACGGTATACCTGAAGTGCCGCAGCAATTCCGACCGCACCGGCGTCGGCACCATCACCTCCATCGAGGGCACCAGCTATCAGATCAAGGTCTCCTCCGGCACCTTCATCCCCGGCGATTCCGTTGACATCTACCGCGACATCGAATACACCAACACCAAGCGCATCGGCCGCGGCTCCGTCAGCCGTACCAGCCCGACCGCAGTCACAGCCTCCGGCTCCATCGTCCGCTTCGCGGTCAAGGACGGCGACCAGGTCAAACGCGGCGACCTGCTGCTGGAGACCCTGGACGGCACCTTTGACGGCTATTACATGAGCGGCACCGATATCCTGGCCGGCAGCGCCGGCATCGTCGGCAGTCTGAGCGCGAGCCAGGGCAGCAGCATCCAGGGCGGCAACGTGGTCGCTGTCATCTATCCCCGCGAAGGCATGCGCGTCGAGGCGACCGTGCCCGAAGACAGCCGCAGCGATATCAAGGTAGGCGACAAGGTCATGATCGAGCTAGAAGCCGACGAATCCAAGACCTACAAGGGCGTCGTGACGATGGTTTCCTCCGTGGCCGAAAGCGGAAGCGCCGAGACCATCTACCGCGTGCTCGTCAGCTTTACGCCGGATCACGAGGTCAACTTCGGTATGAGCGTCGTCGTGACCACCCTGGAAGCAGAAGATGAGGAAGAGGTGACCGAGCATGCGGATGAGCCAGCCGAAGAAAAAGATGCTGAGGAAATCAGCGGAAACTGACCGCCCGGTCAAGCGTTTTCTCTGCCTGATACTGTGTCTGTGCCTGCTCTGTGCCTCAGGATACGTTCTGCCCTCTTCTTACGCGGAAGAGGGGACGGATGCGCCTGAGGCGACACAGAGCCCCACTCCTTCCCCCACAAATGTGCCTGAAGTTACCAAAGCGCCGGAGATTCTTTCCACTCCGAGCGGTAATAGCGGCGATTCAGGCAATGTTTCGCCCACTGCCAAGCCAGATACTGGCGATTTCAATGATCCGACGCCCACTAAAACGCCTTCTTTAACACCTGATCCGGAAGGCGCCGGACCTGACGACAAAGATCCGACGCCGACCCCAACGCCTGCCACGTCGCCGACCGTTACGCCGGCCAACGATCCAACGCCGACCCCGGTCTCCGATCAGGCTTCAACGCCGGAGATCACCCCGACGCCGACGCCTGCACCTGATATGACAGACGACCCGGATACTACCCCGACCCCATCCCCCGTGCCGGATACCACGGACGATCCGGAGGTTACTCCATCGCCTACTCCGGTGCCGGATAACACAGACGCTCCTGAGACCACTCCGTCGCCAACTCCCATGCCGGATACTACAGACGATCCGGAGGTCACTCCGTCGCCCTCTCCCGCGCCGGATGACGCGGACGATCCTGAGACCACTCCGTCGCCCTCTCCGGATCCGGACAGTACGGATGAGCCGGAAGCTACCCCGACTCCGACGCCGCTGCCCGAGCTGACGCTGGTCATCGAAGGCGCGACTGAGGATGAGGAGCACCTCTGGCATCTGACTCTGAACACGGGCGATCCGCTGAAGCTGAAATGGACCTTCAACCTCTCCGCGACCGAATACGAGGTCAGTCTGAGCGGCAGCGAAAGCCAGAAGCTGCAGCAGAATACCGCGGCGGCCAGCATCAGCCTGGACACGTCAAGCCTCAGCTCCGGCCTGTTTACCGTTCAGGTAAAGGCGAAATCCGAAGGCAGTGTACTGGCCTCGGTCAGTCAGTCTCTGCAGCTGACGCTGAAGACACCCACGCCCACTCCGACCAGGAAGCCGACTTCCAAGCCTACCGCCACCCCGACTCCCCAGCCGGACGTCACAGATGAGCCGGATACAACGCCAACGCCCACTCCTACGCCTGAAGCTCCCGATGTCACACCGACGCCGGATACAACAGAGGAGCCCGAATCCACTGACACGCCTCAGCCCACGATACCCGGCGGAAAATGGCCCTGGCCCGGCGGACGCGGAAGCAAAGGCAGGGGCGGCGGAAGCGGAAGCACCGCGTTCGTCATCACCCCGGGCAAGGCACTGATCAGCACCCATGCCAGCGGGACCGGCGATATGACCGTATACGGGACTGTTCCCCTGTCCCTGGACGCAGATACCATGCAGATCCTGAGCATGGGCGGCATGGCGCTTGAAGTCAGCCGCGGCGGCGAGAAGGATTTCCAGGCGCAGCTTGCCGAAGACCGGCTCGTCCTGAGCTCCGAGGAGGAAGGCAGCTGGTTCTTTACCCAGTACGCGCTGCAGACCCTGGCACGGTCCGGGATTAGTTCGCTGTCCTTCAGTACGGATGCCGGCGATATCGTGATCCCGACGGATATGTCCCTTTCCGGCACCGCCTACGGCCATGAACGCGCGAACGGCTTTGTAGCCTCCGACTTCGTGTTCGTACTGAACGAGTATGGCCTGTACCTGAATGTGGAAGACCGTTACTACACAGTCCGCGACGGCGTTCTGACGCCGATCGCCGGATAAGTATCCTGCTTTCGCTTTCATAGGAAGCCGATCCATCTGATTCTGTATGAGAAATGAGGCAGCCATGAAAACAAGAACCTTCATTCTGCTGTTGACCGCAATGCTGGCAGCGGCGCCTGCCCTGGCGGATACCTGGGCAGGGACAGTATCCGCGTCTGGCACGACCGACATCGAGATCCCCTCCGACGGAACGCTGACTTCCCTTGAGCTGGAGGTCGGCCAGCGCGTCCAGGCGGGCGAAACCGTCGGCGTGATCCGGGAAACCAAGGTGTTCTCCCCCGTGGACGGGACCGTGGCGGCGGTACATATGGAGGTCGGCGACACCGCCTCCGGTACCGTGCTGGAGATCGCGCCTGTCAGCCGGTATACCTTGACCTGCACGGCGGAAAGCTATGCCAAGACACCGGAAAACGCCCTGATCCACAGCGGAGAATCCCTATATGTCAGATGCTCCGCGGATGGCACCCACCGCGCGATCGCCCGGGTCACCACGATCAACGGCGCCGCCTTTGACGCCGAAGTGACCGCCGGCGAACTGTATGTGGGCGAGACGGTTTTCCTGTACCGCAGCCGGGCCATGACAACCGAAAGCCTGGTCGGCAAAGGCACTGTCACCACCCACGAAACGGTCGCCGTGGCCGGCGATGGCGTGCTGCTGAAGCTCCGCGTCGGCGTGGGCAGCGTCGTGGAGCGGGGGCAGTGGCTCTTTTCCACCGCCTCCAGCGAGGATACGGAAGTGACCGTGCCCGCTGACGGAATCGTGACGGCAGTCAACGTCCAGGTGGGAAGCGCCGTGCGGGAGGACCAGTCCGCTGCCACGATCGCGACAGCGATCACCCTGCGGGCGGAGGTCAGCGCCGACGACGCCATGCGCTTCAAAAAAGGCGATACCTGGTATTATACCCGCAACGACGATTCCCATGAGACGCACCGTTCCTGCACCGTCCAGCGCATCCTGACCAACGAGCAGGACGCCTCCGCTACGATCGTGCTGATCCCCGAAGAAAAGGACCTGCCGATCGGCCTGGGCATCATCCTGACGGACGAGGCGGAATAGTATAAGAATACGAATGGGCTGCAGCGAAATCCGCATTCCGCTGCAGCCCATTTGTATTTCTGTTTCACTCAAACTGCGATCTGTACAGCTTCCAGTAGAAGCCCTTTTCACGCATCAGCGATTCATGCGTGCCCTGTTCCACCACGTCGCCCTGGTTCAGCACCAGGATCAGGTCGGCATGCTGTATGGTGGACAGGCGGTGCGCGATGACGAAGCAGGTCTTATCCCGCATCAGCTCGCGCATAGCGGCCTGAATCGCGCGCTCTGTGGAGGTATCCACATTGGAGGTCGCCTCATCCAGGATCAGCATCCGCGCGTCGTAAAGCATGGCGCGGGCAATTGTCAGCAGCTGCTTCTGGCCTTTGGAGATATTGCCTCCGTCCTCGCTGATGACCGTCTGATAGCCTTCCGGAAGGCGCATGATGAATGGATGGATATGCGCCGCTTTGGCTGCCGCCACTACTTCCTCCATGGTCGCGCCAGGCCGCCCGTAGGCGATATTCTCGAAGATGGTGCCCCGGAACACCCAGGTATCCTGCAGCACCATCGCGTACGCGCCGCGCACGCTGCGCCGGGTGCAGTCGCGCACATCGTGCTCATCCACGAAGACAGCGCCTTTGTCAACATCATAAAAGCGCATCAACAGGTTGATGATCGTGGTTTTTCCCGCGCCGGTCGGGCCGACGATGGCCACCAGCTTTCCCGCCTCCGCGTGCATGCACAGATCATGGATGATCGTACGCGCTTCGTCGTAGCCAAAGGCGACATGATCCAGACGCACGTCTCCCCGGACATCTGTGAGCTCAGCGGCGTTTTCCATGTCGCTCTGCTCCTCTCTTTCGTCCAGCAGCGCGAACACGCGCTCGGAGGCAGCCAGGGCGGAAAACAGCTCGTTGATGATATTGGCGATCTCGTTGATCGGGCCGGAGAATTTGCGTGAGTACAGGACGAAGGAAGAGATGCTTCCCAGCCCGATCCATCCGTGCATGTACAGTACGGAGCCGAGCAGAGCGATCAATGACAGGGTGATATTGTTGATCGCGCCCATGGTCGGGCCGATCGTCACGCCGTAGCGATCCGCCTCATAATACGCCTCTGCCGCGTCCGTATTGATTTTGTCGAACCGCCGCTCCGCCTGGTCCTCATACGCGTACGACTGGATCGTCTTATGCCCGGACAGCATTTCCTCCACAAAGCCGTTCATGACGCCATAGCATTTGGAACGGCGCACGAACCGGGGCTGCGTGATTTTGCGCATGCGGGAGGTATACAGCACCGCGGCCGGAACGCTGAACAGCACCACAGCCGACAGCGGCAGGGAGATGGAGACCATCATCACCACCGAGCCGATCACCGTGACCAGGCTGGTCAGGATGCTGGTGACATCCGTCGCCATGCAGGTCGTGATCACGTCCACATCATAGCTGACGCGGCTGATGACGTCGCCCGCCTGGTTGCGGTCAAAGAAGCCCACCGGCAGGCGCATCAGCTTCTCAAATACCGCGCCTCGCAGCTGCCGGGCGACGCGCCTGGAAACATTCATCATCAGCGCGTGAATAGCGATCGTCAGCAACGAAGACGCCGCGTAGCAGAGCAGCATCCTCAGCGCGTAATAAGCGACACGGTCAAAATTGACCCGGCCGGCGCCCGCCGCGGCCTCGTTGATCGCGGACCCCGCCAGGTTCGGCCCCCACAGGCTCAGCAGGTTGGACACCACACACAGCGCCGCCACCAGCGCGATCAGCCAGCGGAAAGGCCCCATGAACGAGAGCAGCCGCCGAAAGGCGCCACGCGCGTCGCGCGGCTTATACATGATGGAGTCGCGTCTTGCCATATCAGTCCGCCTCCCCCATCTGCGTTTCATGGATCATCCGGTATTCAGGACAGTTCTTCAGCAGCTCTTCGTGCGTCCCGTACCCGATCATACGCCCCTCATCCAGGACCATGATCCGATCGAGGTTTTTCAGCGACGATACGCGCTGCGCGATAACGATCATGGTCGTATCGCTGTAATGCTCTCCGATCGCCCTGCGCAAAGCGGCGTCCGTCCGATAATCCAGCGCGGAAGAGCTGTCGTCCAGCACCAGGATCTCCGGATGCGCCGCCAAAGCGCGCGCGATCAGCAGGCGCTGCTTCTGCCCGCCGGAGAAATTGGCCCCGTGGATGACCGCCTTGTGATCATACTGATCCTCGTACCCCTCCACGAAATCCCGCGCCATGGCGTCCCCGACCGCTGCGTGCAGCATGTCCTCGTCCACATCCCGCCCGAAGGCCACGTTCTCCCGGATCGTATCGGCAAAGATCGCGTCGTTCTGCAGCACGACACCGAACCTGCGGCGCAGCTCCGGCAGGGCATACGTACGCACGTCACGGCCGTCCACGAACACATGCCCCTCCTGGGGCTCGTAAAAGCGCATCAGCAGGTTGATGATACTGGTCTTCCCCGCGCCCGTCGCGCCGATAATGCCCAGGGAGCCGCCTTTGGGAAGCTCAAAGTCGATATCGATCAGGCACTTCTGCCGCGCCGAGCCGGCGAAGCGCTCATCGCGCGCGTCAGACTGGACTTCGCCGTCATAGCTGAAGGAAACATGATCGAAAACGATAAACCCTTCCCGCTCGCACCTGGCAGCCTCTCCTTCCGGCAGAACCGGCAGCGCGTCCTCCTGGTCGACGGCCTGCTGTATGCGGTTGGCCGAGGCGTTCGCCTTGGACAGCATCATAAAAATGCGGTTCAGGCCCATCACGCCCATCAGAATCATGTTGAAATACGTCAGGAAGGCCAGGATCACGCCCGGCTCAGTCACCCCGTCATTGACGCGGCGCGCGCCGATCCACACCACCAGGGTGAGCCCGACGTTCAGGAACAGCGTCACAATGGGTCCCGGCAGGGACATGATCATGCCCGCCCGGATATCGCGGCGCATGGTCTCCTCATTGGCTTGCCTGAAGCGTTCCGTCTCGTGCTCCTCGCGGGAGAGCGCCTTCACGACGCGGATCCCGGTGATATTTTCACGCATCACGCGCACGATCTCGTCCATACCGCGCTGGACCATCGCGTACAGCGGGATGCCGCGCATGGAAATCATCACCACCAGCACCACCAGGATAGGCGCCATCACGCACAGGATGGACGCCAATCCCGTATCCATTGTCAGGGTGATGGCGATCCCGCCCAGCAGCATGATCGGCGCGCGGATGCCGATGGTCTGGACCGACTGTATGAAGGACTGCACATTATAGCTGTCTGAGGTCATGCGCGAAATCAGCGAAGGCAGGCCGATCTCGTCCATCTGCGCTCCGGACAGGTGCAGCGCGGCGTGAAACAGGTCCCTTCTGATCGTGAAGGTGGCCTCCTTGGCTGTTTTCACGCTGAGCCGGTTGGCGGTCACGTTCAGGAACCTCGTCGCGACAGCCAGGGCGATCATCAAAAGCCCCCACAGGATCACTGGCAGCATATCCTTCAGCGGCACCACGTGGTCGATCAGGTGTTCCATGACATAAGGGATCATCAGCTCCAGCGTCGTCCCCGCCAGCTTGATCAGCATGACCCCCGCCATGCGGTATTTATATGGATTCAGATATCGGAAGAGAAACCTCATGCTTCACCGTCTTTAAGATCCCGATGCGTATACGTGTAGGTGCCGTCCAGTGTTCCCGCGACCGTCTGGCCGGAGCCCAGCAGCACGTACTTATAGGTGCACAGCCCCTCCAGCCCTACAGGGCCGCGCGCGTGGAGCCGGCTGGTGGAGATGCCCACCTCGGCGCCGAAGCCGTAGCGGTAGCCGTCCGCGAAACGGGTGGAGCAGTTCACGTATACGCCCGCGGAGTCCACATGGCTGATAAAATACTGCCGGTTCGCTTCATCACGGGTGATGATTGCGTCCGTGTGGTGCGAGCCGTAGCGGTTGATGTGCGCCACGGCTTCCTCCACGCCGCTCACTGTTTTGATGGACAGCACCGGGGCCAGGTATTCAGTTTCCCAGTCCTGCTCGGTGGCGGGCTCACAGCCTATGATGGACCGGGCCGTTTCATCCCCCAGCAGTCTCACGCCCTTTGCGGTCAGCGCCTGCGCGGCCAGAGGCAGGAAGCGTGCCGCGATCCTCCGGTCGACCAGCAGCGTTTCCGTCGCGTTGCAGACAGCGTATGCCTGCGTCTTCGCGTCCACGGTCACCCGCACCGCCATTTCCAGGTCCGCCGTCGCGTCCACATAGGTATGGCAAAGGCCGTCCGCGTGCCCCATGACGGGGATATGCGTGTGCTCCATGATATAGCGGACGAAGGCATTGCTGCCGCGCGGGATCAGCAGATCGATGTCCTCTTCCAGAGAAAGCATGGCGTTCACGTCTTCACGCGTGCGCAGGAGCCCGGCCCAGCCCGCGGGGATCCCCGCGCCCTGCGCCGCCTCGTCCAGCGCGCTGAACAGCGCCGCGTTGGACTTTTCAGCCTCCCGGCCGCCCTTCAGCAGCACGGCGTTGCCACTCTTCAGCGCCAGGGAGGCAATCTGCACCAGCGCATCGGGGCGGCTTTCAAACACCACGCCCAGCACGCCGATGGGACAGGAAATGCGATACAGATTCAGCCCCGGCGTCAGCTCACGCGCCAGCAGCGTCCGATTCAGCGGATCCGGCAGGCCTGCCAGCGATCTGAGCCCGTCGATCAGCTGATCGATCTTCCTGTGATTCAGTTCCAGGCGGCTGAGGAGCGGCGCGTCCAGCTGTCCCGCCCGGGCAGCCTCCATGTCCCGCGCGTTCGCCGCGATGAGCGTCTCACGTTTTTCGTCCAGGGCCGCGGCCATCGCGTAAAGCGCCTTGTTCCGCTGCTCCAGGGACAGCGCCGTCAGTTCTCTGGACGCCTCCCTTGCCTCCCGGGCGATCTGCGCTACCGTCATTCCCTCCGGCCTGATCTGATCGTTCATCCGCGACAGCCTCCTTCATGCCTTAGCATAGCAGATCATTTCCTTGTAAAGATACCCCAAAAAACAAAAAAAAGCAACGGCTGCACCGTGATCACAGAAAAATAAACCTGAATTTGTACATTTCAGGGGTATACGATTCCATAAAAAAAGTCCCACTGTTCTCTTGAATTTCCTGTCCTGCCCGCATATAATCATCCTGAAGCCATGCCGCGTTTGCGGTATAGCTCCTGTAAAACAAACAGCGGCCATAGCCGCTGAAATGACCTGGAGAAAACGATGCTGCACCATTTTTTCGCTTACATCAACCGTATGAAATACATCAACCGCTGGGGCCTGATGCGAAACACGCGGCCGGAAAACGACACCGAGCACGCCGCGCAGACCGCCATGATCGCGCACGCCCTGGCGCTGATCGCCAACGCGCGCTATGAGGAGCGCTACGATCCCGGCCGCGTCATGGCGCTGGCGCTGTATCACGACGCCAGCGAGGTCATCACCGGCGACCTGCCCACGCCTGTCAAGCACAACAACCCGCAGATCAAGCAGGAATACGGCCGCCTCGAGGGCATCGCCAACCAGCGCCTGCTGTCCATGCTCCCGGACGACCTGCGCGAGGCCTATCTCCCGCTGATCTGCCACGACGAGACCGCTCCCGAATGGCGGCTGGTCAAGGCCGCCGACAAGATCAGCGCCTACATCAAATGCATTGAAGAAAAAAAGGCCGGCAACACCGAATTTGAGAACGCCGCCTACACCATCCGTTCCTCCATCGACCGCATCGACCTGCCCGAGGTCCGGGACTTCATGCGCGAATGCGTGCCCAGCTTTGGCATGACGCTGGACGAGATCTCCCAGGGAGAAAGCTTATGAGCCGGGCAATGCCCGGCTCAGTGTGAAGCCTGGAGTTTATTCTGCGTATATTCTTTCCACTCTTTTCCCAATGCATGCCGTGACGCCGTTCCGGTTCAGGTGTCCCCAGGCGGCCAGCTCGTTCAGGCTGATGCCGTCGCCCAGCAGCACCGCCGTATCGCCGGCGCGGGTTTCGGGGATGTCCGTTACATCCACCATCATCTGGTCCATGCAAATCAGGCCCAGCACTTTGGCCCGTTTTCCGCGGATCTCGACCTCACCCTCGCCGGAAAGAGAACGCGCATAGCCATCCACATAGCCCACTGAAAGCGTCGCTACCCGGGTATCCCGCCGGAGCGGCGCTTCGTCATATCCGATGCCTTCCCCCGCCGGGACCAGCGCCACGCGCGTGACCCGCGCGCAGAAACGGCCTACCGGCCTGCGGCGATCAAAATGCGCGTAATCAGGCGGCACATTGCCGTACAGGAACGCGCCGACGCGCACCGCATTGTACTGCCACTCCGGATAGCGCACCAGCCCGATGGAGTCGAGCAGGTGTACAATGGGAAAACGCCATCCGGCCCGCTCCAGCCGCGTCTTCATGCGCTCGAACAGGGCGTGCTGCTCTATCGACTGCTCCCTGGATCGCAGCGCCAGATGGCTGTACAGGCCTTCGTATATGACGCCCTCCTGTCGGATCGCGGGCAGCAGCTCCTCCACGTCCGTGAAGCCCAGCCTGTGCAGGCCTGTATCCAGCTTGAGATGCACGAATGCCGGCCGGCTGAGCGCCTGCGCTTTCCGGCTCAGGGTCATCAGTTTTTCAACGCTGCCGACGGTGACGCGCACACGATGTCTGACGCAGGCCTCCAGCTCCTCGTCGGCAGGCTCGCCCAGGCACAGTACACGGATGTCGTCCGGCAGTGCGCCCAGGATCTCAAGCGCCTCCGGAACGGTCGCCACCGCGTAAAAACGGACGCCCGCTCCGTACAGGGTCTTTGCCACAGGCACCGCGCCGTAGCCGTACGCATCCGCCTTCAGCACACAGATCATGTCCACGCCCGACTTCAGCAGGCCAGCCGCTTCCCGGTAATTGGCGAGCAGGGCCTTCAAATCGACCTCCAGCCAGGCGCGGGAGGTCGCGCAGCCACGGTATTCAGCGTTCATGTCTCAGCTGCCCTCCAGTACGCGAGTCAGGCAAATTTCCTGGTCTTGGCTTTCTGCAGCTTATCCGTGAAATTGCCGATGCGGCGCACAGCCTCCAGGATACGTTCGTCAGAGACCGCGTAGGACAGCCGCACATAGCCCGGAGCGCCGAAGGCGTCGCCGGGGACCACCGAGACACGCGCGTTCTTCAGCAGCATCTCCGCGAAGTCATTTCCGTCATGGATCACCTTCTCGTCCAGCGTCATGCCGAAGGTCTCCCGCACATCCAGCAGCACGTAGAACGCGCCCTTGGGGATGAAGGTGCTCACGTGCGGCACCAGCTTGAGGCAGTTGAGCATCAGCATCCGGCGCCGGCTGAACGCGGCAGCCATGTCGTACACGCACTGCTGCGATCCCTTCAGCGCAGCCAGGCCGGCGTACTGGGCGATCGAATTGGCGTTTCCGGTGGCATGGCTCTGGTAGGCGGCCATCGCGGCGATCACAGGCCGCGGTCCCGCGGCGTAGCCCAGGCGCCAGCCGGTCATGGCGTAGGCCTTGCTGAAGCCGCTGACCACGATGGTCTGATTGAACACCTGCTTGCTGATAGACGCGATGGACACATGCTCCGCGCCGTCATATACGAGCTTCTCATAGATCTCGTCGCTGATGATATAGAACTGGTGCTTGACTGCCAGCTTCGCCAGAGCGGTCAGCTGTTCTCTGCTCCACACCGCGCCGGTGGGGTTGCTGGGCGAGTTCAGCAGCAGCGCCTTGGTACGGGGCGTGATGGCGCTCTCGATCTGCCTGATGTCGGGGATGAAGCCCTGTTCCCGGCTCGTATTGATCCATACTGGCACGCCCCCGGCCATCTGGATCATTTCCGGGTAGCTGACCCAGCAGGGAGCGGGCAGCAGCACCTCGTCACCGGGGTTGACTACGGCCTGCAGCGCGCCCAGGATCACCTGCTTCGCGCCGTTGCCGACGATGATCTCCTCTCGGGTATAATTGAGGCCCTTTTCCTCCAGCAGGTATTTAGCGATGGCGGAGCGCAGGCTCGGCATGCCGCTGGCAGCGGTATATCTCGTCTTGCCCTCGTCGATCGCCCGCTTGCCCGCCTCGCGGATATGCTCCGGGGTAATAAAATCCGGCTCGCCGACGCTCAGGGAAATGACATCCTCGCCGCGGTCGCGCATCTCGCCGACCAGGGCGTTCATCTTCAGGGTTGCGGACGGCGCGATCGCCTGGCAGGTTCTGGAGAGGGTCAAAGGCATAGGAAACGCCTCCTTAAACGATTTACGCATTTCCTATTCGCCAAAAATTCATTTTCTCCTTCAAATCTGTAATTTTTTTCTGTTTTTTGCAGTTTTGACAGTTCAATTATTCATTTCTACGGTTTCCGCAGATTTCTCGTTATTGGCCGATGCTCTGGGCGGCCGTGATGATACTCATCAGGTAGACCTCCTCCGCGCTGCATCCGCGGGAGAGATCGTTGATGGGCGCGTTGAGTCCCTGGAGAATCGGCCCGATGGCGATGAAGCCCCCGAGGCGCTGGGCGATCTTGTAGCCGATATTGCCGGACTGGATTTCCGGGAAGATAAAGGTGTTGGCATAGCCCGCGACCGGACTGCCGGGAAACTTCAGCTGCCCTACCTCGGGAACAAAGGCGGCATCGAACTGCATTTCCCCGTCGCAGGCCAGCTCGGGATGGGTTTCCTTGACGATGGCGGTCGCCTCGCGCATCAGATCCGGGCCGGAGCCTGTGGCGGAGCCGTTCGTGGAATAGGACAGCATGGCAATTTTCGGATCAATGCCGAAGAGACTCGCGGTGCGCGCGGTTTCGACAGCGACCTCCGCCACCTGCTGAGCGGCGCTCAGGGTGACATTGCCCTCGGCGTCCAGCTTGTCCGTATAGGAAACGTTGATGGCGCAGTCGCCCATGGCAAGCTTCTCATCCCCGCGGAGAAGGATCATGCAGGAAGAAACAAGGTTTGCTCCCTCCCGGGTTTTGATCAGCTGCAGCGCGGGACGAACTGTGTCGGCGGTGGAATAAGTCGCTCCGCCGAGCAGGCCGTCAGCGAGCCCTTCCTTGACCAGCATAGTGCCGAAGTAATTGGGCTTGAGGAGCATTTCCCGGGCTTGCTCAGCGGTCGCCTTGCCTTTGCGCAGGGCGACAAAATCCTCCACCAGCTTATCCATGTCCGGATAAGCGGCCGGATCAAGGATCTCGAGCCCATCAATATCAAAGCTGCCCGCATCGGCAGCTGCCCGGACCTCCTCCGGCACGCCGATGAGGACAGGCGTGATAATGCCCTCCCGCTTCAGCCGCGCGGCGGCCTCTAAAATGCGGGCATCAGTGCCCTCCGTAAAAACAAGCCTTCGGGGGCTGTTCGCCTTCAGCAGCGCAAGCATCTGATCAAACACGGCGGGAGTCGCGCTTTCCTCAGCGGCAGGCGCCTCCGCCCAGGCCGGAAGGGCAAGGCTCATAAGCACCAGCATAGTGATCACCAGGCTCATTAATCTTTTGGACATACGGTTCTTCATCATTGCTTCATTCCTCCTTTATTGTTATTGCCATTCCTGAACCATCTTCGGCAGTATAATGGGTGGTATACTGCGTCACGAAAGCTGGCCGGGACACGCCCTCAGTTCGTCATTGTCGCATAGTAGGCTAAAAACTCTTTTTCATACAGTCAACTCCTTATCTTTTTTCCAGTTGATAGCTCTGGCAGTCCAGCCTGTCGACGCAGGCCTGGGATTCATGAAGCCGGTCAAGCTGCGCTTTTCGGTATGGCGCTATCTGCTTCTCTGTTTTTGCAATCACCTATTTGAATGCTGGTTACGATCATCCCGTTTTCCGCTTCCTGGCAACGTGCCGCCAAGAGCATTGCCGTGATTTCATTATTTGTATACATCGTTTTATGTCTTTGATGAAAGCTGTATTGCTTGTTGAAACACGTTGCGATCGTTTCAAAGTGATTCATTCGTCCTTCTGCTGTGAGGCGGAGAATGTATCATTCTTCTTTTCTTTCTGAAACACCGGTTCTTTCTTCAAATAATAATCCAAGCACAATAAATAGAAGCCAAAGGTGATGATGACACCCACGACAGCCGAAAAAACGAGCACCTCAAAGCGGCCCGTCGCGATAATAATGCCAACAGTGAAAAGAAGCAAAGATATCCAAGACAGCTTTCCATTTGTGTTTTTTAAAAGTACAAATTGTTTAACAGCTTGTAAAGCCGCATGATGAGCATTCCGAAATGGCCCGCCAATATCACTGTTACTCATTTATCTTTTCCTCCATGACACAGGTAAAATCCATCGATAATCATAGTCGGCTGCGGCATCGAGTAAGCTGAAGCGTCTCAAAATCACTTCTTGATCCGGAGAATATTCCGGCCGTCCACACGCCCAGACCCAGGTGATCAGCGTCCAGCAGGAAGAAGTCATAGAAATCTCCTCCCACCTCCTTGGCGGGTTGCATGCTGGCATAGATATCGAACTCTGTCCTCTCCGGGAACGGAGGAAAGTTGTTCGGCAGGGATTCCGCCTGGATCCGGCGGGCCATATCCAGTTCGATACTGATCCGCTCGTTTTCAGCCGTTGTTGTGGTCAGAACCTTTTCGATATTTGCAAAATACCCCAGGAAAAGATACAAGCCCAAATTAATTATAGCATAATCTAAGCCAATCAACAAGATATTGTCTGAAAGCCAGGGCTCACTCATGAATCTTACGGATGACTTTTTCGTGGTAGACATCATCACACCATCATCATTATTTCTGCAAAGCTATGCAGTACTTTTGCTCGTTGTCTTGTGTCTGTCAGCGTATCGAAGGATTCTTTCATCCTCTATCACCTCATTGCTTGTTTCGAGTACTAAGGTGATAAATCCTTTTGGTAATAAATATGTAATATATTGTAATTATTTCGTAATATTATTAGCCTCTTCTCAATTCATACGTTGGCCGTGAAACAGGGAAAGGTGCCGGTTGACGAAACCTGTAAAATAGTGTAAAATACGCGTTGGAGGGAAAGACGGTTGGACAGCCGCGGATTTTGCCGCAAGGCAAAAGATGAGGAAAGTCCGAGCACCGCAGAGCAAGGATGCCAGCTAACGGCTGGTGGAGGCGACTCCAAGGCAAGTGCAACAGAAAGAAACCGCCAAGCAATTGGTAAGGGTGGAAAGGTGCGGTAAGAGCGCACCGGCGGTCTGGCAACTCGTCCGTCATGTAAACCCCATCCGGTGCAAGAGAGGAAGCATCAGGGCTGCTCGTCCGCTTCCGTAGCTTCGCTTGAGCGTACTGGCGACTGTACGCGTAGATAGATGGCTGTCAAAACAGAACTCGGCTTATAGACCGTACTTTCCCTCAACAGTTTTCTATGGTCCCGTACCTCAGCAGGATAGAGGGTCCGCCTCCTAATAAGAAGTCGGACTGCCGCCTGAATTGAGCGATCAAGTGCCCTAAATCCCCCGGAATCTGTTCGATTTTCCCTCCCAGAGCTACCGCCAAACAGCTAACGCGAGGCGGAAGATAAAGGGCCTGTGAAAGTCGAACACGCCGCCCGCAGTTAGCCAGCTAACGCGGAAAGCCCGGGTTGCTCCCCCTCGGTCAGGAAGACCGAAAAGCTCGAAAGCCTTGTAAAACAAGGATTTCGAGGACATGGTCCCGTACCTCAGCAGGATAGAGGGTCCGCCTCCTAAGCGGAACGTCGCGCGTTCGAATCGCGCCGGGATCGCCAAAAAAGCCCGTTTTTGAAGCAATGAAGCAAAAAGCTGCTAACAGCAGCCTGCTAACAAAAGCGGGCGCTTTTCTTTTTCTGCGGGGCTCTTCTGCTAACAGATTCAGGGGTTTTGTTTGCAGGTTGCCAACATTTTTGCCGGATTTCTAACGGCGCTCCCCTTGGTTGGATCTCAAAACTGCAAACATTGGCGGACGATTCAGCTAAAAAATGTAGTGGTTTTGAAAATCCATGCAGTTCTGTGTTGAACTTCTACTATGTTTTAGAGGCTTTTACCGGCTAAACATGCATAAGATATGAATAAATATTAGCGTGTGAAATCTAGGAAACGGCCTGATATGCGGGTATGGTTGCTAACGGAACGGGTCACCCGATTAGCTAAATTGCAAAGCTGATGCTGGAAAATCTAACAGCTACCGCGTAGGTTTGCTCGGTTAATAGAAAATGCTTTATATAGCCATCTTAAAAATTTGCGATGACAAATTTCTGATTGACCATCGTGTTCTATTGTGCTATAGTATGAATTGGTTTTATCCGTACAGCTACGAGTGTGGCGAGATGGAGGAGTTTTAATGAGAATTAGCTATAAGCCTTTATGGAGAATCCTGCTTGAAAGAGAGATTTCAAAAAAGCAACTCCGCGAAATGAGCGGCATCAGCACTGCATCCCTAGCTAAATTAGGAAAAGGCGAAAACTTAACAACAGATGTACTTTTAAAAATATGCGAAGCCCTGAACTGCAACATTAATGAGATCATTGAAACTGTACCGGACGAAAAGGATACCGCATCTAAGGATTAACAGAAAAAGCCCGGAGGTATGCATGTTACAGAAATCAAACCTGGCGCTTAAGGAGAACAGTCCATATAGCGCAACAATTACCCGTGAGCAGTTCCTGTTCTACGAAATGCGCACCACGGCAAAACTGGTCTGCGAGGGGCTGGATCACGAGGCCGTTGCCGAGAGAATCGTACAGGATAATCTGTTCCAGTATCCCACGGAGAAATCCGTCCGAAAAATGGCGCTGGCCTGCCTGCGACGGTTGGACACGATGGAAGACCCGTCGCTGGTCGAAGCTATCGCGGAACAACCCAGCGATGTCTCCAAGCAGATCTGCCTTTACGCCATGATGCGCCAGTATCGCCTTGTTCAGGACTTCATGCTGACCGTCATCGGCGAGAAGTACAGAAAATTGGACAGCTCGTTTGGTAAGATAGACTTGAACGTATTCTTCCAGCGGCTGCAAGAACAGGATGACTGGGTGGCCACTTGGAGTGACAGCACCATCACGAAGCTCAAACAAGTGCTGCAAAAGCTGCTGGTGGACAACGAGTATCTGGACAGCGCTGATGCTACCCGCCTCAATCCTGTGCTCATCAGCCCGCTGCTTGAGAATGCGATCCGCGCAGACGGCCAGGAATACCTGCTCCCCGCCTTCAACTGCTTATCGTAAGGAGAACCGCCGCAAATGAGTGAACTGATGCAAAGGCTGGATAATCTCCGGGCGCTGATACAGACGCCCGAATTCCTGGAAGGAAAAGGCCTCAGCAATGAGGTCAACATCCGCATCTTCTGCTATGACCCAAAGCAGGAAATGGCGGTGCGGTATTTCACCGAAACGTTGGTCACAGATCAGAGCCTGAACTGTCACGTGATCGAGTATAACCTGTACCGCGTCTTCCTCTCTATTTGCGACGACAAGCGGATTACAGACCGGGTCGCCCAGCAGGAGGAGAAAAAGGGAAAGCAGTTCGTGCTGGATCAGATGAAGCGCATGGCCAACAATACGGCTTTCGTGAACAAGATGCAGTATGAGCCACACAACAAGGGCGACGTGCTGCTGATCACCGGCGTTGGGGAGGCATTCCCTTTTATCCGGGTCCATGCCCTGCTGGATGCGATGCAGCCGTATTTCTCTGATGTGCCTGTGCTGGTCATGTACCCCGGCACCTATGACGGCCACTACGTCAAACTTTTCGACAAGCTCACGCCCAACCCGTATTACCGGGCGTTCAATGTGATTTGAGGAGGAGACACCGCATGAGAATACAGGACATGTTCGCAAAAGGCATTGATCGCCCGATTAACGGTGTCGTCAAGGTCAACCAGGACGAGCTGGATATCCTGGTGCAGGAACTGGATGAGTATGTCATCACCCGGGAGCTGAAGAAGCACATCATTACCTTCTTCAATAACTACCTGGAGTCTTTCAATGCACCGACCGCCGATATTGGCGTGTGGATTTCTGGTTTCTTCGGCAGTGGTAAATCTCACTTCCTGAAGATGCTGTCCTACCTTCTGCAGAACCGTGAAGTCAACGGTGTCCGCACCGTGGAGCGCTTCCGGCATAAGCCTGAGCTGGCAGATGACCCCGCTACCTTCATGCTGATTGACCGTGCGACCCGCTCTGGCCACACGGATACGATCCTGTTCAACATCGACATCGAAGGCTCCATCAACAAGGACAAGACTGCCGTGCTGCGCGTCTTCGCCAAGATGTTCTATACCTATCTGGGCTACTACGGAGAAAATCTGAAGGTGGCCAAGCTGGAGCAGTTCATCGACCGCAAGGGC